>JAXHVR010000114.1:0-13981 GCA_034189005.1 Cyanobacteriota bacterium | reverse complement strand
AATCGCTAAAGCGATTACTACGAACTTGCTTGAGCGATTCATATTGATAAATCGCTAAAGCGATTACTACGAACTTGCTTTATGTTAATAGCCGCGAACCACTACTAGATCGGAACGCAATCTCAAATTCAAGTCTTCTTCTGGACGGATGACAATGACTTCCGTTTTGTTGCGACCTAATATGGCTCCCGCTATGGCCCCAATGCCCGCCCCGCCCAATATTTCTTCCGTAGCGATCGCTTTATCGCCCAAAATACCAGAAAGAGCCGTAGCCGCCGCCCCACCAATAGCTGCCCCTCTCAAGATTTCCCCCGCACTGGCCCCTCTGTCAATCCTTTGAGTTTCCGTAATCACCCTCGAAATAGCATCCAGAGAATATTTTTTCGCATCGTTTACTATTACTTGTTCGGCTATAAATTGCGAACCTCCATAAGCCGGTTTTAGTTCCCCAATAATTTCGCTACCTCGGGGAATTAATACCGTTCCTCGCACGCTTCTGATGTCTTGTTTTACTTTCAGACTTACCGACATAGATTCGTCGGGGGTGATGACAATTTTTTCTTTTTCGTATTCCACCGCGATATAAGTCCCCGCCGGTATTTTTAGCTGCTGGTAAGATGGTCGAGGGTATTGAGCTAGGGCAGGGTCAACTTTTATAGTGGGGGCAACTGCTGTCATTGTCATTCCTAAGGCTAGGACTACGGAAGTTCCAGAAAGCCATCGATTAGATTTTAACATCGCTATTTTCTCCTTAAATTTCTTCTTGATTCTTACATATTACACCGAATTATTACTAATTTTTTCGTGGCTTTCAGGTTTTTTTTTAGACTTTAATTAGTGATTTTTATTACTAGGAAATAAGGAAATTAAAGGAATTAACGAAGATAATAAATCCAATGGAAACTCCTGGAGGAAGATAAGGGAGATAAGGAAGATAAAGGGATGAAAAAAGGTAAATAAGACCGCAAGTTTTTCTTCATATTGCAAGCCGTAGATCGTTCGTGATATTTTAGAAACCCGGTTTCTCAAAGAAACCGGGTTTCTGGCCCCCAAATTTTTCATAATCCATTTAGGATTGCTATATTGCCAATTAGCAATTCGCCATTGCTAAGGGAAATTAAAGTTGCGGATATTGGCCCAAAGCTGCGAAGGCAAGAAGTGCCGCTCCAGAGGCCGGTTGATGGCGGGGCCAAATTACTTGAGCTAGAGGAGCGATCGCTTTAATCTTCGTCTCGAATCGGTCCCGAAGATGGCTTTCGCCGTGCCAAATGCCGCCCATAGTAACGATTTCAAATTTTTCCTGGGAGCTAAATAAAGCAGAACTAACAGCCCGAGTAGCTAAAGCCAACTCTTCAACGGCCCCATCAATAATAGTATTAGCTACAGCATCTCCTTTCGCAGCGGCCCGATCTACGATAGGCGTTAAAGCAGCGATTTCCTTAACCTTCCATCCCGACCGGTAAACCAGTTTGACTAAATCTTCCAGACTGTCGATCTGTAATTCTTGCTGAAATTCTTCTACCAGGATGGTAGGCAGACCCCGCCCGTCGTAAGCCCTCAAAGCGGCTTGGAGTCCGCGAATGGCAATGTTATAACCGCCACCTTCGTCCCCCAAAAGATAGCCCCAACCGCCCGATCGCTTAGTTAATCCCTGGCTATTTTGACCGAAAACTATGGACCCGGTGCCGGCAATAGCGACAATGCCCGCCGAATGACCTACCCCGCCGGTAAGGGCGATCGCGCTATCGCTACAAATTACAACAGTATTGGGTTGTAGGGACCACGGCACCGAAGGAGTGTTGTGGATTACTTCTTCTAATAAATTACGGACCACCGAAAGATCTTCGGGTCGCCCCACGCCGGCTAATCCCAGACAGATTGCTTTTACTGGTTCTTTATTGTTTTGAGTGGCTTGCAGAATAGCCCACTCCAGAGAATATCTGGCAGTCTCGATGCCGGCACTTTGATAATTTGATGGCCCTCCGTCTCCCGCCCCCAATAGTTGACCGGTCTGGTTCATTAATACAGCGACAGTTTTCGTGCCGCCGCCATCTATACCTAAGACATTAGTCATTTTGATGCTCTATAATAATTTCTCAACAATTAACGCGATCGACAGTGACCCCAGCAAAACAATTTCACCAGCGATACTCCAAACAGTAAAAAAATGCGTTTTTAAGTACCCGTGCAAAATTCATTGGACATAGGAAACAGGCGAGACGCCTGTTCTACGGGGAAATAAAAAATCATTTTATGTAAATATTTTTGCCTACCTACTTAGCTGACGGTCCAGTCTGGATTTATGACAATTTTTCGAGCGCGCGAACGCACTATATTTTTGTTTGCAGATCGTTTAAAAACGCTATAACCCAGAAACCCGGTTTTTGATAAAAACCGGGTTTCTTATTTCTTATTTCTTAATTCAAGAATCGCCTAATAATTTACTGCAACTGCAATAAACCTTTTCTGGCACGCTCTGCCCGAGCTTCTGCCGATTCCATTACTGCGTCAACGTTTTCGAGCATTTCTCCAGGGTAATTTTCCAAAACGCGAGTTGATAAAGAAATGCGCTTGCGACCTTCTTCTAAGTCAACAATCATCGCTTTAACAAACTTAATTTCACCAAGCAAATCAGGCAGAGATTCAACTCGCTTTTGGCTAATTTGGGTAATGTGGAGCAAGCCTGTTATGCCATTCTCTAAATCGACAAAAACACCAAAAGGCTTGATGCTAGATATTTTGCCATCTACTAATTGACCTATTTCTAACTCGCTGAAACCAGCAGATTGAGTAGCCAAACGTTGGGAAAGTACGATTTTATTGCGATCGCGGTCTAATTCCAAAAAGTTAACTGTCAATAACTCTCCCACTAGCTCTTCTAAATTGTCCTTTTGGAGTAAATGCGATCGCGGCACAAAACCGCGCATCGATTCTATATCCACCGTCACGCCACCTTTATTCGTGCCCGTCACCCGTACTGGGAAAGATTGACCTTCTTTCTCTTGCTCTGTCAATTTGTCCCAGATTTTTTTAATTTCTAACTGGCGCACGGATAGCAAAATTTCTCCATCTGGATTTTGTTCTCGGACGATGAGGAAATTCCGTTCTTCTTCCAAGGGCAATGCGATCGAAAGTTCGCCAATTTCTCCCACAAAAGCTTCTTGCAGCGGAACCAGAGCTAAAGATTTGCCTCCGATATCAATATAAGCTCCTTCCGATTCGTGGCTGTGAACTTTACCACTAACCACCTGCCCTTTACTAAAATCGTAACTGTGTTCTTCTAGGGCTTGGGCGAAGTCTTCCATCGTAAAGGACTGGTTGGCTGCTTTGGAGCTGGTTGATTTAGAAACCATAAAGATTGAAAAAAATACTGAGTTACTTTAATATAGCGGATTTAGCCCTTCGTCAACTTGGACCAAATAAACCAATTATTACAGACACCCCAACGGGCCCCTAATTTCCTGACTTATTGGAGTAGAAGCATTGAAACGATGACACTGGAGAAAATCCTAGCTTTTTATAGACAAAAGCTCCCCCTTCTGTAGCATGAAGAACAGAGGAAGATAGACCGGTCTTCTCCCGTGCAGTTTGGAGAGAACGCCATACTACTTTTTTAGCATAGCCTTTATTGCGATATTCTGGCAAAGTAGCTATCCATACAACATACAATTGACCGTCGTTTTCTAAAGTCGTACCAACGCAGACAGGCTTATCTTCCACATATCCTAGATAGCCAAATAACCTTTTTTGCCAGTATTCTTCTATTGCGAAAAGCGGGCTAAAGCTATCCAATGGAAAATCATAGGCGATCGCGTTAATCTCCCCCGCTGCTATTGCCATTTCTTCGTTTTCAATAAGCCTGCATTCTAATTCAGGAATTTGTTTTTCATAAGGAACCAGTTTGTCTGCTGCCATGCCCGCTAATTTCAGCAAAAATCCCAGTTCGTATCGAGCAAATATTTCGCTGGTGCGAGATTTAATTGCCTCTGGCAAAAAATCTTCGCATACAATTACCATCCACGGAAACTTGCTTTTTTTAATATGTCCGACAATTGTTTTTAATCTCGCTTCTAAATCCGCTTCATCTCGAATTTTATTTGAGATAAATATTGGATTTAACATAATACTGTCTGTGTTGCTCCCAACTATTGATATTCCTTCCATGTCTATTATTTCATTGTTGGGAATTAGACTTACAGAGCATTTATATGCTTTAATCAACTGCTCGCTAGATTCAATTATTGACGGTGGCAACATTTTGGCTAATTATTTCTAGTTTTAACAATGCTTTGTTGAACCTATTTATCTATTTTCCGGTATCGACTTACTTTCGATCGCTGCTAGATAAATAGATAAATTGGCATCTTTAAGGAAGTTAAAATTGGGAGCATCTCATATTTGTAAAAATGCTTTCTTTCCTATTACCCATTACCTACTACCCATTACCGAAAAGCGTTAAATTCTTGGCTTTCTTCAAAATTGAGATGCACCCGTTAAAATTGCCGGGATTTTTCTCCATTTAACCAGCTTTTAGTTCTCGTTTGAAAAGCTCTTTTACCCGAGTCCAGGAGTCGGCAGCAGCTTCGGCATTATAACTGCCGCGACGATCGCAAAAGAAACCGTGGCCCGCAGCATAGCGAAATACTCGATGCTTAATATTATGTTTTTTTAATTCTGCCTCTATTTCCTCAGTCTGCTCGTTGGGAATTAAGGAATCTTCAGTGCCAAAAAAACAATCAATAGTCCCAGTAATTCTAGGCGTAAGATTTATGGTTGCGGGGCCGCCCCCAGGAGTCCCAGTGGCAATGCCCGCCCCGTAGAAAGAGGCGGCGGCCTTAATATCGGGTAGAGTCGCGGCCAAATAAGTTACATGGCCGCCAAAACAGAAACCAATACAGCCAAAACCGTCGTCCTTAACCGAAGATAAACCTTTGAGGTAGTCCAGGGCAGACTGGACATCGCTTAATAATTCCGAGGCTTTAGTTTGTACCTTGTACTTGCGGCCAGTGACGATATCTTCTTCCGTGTAGCCAACTTCAAAATCTGGGGCCTGACGTTGGTAGATAGCAGGGGCGATCGCCACATAACCCTCCTTGGCGATCCTTTCCGTAACATCGCGGATGTGGTCGTTGACACCAAATATTTCTTGAATCACCACAACTCCCGGAAAGGGGCCATCTCCTATAGGTTCCGCTAAGTAAGAGGATATTTCTAAGTCGCCGTTGGGCACCTTGACTCTAGCCGTTCTAATTTCTAACTCTGTCATTATGGAATATAAAATTAACTACTATCTGGTTTCGACGCGGTAGGGCTGAGGTAGATCCGGCGTTCGCTCCTAGTAACTCCCGCTTAACGCTTGGTTCGTAAGCTATGATTTGATTTTATCGGGCTTCTTAATATTTAGGTTTAGTTTTTTGTCTATCGTGAATTAGCGATCGGTCACATCAAACTAATTCAACAAAATTAAAACTTAAGAATACTTGGCCATAGAAGTCGATCTGAAATTGCCAAGTATTGGAGGTGGGTTAATGGTTCAGTTCCAGATTAAGCCAGATAGTGAAATTCCGGCATCCAATCAGCTTTTTAATCAAATGCGTTTCGCGATCGCCTCGCGACAATATCCCCCTGGCCATCGATTGCCCAGTACCAGGCAGTTAGCCATGCAAACAGGCCTGCATCGCAACACTATCAGTAAGGTGTACCGTCAGCTCGAAGAAACCGGACTGGTAGAAGCTCAGGCTGGTTCGGGGATCTACGTTAAAGCCTTGGGACACGAGGGAGGTTCCAAGCTTAAATCTACAACTTTTGATAAATATCCCGAAGCCAATCAAATTGTTAAAAGCAGTCTGGACGAACTTCTCTCAAAAGGCTGCACCCTCAACGAAGCTAGGGAAATGTTGCTCGCTGAGATAGATTGGCGGTTGCGTTGCAGTGCTAGAGTGCTGGTGACGGCCCCATCTAACGATATTGGTATCGGGAAGTTGATGGCCCAGGAGTTAGAAAAATCCCTGGACATTCCAGTGCAGTTGGTACCTCTGGAAGAATTGAGCGAAACTATAGAGCAAGTCCCCTCTGGTACTGTAGTTACGAGTCGGTATTTTATCGGACGAGCCGAAGAAATTGCCGCTCCCAAGTCCGTTCGAGTCATACCCATAGACATTTACAACTACAGTCGGGAAATGGAGATCGTTCGAGAACTAGCAAAGGGTAGCTATTTCGGTATAGTCAGCCTCAGTTCTGGCCTTCTTAGGGCGACCGAAGTCATCATCCACAGCCTCAGAGGGGACGATATTGTGGTAATGACGGCCCAGATCTCGGAAGCTTACAAAATTAACGCTATGGTTCGGTCTGCTAAGACAATTGTGTGCGATCGCGCTAGTTTTGAAATCGTCAAGGCAGCAGTTCAACTTGCCAGAGAAGACATTATCCGCCCCCCTCAACTGATTTGTTCGGAAAATTACATCGGTACTGAGTCTATTAATTTACTCAAACGGGAGTTGGGCTTGGGTTAAATTTGTTGTTAATTGCTAATTGCTAACTGCTAATTGTTTGATTAGCTATTAGCCATTAGCTAAAATAGTTATAACTAAGGATTTTAAAAGATGCAAACAGCAATTAGAGATAGTAATGTAGAGCTTTTAGAACGAGATTTGCAGCGGAGTTTAGAATCGACAAGCTTAGAAGAAATTCCCTGCAATATTCAATGCAGTTTCAAGGCAGGAACTTTGCTGGTGACTTGCGAACATGGCGAAGATGCCAATCTAAAGCAGGAGACAATTTTTAGCGATTTACAACGTATCGTTCTCGCCAACAAACCAGAATCGACCAAAAAGGTAGGAATTTGTTTGAAGTGGGCGGGACATAAATATCCCTACGCTTATCAGTCATTTTTTACTAAACAACAGCCAACAGATAACTTTTATTCTCAATTTAATTTGAGCGACCTCGAACCCCACGATTATCTTAATAATTTAGCTAAAAATAATTCAGAATTATCTGCTTATTCTGCCGATGGAGCCATTACTAACGTACAAACTATCGAGATTACTGCAGAACTGATAGAAGAATTAGATAACCCCTTTGATGATGAGTATCTCGAAGAACTTTTAGAGAGTTTTGACTCCCAAGGAAAACTTCATCCTTACGATAAGAAAGTTCCTCTTTTAACTGGAACGGTTTTTGATTCCAGCAAGCCAGAAATAGATAATAATGAAAAAAGTCAATCCACAAGTTCTGGCGAGACAATTACGATTACAGCCGACTTACTGGATGAATTAGATAATCCTTTCGATTTGGAGGATTTAGAGTTAATTAATACAAAACTAGAAGCGGAAAATTCCGATGAATTGGTAGAAGATTTAGACGAGGAAGAAGAAGAAAGCGAACCCCCAGAAAAAATCTTTAGTCCGACCCTTCAGTTAGCAAGCGTAATTTTAAGCATAGCAGTGGCGGCGGGCAGTTTTTATGCAATGACTCGCCCTTGCGTTATCGGTAAATGCGAGCAACTTCAAACAGCTAAAGAGTTAAGCCAGCACGCTCTAAATGCTCTGGAAAATGTTAAATATTCCCAAGCCCCTGCCCTGGCACAACAGGAATTAACCCAGGCTTCTAAGTTGTTAAAAACTATTCCTTTCTGGTCTGTTCGCTATCTCGAAGCGCGGCATTTACTGTCAAAAAATGAAGCAGAAATAGACAGTGTTGGTAAAATAAGAATGTCTTTAGCTAAAGGGGCTACGGCGTCTAATTTGAGCCAAAATCCTCCCCATCCGTTGCAAGATTGGGTAAAAATGCAATCTTTATGGCAAGAGGCGATCGCTCTTTTAGAACAGGTTCCAGAAGACAGCGAAGCTTATGCTTTTGCCGAGTACAAATTAGATAGATACCGCAAATATTTAGCAGGAATTACAGGAAAATTAACTGCTGAAGCTGAAGCAAACGAAAAATTAACAGCCGCTAAAAAACAAGCTCAATTAGCCCAAACCCGAGAAGTTATCGCTCAGTTTCCAGAAACATGGGAAAAAGCAGAAGAAGATTGGCAGAATGCTTTAGAGAAAATATCGAGAGTTTCTGGCGAGACAATGGCTTACCAAGAAGCTCAAAATTTGGCTGTTACATACGAAGCTAAATTGAAAGCGGCTGAGGAAAAGAAAGCTTTAGAAAAGAAGGGTAAAGATGCTTACAGTCGCGCTTTAGCTTTTGCCCAACAAGGTAAAAGTTTTGACCTTCAAGAGGAATGGCAAAAGTCAGTTAGTTCCTGGCGCAACGCTTTAAATTCGGCTAAAGCCGTACCGACTAATTCCAGTTTTTATCTAAAAACAAAGCCATTAATTAGTTCCTACAGCGTTTTATTAACCCAAGCAGAAGCTAAATATTTACAGCAAAAAAGTTTGGAAGATGCTCGTCGAGATTTAAGTAAAACTTGCGCGGGCAAGCCTTTAGTTTGTAAGTACAGCGTCACGGAAGATTTGATTAGCGTCCAGCTAACGGCAGATTATGTGAAGAAGCTTCGCGATACTGCTGCTGCTTTAAGCAAGAATAATAATCAGAAGAGCAAAGAGCAATTACAAAACCATGTTAAGGTTTTACAAACTGCCCTGGAAGCTATTAGTAATAATGGGGGGATTCCTCTGGATCTTTATAATCCAGATGGTTTGAAAATTGGCAGTCATAATCCGCTTTAGAGTAGAATTTTGCCCGGATTGAATTTGGAACGTAGTGACAGTTCGTAGTAATCGCTTTAGCGATTTATCTATATCAATCGCTAAAGCGATTACTACGAACTAGATTTATGGTTATAGAACACTACTTGCGGTCCGCTACCCCCAAAACCAATTAAAACTTTTGTAACTGCTGTTCCCGATTAAAAAACTGTCGGCATAATCCTCCAGTAACTAACAACGCAGTTGTTAAATTGCCTAAAGCCAACATAAACATAATTAAAATCTGATATGTCGCCGCCACCAGAGGATTAACTCCCGTTAATAACTGACCGGTAATAATCCCTGGTAAGGTTACTATTCCTACAACCATCATCGAATTTATCGTCGGAATTAAACCGGCTTTAACCGCATCCTTACGATATTGTTCTACTGCCTGTTTTGGCATTGCCCCCAAACTTAAATAAGTTTCAATTTCTAGCGGACTGGCATTAATAGTGCTGACCAAGCGTTCCCCAGAAATTGCCGCCGCGTTCATGGAATTTCCTAATACCATCCCGGCTAAAGGTATCAAGTATTGCGGTTCGTACCAAACCTCTGGTTTTATGACTGCGAAATTCGTATAGCTAATAGTTAAAGCGGTGCTGGTTAAGATCGAACCCCAAACTAAAAATAATAGCTTAGGGATTTTTTGACTAATTCTATTTCTGGCAACAATGGCAGCAATTGTTAGCATTATTCCTAATATTGCTAGCACGAATAAAGGTTGGTCAGCCGCAAAAACTATCGCTAAAACATATCCGACAAATAGAAGCTGAAAAATGGTTCTAAAACTGGCAATAAGTAGCTGCCATTCTAATCCCAACCTTTGCCAAAAGGAGAAGCTAATAGTTATGGCGATCGCTCCCCAAGCAAAAGCTAAGTCAGTTAAAGTTAGTTCGATCATTTTTTGTTAGTTGGAACGAGGAGACCTTGTTTGCGGGTGTAAATTTTTTCTACTTACAAATATTAGATGCACCCTATTGCATTAAAAACTAAAATTTGCTTTGATGATGATGAAAATTTTTTCTACTACCAGAAATGAAGAAAATTCCCCCCCTCGACCTAACCCGCCAGTATGGGGCGATCGCCACTGAAGTAAACGCCGCCGTCGCTGAGGTACTTGCGTCTGGACGCTACATTGGCGGTTCCAAAGTTGACGAATTCGAGGAAAAGTTCGCCGCTTATCTCCACACCCCCCACTGCGTCTCCTGCAACTCCGGCACCGATGCCCTCTTTCTTGCCTTGCGAGCTTTCGAGGTCGGGCCTGGCCACGAAGTCATTACTACCCCTTTCACCTTTTTTGCCACTGCCGAGACCATTAGTGCCGTCGGGGCAAAGCCAGTTTTTGTGGATATCTACCCCCAGACTTTTAACCTCGATTTGGATGGATTGGAAAAGGCCATTACTCCTCAAACCAGAGCCATAATAGCCGTGCATATATTCGGCCAGCCGATGGATATGACCCGTTTGATGGCCATCGCCCGCCGCCACAATTTAATCGTTATCGAAGACTGCGCCCAAGCCGCCGGGGCTGAATGGGCCGCTGAGAAAGTGGGGACGATTGGCCATGCGGGTTGCTTTAGTTTCTTCCCCACCAAAAATTTAGGGGCCTTCGGGGATGGTGGCGCTTTGGTAACGAAAGATGAAGCGATCGCCAGCCGAGTGCGGATGCTCAAAAATCACGGCCAGTCCGGCAAATACTACTCGGAACAAATAGGTATTAATAGCCGTTTGGATGCCCTCCAAGCGGCTATTCTTTCGGTAAAGCTACCATTTCTCGACCGTTGGAACGATCGCCGTCGGGCTTTAGCCGATCGCTATTATCGATTACTCAGCGAACTTCCAGGAGTAATTCCACCGCGAGAACTTCTTGGGGGGCGTTGCGTTTGGCATCAATACACCATCCAGGTAAGCGATCGCCCCAGAGACGAAGTGGCAGAGGGTTTGCAAAAACAAGGCATAGCTTCCATGGTTTACTATCCAGTTTCCTTGCACTTGCAACCCGTTTATCGGTCTTTAGGCTACCGACCCGGTCAATTTCCAGCGGTGGAAAGAATTTGCGATCGCGTTTTGTCGTTACCCATTTTTCCCGAACTCTCAGACCTCGAACAAGAGCAAGTCGTGCATGGCCTCAAAGATTGTTTGACCAAAGAATTTTAATCTTTTGTTGCAGAATATGTAGTTTTGTAACTATACTGAAGAAATAAAAATAAAGATTTTACTGTAAGTCGTTAGGGATCGAGCATCTTTTACCAAAAATTGCCGCAAACCTGCGACAAACGTTGCACGGGTTAAATTTAAGGGCCACGGGTCAATGTAGAACAGGCATCTTGCCTGTTAATTGAGGCATCTTGCCTGTTAATTGAGGCATCTTGCCTGTAAATGAAGGCATCTTGCCTGTTAATTGAGGCATCTTGCCCGTTAATAAGATAGAGGCAGATAGGAATAAAATTAGAAATTGTTCCCGGCCGTTAAACGAACGCGCGATCGTTAAAAACAAAATTTAAGAGGAAAACAAAACGAGTGGGTATAAATCAATCGAGCTCAGCAAGGCGAAATTACGATCCAGAAGCGATCGCCAAATATTACCGCTATCGCCCTTGGCTAGGAATCTGGCGAACCATAACAGTAATCTGGTATTTTGGCGGCTTTATCATCGGTTTGCTCTGGGATAGGTGGCGACATCCAGAAATCGAACACACGCCACAAAGAGCCACCCAACTGCGAGAAATCATAACTCGCCTGGGACCGACCTATATTAAAGTAGGTCAAGCACTCTCCACCAGACCAGACTTAATTCGCAAAGACTTCCTAGAAGAACTAATCAAGCTTCAAGATCGGTTGCCACCATTCAACAACCAACAGGCCCTCGCCATAATTCAAAGAGAATTAGAGCGCAACATAGACGAGGTATTCAGCGAAATTTCTCCAAAACCAATAGCAGCAGCTAGTTTGGCTCAAGTTTATTCTGCCCGCCTGCGCAGCGGCGAAGAAGTAGCAGTCAAAGTCCAACGACCCAATTTGCTACCAATTCTGAGTCTCGATCTATATTTAATGCGTTGGGCAGCTAGCTGGATGGCACCTTGGCTGCCCTTAAATTTAGGCCACGACCTCAGCCTAATAGTGGATGAGTTTGGGGTTAAGCTATTTGAAGAAATCGACTATCTCAATGAAGGGCGCAACGCCGAAAAATTTGCCGCCAACTTTGCCGACGATCCTTCCGTGAAAATCCCCAGTATCTACTGGCGCTACACCAGCACTTGCGTTCTAACTCTGGAGTGGATTAACGGCTATAAACTAAACTGTACCAAAACCATCGAAGAAGCAGGTTTGGATACTGATTCCTTAATAAATGTCGGGGTAACAAGCGGTTTGCGCCAGTTGCTAGAATTTGGGTTTTTCCACGCGGATCCCCATCCAGGCAACCTTTTTGCTATGGCAGACGGACGCATGGCCTACATAGATTTTGGCATGATGGACCAGCTAGACGAATTAACCAAGGAAACTTTGGTCGATTCTGTGGTGCATCTGATTAATAAAGACTATGTAGAATTGGCGGCAGACTTCGTGAAGTTGGGCTTTTTAAGTCCAGATACAGACATCAGGCCCATAATACCTGCTCTGGAAATGGTATTTGCCGATATTATCGGGCAAAAGGTCGGGGATTTTAACTTTAAAACGATTACTGACAAGTTCAGCGAATTGATGTACGATTATCCTTTTAGGGTGCCGGCTAAGTTTGCTTTGATTATCCGTTCTTTGGTGACGGAAGAAGGATTGGCTTTGAGTTTAAATCCAGATTTTAAAATAGTTGAAGTAGCTTATCCTTATGTGGCAAAGCGCCTTTTGAACGGGGAATCTCCTGCTTTGCGCCGTCGTTTGATAGAGGTATTGTTTAAGGATGGAAAGTTCCAGTGGCAGCGGTTGGAGAATATGATTTCTATTGCTAGAAGCGATAGAAAGTTCGATATCCTACCTACGGCTCAATTGGGCTTACAATTTTTGTTGAGCGAAGAAGGTGCTTTTTTCAGGCGGCAACTATTGTTAGCTTTAATTGAAGACGATCGCCTTCATACCGATGAAGTAAGAAGTCTCTGGAAGTTGATTCAACCAGACTTAAAACCAGGTCGTTTGTTTAGTGCTGCTTTGGGAGCGCTAACAGAATTTTCCACAGAAAGAGCGGCAGCTATTCTACCTTCGGTAGCGCCGATAACTGTTTCTAAAAATTAAAGTAGAGTCGCGCATTTGGGAATTAATATTTTTTTAAACTGTAGAAAATATTTAATCCCAAATGCTTTGGTGCATAATAAAAATTAATTAAGGAAATATTAGTGTATTATCAGCCTCAACCTCCATATTTGTTATTAGTTGCGGGTTTATTAATCAGCCTTACCAGCGGCATCGCCTTAGCAAATTTAATCAAACAAATAGTTAAAGATTGGTCTGTAAATAAATCAACTTATAATGTTGCTATAATGCGCAAGCCATTGCCAATTCCTTACACGGGAATTGCTCTAGGTGCTTGTATATTTTTATCATCCTGTTTGGAAGTATTTAGTTTTAGCAAAAAGTTCGCCTACGGTTTCTCATTTCCATTAACTGCAGGCACTGCATTATTAGTTTGGTTCCAGCTAAGTAATATTTTGGATAAAATGGAACGCGGCGGCTTGCAAAAGCAAGATTTAGAATCTCTGCAATTAACGGGAAATATTCCGCAAAGCTCAAATAAAAAAAATCGGGGTGACTCTTAAAATAGCGATCGAACAAAACTATTAATATGTAAGATAAATGAGTAAAATTGTAGTCACTGGCATCGCAGGATTTATAGGTTCTCATCTAGGAGAAGCCCTCTTGCAGCGAGGGAAAAAAGTAATAGGCATAGACCAATTTAACGATTATTACGATCCCTCTCTAAAACGCCAGAATGTTTCTTCGTTGGAAAAGAATTCCAACTTTCAATTAATAGAAGGCGATATTCAATCTTTGGATTGGTCGAAACTATTAGTGGATGTGGATGTAGTTTATCATCAAGCAGCCCAAGCAGGAGTTCGCGCTAGTTGGGGGGAAAGTTTTCGCCATTACACGGAACGTAATATTAATGCTACTCAAATTTTATTGGAGGCAGCTAAGGATTTTGGGCAACTTAAAAGGTTTGTTTATGCTTCTTCTTCTTCTATTTATGGCAATGCGGAAACTTTCCCCACTCCAGAGTCAATTTGTCCCCAACCGGTTTCTCCTTATGGCATTACGAAGTTAGTGGGAGAGCAACTATGCGGTTTGTA
>JAXHVR010000113.1:0-17246 GCA_034189005.1 Cyanobacteriota bacterium | reverse complement strand
CTAGCCGTCGCTTTTTCCATTACTACTTCTCGGTGGAGACTGTGTTGAGTAACCGCCTTAAGCAACAACTTATTCCCCACCCACTCAGCCTTCAAAATACCCATATCCCCCAAACGCTGCCAGCGAGGGTCGTTATCTATTACCTCTTGCGGAACGCGCAACCACGCTCCATCGTACTCTGCCTCCATAGTTATCTCAAACTCATTCGGCATTTCAATAGCTGTTAGCTGCTTCTGGGAGATATGTTCGGGAATAGCCCCATATTCCACCGAATCTCCTACCGCAGGAATATGAATAAAATGCTTGGTTTTTAACTCCCCCGAGTCTGCCAATTCGTGGAGAGAATTACCAAAACCGTGAATTAAAATCAGATGTCTCGGTGCCACCTTAGCGATCGCCTGAGTCAAACCGATCTTATCCGCATGAGCGCTGAGATTAAACCGACGAATTTGGGCCCGTACGCTCACCTTAGTACCATCTAACTCAATTTCATCTCCAGTTGACAAATTTTGCAGCAACCTTCCTGGAGACTCTTCATCGGTGTAACCAGAAATAAAAATAGCCGCATTTTCTCTCTCCAATAAAGTCTTAGCATAATAAATAGAAGGACCGCCAGTCAGCATACCGGAAGAAGCAATAATTACCGATGGTTTTGCCATAGCCAAAGGGCGATCGCTCTGACGGGCAATAGGAATAATTGGAGGAGTGCCCAGAGGGTCGAAAAAAGGTTCGATCGCATTTTGATTGACCAAATTTTGTACCGCCCCGGGTAATAAATCCAAATTATCTCTAAAAACCTCGCAGATGGCGCGGACCAAACCATCAACATAAACCGGAATTTGCAAGCTATGAAATAAAGCGCTGGTACGAATAGCCAGAATAATTTCCTGAGCCCTGCCCAAAGCAAAAGCCGGTATCAAAACATTACCCCCCGCCCTAACCACAGAAGCGATCGCCTCTATCAAAGCAGTCTCCTCTGCCTTGCGCGAAGGGTGAGTACCGGCACCATAAGTCGATTCAGTAATCAACATATCCGCAGGAGGCAAATCCTTTAGCATCAAACCAGTAGTAGTGCGACTGGAGGCTGTATGAAAATCACCCGTATATAAAAGAGAACGTTCTTCATATCTAAGATAAATGCAAGCCGCGCCCAAAATATGACCTGCATTAATAAACCTGACCGTCAGCCCCGGCAAAGGTTCAAAATCTACCCCCACTGGTGCCGTTTCCATTTTAAATAAAGTTCGTTCTAAATCGTTCCTATCGAACAATTCGGGGAAGTCTTCCCTTTGTTGAACTTTCAAACAATCAGTCAGCATTACATGGGCGATTTCTCGCGTACCGACAGTGCAAATAATCGGAGTCGCCGGCCATTTTGCTTGGAACACGGGCACGGCGCCGATGTGGTCTTGATGGGGGTGGGAAACTAAGAGTAAATCTGGGTTTTGTAGATAATCTAAAGCAGGCAGGGGGTCGTATCCTTTTGGTCTAGTGCCGCAATCTAATACTACTTCATAAGGGCCAATTTTTACTTGAAAACAAGAGGCGCCGATACTTCTTGCCGCACCCAATGGAGTTACAATTAACCGTTCCTTATCTTCTTCGGAAATATTGGCTGTTTTAGGAGTTTGAGCGAAACTCCAGACTTTTGTTTCTTCTCTGTCTGGATGTAGTTTAATTCTCGATCGCTCTTTAGTAGCTTTATTAAAAGCATCCCATTCGATAAATTTTCCTCGAACCCTACGCTTTTTTAGTTCCCAGGAATCTGGGGCAGAATTTGTTTTTGCTGCCAGGGAAGCGATCGCCTTTTTTTCTACTTCTAAAAACTCAGATTCGCTTTGGTTTTTTGCATTTTTTTCTTCTAAGGCCCCGTTGCGAAAAACTTCTCCAGCAGTAACGGGCAGAGGTTCGGAAAATGATTCGGGAGTATCTTGGTTTTTTTCTAACTGTTGCGCCGTCGAAATTAACAGACTTTTTCCCTGCCGAATACAACGAACCTGCCAGTGTTGACCTGGTTTCATGGCATCTGGGGCTGAAAGAAGAGTTAGGCGCAAAGTTTTTTTAAGCGATCGCTTAATCTTCAACTGAACCGAAGAATTTTTGGCTCTAACTTGAGCAACTGTTCCCACCATCAAACACTCTTCTTCGCCCTCAGCGGCAAAATCTTCTATTTGTAAAGATTGAATGACCCCATGAGGGTCTATAGACGGCACTACTTCCCAGAGGAAATTGCCCTGGGGAGAATCTGAGGAGGAAGTTGCCTTAAACTCGTTGCCATCGACGCATTGGAGGTATAACCGATTGTCAACCTCTTTAATATTACCGCGAATAGTTATTTTGAACATCTTCAAGCACTTTGGGAATTGGGAATTGGTCAGTGGGAATTGCTAATACTTTCGCAAGTCTCCTCTATCCCGAGCCCTTGCAAAGTACCGATTTTGTTGACGATCGCCTCACAGCGCTGTATTAATTCGCCCTCGGTCTTTAATAAAGGTAACGTCCAATTTTTAGGCACGGAAAATTAATTATTAATTATTAATTATTAATTATTAATTATTTAACCGAACCAAATCAAACCCCCGACAGTGAGGATAGTTGCAATTAAAGCCACCCAAATAAACTGGTTATCCTTAGTATCAACCTCAGACAGGTCCACAAACTCCAACTCCGGGCGTTTGGGTGGGGGCGACTTCACGGTTGAAACGCTACTGCTGCCCCGGCGGTCTTTAGGATCGCTTTCGCCCAAATTATCGAGTTCTGGAATAGAAACCACCCACTCCGGGCGACTCCTTAATTGTGGTGCCTCCAAGATAACCAACAAACGCTTTGCTTGTTGGCGAGTGGTAAGGCGGGCGTGGCGGGTTAGTCGCCGACAAAGAGCGATCGCTTCCTCTTGTTTTTCCGCCGCCTGGTAGGCAGTCACCAACCATATATGCACCTCACCTCCCAAGAGAGAGTTTAACTCGACATTAGCGCAGGCAGTTTCCAAATGCTGAATTGCTTCGCGATACCGCCCGCACTCAAAGTCTTTTTTGCCAAGATAATATTCTGTTTTAGCTATTTCTAAGGTTTCGTTTTCTTCAGTCACGATATTCTTTTTAGGGAATAGGGAATTGGGAATAAAAACAATTAACAATTAGCAAAGTGACGACCCGCCAAGGTCTGGGGGTACATCTTGCCAGCGACCGTTGCCCACCGCTTGAATGGCTTCCTTTAGGATAATATCTCCAGTGTATAAAGCACGACCCACGATAGCAGCTTTAACTCCCAGGGGTTCGAGAGCTAGGAGATTGAGCAAGTCAGTAATAGAACTGATACCGCCAGAGGCGATCGCCTCAATACCAACCCCACTGGCAAGCTCTCGCAAAGCCGGAATATTTGGCCCTGCCATAGTGCCGTCGCGGTGAATATCAGTATAGACGATCGCCGCCACTCCTAATTTGGCCATGCGTTGAGCCAAATCCGTCGCCAATACTTCGGAAGTTTCCAACCAACCTTTCGTAGCCACTTTCCCATTTCTGGCATCGATGCCTACCACTATTTGGCCTGGAAATTCCTCGCATAATTGACCGACTAACTCCGGTTGTTCCACGGCCACGGTCCCTAAAATTGCTCGTTCCACGCCCAAGGCGAGGACGTTGGCAACGGAGGCATAGTTACGCAAACCCCCACCCAGTTGTACTGGAATATCTACTGCCTTTACTATGGCCTCAATGCTTTTGTGATTGACTGGCTTGCCTGCTTTGGCCCCATCTAAATCTACTAAATGGAGCCTACTGGCTCCTTGGTCCGCCCATTGTTTGGCCACATCTACGGGATTTTCATTAAAAGTTTCTGACTGGGAATAGTCACCTTGATAAAGGCGGACGCAACGCCCCTCCAAGAGATCGATCGCTGGTATTACATTCATCCTTTCATTTTCCTCTTAACAACTATAGCTATTCTTCAATCTATGAGGTACATTTACGATCCCCCCTGCCCCCCTTGAAAAGGGGGGAGCCATCTTTTTTCTAAGTCCCCCTTTTTAAGGGGGATTTAGGGGGATCGACATGAGTGTATTTCACCGATTCAATAATCGCTATAAGTAATTGTACACCTAGCAATTAGACTCATAGGAAAATCCTAAACTATAGCAAGCCTAAATCATTCGTGATATTTTAGAAACCCGGTTTCTCAAAGAAACCGGGTTTCTGGCCCCCAAATTTTTCATAATCCATTTAGGATTGCTATATTTCTCATATTTTGTCAGATTACCACCTTCGTAGTAAGCGCGAAGAGCGCTTAAACCGCGCTATCTAAGTAGTCGGGAAAAGCGGAATTTCAATAAAAATTTGGTGGCGGACGGGTCGGGTATTAACGGTAATTCCGCATTCAGAGGATGAATGTCCAACAATTATTAATTATTAATTATTAATTATTAATTATTTTTTAAATGCCACATAATAGCAGAAGAAAGACCGGACCAAACAGGAGTATTGACCCCAGCAGTTCTCAAAGCTTCCGCAGTCCAATCGTTACAAGCTCTTAATATGGAATAAGTGCCCCTGGCTTCATAAAAACCGCCGCCACGTTTGGGGAATTTTGCGATAATAATTTTATTATTTTGAGGGTCTAACTGAAAAGAATCGTTAATGAAATTAACCAGTTTTAAATAATTAAAATTAGATATTTTAACGCATTTAATTTCGGGAAAATGTTGAGGAATATCTCGATAAGCAAGCACCCGCATTGCTGGAAGCGTTGGTAAAAATAAAGCGTTAAAAAGAGTAGATAATTTGGGAGGTGCGCCCTGGGAGGTTTGGAGGAAATAGGAGCGATCGCCAAAACCAAAGGCGAGATATTCGTTAGAATTCATCTGGGGAGTTATGGTTCTTAAATCGAGACGTTCTTGCCAATTCCAAAGGGGAGTTTTAACGGGAACTAGAATATCCGTATGGATGCCGCTATTGTAAACGTAAATAGCGATGGCTCCATTTTGATTTGAGTAGTTGCCCCATTTAGTCGGAGTAAAATAACCGAGAGTAAGACCGAGAACTAGAGATATGCAAAAAAAGCCTAGCAGGAAAACGATTTTTAACTTATGTTTTTTGCTCCGATACCTAAAAAAAATGATCGTTAAGCAGGCTCCGATTTACTTTTATTTTTGCTTTGACTCGATCGCTTTATAAGCCTTTTTTAGTCTTTTAAAACCCTCCTCGTCTAAAATTTTAAATTCTCTATGGACTCCTGTGACCTCCATAATATATTTTACCGACTCTTTCAAATTCAGCAGATATAAACGACAGCCGTTTTCCTTGGCGAGGTGACGGACGGAGATTAAAGTCATTAGACCGAAATTATTGATAAAATTGACAGCTTCTAAGTCAATGGCGCAACAACGAAGGGACTCTTCGGCAAGCGATCGCGCGAATTGCTGTTGCAGCAGGGAGCTATTTTTTAAATCCAGGTCTCCTTGGGGGCGAATTACGGTAGTCATTATGAGCCAGTCTCCACATACAGAGGTATTTAGATTAGTATCGAATACTCTTGTGGAAACAGCAGTGACACCTGCAACACAAAAACAGTGATAATACGGAGAATTAACAGCGATCGCCACCCATCATCTGTAGCGATCGCCGCCCATCCTCTCTGGTGACTTCGATCGCTCCCCCGTAGAACACGCAGGCCGGAATGCCTGTTTCCCGATTAACCTCAAATCCGTCAGACTCGATCTAGAACCTAATGCAAGGTGGCACGGTTTTTTGTAAAATCATAAATGCATTATAGCAAGGAAGATCGTAAATGAAGATTGCTATTTCCGTTGAAAATCCCCACAAGGATGTCTGCGGGCAATTGATTGCAGAACTATCAACAGAGTTGGGTCCGTTGTATGGCGATGATGGTGCTGCTGCGTTTGCTCCTGATGATGTTAGCATTCCCCGTGCAGCTTTCGTAGTTGCATGGGAGGAAGGGAAAGCGGTGGGTTGCGGTGCCTTGCGCCCCATGCCAGATACGAGGATAGGTGAAATCAAGCGTATGTTCGTGCGTCCGTCGGCACGGGGACGGGGTATTTCGCGTCTCATCCTGGCAAAGTTAGAATCTCTTGCGGCCGAATATGCATATCAGTCGTTATGCCTTGAGACTGGAGTTCGGCAACCAGCAGCGATCGCTCTCTACGAATCGGCAGGGTTTGAACCGATCCCTTGTTATGGAGAATACGCTAAGGATCCTTATAGCGTTTGCTACGCCAAATCTCTTTTTTCTTAACTGTTGCTCCTTCGAGAGTTGAGTTTCGCGTGGCGCTGCTACTGGGTCCTATTTATTACAAAAAGCGATCGCTCTTTTTCGTTGGTTGGGCGATCGAGAAGCGCAACCCAACAAAAGACTATGCAAAAAGCGATCGCCCCAGAAAGAGCGATCGCTTTTCGGTTTTATCGAAATTAGTCAAAATTAACAGGTTTAACAATTAGGGTTAAAGTTGGGGGGTGAATATCGACGACTTGGCAAGGTTGACCTGGCAAAAGACTGATATTTTCGGGACAGATGGCAAACCATGTGGTATTTTGGTAGTAAACTCGCCCCCGAGAATGAGGATTAATTGCTTCGTCCACCGTCCCTTGTTTGTCTGAGTATTTGAGGCAAGCATCACTCCGGTAATCGCGCTGTTAC
This sequence comes from Cyanobacteriota bacterium, assembly GCA_034189005.1. Lineage (GTDB taxonomy): Bacteria > Cyanobacteriota > Cyanobacteriia > Cyanobacteriales > Microcoleaceae > CALKCV01. Next base: position 10,598 of record JAXHVR010000113.1, on the reverse strand, counting down.
GGTACCAGAGTTATCGTAAACTTGCAAAAAACTGCCGGAGGACAGCCTATCGAGAAAAATCACGAGGTTATAAGCATTAGGCTCATGGGCAGATGGAGCTTTTAAAGCTTCAATCTTTTGGGAATCGTGTGCTGCTGCCCCCAGTTCTTGAGTAGGAGCAATTTGACCTTGGAGATACATTGGCAACCAAACCCCGGTAAGCTCTTTTACATTGGTGCCTAAGGCAGCTTGATTATTGGGATTCGTCAAATCAAGTATGGCTTTAAGGCTGTATTCAATAGACAATAAAATTTGTGGTTCCTGTTTATGGGCAATAAGCTCTCTGGATGTTTCCGTTAACATCCTTATTTCTCGAAGGGCAGTAATAGGCGTGTCCGAGGTATAGAGACAAGAAAATTCTTGAGCTATATTGTATCTACCACCATTTATGAGGGAACCAATCGCTGATAAAGCAGTGTTTTGGAATTGTAGATGTATTAAACGAAAAACAACTCCTGTTTCTGATAAAGTAGGTAGTTCGTCAATCGCTGTAGCTAGTTGTTTACCTTGATACACTCGTTTATATGCTATGATGTTGACTTAACTGGGCTGCCCTGTTTCTATGGCGTGGATAAAATACGTTAGAACTGCTTCCAACTTACCTTCATCTTCATAAGACTTGGGCGTGCGATCGCCAAGAGCGGGGTGAGGTGAATTTAGCCAGCACTTAGCGTTATCGGAACCACCAACTAACTCTGCAAAGCGCTTAATTAGCTGCCTGCGGTTAGGAGCTATCTCTTCTGAAGTTTGCTCTGGTTTAGTTAGCGTGTTGTTACTCATATTACTTTCTTAATTATAGCTAACATTTATTTTAGGATAAAAAATTTATTTTATGCAATGCGATCGCTTGTTTTTTTGAGCTACAGTGACTTGGGTGTGAACTATGGGTTTGGCTTAAGCGATATTAAACCGTTTTTTAGAAAGACTTTTCATAAAACTCACAAAAACGGAATTTAAAAACAAAATATGGAAAAATATACTAAGATAATTGCCTTAATTCAGAAAAATTTTCTTAAAACGGAGATTTGTGAAATGTTAAATTTTGTTAAAATTATTCAACAGGAATTTACGAGGAAGACAATGGCCTAGCATGAGGGAAATTGGTCAAAAAATCCAGAATCTAACCCAACTCCAAGGGGCAGTTCTTCTGTATCTCAGAGAAGGAATGAGCGATGAGGAAATAGCGAAAGCCGCTGGTGTCCGCAACCGTAGCGCGGATGCGGTGCGGAAACACATAACCAACATAGGAGAGGCCCTATTTCCAGAGGAAAAAGAAAAAGAGGGCCGGAGTCAGTACCGGAGGTTGCTGAAAAAGTTGGACATTCCCCGAGAATGGCTCCAACCCAAGGAGGCTTCACCGAGCTTAGGCCCTCTCGAACCTTTAACGGGTGTTGTCCCAATGGATTCAAGGTTCTACATGAGAAGAGAAAGCGACTTTCATTGTCAGGAGATACTAAAGGCCAACAACAACAGCGAGGGCACGAGACAGTTTATTAGAATCCGAGGGCCACAACAGACGGGAAAATCGTCCCTTCTGCGGCGGCTACAGAATTTTGCCACCCAAGAAAATCAAATCGCGGCCTTCGTCGATTTGGACGACTGGGAGTATTTCGAGCCTGAAGCTTTCGAGGATTTGGGTTTGCTGTTGCAGAGATTTACTGAAGCGATCGCCGAGACCTTTTGCCAGTCAGTGGATGAGGTTGATCCCCCCAACTTGAGAGAGCATTGGCACGAAAACAAAGCCCCTGGTTTAAACTGCACCCAATACTTAGACAAATTTGTTTTTTCCCAGATTCACCAACCAACAGTTTTGTTGTTGGATGGTTTGGATAGGGTGTTAGGAACGGATACTCAGACTCCTTTTTTTGAACTGCTTCGGTCTTGGTACGAGCGACGGATGAAAAAAGTTGACGACAAAAAAATTGTTTGGCCTAGCATAGCGATCGCCTATTCCACAGAACCATACTCCCAACTGGGAGTCAAAGGTTCTGTCTTGCAAAACACGGGAACGGTGGTGGAGTTGGCAGATTTCACTCCCGAGCAAGTTCGAGATTTGGCGGGCAGATACGGCTTAAGAAGTTTCAGCAAAAACGATATAGAACGCCTAACCAACCTCATCGGAGGGCATCCCGCTTTAGTCAACCAGGCATTATATAAAATAAGTACGGAAGGAATGACGGTAACAGACATCGAGTCTCTAGCAACCACGATCGCCGGTCCTTTTGGAGATTATTTGCACCAGAAGTTTCAGCCCCTACATGGCAACAAGAGTTTATTGAGTTGTTGTAACCAGGCGATCGCTGAGAATGCTTGCCACGATGATTTCGCCAAGTTTCAGCTTCTCAGGGTCGGCTTGATAGATGAGGACGAAAATGGGGTTAAGTTTAAATACGAGATTTATCGGAAATATTATGAAGAGCATTTCCAGCGCGATCGCCAAAATCGGGAAGTAACTAACCAAGATATGGGAAGGACTAATGAACCAGAACGCGCATAAAAGTTTTTATCAGATAGCTGGTGGTACTCTGCCTCTGGACGCACTGACTTATGTAAGGCGGGAGGCAGACGATGTACTTTATCGCTTTGCCGTGTCTCCCCAGACCCACAGCCGGGTTTGCTTCGTTCTCGCCCCCAGGCAGACTGGTAAATCTAGCTTAATGGTGAGAACTGCCAAGGCACTGACCGATGCGGGTTTAACCAGCGCCACTATCAACTTACAGGAATGGGGGGAGGTGAAATCCGAGGAAGCTTTATATCTGAGCTTGCTGCATTCGATTTGCCAACAGGTCGAACTCCCTGATGAAAGGTTGGTGCAGCACTTAGACGATTTGTGGGCAAAAAGGCAAGAGCTACCGCCAGCGCTCAAGTTTAAGAATTTTATCGGTAACGCCATCCTGGGGAAAGAAGGGGAGAGAAAATTAGTTATTTTTATTGATGAAGTTCAGACTCTAGTGAGGTGGGAGCTTCAAGATGGTTTTATCGGCACCATTAAAGCTTTGGCAGACAATACCCACCAGCCTGCTTTACAAAGGTTAACTTTTGTCCTCCTGGGAGTAGCCAAACCCTCCGACCTCTCCTCAAGCTCTGCCTATGCTTTGAGCTTGGGGGAGTTTATCGAAATTGGCCGGTTGGGAGGAGATTTAGAACCCCTCAAACAAGGGCTTTTGGGAGTTACCGACGAACCAGTAAGGGTGCTAAAAAGCGTTTTATCCTGGACGGGAGGGCAACCTTTCTTAACGCAATCTTTATGTGATTTGGTAGTTCATGGGGGGAAAATAGAAAACGGGTCTCAAGTAGCGGACCATATTAATAAGTTAGTCAGCGATAAAATTGTCAAAAACTGGAGGGCTAGAGACAGACTATCGCATTTACAAGAAATCGAAAATTGGTTCGTTCGTTGCGAGGCAAGTCAAACGCAGGAAAAATTAGCTGCCCTAAGCTTGTACGGAGAAATGTTGCAGCGAGGCAGCGTCGATTTTGAACCGGGCAACATCGCCCAGTGGGACTTGCTAATTTCGGGACTGGTTGTTAAATTAGTTCGCGACGAAAAGGAATGCTTACAGCTTGCCAATCCTATTTATCAGCAAGTATTTACTCTTAATTGGATTACAGCAAAACAAAAGTTCTTAAAGGAGAATATTATGGGAAGTCCGCTAGATGACATTAAAAACCGAGATGTTTACATTCTCATCGACCAAAGCGGTTCGATGGTCAGAAAGGATGGACTTAAACAAAGTCGGTGGAAGCTATTAGAAGAAAAACTTTTAGGGGCAGTGGGAGAAATTTTAGACAAAGAGGTATGTCAAGAAGTTAAGGTTACTGTTTTTAATCAACCATTCTACAAAAACATCCTCAAAGCAATTAACGACCCAGAGCAAATAGAGGATATTTTTGAAGAAAATAGACCGGCTTCCAACAGTTTCGTGGTTCCAACCCTTCGCGCTTGTTTTGAGAAGTGGCTTCAAGGTCGCGAGCAAATCACAGCGCAAGATGTAGAGACCGACGTTGCTAAAGGTGCGTTTTTTATTATCTATACCGACGGTCAATTTGACGACGATCCCCCCGTTGAGGATTGCATCAAAGACCTCTGTGCGAAAGTAGATGACCACCGGATTTTTAAAATCCTGATTATTGGTATTGGTAAAGGTGTCAATGAAACATATTTTGATAACCTCGATCGCAATCTTTTCAACGTTACAGATATGAATGGAAAACCACGCAACGTTGTAGTTTTTGAAATGGAAAACGAACACGAGTCTATTACTGAGATGATGGATCGACAACTGAGGGATACTGATAACGTCCGAAAGGGATTTACTGGTGTAAGGTAGCGTGAGTAGATAATCGATCGCCTCCCACAGCGCCAGTGGGGGCGCGTCGCAGCGCACCCACTCTCCTCAACACTCGGAAATGTATTTGCCATAAATTGCTCTTCGCGGGAAATCGCGCTTTGCGATTACTACGAACCAGGGAAGAGCGATCGCCTCCCACCGCCGTTCAAATCTTCAAAATCCCCTCTGGATGCACCGACAATAACTCCCGCCGCTGCAAACCCTCGCGATGCAAAATCTCGTTAGCCGCCAACAACCCGCTGCTAACCGCCCTCTCCATCAAACCGCAAGGAAACGGCATCTTCACCCAATCCCCCGCAAACATCAAATTATCCACCCCCGAATAACTCTCCGGGCGATCGCTATAACTCCCCGGCGGATACCCAGAAAAGTTCTTCTGGTTCACCAACTCCCGATGCAGCAACTTCGCACCCTTTAACTCGGGCACTATCTCGTATAATTCCCCTTCAAAAGTCCCCAGTAACGCCCCCTGAGTCGGAAATTGCTTCTCCTTATAACAGTAAGCGTGCAACTCCACCACGCTACCCCCCGTTTCCCCGTGCCACTGGATAAATTGTTCCTGTATTCGGTGGTACAGAGTAATGCTGTCCGTCAGTTCGTATCCCGAGAGGGAAGTAAAATTGCTATGTTCCCACTCAAAATCGCGATCGAACCAAAAACGACAAACCGCAAAAGGATCCGCTACCGCCAACTTTTCTATTTGTTCTGCCAGACCTTGACTCCCCGGACCAGAAGATATCCCCAACAACTGTTTCACCCCCGGCACGTCCGTAGCAAATACATAATAATCCCCCTTAACCTCCGTTGGCGCAGTCTTCCTATCGGTTATGGCCACCAACTCGACCCTTTCTTCCTCCCGTCGCCTCACTTCAAACCGCCCCAAATCCCGTTTCGCCGGCCCCGCCAAAACCTTACCCTCGCCATCGTAAACCGCCCCGTGGCAAGGACAGCGAAACTTACCATCTTCCCCCAGGGCCACCGTACAACCCTGGTGGGTGCAAGTCAGAGAAATAGCCTCCTTGCCCTCTGGTTTGGCGACAAAAGTCCTATCGCCTCCCCCAAAATATTGTAATTGTTGCTTCTGGGGAGCGATGTTGCTCTTAGGGAGGTTGGCGATCGCTACATTGCGCTCCACCCAAAACGGCACTGGAGAGCCCTCGCCACCACGTCCGTAGCTAATCCCATCAATTTTGCCCTCCTTCCACCGAACCTCGCTAACAGCAACATCCGTAAAAATCTCTCCCCCATTAGCAGCGATCGCCCCTGCAATAGGTTGCACCAAACTCGTCCCCATATCGTCCCTAGTTCCATTAAACGCCAACCCCTCGGGATTCCCAAAAAAATAGAAATGGAAAAACTGCATTAACTCCCCCACGCTCAACTTATCTGGAGCGTTCAAACTAGACTTAGCGAAAGGCAAAAAATACAAATCGTACAACCCTCGCGGAAAATCATCTTTAACCCATTCAGCAACAGAAATATTATCCAATCGTTCAAAAGTTTTAGGAGCTTGAAAACCCCCTATCGCCCTAAAAACTTCCCAATGTTTCCAATGAGTTAAATTAATTCCCCACCGCCATCGATTCGGAGATTCCAAAGCCAAATCTACCACATTCCAAGGAAAAGCAGAGCTACTGGGGCGAAACACTTCCGGCTGATATTTATTATTATTAAAAACCACGGAATAGAAATCCAAAGAAACAAAATTATTGCTAATTTCTAATTCTTCAACCAAACCATTAAGATTATAATATTGAGGGAAAAAACCGTGGAACCCGTGTTCCATCATAAAAGACTCATCCCCAACCTTAATTTCCCAGCTAGCGACCTTCCCGCCCAACTGGGGCGATCGCTCCAACAAAGTAACCTTAAAACCCCGTTTGCTCAACTCGTAAGCACAAGCCAAACCGGCCAAACCCGCCCCAATAACTACCGCGCTTTTTTCTTCTTTTTCTGTTTTTAAATATCGCGGCAAATCCAAAATATCCCCCTGCCAAACAGTCGGCTGAGGCTTCTTAAACCGAGAATATCCCATCAAGCCCCCAGCACTACCAACCGCAATTAACTTAAGAGCCGTCCGCCGAGAGATTGATGGTAGTAATGGGAGTTTATTTAAAGGTTCCATATTAGTAATAGATGCCAGCCAATTAACAACCAAGACATTATAGCAACCCTATTTCAGTTGTGGAAAATAGACCAGTGCGTTAGCAGCAACGGAAGCGTTCGCGACGGTCGGGCCCATACGCGAGCGCTTAAGCAAAGTCCTCCGGACAGCTAAAATAGTGGGTAAATTTCGTTGGCTTGCTTGTAGTAATCGCTTTAGCGATTCATAGATATCAATCGCTAAAGCGATTACTACGAACTTTATTAATTATTAATTATTAATTACTTCATCGCCCCAACCGATTATTGAGTTTATCAATTTTACCCAAAAAATAATCAGCCCGATACCCCCCCAATTGAGTAGCCAATTGCAAAGCTTTTTCAAAAGCATTTCTAGCTTGACGGTAATCCTCCAATTGAGAGTGAAGCTGCCCGATGCGATCGTAACTCTCCATCATCCCATAGACATTATAAAATTGTTGGTCCATCAACAATTGAACTTTATATATTTCCAAAGCAGACTGTTTTTTATCCTGAGATAAATAGAGAGTACCTAACTTTTCTAAAGCATCGCTAGCGCTATAAAATTGCTGAATAGATTGGGCAATTTCGTAAGCTTCCTGATAGTATTGGCTCGCTAAATTCAACCTTCCTAATAGTTGATAATCGTCAGCAACCGCTATTTTTAATGTTGGTATGGGTTCAAAGTTTCTTTGGCTGATGTAAATACTCGTTAGCCGCTCCTTTGCTGTTATGGCGCTAAGAGGTTCCCGATCGCGATCGTAAATAAAAGTTAGTTGTTGCAAAATTTCAATTTCCGTAGGAACTGGCACCGTTTGTGCGTTAAAATCCCCGGGCGTAAATTCAAAACTATTTTCTGGAGGTTCTTCCCCTGCCAACAACTTTTCCCGTTCCAGAACGCCGAGTAATTCTTCATAAGCGATCGCCGAATTTTCATAATCTAACCAATCGAGATAGATCCCCGCCACTGTAGCTAATGTTTGCTTTGCCAACTCCGAATTTTCTGTATCTTTAGCAACTCCAAGAATTTGTTCGTAAACTTCAATCGTTGCCACCCTCTCCCGCACTTCTTGAAAAGCCAAACCAAGGCCTTGCAGCAATGGCAAATTAACCGTTTCCTCTAACTCAATTTCATCTTTTAGTAGCTCCAGTCGTTGCGTAATCCATCGTACTTGCAGCCGTTGGTTGAGATCCCACGCGATCGCAGCCACCCGCCTCAACGCAGCCAATTCTTCAGCAGGCCCCAGATAACGTCGCAGTCGCAATTCCCGGTTCCAAACCTCAAAAGCCGTCAAGCTATCTCCTGCCCTTAGAAATGCCGCCGCTTCCAAATTCAACTCATCCAGGAAAGTTGCCAGTTCCTCTCTGGGCTCCCCTCCGAGAGCATCTCCCTCCGGCAGTCCCAGAAACATCGGATCGGGTTCGCTTTGCAACAGCGGGTTCGGGGAAAACTGATTGGGGAGTTCTTCGAGTGGCTCTTCCCGTTGCGCGATCTCCACTGGGTCGCTCTCAGAAGTAGTATCTCGCTCCAAATCTGACCCTTTGGCGTAGGAATTAGGACAAAAGTACAGTAAGAAGCTGTAGCTAAGAGCCACGCAGGCGAGCTTGAAAATGCCACCTTCAGGGCGAAGCAGTCTTTGAGGGATTGAGTTTTGCATATCTATCGGTGGATGATGGATTTTAAATTATGACCTATTTTCCTATTTTAGGGCGGGATGCTATAGTTCGGTAAGAAATCTGTTTGAAAAAACGATTTTTGTTGTTAAGTTGGGGCTTGATATGCTCGATAGATTTTATTTGATGTGGAGCGATCGCTATGCATTGGCAGTTTTGCGCGATCGTCTCAGGCAGTTAACCGCCGCAGGACTGCTGTTAATTTTTTTAACATCTTGTAGCATTCCTCGGGTATCAGCAGAAGATAGGCTTTTTTTAAATTTGTCTTTAGATTTTCTCGGACAGTACGAGTTGCCCCAAAGCAGTTTTGAAAAAGTACCGCTGGGATCTATTTCTGGAATTGCTTACGATCGCTCCAGTAGGAGCCTTAGTGGCAAGCCAGGTTTTCGTTTTTATGGAGTTTCAGACGATCCGGGCTTAGACGCTCCACCTCGATTTTATACTCTGAGGCTAGAATTGAATTCCTCAGATCCCGAAGAAATTGGCATAGGCGAAATTGAAGTTGAGGGAGTCACTTTTCTGAAAAATAAAGATGGTGAATTTTTCTCCACTGGGGAAGTTTATCCCGAGGGAATAGTTCTCTCTCCCAGAGAAACCGTCTTTGTTGCCAGCGTTGGTAAAAGCGATCGGCGCGTTCCCTCCTCGGTAGGAGAGTTCGAGCTAAATACCGGAAAGTTGTTTGGCAGTTTGCCCCTTCCAGACCGATATTTTCCCGCAGAAATAGATAGCGAAGCAGATAAAGACGAACCCCGTGGAGTTCGAGACGGGCGGGGTTTTGATGCCCTGACTCTCGACCCGACAACTTTTAGTCCCGATGGTTTAGACCCGTTTCGGTTATTTGTGGGGGTTGAGTCTCCTTTGTTGCAAGATGACGATGGCAGGAGTCCGGGTAAATTGCGGGTATTGCATTACGCGATCGCCGACCGAGCATCCCTATTAGTTTCCGAGAATTTTTATCAGTTAGATGGAATAGAAGCTAGAGCAGACAGTAGTTTAGTAGATTTAGTCGCCTTGGGAAAAGGCAGTTATTTTCTCAGTTTAGAGCGTTCTGGGGGAGAGTCTCCTCAAGGCGGTCGATTTTTTGAAATATTTAGCGGCGATGCCACCGACACGAACAGAGTCGTTAGTTTGAAACAAGAGTCACCAGGAATAAAGCCACTGAGGAAAAAATTATTGTTAGATTTAGCAGAAGTCGGTCTTACTGGAGGAAATTTAACCGGCATGACTAATGGGCCCCATTTGCCCGATGGTTCCCAAAGTGTAGTCGTTGTTAGTAATGAAGAAATAGGCGATCGGGTAGTAAATCAGTTTTTATTATTTCGCCTCGTCGAGAATTAACTTTGTTTTTAGTGGCGAAGAGGCGATCGGTTATTAGCAAAAAAAAACCTTGCAGGTATTAGAACCCGCAAGGTTTTTTTTGTTTTGTTTCCATATCTGACAGGTTTAGAAACCTGTCAGAAACGAAGTAGGTAAAAAATACCTACACCATTGAAGCAGTGTTTGCTACGTTATTACTCGCCAGCAAAGGAAAGCTCTAGCGGACTATCGTCCCCTGCTTCTCCTGCTCCCTCGTTAGCAGCAGCCGCCAAAGCAGCTCGTAGCTGTTGGAAAGTAACAGTGTCATCGGTGACATTTGTCAGATCGAAATCTCCACCAACTGTTTGCACCTGTCCGTTGACCTGGTTGGCCGGTACTGTAGTTCCGTCAGGCAACTGAACCAACAATGTACCTTGTACGGGTCCAGTAGGAATTGGTGCCCCAATATTGGCAGTGCGACCCACAGGAGCAACACCAATTAGGTTAGGCAAGAAGAAATTGCTTACTCCATCGCCACCGTATTGAGTACCCACTACCCGGAACAGCGACTCGTTGCCAGGGATTGGTACGGAACGGCCATCCAGTGGTAAGAAACCAGCAGGAACAGTCGTGCCTGCGTAGAGTACCACTTCTCCCAGCAAGAAGCCTTGGGCTTGTTCCGTAGCGATCATATAGATCAGCGGTGGACCAACTGGAGCCGCAGCACCGGGAGGACCGGCAGGACCAGGAGGACCGGCAGGACCCGGAAGACCCGCAGGACCGGCAGGACCAGGAAGACCGGGAGTTGCAGGACCGGGAGGGCCAGGAGGACCGGCTGGACCGGGAATACCGGGAGGACCGGCAGGACCGGGAGTTGCAGGACCGGGAGGACCAGGAGGACCGGCAGGACCAGGAGCACCAGGAGCGCCATCTAATCCGGGAGCACCAGGAGCACCAGCAGGACCAGGAGCACCAGGAGCGCCATCTAATCCGGGAGCACCAGGAGCACCAGCAGGACCTACGGGACCTATTGGACCTACAGGACCAGCGGGACCAGGGGCACCGGGAGCGCCATCTAATCCAGGAGCACCAGGAGCACCTACTGGACCTACG
>JAXHVR010000112.1:0-17295 GCA_034189005.1 Cyanobacteriota bacterium | reverse complement strand
GCCTTTAACCCTTTAAGATATAGAATCGAGAAAAATTAATCTATTACAATAGTCCATTTTATGACTTTAGACTCAAACCTAATAACCCTCATCCTTTACGCAGCCCTAGCTGGAGCCTATCTCCTCGTCATGCCCGCCCTGACTTATGCCTATCTCAGTCTTCGCTGGTACGTTGCCAGTTCCTTCGAGCGCGGCTTCATGTACTTCTTGATGTTCTTCTTCTTCCCTGGTATGATTGTCCTCGCTCCTTTTTTGAACTTTCGCCCCAAACGGCGAGAAATTGAAGTGTAATGCGACGAATTGATGTTATCGGAATTGGTATCGGCGTTTTTGCTGCTGGGGCGATCGCCTATTTCCTACTCCAATTAGCGGGACTGGATAGCCCCCAAGCAGGCATCTGGGCTCAAGCAATTTTGGTCGGCGGCCTCGTTGGCTGGCTGCTGACCTATTTATTTCGAGTCTTTACTCAAAATATGACTTTAAACCAGCAGCTTAAAGATTATGAAGATGCGGTTTTACAAAAACGTTTAGAAGAATTAAGTCCTGAAGAATTAGCCAAACTTCAGGCAGAAATAGAGGAAGAAAAGAGTTAGTTGTCAGTTGTTAGTTGTTAATTGTTATATTGCCCCGGCGCCAAAAAATTATCCGCTTTTTTGAAAAAAGCACTGCCGTCTAAACAAGCCATAAATAGCGAATTGATTGCCGTTTGAAAAAGTTAATTCCGTAATTCGCCGGGATTATAACTAACAACTGACAACTGACAACTGACAATTAACAATTAACAATTAACAAATGATTTCTGTATCCGATCGCTTTGCATCTCTGCGCAATTCTCCAAACGGTCCCCAATGCGCTTTTATTCCTTTTATTACCGCCGGCGACCCAGACCTGGAAACTACGGCTAAGGCTTTATCCGTATTGGATGATAACGGGGCAGATTTAATCGAACTGGGGGTTCCCTATTCCGATCCCTTGGCAGATGGCCCGGTAATTCAGGCAGCAGCTACCCGCGCTTTAGAACGGGGCACTCGTTTGGAGGCGGTTTTGGAAATGGTTGAGGAGACGAGTCCGAAGTTGCGATCGCCCATCATCCTCTTTACTTATTACAACCCCATCCTCCACCGAGGCATCGAAGCTTTCCTAGAACGAATTGCCAAAACTGGCGTTAAAGGTTTAGTGGTTCCAGACTTGCCCCTGGAGGAAGCTCATTCTTTGTTGGAACCTGCAACCCATTATGGAATAGAAGTTACTTTATTAGTCGCCCCCACCAGTCCCCAAGAAAGAATAGATACCATCGCCCGTCAGTCTCAAGGGTTCATTTATCTAGTAAGCGTTACGGGAGTGACGGGGATCCGTTCCCAAGTACAGGCTAGAGTACAAGATCTACTCAAACAAATGCGGGCGGTGACGGATAAGCCTATCGGGGTTGGTTTTGGCATTTCTCAACCGGAACACGCCCGCCAAATGAAAGACTGGGGGGCTGATGCGGCGATCGCCGGTAGCGCCATTGTCAAGCGGTTGGCCGAGGGAACCCCAGAGGAGGGGTTGAAGGCGATCGCTGAATTTAGCCAAAGTTTAAAAGCAGCTATTTGTTAATTAATAATTAATAATTAATAATTAATAATTGGTAGTGGATCGCAAGTAGTGTTTTAAGGTTTAAATATGGTTTGTAGTAATCGCTTTAGCGATTGATATAGATAAATCGCTAAAGCGATTACTACGAACAGTCACTATATCTTTACCACTACCTAATAATTAACTGGCAATAAGTCTAATAAATTCCAGGGGTAAGCCGTCTCTATCTGCAATAAAAGCTACCTCATAGACTTTATTTCCTATTTGCTGCTGAGTTGGTTCTAAAAGAACTTTTAACGGTTGGAATAAATCCGGTTCTTCCTGGGAGGCTAATTGAAAATCCCCTTGCAAAGATTCCAACCATTGAGGCAAATTGGGAGTAATTTCAGTTAGGTCGAAAGATAGATGATAGTAGCCGACATAATGCTCGTCGCCGAAAGCATCTGGGGCCGGTTTTGGTTGAGGAATTTGGATAAATTCGATCCGTCCGAGATTTCCCTCCATCCAACAGGCTAAAGTGTAGCCAGTAGTAAAGCGATCGCTTACCGTAAAACCTAGTTTTTCATAAAAAGCGATCGCTCCATGAATATTAGCAGTACGAATCGAAACATGATGCATTTTCTTAATTATTAATTGTTAATTATTAATTGTTAATTGACAATTATTCAAACAAGCGGAAATAGGGATAGCGGATAGGAATGCCTGGTTCTTTTTCCAACTGAAAATTGATCGTATCCCAGCAAGGTTCATCTTGAGGATCGGGGCCAAAATTCACCGGCAAACCGTATAGCCTGGGTTGAGAAGAATCCGACTTACCCCGCCAAGAACTGTTACGCTCCAAATAAGCGTAAACCAAATCCCGGTATCTTTGAGCGATAATCACCTTAGTCGCGCGATAGCCCTCAGTGTAGAGTCGGTCTAGGGCTTCGTGAATTTCAAAGCGAATGCCGTCGGGGTGGGTGTGCTGCCGATACCACTCATTATCCCACCGCCGCCAGTGACGGCCAGACTGTAAATGAACTAAATCGCTAGTTTTGGGGTCGGCTTCAAAGGCCCCATGACGGGGACATAAATAAGTATCTGTTAAAGTAAGAGCCTCAATAGTCTGCCGGCAGTGGGGACAAGATATTTCCGGGCCGAAAATCGGATATTGCAAGCCAAGATCGCTACTAAAGTTAGTCATAAATAAGCTTGTGGGCTAAGAGTGTTCGGTTTCAGATTATGTAATTACTTGACTTAAGAGAAAATGCTACTCCCAAGGTAAAACATCTTTAAGAATTACTTCAAATAATTTCAGAGCGTGGAAACAATGAGCAAAATTAACGAACCATTAGCAGCGGCCTTATTTCCTTGGGACTCACCCAATTTAGCCAGAGGGGCTTTTGTGGCCCCTAACGCTACGGTTATCGGCGATGTTGAATTGGGAGAGGGGGCCAGTATTTGGTATGGGGCCGTGGTTAGGGCGGATATAGAAAAAATTGTAATTGGAGAGCGTACCAATATCCAAGATGGAGCAATTTTGCACGGCGATCCAGGAGTAGTGACGGTGTTGGAAGCCGATGTAACCGTGGGACATGGGGCGGTAATTCACGCGGCCCATATCGAGAGTGGTTGCCTCATTGGCATTAAGGCCGTCATTTTAGATGGGGTTAGAATTGGGGCGGGCAGTATTATCGGTGCCGGTTCGGTGGTGACTAAAGACGTGCCACCGAGATCCCTGGTGGTTGGAGTGCCGGGGAAACGGTTAAAGGAGGTTTCTGAGGAAGAGGCCGCCGAATTGCGAGAACACGCCCAACGTTATTATAAGTTGGCCTTAGCTCACGCTGGCAGGTCGATGGAGACAGGATTTGAGCGGCCCTAAGAGATTTTTAGTGGCAGATCCAGGAATTTATCTCTTGCACCCCCTAGCCAAGACTTGAGAAGAACCTTAAAATAAGATAAAAATAAACAACAATAAATCGATCCTAGAATTTTGGGAGGTTAGGAAATGGACTTTGATTTTCGTTTGATAGTGGTACTGCTGCCGCTGATGGTAGCTGGCGGTTGGGCCGTTTTTAATATTGGTGCCGCCGCACTGGTTCAAATTAATAAGTTTTTGAACAAAGAAGCCTAGACTTTATCAAAAAAGTATGGTGAAAAATCGACTGTTTTTGTTATCCTAAAAAACAGTCGGTTTTTTCGTTTTAAATAGAGTAGTATTTGGAGCTTTTCAATGAGCATAGAAAGTGCAGTTACGGAAACGGCGATCGAGCAAAATATCGAGCAATTTTTATTGGTACTTTCTGTTTCTTTAAGCGTTGCTACTATATCTCGGCTTTTTAGCTGGTTTCGTAGAATTCCTTTCACTTTACTGTTAGTAATTGTGGGTTTGATTCTGGCGTTTGTTGACGTGCGCTTGGTGAATTTATCTCCAGAATTAATCTTGGAAATCTTCTTGCCGCCGCTGTTATTTGAGGCGGCATGGAATATGAACTGGCGAGACCTGAAACGGGATTTAGTGCCGGTGGGTTTGTTTGCGGTTGTCGGGGTGATTATCTCTGTAGTAGGCATCGCTTACGGTTTAAATTTGCTGACGGGAATTCCGTTAGCGATCGCCTTCTTAGTAGGAGCGAGTTTATCGGCAACTGACCCCATTTCTGTAGTCGCCCTGCTAAAAGAATTAGGTGCCAGCAGGCGTCTGAGAACTTTGATGGAAGGGGAAAGTTTGTTAAACGACGGAGTGGCAGTAGTTGCTTTTACTCTCCTAGTTGGTATCCCGCTTGGAACCGTGGAGCAATTTTCCCTACCAGAAATCGTACTCAGTTTTTCTACCTTCGTCGGTGTGGGCGTGGGCGTGGGTTGTTTAATTGGTTTTGGTATCTCCTACCTCACCCAACGCTTCGACCTACCATTAGTAGAACAGTCTTTAACTCTGGTATCGGCCTACGGTACTTATGTCATTACGGAAAAATTTGGCGGTTCGGGGGTTATCGGCGTAGTGGTGGTGGGAATAATTTTAGGCAACTTCGGTTCTCGCATCGGCATGAACCCGCGCACCCGATTAATTGTCAGCGAGTTTTGGGAGTTTATGGCGTTTTTTGTCAACTCCATCGTGTTTTTGTTAATTGGAGACCAAATCCAATTTGCGGATCTGGCGGATAATTTAACAGCGATCGCCGTGACGATTTTGGGGATGGTAGTTACCAGAGCGATCGCCGTTTATGGTTTGAGCGCTTTTAGTAATTTGGTTGCCAAATCGCAGATAGATATAAAACAGCAAACAGTTTTATGGTGGGGCGGCCTGCGCGGTTCCGTATCCATTGCCCTAGTATTGAGCGTACCGGTAGTTTTGCCCGGACGCGAAGATATTACCGCCACTGTATTCGGGGTAGTGTTGTTTACTTTGTTGGTGCAAGGTTTGAGCATCCAGTCGTTGCTGGAAATGTTAGGTTTGATTGGCGACCAACCTTTGCGACAAGAGTATATGGAGACCATTGCCCGCCGGGTGGCGTTAAATCGGGTGATTACTTATTTGTCAGATTTGGTGAGGAAGCAGGAAATCGATCCGGAGTATTATCGCTATCAGGCGGAGTTCGTCCAAGGGGAGTTAAAGAGCTTGCAAGAGAAGATCGACAAGATGCAGGCGGAACATTCCCAGTTAGTGGAATTGGATATGGAGTTGTTGCGAGAGCAGTTGGTGGATATCGAGGCAGATACTTATGCCGAGTTTATTCGGGCGGGTAAGTTGAATAAAAACGTATCGCCACTTTTGGCGGAGGTGTTTGAGGGGAGGGAGCATGATGAGTCCGTGCCCGCACCTCGCGGGGGATAGGTTTTGTCGGATATTCATCCCTAGTCCTGAAACCCGGTTTTTTAAATCAAAAAACCGGGTTTCTTTATTGAGATGTACCCCTGTCCTCACAACTTCAACGCTACAACAATAGGCTTAACTTTTCACAGCAACTTTCTCTGGTTTGGGTAAAGAAATTGCCAGCAATTCTTCCACGCTTAAAGATCGCGGTGCAGTGGATGCCGCTTCGGCATCCATCAACTCTTTATATTTTTCAAAAATCGCTACTGCTTCTTCTTCTTGGTCTGTCAATTTATCGTAATAATAAGGAATAGAAAACCAATGCTCGAAAGCGATTTCTAACAAACCATTTTCTGAGAATCGAAATTGCCAGTATTGGGAAAGAGTAGGGTCAACTATTTTAAACAACGGCGCGGGATTTTGGATGGGGAAATAGGTGTAATTATCGTCGCAGATATAATACCAAATTTTTCCCTGCCATTCATACAAACCGTAAACAGTATATAATTTACCAACTGTTAGTTGAAACTCCATGTCTTTTTGATAACAGAGATGCGGGAGGAAATAAGTTTCGGGAAGGGCGGTGCCTGTATTGGCGATGCAACGAATTTTCATAATCAATTTACCTCATGTATTTTTAGGTGCAGTTTTGGGATATGTGCGTTTGAATTTAAACTCTACACTTTGACCTGTGGCAGTATTTTTGAACCAATGCACTTGAACGATCGCTCCATAGATAGAGGCTTTTTGGGTACTAACTATTTTAACCCAATCTTCAGATTTACCACCATAATTTGCCACCAGCCGTGGAACATCCCCCAGGGGAAGTAAAGGACCGCCTTGAATTACTTTACAATTAATCATTTGCGTTGCGGCTGTTTTGGCATCTTGTATCAGGATTTGTTCTGGCAAATTGGAGGGAATTTCATCGGGAATTGGCCCTGTATTCATTAGTTAAATTGTGGCATAATGAAAGTTCAATTTGTATTATAGTATGAAGCGATCGCTCTTTTTAACAAACATGAAAAAAAGAGCGATCGCTCTCCCATCTATCGCTCGTTTAACCATCCCTTTAAACATACCAATCTTCGCCTCCTGGTAACTGACCGAATTCTTCATTTATCGCATCTCGTAAAGCTTCTCTAGAACAAACATAAGTCAAAAATAACCATTTATTGGCTACATTTAAAACCTCAGTTTTATCGACAACTTCTTTCAATTGACCTGGTTTATACGCTCCTTCTGAAACTTCAATACTAGCCTCAAAAATTGCATCCTCGAAAGCATCTTCTAAATAAACATCCCAGTCAGCTTGGTTGATGTAGTACGAAGTTTTATTTGCTTTCAAATTCAAACGTTGAATTTTTAGAAGAGAATCTCGCATCGAAGCCGCCCAAGAATTAGTCAGGTGTCGATCGACATTATTTTTCATTAAATGCACTAACAACCTGACTAAAAAACTCTCTATTTTTTGCAAAATATGTTCTTTACTCATCCCTTCTAAATCGTCTATAATTTCTAAAGCATCATCGGTTCGCCCTTCAATGATGCTCTGTCTTAAATCAATTAATTCTTGAATCATAGTTATTGTCGCTTTTTAAATTTGAGTTTTATTTATTACACAAAAACTAACTTTCTCTTTCTACGATCCAATCTTCTCCTCCTGGCAGTCGGCTAAATTCTTCGTAAATTTGAGCGCGTAAATCTTTTTCTGAAAGAGAGTAAGTTAAACTAATTAGCAGATTTGCTCTCCTCATAATCTCAGATACATCTACCATTTCCCACAGTTGAAAAGGTTTATACGCCCCATTATAAATTTCTCCGCTAGATTTGGCAATGGCATCATCAAAAGCCAACTCTAATAACTCATCCCATTCCTCGGGTTTAATATAGCGTGACTTCTTATTCTCCATCAAATTCAAATCCTGAATTTCTAAAACCGATTCTCGAATAGAAGCAGCCCAAGAATTAGTCAAGCGTCCTTCCACTTCGTTTTTGATTAAGTGGATTAACATCCTGACTAGATAGCTTTTGATATTCCTTAAAAGAGATTTTCTACCCATCCCTTCTAAATCGTCTATAATTTCTAAAGCATCATCGGTTCGCCCTTCAATGATGCTCTGTCTCAAATCAATTAATTCTTGAATCATAGTTCTTGTCGCTCTTTTAATTTGAGTTTTCTTTATTACAAAAAAACTAACTTTCTCTATCCACGTTCCAATATTCGCCCCCTGGCAGTTTAGTTAATTCGAGATTAATTGCATCTCCCAGGTTTTCCTGAGAATAAGAATAAGTCAAATTCAACATTTTACTTGCTATGCCCATTACCTCTGCTTTATCTATTATTTTTAGAAGTTGCACTGGTTTATATGCTCCGTTACTTACTTCCAAACTTGCTTTATAAATAGCAGAATCAAAAGCTGGCTCCAGAAGACTCTCCCACTCATCGATTTTAAGATAGTGCGACTTCTTATTATCCATCAAGTTTAAATCCTGAATTTCTACTACAGAATCTCGAATAGATACCGCCCAAGAATTAGTCAAGCGTCCTTCCACTTCGTTTTTGATTAAGTGGATTAACATCCTGACTAGATAACTTTTGATATTCCTTAAAAGAGATTTTCTACCCATCCCATCTAAATCGTCTATAATTTCTAAAGCATCATCGGTTCGCCCCTCAATGATGCTCTGTCTTAAATCAATTAACTCTTGAATCATAGTAATTTTTCCTCCCGTTCGTCAGACCTACCCAACCTATGATTATTATATAACATGAAAATTACGGCAACCATAACTAAGATGAAATTCTATGGGAAATTGAAACGCAGGCTAGGTGTAGGAATAACGATCGCCCTCGCCATCCTCTCCTTAAGCGCGATCGCCTTTTCGCCTCCCGCCCCAGTCACCGCCGCCAACCCTGCCCCCCAGCCGACAGAAATACGAGGTGTCTGGATCGCCAACGTCGCCAGTGGAGTATTATTCATGCCCTGGGCGATCGATCGCGC
This sequence comes from Cyanobacteriota bacterium, assembly GCA_034189005.1. GTDB lineage: Bacteria > Cyanobacteriota > Cyanobacteriia > Cyanobacteriales > Microcoleaceae > CALKCV01. The sequence continues at coordinate 8,925 of JAXHVR010000112.1, read as the reverse complement.
CCTGCGGCAACTAGCCGAACTCAACTTTAACACCATCTATCCCGTCGTCTGGAACCGAGGTCGCACCTTCTACCCCAGTAAACTCGCTACCAAAACTATCGGCTACTCCCAAGATACCACCCTAACCCTGTTCCGTTTCGGCCGAGACCTGCTAGCAGAAATCTTAACCCAAGGACATCGCCAAGGTTTGAGAGTCATTCCTTGGTTTGAGTACGGTTTCATGGCCCCAGTAAATTCTCAACTGGTAAAGCGCCATCCACACTGGGTGACTGCTACGCGCGACCTGACCAAAAAGTTGCCAAAAGATATATTTGAACTAGATGTTCGAGACTTGCTGCCAGAGGGGGAAGAGCGATCGCCCTTAGAAAAATTCCAATATTCCGTTTCTATAAACAACGTCTGGCTCAACCCCATCCACCCCGACGTGCAAAATTTTGTACTAGGTCTCATTCTGGAAGTCGTCGAAAAATATCCAGTCGATGGCATTCAACTAGACGATCGCTTCGCCATGCCAGTAGAATTAGGCTACGATCCGTTTACAGTTAGGCTTTATCAACAAGAACATCAAGGAAAAAGTCCCCCAGATAACCCTCGCGATGCGGAGTGGATGGGCTGGCGCGCGGACAAGCTGACTGCTTTTCTCGAAAGAATTTATAAGGCAGTTAAAGCCGTCAAGCCAAATTGTATCGTCTCCGTTTCTCCAAACCCGCAGAATTTTGCTTATAAACTATATCTGCAAGACTGGCAGACGTGGATAGAGAAAGGAATAGTGGATGAAATAATTTTGCAGGTTTATCGCAACGATCCGGGTAAGTTCAAACAAGAGTTGGAGAAACCGATCCTAAGCTTCGCTCGCAGTAAAGTACCAGTAGGAATTGGCATTTTGAGCGGAACTTGGAACAACCCCGTAGCGATCGCCCAAATTAAAGAACAGGTTAGAGAAACCCGCCTTCGGGGTTTTGACGGCGTATCTTTCTTTTATTGGGAGAGTTTGTGGACTTATATGACTCCCGACCCCCCCCAAGAACGTCGTCTAGCTTTCAAAGAACTCTTCCCCACTCCAGTCGAGCGAGGGAAATAAATAAGTAGGTTGGCAAAAATATTTAGACCCCAGATTTGCCCGTAGAACAGGCGTCTCGCCTGTTCCAGATGTCTAATTTTGCCCCAATACGAAGGATTTTGCCAAAATAGGAACGATTGTTCTTCTCCCCTGTTAGGTGACTGGCGCGATAAGTCTAATATAGAATCGATTGACTGAAGTCGTTTACCGAGAAAACTCCTGTGGCTGCAACCAGGTTTGACGATCGCTCCTACCTAAGCCCCGCTAATATTGGCTGGGGCTTCTGGTTTCGCTGGGTATTCTTTTCGCTGCTTGGCTTTTTGCTAAGTTTGCTCTTTGTAGAGATCGGCACCAGACCTTATCTGGGACTGTTGCCAGGAGCGATCGGGGGGGCTGTGGTAGGGTTGGCTCAGTGGTTCGCCCTCAGAAGATATTTTTTTGGGGTCAAGTGGTGGCCCATCGCCAGTACCGTTGCTTGGGCCTTGCTCGGAGCTAGCAATTTAGGCGCCGTTGGTTGGATTGCCCCCAGAAGCGAACTTTTACTCGTCAGAGCGATCGCCGGCATTATTGATGGCGCTCAAATCGGGCTTTTTTTGGGATTGGCACAATGGCTCGTCCTCCGGTCCCTGCCCAAGGCCTACTGGTGGATTTTGCTCAATAGTTTTGCTTGGGCCATCGGCCTGTCCTTTGGTTGGACCGTCGGGGGGATTTTGTACGCGATCGCCCATCTCTTCCTCTGCGAAGTCTTTGGTTTGGCTCTGGCCTGGGCAGTGGTGGCTGGGATTATGGGAGTTGCCCTGGTTCGATTGTGGCGCGGTGCCCTTCGCTCTGGCAGTAAATAATTAATAATTAATAATTAATAATTAATAATTGTCGCGCTCGGTGAAGTACATCGAGCGATCCCCCCCTGCCCCCCTTGAGAAGGGGGGAGCCGGAGGAGACTCAAAGTCCCCCGGACAATAAAAACTTTTTCCTCTGGCATCCCCCTTTTTAAGGGGGACGGGAGGGGGATCGAATATTTCTTGGTCGATTCAACAATTGCTAATTAATTGCATACCATATTTTCCCTAATTTGTCAAGCTTTAAGGGGGGTAAAAAGGCGGCGTAGGATCGATCCGGCTTTGGGAGTTATTTTACCGAATTAAAGGAAGATAAACAACAAGTAAAGGGCTTTTAAGGTTTTTAGAATTTAAGGATTGCTGGCAACAACCTTAAAACATATTAAAAAGGAAACCCCCCTTTGAGAAAAACCCGAATAAAAGCGGTAATAAAAACAATACTGCCCCATAGTTGCCTATTAAAGAAATCTTGCTATAATGAACATAAAGGCAAAAAAGCTTTGCCGAACGACAGTTAAACTTTATTTTTTTAATCGGGGTGCAATTACCAATGAGAAACAAAAAGAACGCCACAATTAATCCACTAGATGTGCCAGCTTGAAAACCGTTCTGTAGTTGAGAAGCGATCGCTACAGAGCTAGCAAGGCAAACAGTTAGCTGCTGAAATAGCCGCCATTAAATATTTCAACGATTATAAGTTGGCGCGGAAGCGGATGACAGCAGAAGTTTAATATTGACTGCTACTTGCTTGCAGTTCAAAATAGTGTCACACCGCTACAGACAGCTTTATTAAAAAACACGCAGAATAGAAACCAAAAGGGGTGAAATAAAGAATGTTTCACTTTACTTACTTATAGGCATAGGGTAAAAATAAAACCCTAAAAGCCAGGATTTTTTTGTAAAAAAAATCCTGGCAGACCGTAATTTATCTGAAAAAAGAATCGACGGACCAACTGACCCGAATCCCCACTCGGGAAATAGTCACTCTAACCAATTTAAAGAAGGTGAAAAAATGAAATACAAGGTATCAACAATTTTGAGTATGACTTTAGCATTACCTCTAATGCTGGCACTCAATATTAGTCAAAGCTTCGCTGCCACTGGCGAAGAGAAAATGGATGTCGGCCAGGAGGCCATGACTGCTAACTCAGAATTAAGCATTCTAATGGCAGACGGCCTAGTAGAAGCACTAGATAACTGGTTAAAACTCGACGGACAATTCCCCAGAGCTCTACCCCTAGAGAATTTTGGCATAGAATCTCCAAACCTAAAACAGAACAGTTTGTTAATCGGGGACGACTACCAAAGTAAAGAATGTCGCCGATATGGCATATGCGAGAGTTAAGCAACCCTTCGCAACAATTTAGGCTGTATCTTATTATAAGGAACGAACTTAAAGGACGGAAGTTCCTCATCAATAGTTCCCAACTAGATGTTCGGTGGTAAAAGCCACCGGATTTTCTCTTTTGGTTATTGTTAGAATGGATAATGGGTTCGGTGGAGATCGCTGTTCGTAGTAATCGCTTCAGCGATTGATATAGATAAATCGCTGAAGCGATTACTACCAGCGAGCGTTCTGACCTTAAAACACTACTTGCGCTCCGCTACTAAAAAAGATATATGACTAATAAGCTGCAACCAGAAGAAGTAATAGCAAAAAATAAAGACTCCTTGCAGAGCATAGCGAGAACCTTAAAATTGTCTCAAGGACAGTTTTCGCTAATTGTAGCCCGCTGCAACTACGGAATGCTCAGAGAAGAAATGGTGCGAGAGCTAGAAACAATCGCACGAGGTAGCGGGGTAGAAACTATAGAAATTTGTCTCGCTCCCGAAGTCGAAACTCTCTATACTACTTTAGACAACTACAAAGAAAAAGAATGTTCTCCGGAAAAACAATGGGCCTTAATGGTCTTGGGCTTAGAAAAGGTAAAAGCCATCGACAAACTTTTAACCTCCACCAATACCGTTAGAGAAGAATTTCGGAAAAATTTTCCCTTCCCCGTGGTTTTGTGGGTAAACGATGCAATCTCAAAAAAGCTCATTCGCTTAGTACCAGATATCGAGAGTTGGGCGACTACTTATGAGTTTTCCCTCAGCCCGGGGCAGATCGTTAACTTTCTCAAACATAAAACGCAGAAGGTATTTTCAGCAGTTTTGGATACAGGTGCAGAGAAATTTCTGGCTAATAGCTCTATTCTGGGTGCAGATTATTCTAAAGAAATAGAGTTAGCTTCCGACGATCTGCGCCATTGGGGGATAAATTTGGAACCAGAACTCGAAGCCAGTCTAAAATTTCTCAAAGGTCGCTACTATTACGCCCACCACGAAATAGAGAAAGCTCTCTACTTTTATCGACAAAGCTTGCGGTTTTGGCAGCACGCTTCTCGCTCGGCGATCGCCTCCAATGGCGACAAGCAAAAGTGGCAGGAAGATAAAAAGATAATTTCTGCGGCTTTGCGACGGGGTGCGGTCTTATTTCATATTGCTTTATGTTATCGCCATATTGCAGAACAGCATCGAACCAATAGAGAAAGCAATTGGAAAAGTGCAAGAGATAATCTCCGAGAGTGTATCGATGTTTTTCGAGGAGTCCGACGGGACGATTTAGTGGCGAAATTCATCAATCAACTGGGGGAGATTTTGCGACAAACTCAGGAATGGGAAGCTCTGGAAGAATTAGCTTTAGCCGCCCGCAATTTGCATGAAGATCGATCTGAATTTTCCATACAACTAGCTCAAGATTATGGTTTTTTGGCGGAAGTTGCCCTCAATAAGTCTGTCTGGGAAGATGCTAAAAATTCGGCTAGTATTGCTCTGGAGATTCTCGATAAAGCTCCGAGCGATCGCGAGCGTCGGTTAACTTTTGTCAAACCGCAGCATGGGGGATTGTATCTGTGTTTGTTGGCTATGGCCCTAGAGGAATTGGGCGATCGAGAAGGGGCGATCGAGTGTTTGGAAAAAGCCCGATCGCAAACCGATCCGCAACTTGACCCCCAATTACATTTAAACATCTTGGAGTTCTTGCGAAATCTCTACTTTGAGGAAGGCAAATATCGAGCCGCATTTGAAATCAAAAAAGAATTTCGCACTATTCAGCATCAATTTGGATATATTGCCTTTATTGGTGCTGCCAGACTTAAGCCTAAGTTAAAAATAATTAATCCTCCACTAGAGCCGGTTGTTTCTAGCAATATTGCTAGAGAAATCACTGCTTCGGGCAGGGAACAAGACCTAGAGGGCTTAATCCAAAGAATACAAAGCACCCAGCACAAATTAACAATTGTTTACGGTCCTTCTGGGGTTGGCAAAAGCTCTATTGTCACGGCAGGTTTAGTGCCGGAACTAAAACAAAAAACTATCGGTGCCCGTCAAGTTGTGCCGATCTTGCTGCAAGTTTATCGGGATTGGACTCGGGAATTAGATAGACAATTAAGCTTGACTAATAAATTGTTGAGTTTTCAAAACCCTAAAATAGAAATATCTAATAATTTAGCTAGCGGTAAAAGGGTAAAACAAGTAGCAGGAAATTCTGGGGTTAGTTCCGATCTTTTCAACCATAATATTTACGGCCGACAGCAAGTTGAAATTCTACCAAATTCAGCGGATATACCGAGCCAAAATAATCTTGCGTGCGAAGATACTATTCGGTGCAATTCAGCAGAAAAAGAAACAAAAAAACTCTTAGATAAATTAAAAAAGAATGCAAATACAAATCGTTTAACTGTCTTGTTTTTCGATCAATTTGACGAATTCTTTTTTTGGTGCAAAGAAGGAAATAAAAGTAGGGATTTTTTTGATTTTTTAAGAGAATGTATCAATATTCCTTTTGTCAAAATCGTTATTTCTCTGCGGGATGATTACCTGCATAAATTGTTAGCAGCCAGTCGTTTTAGCAATACGGAAGCCCTTAATAACGATATTCTCGGCGATATTCTGTCTAAAGACAATTTGTTTTATTTAGGGAACTTCTCCCAAGAACAAGCTTACCAAGTAATAGATAGCTTGACCAAACGTTCTCATTTTTACTTGCAACCGATTTTAATTAAAGAATTAGTCAAGGATTTGGCGGGGGATTTTGGAGAAGTGCGCCCTATAGAATTACAAGTGGTCGGGGCGCAATTGCAGGCGGATAAGATCGCTACTTTAACTAAATATAAGGAGCTTGGCGAAAAACCGAAGCAAAAACTGGTAGAGCGGTTTTTAAAAGAAGTAGTTAAAGAGTGCGGGCCCGAAAACGAACGAACGGCGCAAAAGGTGTTATACCTATTAACAGACGAAGATGGAACTCGTCCTTTGAACACTCTAGGGGAGTTGCTGGCTTACTTGCCAGAAGAATCTCCAGAGAAATTGGAGTTGGTTTTAGAAATTTTGGAAGAGTCTGGCTTAGTGTTTAGGTGGACGGAAATACCTTCCGATCCTTATCAATTATTCCACGATTATTTAGTGGATTTTATTAGAAAACAGGAGGAAGAAGAATTAGATAAAGAAAAAGAAGCCGAACAGCAAGCGGAATTAGAAGCGGCTCGCCAGAGGGAAGAATTGCTGCGCGATCGCAATCTAAAATTAATGGAAGAAAGGGAAAAAGATACTCAAATAAGGAAGATGCAATCTCAACGAACAGTCGGTTTAAGCATGGTATTAGTTGTAGTTGTAGCACTAGCAGCATGGGCGTTTAACGAGGGTAAACGAGCCGAATATGCAGAACAATTGGCATTGAAGGCTGGTTCGGAAGCTTTGGCTTTGTCTAATTATGACGACCCTTTAAGAAGGTTGGTAAGCAGCGTTAAAATAGGGCAACAGTTTCTAGCTCAAACTAAAACAACGGCAGACCAAAAAAATAAAATCGCACAAGGGTTGAGGCTAGCAGTTTCCAGGGTGCAAGAAATTAACCGCTTTAGCGGACACGGTAAAAGCGTTTTGAGCGTCAGTTTCAGTCCAGATGGAAGTTTCCTCGCCTCTGCTGGTGCGGACGGTATTATTAAACTCTTCTATCCAGACGGCAGGGAAATAGCAACTATAGAAGCGGATAAACTGGCTGTAAGCGGTATCGCTTTTAGTCCCGATGGCAAGATACTAGCTTCTGGGGGAGGGGAGCAGATTATTAAAATCTGGAATTTAGAGGATAATAGCTCCCCGGAGCTCGCGATGGTGTTTGAGGGACACGCGGGCTTGGTAACTAGCGTGAGTTTCAGTCCAGACGGCAAAATGTTGGTATCGGGGAGTGCCGATGGCATTATCAAGCTTTGGAGTATTGAGGAAGGTCGCTTCTTAGGAAATCTCGGAGTTCAGGAGGGGGAAGTAACGAGCGTTAGTTTTAGTGCCGATGGCAAAACTGTTGCTTCTGCCAGCGGGGATGAGTCTGCTAGCGGTCAGAATACGATTAAACTCTGGGAAGTAGGTTTCCTCTCGGAAAAAACCCCGGGGGAAGGAGTGGATGGTAAATTGCTACGAACTCTTCCGGGACATGGGGATTGGATCTATAGCATTAGTTTTAGCCCGGATGGCAAAACGATCGCTTCTGCTAGTGCGGATAAGACTGTTAAACTCTGGGGCCTTGATGGTAAGGAGATTAAAACTCTCAAGGGCCATAGCGACGAGGTTTTGGATGTGGTTTTTAGCCGGGATGGCAAGGCGATCGCTTCTGCTAGTAGGGATAAGACGGTGAAGATTTGGAGCAACGAGGGCTACGACAGCACTTTGGTGAAAACTCTAGAAGGACACCAGCGCGATGTCTGGGGGGCGAGTTTCTCTCCTAACGGTAAGACGATCGCTTCTGCCAGCGGTGATTCGGTTCATCTCTGGCGTCGCGATCGCACTCCTTTTCGGCAAATTATGGCAGGACATAGCGATTGGGTTTATGGAGTTAATTTTAGCCCGGACGGCAAGACGATCGCTACTGGCAGTAGAGATAAGACTATTAAGCTATGGAGTATGTCGGGGGAGTTGCTCGATATTCTGGTGGGCCATGAAGAACAGGTAAACTGGGTTAGTTTCAGCCCCAACGGAAAGATTTTGGCCTCGGCTTCCGACGATAAGACTATTAAACTCTGGAACGTAGAGAGGGGAACTATCTCGATGTCTTTGGAAGGACACGCAAAAAAGGTGGTGGCTGCTGCATTTCATCCCGATGGCGATCGCCTGGCTTCCATCGGCGAGGATAAGACTTTTAAAATTTGGAGGGTTGCGGATGGTAAGTTATTATATAGTATCGAATATTCAGACTTGATAGAAAGCAACGATCGCTTGAAGGCTCTTAGTTATAGCCCGGACAGCCAGACGATCGCTATTGCCACTCGCAAGCAAGTTAGACTCTGGTCTGGGGATCCTAATGCAATTCGGAATATCGAGTTTGATGAGAGGGCGGATCTAAATAGTATTAGCTTTAGCCCCAACAGCCAACAAATCGCGATCGCTATAGATAAGGAGGTTCGAGTCTTCGGCCTTGAGGGGGAATTAATTGACTCTTTCACCGACACGGAGATAATTGACAGGGTCAGTTTTAGTCCCGATGGAAGGACGGTAGTTATAGCGGCTAAGAAAAAGGTCAAGTTACTGCCCTTCGACGGCAGCAAGTTCGGTCTGGAGGGAGATGCATTGCCGGTCGTCCTGGAAAATGAGGATGAGGTTATCGATCTAGCGATCGACCCCATGGGTGAAAATATTGTTATTGCCAGTAAGGATAAGGCGATCGTTTGGAAACAGGTTAATAATTTAGCCCTAGAAGATATTGTCAACCGCAGTTGTCTCTGGCTGGAGGCTTATCTCAAGACTAACGATAAGGTGGAGACGAGCGATCGGTCTCTGTGTTGGGCAGATGGGCAAAAATAAAAGCTGCTCGTAGTAATCGCGCTTTAGCGATTTAAAAGTTCGTAGTAATCGCTTTAGCGATTTAAAAGTTCGTAGTAATCGCTTTAGCGATTTAAAAGTTCGTAGTAATCGCTTTAGCGATTTAAAAGTTCGTAGTAATCGCTTTAGCGATTTATAAAACTCAATCGCTAAAGCGATTACTACGAGCTGCCGATTTAT
>JAXHVR010000111.1:0-17392 GCA_034189005.1 Cyanobacteriota bacterium | reverse complement strand
GATGGCCATCAAAGGGTTAGTTTTAACCATATTTCCTACCGTACCTAATACTAAAGGTACGACCAACCAGTAAGGTTTAAAAGTTGAAGTTTTTAGCACGGTTAATTCCAGCTTATAACAACAATTTAAAAATAAAAAATAAAAAATTAAATTACATCTTTTCTGGCAGATGTCGAGTTAGGTTTGTCCCCTAGGCCATTCCTTGACAAGAAGATGATATCATCTACGGTTGCCTTAGTGACAAACTCTCAAAAATTCTAGTTAAAACTAGGCTTTTTTCCCAATGCGTGCCCATATTTTGCACGGGCAATTATTAACGCTCAAGAGCCACCCTGACGGATCGTCCAACAATTATTAATTATTAATTATTAATTATTAATTACTTATTAGGAGTCTTAGCCCCCATGTCAAACACCCCCTGTCAGAAGCTCCAGGTAAGAGGAATCGCCCCCGGCCCCAGAGGAGGCAAAATGTCCCCAAAACTCTTGCTCCGCCAAGCCCTAAAAATTCCCGGAAAAGTTCCTTTGCGGGCAATTTTGGTAGTGCCTTTTGTCCTCCAGATATTTGGCGCGGTGGGATTAACTGGCTGGCTGTCGTTGCGCAACGGACGGGAGGCGGTAAACGAGGTGACGCTGCAATTGCGCGGGGAAATTAGCGCCCGCATCGAACAAAAACTGAGGGATTATTTACAAGCGCCCCGGGTTATCGCTCAAATTAATAAGGACGGTATCGAACTGGGTCATCTAAACCCGGAAGAAACCGCGAGTTTGACGCGCCAGTTTTGGCGTCAGAGGTTTTTGTTCGAGTCGGCGAACGTGTCGGCTATGTATTTTGGCGGGGAAAATGGGGAGTTTATCGGTTTGGGGTTTCAGGAAAATAAGAGATGGCAGATCGGCAGGGCGGGTAAGTCCACTGCTGGCAAGTTTACCAGTTTGGCGATCGCTGAAGACGGAAGCCCTACTGCGGTATTGGAGGTGGGGGGAGATTACGACCCCAGGGTGAGACCTTGGTATGAAAACGCGATCGCTGCTGGCAAGGCTAGCTGGAGCGATGTTTACGCAGATTTCAAGGAACGCAGGCTGAAGGTGACTTTGGTGCAGCCGATTTATGAAGGGGGCGGGGAATTGTTGGGGGTGGTGGGAGTGGATTTTGTCTTGTCTCACATCAACGAGTTTCTGGAAAGTATCAAAATTGGTAAAACCGGGCAGACGTTTATTGTGGAGCGCTCTTCGGGGTCGGTCATAGCATCTTCCACCAGCGACAGACCTTTTGTTATTAACGGGGAGAACGTCGATCGCATCTCGGCAGAGGATTTAGAAAATCCTTTGATTAGTCAGACTGCTAAATATCTGGAGAAACGTTTTGGCAGCTTCGATCGCATAGGCAGCAGCCAGCAGTTAGAATTTACCATCGAAGGCAAGCGACATTTCGTGCAAGTGGTACCTTTTAGCGACGGGGAAAATCTTGATTGGGCGATCGCTGTAGTGGTGCCGGAGTCGGATTTTATGGACAAGATCCGCGCCCACACCCGCACGACGATTTTGCTTTGTTTGGTGGCTTTTGCGGTGGCGACTGGGTTGGGAATTGTGACGGCTAGATGGATTACTTTACCTATTCTGCGGCTTTCTGCTGCCAGTAGAACCTTGGCGAGGCGGATACAAAATCCAGATTGCGATCGCAGTCAATTTTACGAGAAGGTAGAGGTTAAGGGTGTAGATGAGTTGGGCGTGCTGGCAGATTCTTTCAACGTCATGGCCCGACAGTTGCAGGAGTCTTTTGACGCTCTAGAGAGAACTAATGCGGAGTTAGAAGAACGAGTGGAACAACGGACTGCCGCTTTAAGTCGTTCCGAGGAGAAGTTTTCCGTTGCTTTCCATGCCTCCCCAGATGCGATCGCTATTAGTAATATTGATACCGGAGAAATCATCGATGTCAATTATAGTTTTTTGAATTTCACCGGTTATAGCTTGGCGGATATTATCGGTCAGACTGCATGGGAGGTGAATATTTGGGCGAATCTCGAAGATCGCGATCGCTTGATGAAATTGTTGCGGCAAGAAAGAAAGGTTCGCCACCAAGAATACGAGTTTAAAATTAAGTCCGGGGAAATCAAAACAGGCTTATTATCGGCAGAGATAATCGAGCTTAACGAAGAACCTTCTTTGTTGTGCATGGTTAACGATATTACCGAACGGAAGCAGGCAGAAAAAGCCTTGCAATTAGCTAAAGAAGATGCAGAATATGCCAGAGAACAATCCGATCGCTTGTTATTAAATATTCTGCCAGAACCCATCGCCGAACGGCTTAAAAAAAATGAAGGTTCCATTGCCGAAAGGTTCGAGAAAGCCACTGTTTTATTTGCCGATATAGTTGGTTTTACTCCTTTAAGCGCGAAGGTTTCTCCTTTAGAATTAGTCTCCTTACTCAATAAAATGTTTTCCTATTTCGATCGCCTGACAGAAAAGCACGGCTTAGAGAAAATTAAAACTATTGGAGATGCTTATATGGTAGCTGGAGGGTTGCCGGTACCGAGGGATGATTCCGTCGAAGCGATCGCTAATATGGCATTAGATATGCAAGTAGCGATCGCCGATTTTCAGGCTTATTTTCCCAGAGAAAAAAACGAGCAGTTTCAAATTAGAATCGGCATCAACACCGGCCCCGTAGTTGCCGGGGTAATCGGAACTAAAAAGTTCATCTACGACTTGTGGGGAGATACGGTGAACGTTGCATCCCGAATGGAATCTTCCGGTAAACCGGGTCAAATTCAAGTTACGGCAGCCACTTACGAATTATTAAAACACCAGTTTTTATTTGATAGCAGAGGAGAAATTAATGTAAAAGGTAAGGGTAAAATGATGGCTTATTGGTTGACAGGAAGAAGATAAAAAAGTAGGTAATGGCCTGTATTAAAAATTCCTATTACCTATTACCCATTACCTATTACCCATTACCAAAAAATGACAACTAACCTGGATAGAGCCTCATTGAAAATACCTTTGCGTCTAGTGCTAGTAGTGCCCTTCCTACTGCAAATTTTTGCTGCCGTGGGATTAACGGGATGGTTTTCCTTTAAAAAGGGGCAAAGAGCGATCGAAGAACTGGCGGGAGAATTAATGAAAAAAGTAGCTGCTAATGTGGAACAGAGAGTAGAAACATTTGCAGATACTCCCCATTTATTTTTGCAAGTTAACCAAGCAATAATTCGCGCTGGAAGTTTAAATTTAAAAGATTATTCAGAACTACAACAAAACTTCTGGCATCAAACTCAAATATCTCCGGCAGTACCGTACATTTATTATGCTAGCGTGGAGGGAGAATTCATCGGAGTAAGGCAAGAAATAGGGGGCGGGGCAACTTTTAGAGTTAGAACTAGGGAGAGCGCTCCTAATAGAGAAATATATCGCCTGGACGATCGCGGAAATCTGGGGGAATTAATCAAAAGTCACGAATACGATCCGCGCCTTCGTCCCTGGCACAAACAAGCAGTAAAAACAGGCACGCCCACCTGGTCTCCTATTTATCACTTTGCAGTGCCTCCATCTCTAGGCATTACCTCAGTAGCCCCGATCTACGATCGCGACGGGAAACTAGAAGGAGTTCTAGCTAGCGATCTAACTCTATGGCATATCGGTCAATTTATGCGACAATTACAACCGGGCAAGTCAGGAAAAGTTTTCATTATAGAAAGTTCGGGAGAAATGGTCGCCAGCAGCTCGAAAATAGAAGAACCTTTTCTGAAAATCGATGGCAAACAAGAACGACTTCTAGCAATAGAAAGCCAAGAACTATTAATCCGAGAATCGCTAAAAGCTTTAGAGCAAAAGTATCCAAACCTCGATCGCATAGAAAACAGTACCCGCTTTGTCTTCTATCTCGAAGGCAAACGGCATTTCCTGGAAGTATCGCCCTTGCGAGACGGTCGAGGTTTAGATTGGTTGGTGGTAGTAGCAATTCCCGAAGCTGATTTCATGGAACAAATAGCAGCCAACACCCGCATCACCATCGTGCTATGTTTGGCAGCTTTAGGGGTAGCTGCTGTCCTGGGTTTGATAACTTCAAGCTGGATCGGCAAGCCAATTTTAGAGTTAAGTAAAGCATCTGTAAAGCTAGCCACCGCAGCGCGATCGCTTTATGCAATATCCAAGAACGATGCCTTCGACTCAGATATCGAAAGCAGTAGCATTGGGGAACTGGCCGTCTTGGCGGAGTCCTTCAAAGAAATGGCCGCAAAATTGCAAATTTCCTTCCAGCAATTAGAGCAATATTCCCAGCAGCTAGAACAAATAGTAGAAGAGAGAACCAGAGAACTCCAAGAAGAGATTGCCGAGAGGAAGTTATTAGGGGAAAAACTCCACAGTTCGGAATTGAAAATGCGGGCCCTGTTTGAAGCAATGACCGATATAGTCTTGGTGGTAGATCGCGAAGGCAGCGTAGAAGTAATACCGACAAATACGAGCCTGTTATATGGTCCCGAAATCGATATCATCGGCTTGACCTTAGAACAATTTTTTATGGAAGAGACAGGGGAAATTTGGCAGCATCAAGTTCTGCGGGCCATAGATACCAAGCGCGCTATTAATTACGATTACAGCATCCAGCTAGGCAGCAGAGAAAATTGGTTTTCAGCCAAAATTTTTCCCATGACAGAAGATACCGCTATTTGGGTAGCGCGGGATATAAGCGATCGCAAGCAGAGCGAGTTAGCGTTGGACCGCGCCCAACGCAAGTCCGAAAGTTTGTTGCTCAATATCTTACCCCAAAGCATCGCCGAGAGGCTCAAACAAGACCCCAAAGAGATAGCCGAGCATTTCGACGACGTTACCATTTTGTTTTCCGATATAGTAGGCTTTACTCCTATTTCCTCCCAGATGTCTCCTTTAGAATTAGTGAAATTGCTCAATAAAATGTTTTCAACTTTCGATAAATTAGCCTATCGCCACGGTTTGGAAAAAATCAAAACCATTGGCGATGCTTATATGGTAGCCGGTGGCTTGCCGGTTCCGAGCAAAAACCACGCCGAAGCCGTTGCGGATATGGCACTGGAGATGCAAGCAGCTATTAAAAGGTTTCAAACTGGCAAATCTTCCCAGGGCAAAACTCCAGCAAATTTAGAAAAAATGCAAATTAGGATCGGCATCAATACCGGGCCGGTCATAGCAGGCGTCATTGGGATCAAAAAATTTATCTACGATTTATGGGGCGATACGGTTAACGTTGCCTCCCGGATGGAATCATCCGGTAAACCGGGGCAAATTCAAGTTAGCGCTGCCACTTACGACTTATTAAAAGACAAGTTTCTTTTTGAAAGCAGAGGAGAAATAGACGTAAAAGGCAAGGGTAGAATGATAACTTATTGGTTGAATGGCAGGCTAGTTAATAATTGATAGTCGAGTGCGGGTACTGACCGAAAAAAAATTATGTTAACAAAATAGTGTATTATTAATTACTATAAATGAGAAAAAAAAACGTTAAATATTCATTGAAAATACCTTTACGTCTAGTGCTAGTCCTACCATTCCTAGTGCAAATTTTTGCTGCGGTGGGATTAACGGGATTGTTTTCCGTTAGAAACGGACAAAGAGCGATCGAAGAACTAGCTAGTAAATTAATGGTAGAAGTGGCTGGTAATGTCAAACAGCGGGTCCAAACATTCGCAGATACTCCCCATATATTTTTGCAAATTAACCAAGCAGCAATTCGCACCAATACTTTAGATTTAAGAAACTATTCGCAACTGCAACAGAATTTCTGGTATCAAACTGGAATATCCCCGGCAGTACCCTACATTTATTATGGCAACGAGGGAGGGGAATTCATAGGAGTATGGCGAGAATTGAGCGGGAGGGTAACTTTTAGAATTAGAACGGAACTTAGCGCCCCCGATCGAGAAATATATCTTCTCGACGAGCGGGGGAATCTCGGCGAGTTAATTAAAGTTCAGGAATACGACCCGCGAGCCCGCCCTTGGTATAAAGCAGCAGTAAAAGCAGGGAAGCCTACCTGGTCTTCTATCTATCCCTTCGTGCTGCCTCCCTCCCTCGGCATTACGCCAGTAGTTCCGATCTACGATCGCGACGGGAAACTAGAAGGAGTATTCGCGATCGATATTACTTTATCGGAAATAGGTAAATTTCTGCGGGAATTAAAAGTCAGCGAATCAGGGAAAGTTTTAATAATAGAGCGATCGGGAGATATGGTAGCCAGCAGCTCGACAATAGAAGAACCTTTTATTAAAACCTCGGAGGAAGAAAAACGACTAAAAGCAACAGATAGCAAGGAACTTTTAATCCGAGAAGGAGTAAAAATTGTACGGGAAAAGTATCAAAACCTCGATCGCATCGAAGAGAGTACCCAGTTGGTCTTCGATATCGAAGGCAAACGTCATTTTCTTCAAGTATCGCCCTTGCAAGACGGTCGAGGTTTAGATTGGCTGATGGTAGTAGTAATTCCCGAAGCTGATTTCATGGAACATATCGAAGCCAACACCCGCATCACCATCCTGCTATGTTCGATCGCTTTAGCGGGAGCTACCGCGTTCGGTTTGATAACTTCAAGCTGGATCGGTAAGCCAATTCTACAGCTAAGTAAAGCATCTGCCAAATTAGCCTTCGCAGCGCGATCGGTTTCTGGAATATCGAAGGACGATGACCTAAACTCTGCTCTGGAAGTTAGTAGCATTGGGGAACTGGCGGTCTTGGCGGAGTCCTTCAAAGAAATGGCCGAAAAATTGCAAATTTCCTTCCAGCAATTAGAGCAATATTCCCACCAGCAGGAGCAAATAGTAGAAGAAAGAACCAGAGAACTCCAAGAAGAGATTGCCGAGAGGAAGTTATTAGGGGAAAAACTCCACAGTTCGGAATTGAAAATGCGGGCCCTGTTTGAAGCCATGACCGATATAGTCTTGGTGGTAGATCGCGAAGGCAACGTAGAAATAATACCGACAAATACGACCCTGTTATATGGCGCCGAAATCGATGTCATCGGCTTGACCTTGGAACAATTTTTTATGGAAGAGACAGGGGAAATTTGGCAGCATCAAGTTCTGCGGGCCATAGATACCAAGCGCACTATTAATTACGATTACAGCCTCAAGCTAGGCAGCAGAGAAAATTGGTTTTCTGCCAGAATTTTTCCGACGGCGGAAGATACTGCTATTTGGGTAGCGCGGGATATCAGCGATCGCAAGCAGAACGAGTTAGCTTTGCGTCTGGCCCAACATAAATCCGAGAGTTTGTTGCTCAATATTTTACCCCAAACTATCGCCGAGAGGCTCAAACAAGACCCCAAAGAGATCGCCGAGCATTTCGATGACGTTACCATTTTGTTTTCGGATATAGTAGGCTTTACTCCTATTTCGTCCCAGATGCCTCCTTTAGAATTAGTGAAATTGCTCAATAAAATGTTTTCGACTTTCGACAAATTAGCCGATCGCTACGGCTTGGAAAAAATCAAAACCATTGGCGATGCTTATATGGTAGCCGGTGGCTTGCCGGTTCCGAGCAAAAACCACGCCGAAGCCGTTGCGGATATGGCCCTGGAGATGCAAGCAGCTATTAAAAGGTTTCAAACGGGCAAATCTTCCCAGGGCAAAACTCCAGCGAACTTAGAAAAAATGCAAATTAGGATCGGCATCAATACCGGGCCGGTCATAGCTGGGGTGATTGGGATTAGAAAGTTCATCTACGATTTGTGGGGCGATACGGTTAACGTTGCTTCGCGGATGGAATCTTCGGGAATGGCCGATGCCATCCAGGTTACCGCTACCACTTACGATCGCTTGAAAGATAAATATCTGTTTGAAAAACGGGGGGCGATCGCTGTTAAAGGCAAAGGAAAAATGACTACCTATTGGCTCAAAGGCAGAAAAGATAATTAATAATTGGGAAAATGATATTAGAAGCTAGCAACCCTTAACCTGAGTTGCATTGCCATTCTGCCCCTCTTTTTTCGATCGCGGTCATTTCATGGGACTCGATCTAAGTCCAAAAAACTGCTGAATTTTTCGCCGTCGAACCAAATCCACGAATGCTGAGTATAATAGAATTTGTTATCAAAAAATGAAATCAAATCAGGAGCGATAGATGTTGCGCAAATTCACAATCTTGTTTATGTGTTTGACCCTGTGTTGGACTACCACAGCCTGTGGCGATTCCAGGTCAACCAATTATGGAAATCCCAATTCTAATGTTGTCTCCAGGAGGAGCCAAGTACGTCAGGGACAATACCCCGTCCAACAGGCTACTTACAACGATGCCAACGGAGAGTACAGCTTAATGTTGCTCAATACTCCAGGCGGTCAGTCTCCCGTTTACGAAACTACAGACGTGCAAATGGCAAGCCTAACAGAAGAGGAAATTAAAGCAGGCAAAGGCAGTTATGCGGAGATTTTGGGCGATCGCGCGGTTTTGCATTTGACCCAGGATTTTAAAATCGAGTACGTCCATAACGTTACTGAAAACAGAACTGACCCGTCAACGGGACGGACCGAAACTGTTATCGTGCGTCGGGAATCTAATTTTTGGACTCCTTTTGCCGGGGCTTTAGCCGGGCAAGTGGTGGGCAATATGTTATTTTCGCCCCAATATTATGTCCCGCCAGTTTATCAACGGGGCAGTACGATGGTTGGTTATGGTGGCTACGGGCAGAGCTACGATCGCGCTGTAGAACAATATCGGACTCGCTACCAAAGCCCGCCCGCCGCCGTCCGCAACCGCCAAACTGTGCGTAGTACTGGCAATCTCAATCGCCCTTCCACCAATGGTACAAATCGTACCACTCGCGAACAGCAGCGAAATACTAACCGTTCTACTGGCTCTGGGGCCGGGACGACTAATTTGCGCCGTTCTAATAACTCCAGTCCTAACAAACGCAAGCCCAGTTTTGGCAGTGGCGGTAACTCCCGCCCGGGGTCTGGCTCTCGTCGGCGCAGTGGCAGTACCAGACGCCGCCGATAATTCTTTTTATGAGGGGTAGTGGTAAAGATGTAGTGACTGTTAGAACGCAATCGCCCTTCGCGATTAATACAAACAAGATTCTTACCCTAAAACACTACTCGTCATCAACTACCTATGGGGGGACTAGCGCGAGGGTTGCCAATTCCTGCAACCCTCGTATTTTACACAAATTAAACTGAAAAAAATGCCTAAAAATAATACTAAAGCTGGAACACAACTTAAGGAATTAACAGCTAAAATTAATGCCAAACACGAACAATGTCAGGCAGAACCAGCCCAGGCTCTTTTATATGGTTGCACTATTGGCAATTTGTTGTTGGTAGTAAAGTCTATGTTGTCGGGGACTGAATGGCAAAGATGGTTAACAGAATGTTGCTCTTTTTCTCTAGCTAGCGCTCAAACTTATATCGCCATCGCTGGGGGAGATTTTCTTCTGCCATTTCCTCAAAAAATATCCCAATCTGTCTTGGAAAAACCAGAAGAAAATAGTCATCAACTAGAAGCAGAAAAAAAAATAGATCGAGTTGTTATTGCTACTGCTTCAGTAGTGGAGGAAACAAAGACAAAACAGGAAGCTAATGGCAGTTCTTCTGCGGTTGAAAAAAGAAGCGATCGCTCCAGTAACTCAACGGATATGGTAATTGTTATCGAACCGAAAGAAGGCAATCTTTATTCCGAAATCCAGAAAAAAGAAAATAGCGATCGCTCTAACATATCGACGGCGAAAGCAAAGGAAACATCCAGCCAATATTTGCTGGAAAAGCCAGATAATAATTCTCAAAAGTCCGTTGGCAAAGAAGGTAAAAAAAAGACTCAACCAATAGTCGCAAAAAACCCCAACAATTTAGTATTTTACATTCCCGGTAAAGTAGTTCCAAAAGCCAGACCTAGAGTTACATCAAAAGGTACATATTTACCACCAAGATATCGTCAATGGCGAAATATGGCAGAAGTAGAGATTTGCCGTCAAGTATTAGACATGAATATCAAAGACGAATTACCTATTAAAAAAGCGGCAATTTCTCTAAGCTTCTGTGGCAAACATCGCACCAATTCCGATTTAGATAATATGGCAGGTGCTTGTTTGGATGCCTTGACATTAAATGGAGCGGGAGTCCTTAAAGACGACAGGCTAAGTTGCATCCCCCAATTAAACGTCGAATATATTGCAGATCGTCAAGAAACAGGAGTTTGGATTACTATTGAGCGAATTGATTGAGATAGCGGGTGCTAATTGCGCCAGTGGCGAAGGAGCAGTAAAAGTCTCATCGACCCCGACAAAGATCGAGATTTATTATATAGCAACTCGTGCGGGATCGATCCAAAAGATAGATATGTAGGGGATGCACGCATTCAGACGGTAAATTACGAGCTACAGCATTTATTGTTAATATCCGAATGCTTTGCCCCCGCCTCGCGTTTGGGGCGATCGTACGAGGGTCTAATTATTGAGTAGGGTAGTAGGGCAACACAGCTAAAATGATGGCTAAAGCAAAAGTTAGTAATCGCTTTAGCGATTTATATAGATGAATCGCTAAAGCGATTACTACAAGCTAGCCTACGAAGTCGGCCCACAATTTTAGCTGTGCAGTGCTACTACTACTGGATAAATCGTAATATATTGTTGTCAAACCAGCAAAAACAAAATTGTTAATTGTTAATTGTTAACCTTGCTTTCCTCAAGACAAAAGTTAAAACCGTTTCCTCAGAGGAAATGATATCCACCCTCGCTTCCATTCCCGACTGGAGGGGATAAACCCGATCGCCTTCTCCCAGAAAAGACTCATCCGGCGTTATCGTCGCTTCGTAATAAACCTCGCCCCCACCGTTACCTACATTTTCGGGAGTAAAGGCATCTGGAGAAATGCTGGTGACGGTGCCGCCCCGAACGCCGTAGTCGGGAAAGGGATATGCAGAAACGCGAATTTGTACCTTTTGGCCGACCCGCACTCGACCGATATCCGCCGCCCCCACCCGAGACTTAAACACTAAAGGCACGTCTGTGGGAACGATGGTGGCGATCGCGCTTCCTACCTCCACCACTTGTCCGGGGTTGCGCAAATTTAACTTGAGAATAGTGCCGCCAACGGGCGATCGGATGGCGCTATTATCTAATTTTATCCCCAACCGATCTAGTTCTTTGTTCCCCCGAGTTACATCCTTGATTAATTCCGTCCGCTTAATGAACAATTCCCGCCTTTCCTTCCCCAACTCTTGCGCCAAATTTGGCATGGACCTCGATAAGGTCACTAACCATGCTTCTATAGATCCTTCGTTTGGGTTTGCTTCGGGGTAAAAACCGAGGGTTTCTAAACTAGCTAAAATCTGAGCTTCTATAGCTTTTAGTTGCCCGTTAACCTCTTCTAGTTCTACCTGGCATTGCTGGATGTTGTCTTGTAAATAATTTTGTTGGCGAAGGATGGGAGAGGGATCGATGTTCGCGATCGCCTCTCCCTTCTCTACCTTTTCATTTTCCTTCGCCCCAATGCTTTCGATCCGGCCTTCCGTTGCCGCTTGGACGACGCGCACCTCTCCCGCCGGTCGAGCGATCGCTGCTGCTTTGACTGTGGGATTATATTTGATAACGCTCGCTAGAGCAACTAAGGCCCCAAAAGTTCCTGCTAGAAATACCCCTCCTAAAGTTATCCACCGACTGAGGGGCGGGAGGAATTCATCGCTTTGAAAATTGTCTAGTTCCATAATAATTAATAATTAATAATTAATAATTAATAATTGACTCCGCCTGGCAGATTAATTTTGGGAATTGCTGACAACTGTTGCCAGAGTGGGTCGGTTTTTTAATTATGTTTGCTTATTTTTGGGAAATTATCCCGATTGAATTGAGTAACTAATGAAATTGGGGCGGGAAGACTAGAATAATTATATAGCGATTATTGAATCGGTGAAGTACACCAAGATCGATCCACCATTATCCCCCTTTTTAAGGGGGACTTTGAAAATTTCCGGCTCCCCCCTTTTTAAGGGGGGCTGGGGGGGATCGAAGATGTACTTCACCAATTCGATAAATGCTATAGTCGCCGGCCCGGGAATTAACTACCACGCAGTTAATCTTGGAAAAAATCCGGATAGTTTAATTTGTCTGAGAATTGTGGGTTACAGTTTGCCAAATAACGAGAGCCCGCTGGGGAAAATTTCGATTATTTCGCGAATGCTGTTAAGTAAAACTCAATTAGTTATGGAAAAACCGGAAACAAACAACCTATTTACAGAGCTTTCTTCTGAAGAATCGGCTACTATTAATGGCGGGCACGGTAGTTGTAATTCCTACCGCCGGCGCTATCTTCGCTCTCGAAATCGCCATCACTATCGTTCTTATCCTCGTTCTCGGCGAGGAGTTAGCGTTAGAGTCAGATTTAACCGCCGCTTTTATTAAACTAAAAAGTAGCGTTTTTGGGTTGTATTTAATGGCTGCTAAAAGTTGCTTTAACTATTAGCAGGCTGCAACCTAAAAAAACTTTTTTGGCCTTGTAATGAGTAATGAGTAATGAAACGAAGCATCCGCGATCGCCGTGGGTGCTTTTTTCTGATTTGGTGGGTTGGGATTTGCAATTAATAAAATGAGGGGAAGCTCTTGTTTGTAGTAATCGCTTTAGCGATTTATCTATATGAATCGCTGAAGCGATTACTACGAACTTTTTTAATCGCTGAAGCGATTACTACGAACTTTTTTAATCGCTGAAGCGATTGCTACGAACTGTCTTTCTACTTTACCATTAAATCTCAAAACTTATGTTAGAACTAATTCCAATTTTCCAGGGTACGCCGGACTACGGAGAGGTAAATGGTTTTAAAAAATATCAAATTGTCCCCCAACAAAATGAAGAAGATTGCGGGGCTGCTTGTCTGGCTTCTATTGCTAAATATTACGGTAAAAGTTTAACTATAAATAGATTGCGGGAGGCGGCGGGGACTCGCCAGCAAGGAACTACTTTATTAGGTTTGAAACAGGGGGCAGAAATTATCGGCTTTAATGCCAGAAGCGTCCGGGCAAATGCGGGAATTTTGGAGCAACTAGACCGCGCCCCGCTACCCGCTATTATTCACTGGCAAGGCTATCATTGGGTGGTTCTATATGGAAGGAAAGGCAATAAATACGTTATTGCGGACCCGGCTGTCGGGATTAGGTCTCTGTCGAAAAAAGAGCTTGCTGAAGGGTGGGAAGATTGGGTTTGTTTGCTGTTGGAACCGGACCCAAAACGCTTTTTTTCTTCTTCGGAAGAGGGTAGCAGCAGTTTGGGGCAATGGCTCGGACAATTTTGGAAATATCGCCAGATTTTGAGTTTGGTTTTCCTCTTAAATATTGTTTTGGGTTTGTTATCGATCGCCTCTCCTTTTCTCATCCAAATACTCACGGACGACGTCTTGGTTCGAGGGGATAGTCAGTTGCTAGCTAGCGTGGCGATCGCTGTTATTATCCTCAGTTTTTTTAGCGGCTGTCTGGAGTTGGTTCAGTCTAACGCGATCGCTCATTTTGCCCAACGTTTGGAACTCGGACTGGTGATGGAATTTGGCAGGCAAATTCTCCGCTTGCCTTTAACTTATTACGAAACCCGTCGCAGCGGGGAGATTATCAGTCGCTTAACGGATATCGAAGAAATCAATCAATTAGTTTCTCAAAGCATTATCGCCATTCCCAGTCAATTTTTTATTGCTTTAGTTTCCGTTAGCTTTATGTTTTTTTATAGCAGTTATTTGGCGCTTGCTGCTATCTTGGTTGCCGTAATAATGACTTTTTCTACTATTTTAATGCTGCCAATTTTGAAGCAGAAAAATAGAAATTTATTAGCTTTAGAAGCAGAGACCCAAGGAGTGTTAGTGGAAACTTTTAAAGGTTCTCTGACTATGAAAACTACCAGCAGCGCCCCTTTATTCTGGGAGGAATTGCAAGGGCGTTTTGGGCGGCTGGGGAACCTCAGCTATCGCACCAATCAAATTGGCATTTTTAACGATATTTTTTCAGAAGTAGTTAGCAGCGTGGGGGCGATCGCTCTTATTTGGTTGGGGAGCAATTTAGTAATCGCCGGGGAATTAACTACCGGTCAATTATTAGCTTTTATCGCCCTAGCGGCAAACCTCAATAATTTTATCGGTACTTTAGTGGGATTGATGGACGAAATGACTAGAGTACAAACGGCGACTCAACGCTTAAGCGAAGTTATCGAAGCGACGCCGGAAACTAAAGGAGACGAGGGAAAACCATTAGCGGAAATTGTTAGTAATTCGGAGATAGTTTGCAGGGAGATTAACTTTAATTATCCAGGGAGAATTGAGTTGTTAGAAAATTTCTCCGTCAATTTTCCCGGAGGAAAAGCGATCGCTCTTATTGGGGAGTCTGGTTGCGGTAAAAGCACTTTGGCAAAATTAATTGCCGGGTTGTATCCGTTGCGATCGGGTAATATTCGCATCGGCATCTATAATTTACAAGACCTTTCCTTAGATTGTTTGCGCCAGCAGGTGGTATTAGTGCCCCAGGAGGCACATTTTTGGAGTCGGTCGATTATTGAGAATTTCCGCTTGGCAGCCCCAGAGGCAACTTTCGAGGAGATAGTGAAAGCTTGTCAGATAGCGGGTGCGGATGAATTTATCGGCAAGTTGCCCGAGAAGTATCAAACGGTTTTGGGGGAATTTGGGGCGAATATTTCTGGAGGGCAGCGGCAGCGGTTGGCGATCGCCCGGGCAATTATTACTAACCCGCCGATTTTGCTCTTGGACGAATCTACTGCGGGATTGGATCCCGGCAGCGAGTCGGAGGTTTTGCAGAGGTTGTTGGCGTCTCGCCGGGGGAAAACTACCATTTTGATTAGTCATCGTCCGTCGGTTATCCGTCGCGCCGAGTGGATCGTCTGCTTGGAGGGGGGTAAGTTGAAGTTTGAGGGTTCCCTGGGGCAGTTGCAAGGTAGGGGGGATGGGGTTTGGGATTTTTTGTAGATGGAGGAGGGATAACAGGCAAGTTATCTAAGAGTGCCTGTTCTACGGGGGGGCGATCGGGGTTTCCTGTCTTATTTTTGCCCTTCTCTCCGCGTCCCCGCGTCCCCGTGTCTCCGTCTCTCTCCCCGCGTCCCCGCGTCCCCGCGTCCCCGTGTCTCCGTCTCTCTCTCCGCGTCCCCGCGTCCCCGCGTCCCCGCGTCCCCGTGTCTCCGTCTCTCTCTCCGCGTCCCCGCGTCCCCGCGTCCCCGTGTCTAGCCATTTTCATTAGAATGAAACAGCCCTGGTTCTACGGGGGGGCGATCGAGCATCCAAATAGGCAACCTCAAAAATTAGTTTCTTCGTGCCCGACTATGAGTTATCATAAAATATGTTGCTTACAGGATAACCACAGTGATTCGGGGAGAAGGATTTACCATTGATGAAAAAAAGTTTGACTTCTTTTTTGGGCGAGTCACCTCTAATCCCAAAAATGCTAGCAGATCGTTGCAAAATTTACGGGAATTGCGTAGACTGGGAATTGAGGAAGCTCAAGGTGGCACAGAACGCTTACTACAGATCTTTCAAGAGGGATTAAATGCTTCTCAAATAGAGGAGATAGCTACTCCTCATGGAGTTACAATTGTTAGAAAAGTAGAAGTAAACAGGGGTGAAATCTTGGGGGCCATTGAAATCAGCTATTTTTACCAAAACGGCGATTTCAATTCTCTTCCCAAAGTGACGACAATTATTCCCAAAATTTACCAGTAGGAGTTGCCATGAATATTCGCACTATTAGCAAATCGGAATTTGATTTAATTGACCCCAGTAGAAAAGTTATTATCCACGACAATCCGCAAAAATTTGCACTCTTAGATTTAGGAGAACCTTGGGGATGTTATGGAATTAACTGGAGAAGCGATTTAATCGAACCAGTTATTCAACTATCGACCGATAAACTCACGCTTTGGATAGGAATAGACCAAAGGTTGGCAGCAATCGATTTACAGCAGGGTAATATTTGCATATCTGTGGCGCTGATGATGCCTCTTTTTGACATTGCTATAGCCGACAATTTTGCGGCAATTATTACAGAAATGGAAGTATTTTTATTTACTCCAAATCGCACTCTCGCCTGTTTTCAATTTCTACCCGATATGACTTCCAACATATCAGTTTTTGGTGCAAATTTTACTATTGAAATGTTTGATGGTTCTAGTTACATATTAACTCGTTCCGGTCTTCTCGAAGAAACTAGCAAAGTCCCCGTTTATTAGAAATTTACGATCGCTCTCGAATCATCTTTACGGCGGGAATATTCACCGCCTCAATACCGTTCATCCTTACCTCCCATAACTGCTAATCCTACTCCTGGAAGGTATTCTACAGGCTTTCCTTGAGGCTGTCCCTCGGGGCCCCAATCGTAAGGATCGGTATCTTCCGCATCGCTTTGTGTTTGGTGAATTTCTTTGTCTAGCAGTTGCCAAAGCTGGCGTTTTTCTTCTAGCCCCAGAGAGGCGATCGCCTCTACTAAGGATTCAAAGGGTATTTGCAATTTTACTGTGGTTTGGGTCATACGCTTGAGTTTCCCTTGACTATCTAAGGTTATTATATAGGATAAGCGATCGCTCTCGAATCATATTTACGGCGGGGATATTCACCCCCCGCCCAGAAACCCGGTTTCTTCATTCCCAACTGCCTCCAGTTTAACGCCGCCTTTCCAGAGTTCTCCTGGCAAATTCCCGCACCTCCTCGTCCGGGTCATTTTCTGCTTTGTCGCGAAACAACTGTAAAGTCTGGGGATGGTCGGGGTAGTATTTAATAATAGCCTCTAATGCTGTTTCCCGAGGGTTGGTTGCCCGGGTTTGTTCCCGTTCAAAGGGGTCGTTGAGGGCGCGATCGAGCAACAACTCAAAAATTGTCGGTTCCTCATGCCAACCCCTGGCTAATTCTTGCACTGCCGCACGTCGCACATCCCAGTTCTCATCGGACTGGGCGCGACTTTTGAGGTAAGGGAGGGTATCCGGGTCGTCATGCCAACCCCTGGCTAATTCTTGCACTGCCGCACGTCGCACATCCCAGTTCTCATCGGACTGGGCGCGACTTTTGAGGTAAGGGAGGGTATCCGGGTCGTCATGCCAACCCCTGGCTAATTCTTGCACTGCCGCACCTCGCACGATGCTACTCTCATCGGACTGGGCGCGACTTTTGAGGTAAGGGAGGGTATCCGGGTCGTCATGCCAACCCCTGGCTAATTCTTGCACTGCCGCACGTCGCACATTCCAGTTCTCATCGGACTGGGCGCGACTTTTGAGGATAGGGAGGGTATCCGGGTCGTCATGCCAACCCCTGGCTAATTCTTGCACTGCCGCACGTCGCACATTCCAGTTCTCATCGGACTGGGCGCGACTTTTGAGGTAAGGGAGGGTATCCGGGTCGTCATGCCAACCCCTGGCTAATTCTTGCACTGCCGCACGTCGCACATTCCAGTTCTCATCGGACTGGGCGCG
>JAXHVR010000110.1:0-17406 GCA_034189005.1 Cyanobacteriota bacterium | reverse complement strand
ATCGGTGAAGTACACCCCGATCGATCCCCCTAAATCCCCCTTAAAAAGGGGGACTTTGAATTGTTCCGGCTCCCCCCTTCTCAAGGGGGGCTGGGGGGGATCGCTCGATGTACTTCACCGATTCGATAAATGCTATATTAATTATTAACTACTTTGCAACCAACGGGCGGCATCCTTAGCGTGGTAGGTCAAAATCAAATCCGCACCCGATCGCTTAAAGCCGGTCAAAGTTTCCATAACCACCTTTTGCTCGTCGATCCAACCGTTAATGGCCGCTGCCTTAACCATAGAATATTCCCCAGAAACGTTATAAGCAGCCACCGGCAAATTAGTAGCCTCCTTAACCCGCCAGATAATGTCCATATAAGCCAAAGCAGGCTTAACCATTAACATATCCGCCCCTTCTGCGATATCTAATTCAATCTCCTTAAGGGCTTCGATCCCGTTAGCCGGGTCCATTTGGTAAGTTCTGCGATCGCCAAATTGAGGTGCAGAGTCCGCCGCATCGCGAAATGGCCCGTAATAACCAGAAGCATATTTAGCCGCGTAGGACAAAATGGGGATATGTTCAAACCCGGCCCCATCCAAACCGGAACGAATGGCCCCCACAAAACCATCCATCATTCCCGAAGGCGCGATAACATCGGCACCCGCATTAGCTTGAGAAACGGCAGTTTTCTTCAGCAACTCCAGAGTGGGGTCGTTCAAAACTCGCCCGGTCAAATCTCCCACTTCCAAATAGCCGCAATGACCGCTAGTGGTGTACTCGCACAAACAAGTATCGACAATAACTAATAAATCTGGAACCGCTTCTTTAACTGCAGTAGTGGCTTTCTGGACGATACCGCAGTCGTGCCAAGCACCAGTAGCATCGGCATCCTTATCCTCGGGAATGCCGAACAAGATAATCGCCGGGATGCCCAAGTCGTAAACTTCCTTAGCTTCTTCCACAATTTTGTCAACAGAAAGCTGATAGACGCCCGGCATCGATTTAACTTCCTTAGCGAAACTCTCTCCTGGAACGGCGAAGAGAGGATAAATCAGATCGTTAGTAGTAAGAAGATTTTCTCGAACCATCCGGCGGAGTTGGGGATGGTTGCGCAGGCGGCGAGGTCGATTAATGGGAAACATAATTGATTTAGGTAGATAGCTTTTAGCAAAGAAGTTTAAAACTACTCGAAGTGCAATTGAGCGAATAGTTACAATTCTTTATATCCAGAAGCCAAAAACCCGGTTTCTTCGACAATACCTTCGCCCTGCATCTCGTAGGTTGGGTGGAGTGAAACGCAACCCAACATCGAGAGTTGGGTTTCGCTACGCTACACCCAACCTACAAGAAAATGGCGAAGGTATTGTTCGAGAAACCGGGTTTTTGGCGATGGTTCGTAGTAATCGCTTTAGCGATTGTAAACAAACTTAGTCTAAATCGCTAAAACGATTGCTACAACCATGAAATTAGCTTTCTGCCGCTACTGGATAAACGCTGACTTTTTGCTTGCTTTTGCCTTTCCTCTCGAAAGCAACCACGCCGTCGATTAAAGCAAATAGGGTATAGTCCCGGCCGAGACCGACGTTATTACCAACGTGGAAGGAATTGCCCCGCTGGCGGACTAGGATATTGCCTGCCCTAACTACTTGACCGCCGTAACGCTTGACTCCCAATCTTTGGGCGTTAGAGTCGCGACCGTTGCGCGTACTACCCGTACCTTTTTTATGGGCCATAATTTTCTCCTATGGTTTGTACAATTTCTACAGTAATCGAGTTTTATTTGGGCGGCTATTACTCGGCCACAACTTCAACCGGGGTGGCTTCAGTTTCAGTTGCTTCGGAGGTACTTGCCTCTGGTTCTTCTGTCTCCGCTGCAGCTAGGACAGTGCCATTGAGATTAATAGAATTAATCATTAAGCGAGTTAGTTCTTGGCGATGGCCTCTTTTCTTGCGAGTTTTCTTCTTAGGCTTCATCTTATAGACGATGATTTTTTTGCCCCGGAAGTGTCGCATAATTGTCCCTTCAACGGTAGCCCCTTCTACCAAGGGCTGGCCTATCTGGACGTCGCCGTCGTTTTGAACCAGGAAGACTTTATCTATGGAAAGCTTTCCTCCTTCTTCGAGGGGAAGGCGATCGACATCGTAGAAGCGACCTGGTTCTACTCGCAGTTGTTTGCCGCCAGTTTCAATAATTGCGTAAGTCATTATGATTTCTTGTCCTCAAGTAGCCGTAAAGGTAGCTGGAGAGGCGATCGCTCCCAGCATTTGATATGTCAGAACCCGATCCGAGCCTGGTTTGGACACACGATCTACCATCTTTACTGCTTAACGGCACTTTTGTCAAGGACATATTCTCAATTTATCCTTGGCCCATGGCAATGGATTGAGGTCTCGATCGCTACGGGCGGGGCCTCCAAGGAGCGATCGCTCATGCAATTAACCGCCTAAAATTGTAGGGTCGTGGCTAATGGATAATCTTAGGAACGCTTTAAGGCAGAACGCTCTTTTTAATCGAACCGATAAAATGAAAAAAACTGCGCGATCGCCTGTTTTCCAGATTCAAATAAGGGGCGATCGTTCTCGAACCATTTATCTTCTGGTATTCAGGCACTAGGGATTTTAATTCCTTAGAAGGACTTCCAAGAACATCTGGATTTCTGAACTTCTTCTCATTTTGTCGCGACGAAAGATTGGTTTTATTGTAAGCTTTTTCAACAGCAGTTAAATCTGCAAGATACCAGCTTTCCAGTTCCCGACAGGCAATACGAACAACCGCTTCAGATTTATTTGCCTCTTCGCATTTTTGTTTGAGTTTGCTTTTAATAACTTGGCAGTCCCCTGAATCTTGGTCTCGTAAAATAATAAATATTGCTTCGGGATTTCTATATCCTTTGAGTTTTCTAGTTATCTCCTTTTCTAGGTGTTGTTTGCCCTGAAAAACAATATACCGAACGGCGATATTTGACTCCTCTTCTTCGGGCATTAGATTCGACAAAATACCTTGGATCGTTACTTTGGCCGATGGTTCTTCTAATAAAAAAACTAGCTCTTTCATAGCACATCTGCTCCCTCAAAAAAGCCCTGCCGCCAAAGATAACCGAGTTTATCGCCATCATTCATATAAGCCACGATTTGTTCGTCATCAGTCGCCCGCTTGACAACCGTGTAGCCTTTTTCTTTTTGCAACCAGAATACCTCTTCAAGTTCGCAACTATTTAAAAAATCAGGGGAATGAGTAGATACGAAAACCTGACCTCCCCGACGGGCGTAATCTCTAAATTCTTCTGCAAGTTCGCTAAGAAGTTGAGGATAAAGTTGGTTTTCTGGTTCTTCCACGCACAACAAAGGATGAGGGTTGGGGTCGTATAAAAGCACTAAATAAGCAAACATTTTAATAGTGCCATCGGAAACGTATCGCGCCAGAAAAGGGTCTTTAAAATTCCCATCTTTAAAACGCAGTAAAACTCGCCCTTCTTCTGTAATTTTTGAATCCACTTCACCGATGCCAGGAATTCGCTGTTTCAGCTTTTCAAGAATTGTTTGAAAAATCTTGCGATGTCTATTATAGAGAAACTCTGTTACCAGGGCTAAGTTTTCACCCTCTTTTGAAAGATGTTCCGCATAACCATATTCTCTTTCCGGTCGCGCTTGCTGGATGCGAAAATCGGAAATATGCCAGTTTTCTAGCAAATTGCCGATCGCTTTAGAAGCTGGAAATTTTTTAAATTGCGCCAGACCTTTCAAAGCTAGAATATCTGGAGATTTGAGTTCGTAATTTTCCAGCTTTAAATCGTTAATATCAGTAACTTTATCCGGTTCGTTCGTCGCCGCTTCTCCTTTGCCTTTTGAAAAATCAAGAAAATGCCAAGGCTTGCCGCTACTACCTCTTCGATATTTAATAATCTCTTTTTCTATTAAAGGAAGACCGTTTTTATCTTCGTTAATTTTTAAAAAGTAAGTCACTAATGGAGAGCGATCGTCTTTACGAAATTTTAATTCTATTTCTATCGGTCCGGTTGAATCGCGACTTCTTACTTCGTTAAATCCTTTAGCACCTCCTAATTTTGTTAGAGCCACATGAACGTTATCGCTTAAAGCATCTTTTAAAAAACTAAAGGCATTAAAAAGAGTTGTTTTGCCAGTACCATTAGCACCCACAAAAACGCACATTTTAGGAATGTTTTCTATTTCAACATCCTTGAAGGCTTTAAAATTTTTTAGACGGATACCTTCTATTTTCATAATTCAGCATTAAACTCTTAATAATGTATCAACTAAGGGCATTTGGGGTACATCTCATTTTTTGGAAAGACCAAAAGCTTGTTGCTAATTATTATAGCAATTCTCCACAAATTGGCAAGCTTGTAGTAATCGCTTTAGCGATTAATCTTTATAAATCGCTAAAGCGATTACTACGAACTTTTGCACTACGAAATTTTTAAAACAACCTTCCCTACCATCGAACCCGCTTCTAACAATCGATGCGCCTCAATAGCATCCTCCAGAGCAAAAGTTTGATTGAGATGAATTTTTAACTTGCCTTCATCAAATAACCTGGCGCATTGTCGCAAAATATTTGCTTGGTCGTGTTGAGATTCTTCCATTCCTTGCATCATTGGAGTTAGCATTAATTCCAAACCAATGCGCAAATTTCTTAACCGCGCCACTTTCAAATTTCCAAAGCTAGGGTCTGGTTCCAAAATTGTTACTAAATCCCCGTAAACCTTCACTGCCGGAATCGAATCGTAAAATACCTTTCCTCCCACGGTATCGAAAGCTAAATCTACCCCTTCCCGGTCAGTCCAATTTAAAACTTGTTCCACAACATCGGTGTTTTTAAAGATAGTTAAATCCGCACCCATGCTCTTAGCAAATGCTGCTTTTTCCTCCGAACTAATAGTAGTAGCGACTTGGGTGCCTTGCAATTTCGCTAATTGTATGGCGACATGACCGACACCACCGGCGCCGGCATGAATTAAGACTTTTTGTCCCGGTTGTAACTTTCCGCGATCGTACAAAGATTCCCAAGCTGTTATTAATACTAATGGGGATGCTGCCGCTTCCACGAAGCTTAAAGAAGTTGGTTTTTTAGCGACAAATTTTTCATCCACAACGGCTAATTCGGCATAATTACCCGGGTAAGCGCCTATGCCGCTATTACAGAAATAAACCTCATCCCCCACTCGAAAATTTTGCACTGCCTCCCCCGTAGCTTCGACAATACCGGCAGCGTCGCATCCCAAAACAGCCGGCATTCTATCTGGATAAAACGTGCCGCGACTGCGCAATTTAACGTCTATGGGGTTAACTCCTGCTGCTTTTAAGCGGACTAATATTTCTGTCGGTTTTTTAATTTCTGGGTCTGGTATTTGCCGTACTTCTAATACTTCTGGTGCCCCAGATTCCGTCATTACGACTGCTTTCATAGTAGATTTTTCCCTGTTTTAATCCTCTGGTAACAAATATAAATCGATATCGAGCGATCGCTCCCAAAAACTAACTGTGCAGCGGGGATATTCTCCGTAGCCCAGAAACCCGGTTTTTATTACAATACCTTCGCCAGCGCCCGATCGTAGGTTGGGTGGAGCGGTAGCGCAACCCAACATCAACGGGAGCACAATCCAACGATTTTGTTGGGTTTCGCTGTCGCTCCACCCAACCTACAAATGGTATTTTTTATTTTGGCGAAGGTATTGTATTAAAAACCGGGTTTCTCGATCGAATAATAGGCGCGTTGGGTTTCACTATAGTTCCACCCAACCTACGCAGCAACTAGCTATTGCACCTTACCTACATAGTCAAAGACTGAGGATCGGTTTCGATTAACTTCGCCAAATCTTGCAAAAATGCAGCAGCATCCGCACCATAAATAATGCGATGGTCGCAAGTAATATTTACCTGCATTTGTCGCTTAACCCCAAACATTCCATCATCGGAAACTACCACAGTGGGTTTAGAAGCGCCGATCGCTAAAATCGAACCTTGATTTGGAGGCAAAATCGCATCAAACTTATCCACTCCAAACATTCCCAAATTAGAAATAGTAAAAGTGCCAGTGCTATACTCATCCGGTTGCAATTGTTTCGCCCTGGCCCGTTGAACTAAATCCTTCCAATTGCGAGAGAGAGAATAGATATCGATCTTGTCAGCATCTTGCAAAACAGGAGTAATCAACCCGCCACCGGGCATCGCCACTGCCACGGCTACATTAATTGATGAAGGATAGTTAATTTTATTCTCTACGCAATTGGCATTTAACAGAGGATGCTTTTGTAGAGTCACCGCCACTGCCTTTGCCAACAGACCAGTTACCGTGACACCCTTGGGCTTAATCTTCTTGTAAAGGGCATCGAAATTATCGGTGGTAATGGTGTAGCCGACGTGATAAGTAGGTATGGAGAGGCTAACCATCATATTCTTAGCCACTGCACTTTGAAGGCTATTCATCGCTACCGCTTCACCTACGGGCGCGTTAGTCTGAGGCTGACTTGCTGCGATAGGAGTTCGAGTCGGTGCCGGTGCCGGTGCCGGTGCTGGTGCCGGTGCCGCTTTCGCTGCTGGGGCTGCAGTGGCAACAGCCGATGTTTTCCCTGCTGCCGCTTCCACGTCTTCTCCCACTATTCGACCGTGGGGGCCGCTACCCGTTAGGCCGTTCAAATCTACTTTAAGTGTTTTTGCCAATTTCCGAGCGCGGGGAGAAACTATTACCCGTCCGTTGCGGCGACTGGCAGTCGGTTGTGGTTCGGGCTCGGGTTGTGCGGCGACGTCGGCTGATGGCGCTTCTGGGGCTGCGGAACTTGGGGTTGAGGAGTTTCCGTTGCTAGCCCCGCTGCTTGCTTGCTGCTGTGCTTGTTCGATTTCTTCATCTGTTTCGGCTAATAAAGCTAGGGCTGCACCTACTGGGGCCGCGTCACCCGCTTCTACGATAATTGCGGCTAAAGTGCCGGAGTAGAATGCTTCCACATCCATATCTGCTTTATCGGACTCGACCACCAGCACTGTTTCCCCTTTTTCGACTTTATCGCCGGGGGATTTTTCCCAAGAAACTATCGTTCCTTCGGTCATGGTAGAACTTAGGGCTGGCATGAAAACTTCGTGAATCATATCCTATTTTTCTTCTTGGTTATTGTTGTTGTTTGTTGTTTGCAGATCGCGCTTAAGGGGGGAAAAGTTAATTGTTAATTATTAATTGTTAATTGTTAATTGACAGCTAACAACTAACAACTAACAACTAACAACTAACAATTCTAAACTTCACCCCTAATGTCTTGAATTACTCCATCGCGTAGGAGAACTTCTACTTGCATTTTTTTGATCAAGTTATCTCCCGTCTCGACGGTGAAGATGCTTTCTATTTGACCTTGACTTACTTCTTGTTCTAGCTCTAACAATTGCACTTGTTGAAGCTGTTGCAGGCTTTGATTTTTCTGCTCTAACAGTTCGCTTTTCTTTTGATTGACTTGTAGCTTGATATTGTCAATTTGTTGGGTTATTTGGGGGCCTGCTGGTTGGATGTTTTGCTTTTGAATTTCGGCAATCATCCGCTGGCCTTGCATTTCTAGCTGCTGTAATTGACCGTCTATTTGGTTGATTTGATCTTGAAGTTGCTGTTGAGCTTCTTCTTTCCAGCGAGGGGTAACGATGACTTTAACGTTAATAGCTCGCTTGAGAAGTAATTGGGTGTTAGAATCCATAGAATTGCTTTTGTCAGGAACGTTTTCCGTAGAACAGACATCTGGCCAGTTCGGTGTAGAACTGGTTAGATGTCTGTATTCTATTGGTCTTTAATCAAACATCCCGTTAATCATATCGCGGTAGCGCTCCATTACAACGGGACGCTTTATCTTCAAAGTTTGGGTCATTAAGCCATTTTCCATGGTGAAAGGCTCTGAAATTAAGGTAAATGGCCCAATGCGATCGTCGGGACGATAGCTGGGGCGATTTTTCACTTCCCGCTTCAATTCCTGAGCGAACAAGTCTCGAACTGGCTTGCTGTTTAAATCTAGTCCTGCAATAGACTGGGCAACTTTTTGCTCTACAGCCCATTTCTCTAGGTTGTCCAGATTGGGTACGATTAAAGCCCCCAGGAATTTCTGGTCCTGTCCCACTAACATGATTTGGTCGATATAAATGCTTCTGACGCAAGCATCTTCGATGGGTTGGGGTTCGATGTTTTCGCCGTTGGTTAGAACGATGGTGTCTTTGGCCCGACCGGTGAGGATTAAGTCGTTGTTGGGAGTTATTAAGCCTAAATCTCCGGTGTCGAACCAGCCTTCTGAGTCTATGGCCTTGGCGGTGGCTTCGGGGTTCTGATAGTAACCAGCCATGATTTGCGGCCCCCTGGCTAAAACTAGGCCCCGATCGCCTACTGGCAGAGGTTGGCGAGTTTCTGGCTCGACGACGCGGAGTTCCGTTCCGGGAATTGGTTTGCCGGCGGAACGGCGCAGGTTCTCCCAGTGGTGGCGGGCGGTTAAAACGGGGGAGGTTTCGGTGAGGCCGTAGCCGACGATGAGTTCGAGGCCGACAATTTCAAAGAAGTTTTCCAGGTGCGTGGCGAGGGAACCGCCGCCGCTGATGGCTAATTTAAAGCGACCGCCAGTGGCTTCGCGTATTTTCTGGTAAACGAGGCGATCGCCCAATGCATGAATTGGCCATAACGCGATACTTTTGAGGTTGGCTATGAATTTCTCAGATGGGCTGGGTGGTTCTAAGTCTAAGGTTAAGCCCCGGGCGATACGACGAGCTTCGATATAACGTTCGCTGTTGGTAAAGAAGAATTTGGCTAGTTTTTGCTTGTTGGCGGGTTGCCCTGCTAGTTGCTTCTGGATGCCTTCGTAAACTGACTCCCAGATGCGAGGAACGCTGGTCATATATAGGGGTTTGAATTCTTTTAAGTCGTTTTTGAAATGCCTGATGCTGGTGTAAACCACGCTGCAACCTTGGGAGAGAAAGAAGTATTCTCCAGTTCGTCCGAAGGTGTGCCAGGTGGGGAGGATGCTGAGGACGCTATCTCCTGGGGATGTCTCAATGACTGCGCTAAGGGTGTCTAACTGATATAGGAGGTTGCCGTGGGTTAGCATTACTCCTTTCGGTTTGCCGGTGGTGCCGGAGGTGTAGAGGAGGGTGGCGAGGGTGTCTCGGTTTTGTTGGGACGGGGTTAGGGGGCGTTCCTTTCCTTTAGCGAGGACTTGGGAAAAGTTGACTATGGGGAGAGATTCCTGGGAGTCGGGTTCTTCGTCGGTCAGGAGGACGATGAGATGGATGGGGAGGTCTTGGAGGCGATCGCCAAATTTGCGCAATAACCCCAGGTTTTCCACTACTAAACTGCTGCTGCCGGAGTTGGTGAGGATATAGAAGAGTTCTTCCGGGTCGGCCGTTGCGCTACGAACCACGTCTGCTGCCCCGGCGGCGATTATGCCCTGGTCGGCTATCATCCACCGGGGACTGTTGTCCGCGAAGAGGGCGACTCGCTCTGGGGTGTTGGTTTCTGGGTTGTTGCCGACGACTCCTAGTTCTTGCAACCCGGAGGCGAATTGTTGAATTTGTTGGTTGAGGTCGTGGTAGGAGATGATGACTTCTGGTTTGCTGTGGGGGTCGTGGAGGGCCACGGTCTGACCGAAGCGTTGGGCGGCTAGGGGCCAAATTTCTGAGATCGAGCGGACGGAGTTGTAATTGGCTGCTTTTTGCAGGTTGGCCCTTTCGCGATCGCTCATTTTGTAGGTATTTGTGGTGGCGGTCATTTTCTTACTCGTTCTAGTTTGCCAGATCTAGTATGGGCGATCGGGGGGACAGGTGGGGCTTTTTGGTAGTCGGAAGGAGCTTGAGTCTGGGAAATGTTCTTCTCAAAAAACCTTAATCTCAAAAATTAAAAATTGATTTTTAAAAATTAAAAATTGATTTTTAAAAAGTAGCAAGTCCCCTAGTTACAACCCTAAAAAAAAGAGTAGTAAGGCCAAATAAATAGAATAAAAAATTGGTGTTATGTTTCAATCGCACTTTAATCTGGGAAATCTTACGATCGAGTTGCCTAAATATAAAAAAAAAATAAATAGAATAAAAAAAACGATCGTCGTGTAGTATGATTATCGAAGAAAGCAACAAGTAAGTAGTAGGACCGCACAAATAATATAAAACTAGGGTGGACTGCATCCAAAGTTACGCCTGTGGACTAGAAGGGTTGTTTATCTTATTTCGCCAGACAGCGACGAAAGGACGCCCCTAGATTGAAGCAGGAAGCGATCGCCAATCTGGCACTAACGCAGGATTGGCGATCGATCGGAATCAAATCAGAATCTAAACTGTAAGAACTCAAGGCAATTTTGATGTACGAGCTCGATATCGCGATTGTGTCGGGATCGAGGAAGCAGGCCGAACCACTTCGCAAGCGAGATGCAGACACTTACTCGTTTTGAGTAGATTTTTTGAAGGAGTAACACATGAACCAAAGTCAGATGAGCGTTAAATTGGTCGATCCTGGGACGGTCTCTGAGACCGTTTACGATGTTGTAGTCGTGGGTGCGGGAGTCGCAGGAGCAATTGCGGCCAAACAATTAAGCGAACAGGGCAAGACCGTCTTAATCCTTGAAGCGGGAACCGGTTACGGTTTAACCCTTGAAGGCTTTCAAAGTCACGTCGAAACCTTCTACGGTGCTGTGAATAAGAACGCCAACTCTCCGTTTCCCAAAAATCCCAACGCTCTTAGCCCCACGGACGGTGCCAATTACTATTTTGAAGAGAAAGGCCCCCTGCCCCTTAGCGGTTCCTATACGCGGGTACTAGGTGGGACAACCATGCACTGGGAAGGGAAAACCATACGGATGTTACCCGACGATTTCAAGTTAAACACTAATTACGGACAGGGTGTTGACTGGCCCATTAGCTATGAAGACATTCAGCCCTATTACCGCAAAGCCGAGTATGAGATAGGGGTTTCAGGGAACACAGAACAACAAAAAAGTCTAGGCGTCCCCTTTATTGATGGCTATGTCCTGCCCATGCTAGAGCTTCCCCCTTCATACTTAGATGGCAAAGTCAGCGAGGGACTTAGTGGGGCTGAAGCTTCAATTGGTGAAGGCGAGTCTCAGGAGACCAAGAAATTAGAACTCAGTACCTTTCCCCAGGGTCGCAATAGTATCCCTAACCCCGATTACAAAAGACCAGGTTTCAAAGAGAACGAGTTGCGTCCCCAGGACTTCGTTCCCGAAGGAGTTGCCAGCGTTAATCCACTTGAGTATGGGGAACGGTGCCAAGGTAACGCCAACTGCGTACCCATCTGTCCGGTTCAAGCCAAGTATGATGCCCGGAAAACCCTAAATACCATAGCCTTTCCAGAACGGGTGCATCTACTTCCCAAGGCTGTAGCCTATAAGGTTAACATTGGCGAAGACAATCGCGTCGCTAGTATTGACTTTAAGCACTATCTAGATAAGAACTCTCCCGAGCATACGGTTGGAACTGCTAAGGGGAAATTATTTGTCTTAGCGACCAATGCGGTAGAAAATGCCAAGCTCATGCTTGCTTCTGACCTGCCAAGCACCAGCGGACTCATGGGCCGCAATCTCATGGACCATCCCTTCCTCTTAGCTTGGGCTTTGATGCCGGAAGTGACCGGTACCATGCGAGGCCCCCTAGTTACATCGGGAATAAACACTTTTCGTAACGGTGTTTTTCGCAACGAACAATGTGCGTTCGCGATGGATATCCACAATGACGGTTGGGGATGGTCTGGTACGGGGGCTACTAATATAGTCGTAGATGCGGTGGATAACGGCAAGTACGGTGCAGAACTGCGCCAGGAATTGATTGGCAAGATCTCGCGGCAGCTACTACTGGCATTTATGTGCGAATTACCCGCAAATCCTAATAACACAGTAACCGTCGATCCGCAATATATAGACCAACTGGGTAATTATCGTCCCGTGATTCATTTTGACGTACCCGATTACTGCAAAAGGACATTTGCTTACGCCCGGGAGCTATCCAAAACCATCTTCGCTCGCTTGGGAGCGGAAGATTATACCCACTACGATGACACGGACCCGGCTTATTTTGAGTATGAGGGTCAAGGCTATTGGTTCCGAGGAGGAAACCACTTTTCGGGAACTCATATCATGGGAACGACTAAAGAGAACTCCGTTGTTGATTCTCAGCAGCGTTCTTGGGATCATGAAAATCTCTATATGCTCGGTGCGGGAAGTATGCCCTCCATTGGCAGTTCTAATACAACCTTGAGTATTGCTGCCCTAGCTTTTAAGGCTTCCGAACAGATGCTTAAGGACTTGAGCGCTTAAGATTGAAAACAACAAAGCGCGATCGTTCCACTACCCTTGAAAATATTACTACCAGAGGTATGATTCATGAGTGATACTTACCAGTTGATTACGACGGTTGAAGAACTGCATTACTATCTGACCCAGGCAATGCTGATAGAACACGCAACTCTTCCCCCTTATCTGACGGCCCTTTACTCCCTCAAACCAGGCTCGAATCTAGAAGCTTTTCACATTATTAGAAACATTGCTGTAGAGGAAATGCTCCATCTAACTCTAGCAGCCAACGTTTTTAATGCCGTTGGGGGAAACATCGAAGGAGTTTTGACCAACCCTGACTTCGTTCCTACTTATCCCACTTTATTGCCCACAAATCCAGAACCGGACGATTCATTTGAAGTTCATCTGGGCAAGTTTTGCCCAGAAACAGTGAATACGTTTCTACAAATCGAGCGTGCCAAGCATGTGGATGAAGACAAACCAATAGTGGAGTCTCGACGCAAGCAAATGGCCAGGCGCGCAATTTTAAAATTGCTTGGGAAAGAAGAAGACCTGCGCTACTACAGCATTGGATTGTTCTATACAGAAATCATCCGAGGCTTAAGGGCGCTGGACAAACAGTATAAGGACGAAGGGAAGAATCTATTCATTGGCGATCCCAAGAAGCAAATTACCAGGGAATATTACTATAACGGTGCGGGAGACATCGTTAAAGTGACGGATCTTAATTCTGCCCTCAAGGCCATGTACGTCATTCAAACCCAGGGTGAGGGGTCTGGAAGCGATACGATCTATGATGCGGAAAAGGAACTTTGCCATTTCTATCGTTTCCAACAACTAAACTTGGAGCCACCGCGATATTATGTTATCGACAAAAAAGATCCGCGCAAATCGGATAAGCCAGACGCGCCTACAGGTGACACCTTTGAGGTAGATTGGGACGCTGTTTATCCAGTCATGGAAGACCTTACCCTGAGCAAGCTCAGGCAATACTGCGAGCCAGATTCAGAGGTATATACTAATGCTCTGGAGTTCCAGCAGGCTTACAGTCAGTTCCTGGCGGAGATCGAACATTCCTTTAACGGTAATCCCGAACAGTTGCTTCCTGCAGTGGGTGGTATGTTCCGACTCAAGGAACTGGCTACTAGCCTGATTCGTAACCCCATTCCAGGGCATCCCGATGGCTTGAATGCCGGTCCGGTTTATAAGTTTGAGTAAGGAACGCAAGGGGACAATTAAATTTGTCAAAAGCCAATTGTAATGCGATCGAAGCAAAGCTACAAATTACAAAGATACAAATTGTGTGGAGGTAAATAACGAGCGACTATGGATAAAACTGATTTGATGGAGTATTTCCTTGATTTCTCCGTAGCGGCTACCGGATTTTCTCGCTTTGAGTTGGAGGGAACCGGACAGGCTCCCCTTTACTTTGAGACTGTTCTACAGCAGACTGGCGAGGAAATATTGGGGGAATTGCTACAAACCTTTCACGAGCTCGTTCGGAGCGCAGAAAAGGAATATAAGCCCGGAATTTTTACCGAGGGGCTACAGTCTAAGATTATGGCTTCTGGGAAGCTAGGGCCTATTGCTCGCAATATCATCAAACTATGGTATATAGCAACCTGGGATGCGCTTCCCTCTGAATGGCAGAAGTGGTATGCTACGAGCCAAGAAGAGGCGAGGGAAGAAGAGGCTCCCTTTATTCCCAGCCCCCAAGCCTATCCCGAAGGACTTGTGTGGAAGGCGGTCGGGGTTAACCCTCCAGGGGCAAAACCACAGGGTTACGGCACTTGGAGCGATCCCCCTTCGGTTAGCCTTAGCTAATTGGCATCGATGTAGCGAAAAGAGCGCAACTGAGGCTCTTTTAGCTGCTTTCCATTGCCCCGTAGAACGGATCGGAATGTCTGTTCGGTATCTACTTTACGCAGGTACTTATTGCATAACTTAGATCGAACTTTATTGCCAACACACCTAATTAGAGGTAAAACATGAACATTAAACCTTGGTTTCGCAAACTGTCCGCTGTTGTTTTAACTATTGTTCTTAGCTGGACGATATTTAGTTTGCCAGCTAATGCTTTTGTCGGCGATCTTGTACAGAGCTTAAATAAACAGAAGTTGCTGACGACAAATGAATGCAATTACTGCGATTTATCGGGAGAAGATTTATCAGGAGAAGATTTATATGGCAGCGCGCTTATTAAGGCAAATCTTTCAGGAGCGGATCTATCTGACACTTTGCTTAACGAAGCAAAGCTGATGGGAGCTAATCTGACAGGATCGGATCTATCGCGATCGTCGCTATTGGGAGTAAGGTTAAACAATGCCAACCTAACTAATGCAGATCTCTCGAACGCCCAATTGAATAATGCTGAAATGAGCGAGACTGTCTTGCTCGGCGCGACTTTAACAGGGGCAGAGCTAGAAGGTGCGCTGGTCTTTGAATCCAATTTGTCTGACGCGATCGCCGAAGGTACTAATTTCTACAACGCTTATTTATCTGACTCCGATCTATCGAATGCTAACTTTTTTAACGCGAGGATGGAGAACGTACAATTATCGGGCGCGACGCTGACACATACTAACTTCACAGCGGCAGATTTGTTCCGCGCGACGATGCCTAACGATACTACCTACAACGGCGATGTATCTCAGTTTGGTGCTTACGATTAGAGTGGCAGATTGAGTGAAAATTGCGGTAGCGGGTCGCAAGTAAGTACCCGGGCAAAATTATGACATACCGATAAGCAGCGTTGTGTCAATATTTTTGCCGAGCGACCCAATCTGGAATAAATGAGCCTGGGAGGGTGGGGGGGTGGGGCTGTTTCATTCTCTTTAAAATGGCTAGACACGGGGACGCGGAGACACGGAGACACGGGGATGGAGGCGTCGCTGAGAAGGGTAAAAATAAGAGATGAAACCCCGACCGGGGGTGGGAAGAAGGAAGAAGGAAAATGGGAAAGGATAGACATTGGTTCCCTACTTCACTTTTAACCAGATAAGCAACAAAATTGTTACAGTTACTTAGAAACTTACCTATGAATCTAAAACGTTGGTTATTCGCACAATCGATCGCTCTTTGCGCAGTTTGGTTATTAGGAACCAACGCCGCTTGGGCAGTCGGAGGCGGTCAAGCTTTTGGCGCGCCAGGAAGTCCTTCCTTTTGGTCTTATGCAGCAAAGCAAGGCATCGGAACTTCCTACGAAGAGTATGTTGACAAAACCTATCAGGATAGCGGTCCGACTAATACTATCTCTAAGGTTTGGTTTTCTCTAGCTCAAGGTATTGTCACGGAAACGGCCTTTGGAGAAATCGATCGCGCCCAAATCAAGGACTTACAGTTCTTAGTAACGGGCGACGGCTTTTTCGATGAAGAAAAAAAAGACACCAACAGCACTGTTGACTATCTCCAT
This sequence comes from Cyanobacteriota bacterium, assembly GCA_034189005.1. Classification (GTDB taxonomy): domain Bacteria; phylum Cyanobacteriota; class Cyanobacteriia; order Cyanobacteriales; family Microcoleaceae; genus CALKCV01. Next base: position 1,736 of record JAXHVR010000110.1, on the reverse strand, counting down.
AAGGATAGCAGCGGTCGGCCCCTGTCCCCTGCCTATCGTCTAGTCAATACAGATAAAGAGGGCAAATACACCATAGAAAAGCACGTCTTTACCGACCCAGACCGCCAAACCTTGTTTATCAAGACGAGCTTCACAGCCAATGAGGATAATATTACCCCTTATATCCTGATGAACCCTCATATTGAAAATACGGGGAATGGCGATGTGGCTTTTGTTAAGGAAGACAGTCTCAACGCCCGTCAAGGGGAAAATGCTTATTTGAGCTTAAAAAGCTCCGCCCCCTTCATCAAAACCTCCGCTGGATATGTCGGGAGCAGCGATGGCTATCAAGACCTCAATAACGATGGGGTCATGGACTGGAGCTACGACTATACCGACGAAAACCAGCCCGGTAACGTGGCGATGATGGCCCAACTCAAAACCCTAAATGCAGGGGAAACCTTAACTTTCGATATGGCCATCGGATTTGGCAGTAGCTACGAAGAAGCAACCGCTCAAACAGAGGCTTCTTTAAATGAAGGCTACGAGAGCCTTTTAGCCAAATACAATGGGGAAGGTTCGGCGATCGGATGGGAAGACTATCTGGCAAGTCTGAGCAACGTTCCTGCCATGATTGCCAATACAGGCGATAACGGCAAAGAACTCTATGCCAGTGCCTTCATTTTAAAGACGATGGAGGATAAAAATAACCCAGGAGCCTTAATTGCCTCCTTATCGGTACCTTGGGGCGATACCGTTAATGCGGATACCTTTGCTACGGGATATCGAGCAGTGTGGCCGAGGGATTTCTATCAAGTTGCTATGGCGTTTTTAGCTTTAGGAGATGAGGAAACCCCCGTTGTTGCCTTTGAATATTTACCGAAGGTTCAAGTAAAAGCTGAGACCCCTGGGAATTCTGGAGCGACGGGTTGGTTTTTACAGAAAACTCACGTTGATGGAACTTTAGAATGGGTTGGAGTACAGTTAGACCAAACAGCCATGCCTATTATGTTGGGCTGGAAGTTATGGAAAGCAGGGATTTTATCGGATAGCGAAATCGCTCAGTGGTATCGCGATATGTTGAAACCAGCGGCTGAGTTTCTAGCTAATGGGGGCACGGTTAATATCAAGTTTCCCAACGATCCTAATGGGAATCGGAAAATAGTCGATATCGTACCTCCTTATACCGACCAAGAACGCTGGGAAGAACAAGACGGTTATTCTCCTTCTACTACTGCTGCGGAGATTACAGGTTTGTTAGCCGCAGCCGATATCGCTCAAAATGCAGCCGACGATCCGGGTGCCGCAAGTTTTTACTTCCAGAAAGCGGATGAGTTTAAGAGCAGTGCGGACAAACTGATGTTTACCACTACTGGTTTTGAAACTTCTTGTAGCAACTCCAGCGACTATTTCTTGAGGATTAACAAGGATAAAGACCCGAACAACGGCGCTGAGATTTGCGATCCTAACAATCTAAGTTGCAATGACGAACGTAATGTTGTAGATGGTGGTTTCTTGGAATTGGTACGTTACGGCGTTCGTCCTGGAAGCGATCCTGAGATTGCGGAAACGGTCTGTACGCTGGACAATATCGATGCCTCGGACGATGCCAAAAGGGTAAGATACGATTTCACCTTCAATGGGGTTCAGTATCCAGGCTTCCGACGCTATAACTATGACGGCTACGGGGAACAAACCAACGATGGTAGCAATTTTCGCGATGGCGGTCAAAAAGAGCTTCGACGAGGACGGGTTTG
>JAXHVR010000011.1:57599-89190 GCA_034189005.1 Cyanobacteriota bacterium | reverse complement strand
GCTGAGAATTAAAATAAGATTGAGCGCTGTCGGTATAATTTCCAGATTCAGGGCAGATTTTTTGACCGTCAAAATACTCTTTTTCTAAAGCGGCGATCGCCAAAGCTTCGTTATATGCTTCCTCTAAAGCTTTGTCAGGTTTTTTTCCGAACAATTGGTTGGCATTTAGCAAAGACAATTTAATTTTCTTCCAAGGAGAAATAGCCATATTTCTTATCTGCTGGAGTGTTCTAATTGCTATAGCAAATTGCTATAGCAATTTTATTTTAATCCTGTCAGTTCCGGGGCCTAAACCTGACTCTGCAAGCGTTGAATAAGCTGGGGTGGCTGCACGACACCTTCGATGCGATCTACTGGTTGGCCATTTTTAAACAGTACCAAAGTAGGCAAAGCCTCAATACCGTACTTTGACGCTAATCCAGAATATTTATCCGTATCTATTTTTACTATTTGGACTCTTTCGTTTAGTTGAGAGTTAACCTCTTCGAGAATGGGGGACATCATCTTACAAGGACCGCACCAGGTGGCGTAGAAATCTACCAATACGGGCTTTTTTGAACCGACGAGTAACTCTTCAAAACTGTTGAACTTCTTTTTGACTGCCATAGTAGTTAAATTTAAGCCGTTGTGATTTTTAATGGGGGCAATTTCCCCTAATATAGTTTAGTTTGCAATTTTAAAAATTAGAAAAGGACTTTAGATGCAGCTATTACCAGAAACCCAACAACGATTAAAAGGAAAAGTGGCCATCATCACCGGAGCTTCCAGAGGCATAGGCAGGGCCACCGCTTTAGCAATGGCAGCAGAGGGGGCCAATGTTGTTGTCAATTATGCAAGTTCCAGCGGGGCGGCAGAAGAGGTGGTAGCGGAGATTACTGGGGCAGGCGGCAAGGCTCACGCCTTCCAAGCGGATGTATCGAAAGTTGACGAAGTTGATGGGATGGTCAAAGAGGTAAAGGATAAATTAGGAAGCATCGATGTCTTGGTAAATAATGCAGGCATTACCAGAGACACGTTGTTGATGCGGATGAAACCGGAAGACTGGCAAGCTGTTATCGACCTCAATCTCACCGGCGTTTTCCTCTGCACTCGCGCGATCGCTAAAATCATGCTGAAACAAAAAAGCGGTCGTATTGTTAATATAGCATCCGTTGCCGGTCAAATGGGAAATCCCGGTCAGGCTAATTATAGCGCGGCGAAAGCGGGAGTTATTGGCTTGACGAAAACGGTGGCTAAAGAGTTAGCAAGTCGCGGCATTACTGTTAACGCAGTCGCCCCGGGTTTTATCGAAACCGATATGACAAAAGACTTGAAAAATACCGAAGAAATCCTCAAATTTATTCCTTTGGGTCGTTACGGTAAATCGGAAGAAGTGGCGGGTACGATTGTATTTTTAACTGCCGATTCTGCGGCAGATTATATCACCGGTCAAGTGTTTAACGTTGATGGCGGCATGGTGATGGCGTAATTGGGGAGTGCATAAATTTAAGAAACCCGGTTTTTTGAACAATACCTTCGCCTTTTAGAAAAATACCTACAAGGCGAAGGTATTGTCCCCGAAACCGCGCCTTCTGGGCCCGCTCAAATCTCCCTGCTGTTGAGATCTTGCCAACGCTACGCGGGGGGCGATCGCCCCTGATTAAGAGTTAGAATAGAAAAAATCCTAGCATTATATGACCAAAGAAACAGCCAACTATGACGAACCATGGAAGGCAGCGATCGGCGAATACTTCCCACAATTCCTCGAATTCTTCTACCCAGACATCCACGCAGAAATAGACTGGCAAAAACAGCCAATATCCCTAGATAAAGAACTAGAACAAATAACCGCATCCTCCGAAACCGAAAAACGTTATGCCGACAAACTATTTAAAGTCTGGCGATTAAGCAACGACGAGGAAATCTGGATTTTAATCCACATCGAAGTACAAAGCCAATACGAAACAGAATTTGCCCAGAGAATGTTTGTTTATAATTATAGAGCATTCGACCTGTATCGCAAACCGGTAATTGGTTTAGCAATATTAGGAGATAACAGACCATCTTGGAAACCAAACTCTTATTCTTACGGCTTAAAGAAAAGCCAAATGAAATACGAGTTTGCCGTCCAAAAACTCTTAGACTACCAGTGGGAGGAATTAGAACGAAACCCAAATCCATTTGCTATAGTAGTAATGGCTCATCTCAAAACCCAAAGTACCACTAAAAACCTTTTAGAAAGGGCAGAGTGGAAGTGGGAATTAATCAAAAGTTTGTACGAGAGGGGCTACGCCAAATATGAAATTGCAAACCTGTTTAAATTCATGGATAAAATGATGACAGTAACCCCAGAATTACAAGAGCAAATCAAAATAAAAATCCGGCAATACGAAGCGGAAAGAAAAGTGCCTTTTTTGAGTACGATGGAAGAAATGGCGGAAAAAAGAGGAGCAGAAAAAACAGCTAAATCTACCAACAAAAAATCCATCATCAACCTGCTGCAAAAACGCTTCGGCGAGCTCCCAGAAACCCTAAAAGAAAGCGTTAATAAAATCGAGGAAATATCGGTTTTAGAAAAGCTACTTTTAGAAACAGTAAGCGTAAGTTCGGCAGAGGAATTTGAGGAGTTGATTCAAGAGAATTTGAGTGAGGAAAATTAAGTGCCCAGAAACCCGGTTTTTTAAAAAAAACCGGGTTTCTTACATCTCGATGCAGGCGTTGGTGTTGTAATAAAAACCGGGTTTCTTAAATCTCGATGCAAACGAAGGTATTCTTGAAAAAACCGCGCCTTCTGGGCGGGCAACCGATATTTTTATGTTCGTAGTAATCGCTTTAGCGATTTAGAAAAGTTCGTAGTAATCGCTTTAGCGATTTAGAAAAGTTCGTAGTAATCGCTTTAGCGATTTAGAAAAGTTCGTAGTAATCGCTTTAGCGATTTAGAAAAGTTCGTAGTAATCGCTTTAGCGATTTAGATAGATGAATCGCTAAAGCGATTACTACAAACTAGCTTATGTAGGTTGAACGCGGGGACGCACCGGACGCCGGGACGCGGGGATGGGTAGAACAGGCAAGGGTTTAGGCCATTTTATGTATTGAGGTTTTTAACGTTGACATTGGGCAAATTAATGCTAATTTATGGCCCGTTAAAGCTCGCCGTCGCCACATCCAGACTTGTCGGGGCCAAAATTCTTTAATCTACAATTAAGGCATCCAATTGTTAATTTTTAATTGTTAATTGATAAACGATGTCTGGTATAAAAAATCGATTGTTGCGGTATCTGCGCCTGGCATTTGTAGCCCTGGCTTTTGTGTTGTATCCCTATTTTGTCAATCAGATACCCGCTTTAGAAACTTTGTTAAAAGACGTGCCGCTGCCCTTATTGTGCGTTGCGGCGATCGCTTTTGCGGCCATAGTGGTGGTGGGGCCGGATTTATTAAACCCAGAAGAGACTTCTTCGGAAGACTTATTGCAAGAGTTTGGGAAAAAGAACCTCGAACTTATTAACGACCGCTTGAAAAGCGCTCTAGATCGCGGCAATTACATTCGTATAAAAAGCGTTGATTTTCCAGAGGATTTTGCGTCGGGAGGTAAAAGGGTTAAAACTGCTCCCCGGGAAGAACACTCCCAATCTCAATCCTACCCTCGAAAGGGTTTTCGGGGATTGTTTAAGCGTTTGAGGCTTGGGGAAATTTTGTCGGGGGTAGCTACTTTGCCTCCCATTCCCACCAGACGGAAGTTGGAGAATTTAGAAACTCAAGAGGTAACGACCTTAGCAGCGCCGATTCCAGAAGTTTTCGACAAGGCGAACCGGCGGTTGCTGATTTTGGGGGAACCGGGAAGCGGCAAAACTACGGAACTGCTCAAACTGGCTGTGGTTTTGGGAGAAGAGGCAGAAGACAATCCCAAAAAGCCGATACCGGTTATTTTCGAGCTTTCTGCGTGGCGGGGGGAGCCGATGTTGGAGTGGATGGCGGAACAAATGGCTCTGGGGTACGGTTTGAATCGCAAGTTGTCTCGGGAATGGCTGACAAAGGATCGCATCGTGCCTTTGCTGGATGGTTTGGATGAGTTGGGGGAGGGGAAAATTAAGGATGCAATTGAGGCGATCGATCGCTTGCAGAAGAATAAGCAGGAGCAACAACACGAGTTGGTTATCTGCTGTCGCATTGAGGATTACGAAAAGGTCAGAGATAAAAGCAGAGGTTGGCATCGCCGATGGATAGACCAGGCAGTGAGGCTTTGCAAGCTAGAGGATGCCGAAATTGAGAAGTATTTAAAGGGACGCAACGTGCCTCACCTCTGGGAGGAGTTGCCGTCAAAGCCCGGGTTTAGGGAGTTGGCGCGGTATCCGATGTTGTTGAATCTCATGCCCGCGACTTACCGGAATGGATTTCCGGAGGATGCGCCCCAGGATGGGAAAGCTTGTCAGGATAGACTTTTTGAGGATTTTGTCAAGGAGCAACTCAAGAACTTGAAAGGTTACGACCCAGAAAAATCGAGGCACTATCTGGAATGGTTGGCGGCAAGTATGGAGCGCGAAGAGATTAACCAGCGGGAGTTTTTGATTGAGAGATTGCAACCAACTTGGCTGGAAAATCCGCGACAGTGGAATGAATATAGGCTGATTAACGGGTTGATTTTCGGGCTGATTTTCGGGCTGATTTTCGGGCTGATTTTCGGGCTGATTGTCGGGCTAATTTACGGGCTGATTTTCGGGCTGATATTTGCCTACAACGATTCCATCCAACTGACGGAAGTGCTAGATCTTTCTAGGCTAGGAATCAAACGAGAATTATATAGGCTGATTTTCGTGCTGACTGGAGGGCTGATTGTCGGGCTAATTTTCGGGCTGACTGGAGGGCTGATTTTCGCGCTGACTGGAGGGCTGATTTTCGCGCTGATTATTGGGTTGATTGAAGGGCTGATTGAAGTGCTGACAGCAGAGCTAAAAGTAAGCAAATATCCAAATCAGGGGATTTGGGAAGCGGTGAGAAAAACCTTAATGACGATGGTTTTGGCAACGTTCCTCTGCCCGCTAATATTTATGGTCCCAAATTGGGCAACGGAACAAGAAATTAACTTAATTCAAGCTACTATTACGGGGGGATTATTAGGAATTTTTTTAGGATTCCTATCGGGGGGCGGTTTAGTAATTATCGGGCACTTTTCGTTGCGGTGGGTATTGTGTCGTCGGGGTCGAATGCCTTGGAATTACGCTCGGTTTCTTACGGAGGCTAGCAACTGGGGCATTTTAACAAAGTTGGGAGGACGCTATCGCTTTTATCACGACAAACTCCGGAAATATTTAGCGGATGACTATCCTTTAAACATCGAGCCAAAAACGACTCCTAAAATAAGAATAGCCGATTCTTGGGCTTTTTACGTTATTGCGATCGCTGTTACCATATACTCAGCTAGAGTTATATCCAGCACTACGACTTTTAGCGAAGACTGGTCCGCAGTAATGAATCCCACCATCCAAGGGAGCGATTTTGTCTGGTACGATCGCATAACTTATCCCCGCTGGCGCTCTCCCCAGCGCAACGATGTTATCTTTTTCTCAACTACCGATTTAAAAGCAGAGTTCCCATACGAATTTGCAACTCGCCGCATCCTAGCCCTCCCCGGCGAAACCATTGAAATTCGCGGAGGTCGCATCCTTATAAACGGCAAACCTTTTACCAGCGATTCCATCAAACTACCCCCAGATTTCCAACGCCCTCCCATCGCTCTGAGTCCCCAGCAGTATTATGTCATCGGGCAGAACCCCGACTACCCCGACTTGGAAACTTTCGGTGCGGTCATTTCCAGCCAGAATATATACGGTCAGTTAGTATTGCGGGTACAACCGTTCGATCGCTTTGGTTTAATCCGTTAATCTCTGGTAGCAGCGGATGAAGAAACCGGGTTTTTGGCAAAAACCCGGTTTCTGGCGGGAGAGTTAGCCTTGAATATGGAAAATCCAAAATTAGTTCACGACAAACGTTCCACAAGGATATCCCCAACCCGCAGGGCATTAGCGATAATCGTCAAGGCAGGACTGACGCCGGCATTAGACGGGAAGAAACTGCCATCCACCACATAAAGATTTTCTACATCGTGGGTGCGACACGTTGCGTCTAATACCGAAGTCGCGGGGTCGTCGCCAAAACGGCAAGTACCGCATTGATTAGCCATCACTTGAATCGGAATTTCAGCGCGAGGATGGACGATCCCCCGTTGAAAGCCGTCCAGATTTTTTTCTACGGTTTTCAATACCTCCGTCCATCGATAAATCAGGCGATCGTGGGCTTCGAGATTGTTTGGAGTGTAATCGATGTACAGCTTATTGCCCTCCACTCGCACTCGGTTATTAGCATCGGGCAAATCCTCCGTTTGGGCCCACCAACCGATAGAACGAGTTGCCAGTTGCTTCAACCCAAACCCGGGCATAAATTTCGCCAACACGGAAAGCATTGGCGGTGCCTCCGCAAAGATAACGTCGGCGAGGAGTCCGCCGGAGTTTTGAATGTGTCCCATTGGATAGGGAAAGTCTTCATCTCCCCAATAGAAATCGTTCGTGTAAACGCTTCTTTGAAAGTCGCCGGAATTTGGTTTGGTGCTTAGTTGCACTACCGCCGTCATCAGGCTTTTCATTAAATTGCGTCCTACCAAACCGGAACTGTTGGCCAGTCCTTGAGGGTGGCGATCGCTTAGAGACCGCAACAACAACGCCGCCGAGTTCACCGCCCCGCAGGCAACTATTACTATATCCCCCAAAAATAGGTAAGATTGTCCGTCAATTTCTGCCTCAACCCCTCTTACAGTTCCACCGGAAGAATTAACGTGCAAGCAAACGACTTTGGCGTTGGTCTTCAAGGTCACGTTGGCATACTTGGATGCGGGAATAATGCCGCTGACCTCGGAGTCGTTAGTAGGATCGTCCTCCTGGAGGGTGAGTCCGATGGGGAGGGAGGATGGATGGAGGCCGGCGGAGGCGATCGCTCCTACAATGTCCTCAACCTGCTGCGGTTCGTGAGGCAAGGCCGGAAACGGATAATCCTCGCTCCGAGGTGGTTCCGTCGGGTCGCTATCTGTCCGCCCGTGTACCTTATAGAGCTTTTCTGCTTCCGTGTAGTAGGGTTCTAAGTCGGCATATTTCAGACACCACTCCGGCGAAACGCCTTTTTGATGTTGCACTTCCTCGAAATCTCGCTCCCGCATTCGCAACAACGAGGCGCCATAAATTTTGGTATTGCCGCCGATGGCATAATTCATTTGCGGCGAAAACGGTTCTCCATCCTTATCGTACCAGCGCTCGGGAGCGTGGTAGCGCTCTCGCTTAAAAACATCGACATTACTGCGATTCTGTTCTTCTAAGGGCATAAAATCCCCCCGCTCCAAAATCAGAATCTTTTTTCCAGTGGGAGCAAGTTTATAGGCAATAGTTCCTCCTCCTGCCCCGGTGCCGATAACGATCGCATCGTAATATTCGTCCTCGATAATCATAACTCTTTTGGGTCAATTAACAATTAACAATTAACAATTAACAATTAACAATTAACAATTAATAATTAACAATTAACAATTTGTAGTAGCGCAGCACAGCTAAAATGGTTGGTAAAGCAAAAGTTCGTAGTAATCGCTTTAGCGATTCATATTGATAAATCGCTAAAGCGATTACTACAAGCTAGCCTACGAAGTCTGCCCGCACTTTTAGCTGCGTGGCGCTAGATTGTGATTTTTGGAAGTTTATTAAAGCACCAATGGCTGTTTGGTGGAGGTTCGCTCCACCAAACCTACAAATTGTTAATTATTAATTATTAATTATTAATTATTAATTACTTACTGCCAGACGTAAAGCAGCACGAACAAAATAATCCAGATAACATCCACAAAGTGCCAGAAAAGAGAAGTAGCGGCAACGCCGAACTCCCCTTCATCGTAGTTACCCGGAATAAAAGAGCGTGCGAACATAATCGACTGCAACAGCACTCCAGTCATAACGTGCAAACCGTGAAACCCGGTGAGCAAATAAAAAGTGCCGCCAAAGACTCCATCGGTGAAGCCAAAGGGAAGACCGGCCCATTCCACAGCTTGACCGTATAGAAAGTAGCTACCCATTGCCATAGTCAGCAACCAGAAAGCTCGAAACCCCCAGAGGTTCTTAGCGTGGAGATAGCGTTCGGCAATGTAGATTACAAAACTACTAGAAACTAAAACTACTGTATTTATTGCAGGCTCTCGAACTTCCAGCCCGGTGACACCATCCGGGAGCCAATGGAGGGCGTTCGTCTTGTAAACGATGTATCCTACAAAAAAGCTCAAAAAAATGACGCTTTCTGAGAGCAGGAAAACGATGAAGCCGAACATACTATTGCCCGCTTCGTCATGGTCGCTACCAACAGCGGCTTCAATTTCGCCAGCAGCAGCATGACTGGCTCCAGAACTAGCGTTTACTGAGGGTTCTATTTTAGCTTGACTCATGGGATATCTCCAACTTATCGGCATTTGCAACCAGAGGCTCGTCTTTACCGTAGCCGTAGGGTTCTGCTATTACAACGGGCAATTCTTCGTAGTTCTCTACAGTGGGGGGCGAGCTAATCAGCCATTCTAGCCCGATCGCCCGCCAAGGATTCGACGGTGCCTTCTCTCCTTGCACCCAGGAGCCTATAATATTGAGAATAAAAGGCAGGGTTGACATTCCCAGCAGAAATCCGCCCACGCTAGCAATTACGTTCCAGAAGGCAAATTCCGGATCGTAGGAAGCTACTCGTCTGGGCATTCCCATCAATCCCAGGGGGTGCATGGGGAGGAAGTTTAGATTAGTACCGATAAAGGTCAGTACGAAATGCAGCTTGCCGAGTCCTTCGGAATACATTCGTCCGGTCATCTTCGGGAACCAGTGATAAAGAGCGGCGTAGATTCCCATCACTACCGCGCCGTAAAGCACATAATGAAAGTGACCGACGACGAAATAGGTATTATTAACGTGAATATCAACGGGGACGGCGGCGAGCATGATGCCGGTAATGCCGGAAAATACGAACATTACCAAGCCACCGAGGGCAAACAACATGGGGGTATTGAGCCGCAACTTGCCCCCCCACACCGTGGCCACCCAAGCAAAAACTTTAATCCCCGTGGGCACGGCAATTAACATTGTAGTTGCCATGAAGAGCATTCGCATCCATCCCGGGGTGCCGCTTGCGAACATATGATGTACCCAGACGATGCCGCTCAAAAACACGATAATAAAGGATGAAATTACGACTACTTTATAACCGAATAGGGGCTTGCGGGCGTGAACTGGAAAGAGTTCCGAGAAGATGCCGAAGATGGGCAGGATGATGACATAGACTGCCGGGTGGGAGTAGAACCAGAAAAAGTGCTGATATAAAACGGCGTCGCCTCCTTTGGTGGGGTCGAAAAATGCGGTGCCGCAGGTGAGGTCGAGTAGAAGCATCACCGCCCCCGCAGTTAGGGCCGGCAAACCAAATAGTTGAATAATTTGGGCGGCCCACACCGTCCAGACGAAGGCCGGCATCCGAAAGAAGGTCATGCCAGGCGATCGCATCCGCACGATCGTCGTGACAAAGTTCACCGCCCCCATGATGGAAGATACCCCAGAAATCGCCACCGCCAACAGCCACAATACCTGACCGTTGATTAAGTTACCGGTAGGATTCTGGAGGCTCACCGGCGGATAGGACCACCAACCGGCTTGGGCGCTGCCTCCGGGTACGAAGAAGCTTGCCATCAGGATGATGCCGAATACTGGAACCATCCAGAAAGCGGCGGCGTTCAATCTCGGAAATGCCATGTCCCGCGCGCCTATCATCAGGGGTACTAGGTAATTGGATAGCCCCACCAGAACGGGAAAGGTCCAGAGAAAGAGCATGATCGTGCCGTGCATGGTGAACATGGAATTGTACACGGTGCGGTCTAGCAGGTCTGATTCGGGGGTGATTAGTTCGCCTCTGATTAGCATGGCCAAGATACCGCCTACTAAGAAGAAGAAGAAGGATGTAACTATATACTGAATGCCGATTACTTTATGGTCGGTGCTGAAGCTGAAGTATCGCCTCCAGTTATCCGGGGGATGGTGGTGCGGTCCTTCGATTTTTGTCTCCGGCCCGCCTGGGGTTGGCGCGGTTGGAGCGGAAATATCTGTCATTTGTTGCTATCCTCCTTTCTGGAGTAGTTTACAAGTGGAGGTTGGGCGGGTTCGACTGTTTCCCAGCCGGCGCTAATAATGTTTCTGGCGTTATGATATTCGTCATAAGCTTGGTTGTATGCTTCTACCAGAGGAGAAACTGCCGCTTGCGATCGCCACTTTTCATAGGCCGAGGGCGATTCTACCACTACATCGGCTTGCATTGCGGCGAAGTAAGTGCCGCTGTATTGGGAGTCCCGCAGTCGATAGCGACCTTCCCGGATGGGGGTGAATTGAAATTCGATCGCTTCACCGGGGATGACATCTTGTTTGACGCGAAATGCGGGGATATAAAATCCGTGTATGACGTCTTCGGATGTCATTAATAATCTCACCCGTCGGTTGTTTGGTAAATGTAGTTCGGTGCTGGTGATGCCGCTCTTTGGATAGCGAAATTCCCAGACCCACTGCCGGGCGCGAACTTCTATTGTTTCCGATTCCTCTTCTGCCAAAATGGGGCGATCGCCATCTATCGTAGCTGCCTGGGCAGTTGCCGCGCCCATCTGGACCCGTTCCATCGAGCTTACCAGCGACATTTTGTCGTAAATATGATAGCTGTAGGCAGCGATCGCCACTGCTAAGACAAAGGGTATTGCCGTCCAGACTATTTCTAAGGTAACGTTGCCCTCGATGGGGGGGCCGTCGCCGACTTCGTACTTCCCCGCCTGCTGGAACAATGCGGAATAGGTTAAGGTTCCGCTGACGCCGAGGAAGATGAAAGTGCCGATGGCAACCAGTACGCTAAATAAGCGATCTACTAATACCGACTCGGCGGAAGCTTGAGGCGGAAGCCAGCTATAGGATTGCACCCCCATCCACAGGCTGATGGCACCGCAGGCGATCGCTAAGGTTCCCAATATGAGTATAGTGCGTATTTTCATAAATAGGTAGGCCACAATATGTACATGAAATTCTTCTCTATCTCCCCGTAGAACAGGCCAAAGCGCCTGTTCCAGATGTCCAATTTTGCACGGGTACTTAGCTGCATCACCTTAAAAGTAAATTAGGATTTTCACCGAGACGCAAGAGGCTATCGGCGCTAATATGCACGCCAAATTCCGCTGCCAGTTGCGCCCCCAAAGTACCGTGTACGAACATAATGGCAAAAATCGCCAGTCCGGCGAATAGATAGCTCAACTGCACTTGTTGGGAGCGGTCTTTGCGCCAAATATAGCGCTGAAAACCTCGCCATACTGCCATCAAGACGATTAGCATTAGCAGCAATACTCCGCCTACGCCGTGCCAGAGCATGGTTTCCATTGCCTCCAAACCCCAGACGCTTTTGACATCCGTGGGGGCTGTTGCCAGCATTATTTCGTAGAAACCCGCCCCGACTGTAAAAAAGGTAATAATTGCGGATGCTAGCATATTGTACCAGCCGACATCGAAGAAGTTCGATCGGGTCGCGGGCAGGGCTAAAAATTTGAAAACTGGCTTCTCTAAGGGAAAGAGAAAGCCGACTATATCGAAGGCGATCGCTGCTATGAATAACCCCAAGGTTAAATGGACTAAGTTGGGATGTATGGGTACTGAGTAGGGCAAACCGTTCGCCCCCAGTTGGCTTCCAAGTTGTTCGATTGTTTCCTGGTTCATTAAAGGATTCCCTCCCTAGCTGCTTCGACTACGGGGACGGTATGCAATCCATAGACCCATACGAGTAAGTCTCCGAGATATACTTGGAAGAATACCAGTCCGGTTAATAGCACTCCCGCGCCTAAAAAAGGCAGGGGTAACTTCTTGGGGTTGCGCGATCGCAGGACGTAGCGCCAGGCGGTTATTGCGGAAATCACCCCTGACAGGGACCAACCTATAAGGGTATGCAGGTTTAGAGTTGGTTCTACTGCCGAGTAGGGTAGGGCGAGTCCTGCTTCTACCTGCCCGAAGATGATGGCAATGAAGATGGAAATAGTGGCAAAAAACAAGTTCCACCAACTGACTTCGTAGAGGCGATCGTTGCCCGTAAAGTAGCCGATCGCATCGCAGAGAACCGCGAATAACACCATCGCAATCACGAAATGCACTACGATTGGATGAATGGTATCGGGATAGGGCAAGTTATGGTCGTTTAGTGGGGGAAGATAGTTTAGCATCGTGCTTTTCGGTTAGGATAAAAAAATAAATTTGGTTCTTATTTTCAATTCAAGCAACAGAAACTATCTTAGGATAAGATGGAGCTTATTTCTGTTATTTAGTTGACAATTTGCTCGACTAACTTTGAATGTTGCATACTTATTTTAGCATCGCACTTGTTGGACAACTGTTATCTAATTTGCAGTTTGTTCGCTCCATTTTTATTAAATCTATCTTTAATGACTTTAGCAAATTCATCTTTGGATTGCAACCTTCCCATCGGGGTCGTTCGATCGCTTCGGGCAGTACCAACGCCCCCTGAAAGAATTACCTAAGCAGGGTTGTACGGAATATGGCCCTTACTAAATTAACGGCTTTTGATAGAATAGACATTGCCTCGTTAATAACCATGGCCAGGTGCATTGAACCCATTATAGACAAAGGATTTCGAGAAAGCGATCGCTCTGAGTCCAAATTACTATCTCGATGCTTTGTCCCGGTTAGGATGGCCTAACCAACCCGGCCATCCAAATCAAAAGTGGGCCATAGTTGGAAAAAAGATCGGCAACGGGCATCAGGGATCTAGGGTAAAAGGACCATCTTACCCGTCGGCTATTTCCCACAAACAAGCTCCTAAAAAAACGAACTATTTAAACATTAATGAAACCGCAGATTTATACTATTCCAATAAGACAATTAGCATCGGGCGATCGCCTCTCGATCCAAGTTTATAAATTCATCGGTTCTCAACCGGGAAAAAAAGCCTATTTACAATCAAATTTGCACGGGGCAGAAATTAGCGGTAACGCCGTAATCCATCAATTAATCAAGTTTTTAATGAGTTTAGATGATACTCAATTAATAGGAGAAATCTGGTTAGTTCCAGTTTGCAACCCCGAGGGAACAAACGCGCGATCGCATCACTTTTCCTCCGGTCGCTATCATACCTACGACGGCAAAGACTGGAACCGCATCTTTTGGGATTACGAGAAAGAAGATGAGGATATCGAGGCTTTTGCCAAATCTCAAATAGACTTAGAACCGGAGGAGATTAAAACTAATTATAGAAATAAAATACTCCTGAGTTTTAAAAAACTCGAAGCTAAAATAAACTCTCCTGACGGCGTACCTTTTGGCGAAAAATATCGGTATCGAATGCAGTCTTTATGTTTGGATGCGGACTATGTAATAGATTTGCACAGTTCCACCAATCGAGCCTTAGATTATCTTTACTGTTTCGCGAGTAGGGAAGAAAGCGCCAGAGCATTTTTGCTCGATTATGGAATCTTGATGAACGAATACGATGGAGATGCTTTCGACGAAGCTTTTTTGAAACCTTGGTTGGCTTTGGAAAAGCGTTTTGCTGAATTAGGAAAACCGATTATATTTGATATCGAAGCTTGGACTTTAGAGTTAGGTTCGGGAATGGAAATGAATCCAGAATCTGTGGCAAAAGGGGTTCGGGGAGTGAAAAACTATTTTGCGAATAAGGGGTTATTAAAAATCGATGGTTTGCCTTCGGAGGAAACGGAAAAGCATCGAATTTTGGTTGTGTCAAAAGATAAAATGAAGAAGTATTATGCGCCAGTGGGAGGGATGGTGAAATCTAGGATCGAGTTGGGAAGTTTTGTTAAAAAAGAACAGTTAATTTATGAGGTTCTTTGTTTTAATAAAGACGGAGAATTGCCAAAAGCGATCGATGTTTGTGCCGAGTCCGATGGTTTTGTTTTGGATGTTTCGACCAATTATGGCGTCAGCGAAGGAGATTACGTTTTAGAGATTCTTGAGGAGAATTAGGGGCGAGACCCCTTGACACTGCTGAAAATGTTGTGTTAGTTTGGAGCCGTCTTTAGGCAAATTACCCAGGCACGCTCGATAGTCAGTCCAAAGCCATCTAGGAAAAGCTAAAATTCAGATGACCACTAGCAAATATAGAGAAATAGACACCGAAACATTTTACGACAGCGAAGATAGCCTCTACCGCAGTTTTTGGGACTCAGAGGGCAGCCTTCACTGGGGCTATTTTGAAAACTTAGCCACAGCCGGCGATCGAGACTTTCTTCCTGCCTGCAAGGGTTGGAATCAATATATGCTAGACAAAAGCGGGATTACAGCCAATTCTAAAGTATTAGATATCGGCTGTGGCAACGGCAATACTGCTATTTGGCTGGCTCAAAAAACAGGATGCGAAGTAGTCGGAATAGACCTCAGTGGCGTCCGAGTTGAAAACGCTCGGGTGCTGGCCAAAGAGCAGCCATCCCTGAGAGTAAAATTTATCAAAGCATCTGCCACTAGCTTACCTTTCGAGGAAGGAAGTTTTAGCCACGTCTGGAGTCAGGCGACCCTTTATCACGTTCACGAAGGTCAGCAGGCCCTCAAGGAAATTCATCGAGTCCTCGCCGAAGGAGGAACATTCCTGTTCGACGATCTGGTAACGCCAACAGAGGAAATAAGCGAAGAGGCAAGGAAATACGTCTACGATCGCTTAATCTTTGAACCGACTTTCAGTATGGAGGCTTATGCAGATTTCCTGACTCAGTTGGGCTTTATGATCTTGGCAAAAATGGACTTGAGGCAACATCTCCACAAAAGCTACCAACTCCTATCCCAACTGGCGAAGCCGCAATATCCAGAATTAAGCGCCGCTTACGATAAGATGTGCGAGGCAATTTCAGCAGGGCAAGTGGGATGGAGTTTTTTTCTGGGGGAAAAGGTAAGCGATCGCCTGTCCTGGATCTACAAAACTAACAACCAACAAAGTCTGCGAAATAAGTACGATGCCTGGTCTCGTATTTACGATGTAGAATTAGACAAACCCTATCGCATTAGTCCAATTCTCTCTGCCAGAGCTCTTGCCCGAGTCTTGCCAAATAAAGAAGCAAGTATCCTCGACGCTGGGGCAGGGACGGGAATGGTAGGAGAAGCACTGGCAGAACTAGGTTATAGCAATATAACAGCAGTGGACCTCTCAGAGGAAATGCTCGAAGTTGCCCGCAAAAAGCAAGTTTATCGAGCGTTGCACCAGGGCAATTTAGAAGAACCCCTAAAATTTGCTGATACCGAAGACTTTGATGCTATAATCGCTGTTGGAGTTTTTACTTTTGGCCATGCTGCGACGGAAGCCTTGTACGCTCTATTTCCCCTGTTAAAAGTAGGTGGTTATTTCCTGCTGACAGTACGGGCGGACTATCACGACGGCAATCCTGCTTTCCAAGAAGTTATCAAAGGCCTTTCTTGGAGTTTGGTTGCCAGAGACGAGTTTAAGATATTTGACACGGAAGCGATGTATGCTATGGTTTTGAAAAAAGATTAACTGCCTTTGAGTCCGACCTCTCCTAGAAAGGAGATTAAAACCCTTTCAAAACATATTTGACAAGGGCCAAAATTGAATTCCTACAAAAGTCTAATAATCAAGTTCTCTAGCAAGTAAACCAACAATAATAAAGATGGCAAGAATTAAATTGATGCACGCCAAGCTTCATCGCGTCCGCGTGACTGAGGCAAATCGCGACTATGTAGGAAGCATTACCATCGACCGAGAGTTATTGGAAAAAGTGGGAATATTACCCCTAGAAGAAGTGGAAATTGTAAATATTGATAATGGCAATCGTTGGTACACTTATGTGTTACCAGGAGAACCAGGAGAAGGTCAGATTTGTCCCAACGGTGGCGGGGCCCTAATGTGCCAACCTGGAGATATCTTGATTATCTGGGCAAACGAGGAAATAGAGCGATCGGAAGTCTTGCGTCAGGGACACCAGGCGCGAGTGCTAATCGCCGACGAAAATAATCGCCCTAAGGAAGTTTTCTACCAGACCCTAACCCCGAATGGAGAGACATTAGAATATAACGGTTATGAAACAGCCAATGGCAAACAACCGATGGATTCCAAGTTATTAGTGGAGGTTTGAAATAAGCTAATGACCAGTCGCTTTAACAACTATGAAGTTCCCTTAAAAAGGCTTAACTCACAAAATGCCCGGGGATTAGGATCAGTCTTCACAGAGTTTGAAGATGCGAAAATAGAGTTATGCAAATGGCCCGCTCTAGGAAAACGACCTCTGATTTCTAAAGGAGGTTTCGGTACGGTGCTCGAAGAGGAATTTAAAGTCTATTGGCGTGGTTCGACCATGTTTTCTGCCGGTCATCAGAACGCTCGCGGCGGAGTAACTGGTAAGGTTATATCCGAACCAGAAAGTAACTCCAAGTACGTTCTGCTACATTGGCTGAGTGCCCATCTGGATGCAGGAGAAGCTTTTATCCCTAAAAATGGCGAACCGAGTATATTTCTTGTAGCTCCTCCTAAAGAAGATGTAAAGCCGGAAGATTTTGTAGCCCTTTATTCAGATGGTAGCTGCGGCATCTCAATTGACCCGGGAGTATGGCATACAACTCCTCTATCCCTTGGGGAAAAGGAAGTAGTTTATAAGAGAAAGCAGGGCAGCATCTATGCGACCATAGACTGTTTTTTGTTGAAGGAATGCAATACTTGGTTAAAGATTCCCCTGCGTCAACCTCAAGAAGTTTAACTAAGTAAGTTTAACTCAGTAAGTTTAACTCAGTAATTAGATCGATAAAGAAGTAACATGACAACTCTAGTTCGGCAACTCAAAAGTGCTTTTCGGCTCGAATCAGTTGCAACCCAGGGTAACGGGGTGCAAGTAAGTTGGAAAGACGGTCATAAAAGCTTTTACCATAACCTCTGGCTGCGGGATAGTTGCCACTGTCCCAAATGCTTCCAAGCAGACACATTAAGCCTCAACAGTGGAGAAGGAGAAGGACACGACCCCCTGAAAATGCCACTAAATCCGATAACTGAAACGGTCAAAATAGACCGCGAAGGAAATTTGGACATTATTTGGGGCGGGGAGGAGCCGGGACATCATAGTGTATTCGATCCATCTTGGCTGCGGGTTCATTGTCAAAAAGACCCAGACCTCAAACAGCGACGTCCCCCCGAACTGTGGGATTCGTCAGTGTCTATCCCTCATTTCGATTACTACGAAGTGATGCAAGATGATGAGGCGCTATTGCTGTGGTTGGAGAAGATGCTCGAATTGGGAGTGGCAATAATTGACAGCGTGCCCAAAAATCGAGAGGCTTTTCGGGCGCTGATAGAGCGCGTCGGACCCATCCAACAGCGATATCATCCAACTCATATCTTTACCTTAGATACAGCAAACAAACTGGCAGGCAACATTCACCACGCCTATCAGTACATGGAACGCTTGCACAACCATACAGACCACGTCTCCTACAACGTTCCTCCCCGACTGCAATTTCTAGGATGCCTTCAATACGACAATCCAGATAATGACAAACAGGCTTATTCAACTCTAGCAGACGGTTTCAAAATAGCAGAAGTTCTCAGGACGCAGCAGCCCAAATATTTCGAGTTGCTGACCCAAGAGTATGTGCCAACGGGTCGCAGGCGGGTAGGTGGTGTGGAAGAAAAAGTTAGCGATCGCGAAAAGGGCACCAAGAAATACCAATGGGAAACCTATCATCGCCAGCACGTCATTAATTTGGATGTAAATGGTGACGTTTACCAGATTCGTCACCACGAAAAAGACCGGGTGCCGCTCGATGTTTCCCCGGACAAAATTCAAGACTTGTACGCAGCCTACCAAGCATTTACTGCCCTAGCTGAGTCACCAGAATATAACGCCGAATTTCTTATAGCTCCCGGACAGGTATTAGTTAACGATAACTGGCGGTTACTTCACGGGCGGACAGCGATTAGGAATCCCGGGCTGCGACGAGTTTTACTAGGAGCGTATATGAAGCCAGAAACATTCCGCAGCCGACTGCGACTGTTGCTCGGGAAAAAAAGTGGGATGCCCGATATGTGGTTAATGGGATCTTCGGACCGCGCTTTAGAAATTCTGGCAGACCGCACGAGCGATTGAAATTAGCGCTAAATTTAGCCATCCATACTGTTTAATTTCTGGTTGAATATCTTGCAAGAATATTGAGGTGTAACATGACAGCGGTATTGCAGCAACTAAAACCCGCTTTTCGCATAGAATCAGTGGCAACAACTAACAACGGGGTAGAGATCGCTTGGAAAGACGGTCGCGAAAGTTTTTACCATAACCTTTGGCTTTTAGATAGCTGTCGGTGTCCTAAATGCTTTCAGCGAGATACTTTGAGCCTCAACAGCGGGCACAATCTGCTGGAAATGCCTTTAAACCCAACTCCCCAAGAGGTTAAGCTCGATCGCGAAGGCAATTTGGATATTGTTTGGGGCGGGGAGCAAACAGGTCATCGAAGCGTCTTTGATGCTTCGTGGCTGCGGGTTCACTGCCAAAACGACCCAGCCCTTAAGCAAGGACGCAAAGCTCAACTGTGGGACTCGTCAGTGTCGGTGCCTCATTTTGATTACCATGAGGCCATGGAAGACGATGGGGTGCTATTGCTCTTCCTGTCGAAGATCGTAGAACTGGGAGTGGCAATCATTGACGATGCCCCGAAAAACGAACAGAGCTTTCGGGCATTGATAGAACGAGTAGGCCCGCTCCGGCAACGATACCATCCCACTAACGTGTTTGCGATGGATAGAAGCAACAAAAAAGCTCAGGCTATCCAACATTCCTATCAAGTGGGAACTTTAAGAAATCATACGGATGTTACCGCTTATGACATTCCTACCGGACTGCAATTTCTCGAATGTATCCTCTACGAAAACCCAGATGGCGATCGTCAGGCTTATTCTACGGTCGTTGACGGTTTCAAACTGGCAGAAGTTATCAAAACAGAAAATCCGTGGTTTTTTGAATTGCTAACCACGGAATATATCCCAGCAGGTCGCAAGCGGCTTTCCGTGGAGGAGAAACTGTGCGAACATGAATCTAGCGCGCGGAAGTACGAGTGGGACGCTTATCGGCAGAACCATTTAATTAATTTGGATGAAAATGGGGAGGTGTATCAGATTAAGTACAACCACAATACGCGAGTACCGCTGGAGGTTTCTTACGATAAAATTCACGACCTCTTGGCAGCCTATAAGCGATTTTCTCAATTGTTGCAAGACCCTGAATATAATGCCGAATTTTTGTTAACTCCAGGACAGGTATTGGTCGTTGACAACTGGCGAGTTCTTCACGGGCGAACTGGTATTTGGAACCCAAATTTACAACGAATTTTGCTGGGAGCCTATTTAGAGGAAGAAAGTTTCCGGTGCCGGCGGCGAGTTTTATTGGGGGACAAAACGGGGATGTCAGACTTGTGGTTAATGGGATGTTCCGATCGTGCTTTGGAGATTCTGGCAGACCGACATTTATAGGCAGCACGTCAATGCATGAAGCAAACTCTGCTAATCGATCGCCGGTTTCCGTAGAACAGGCGTCTCGCCGGTTTCCGTAGAACAGGCGTCTCGCCGGTTTCCGTAGAACAGGCGTCTCGCCGATTTCCGTAGAACAGGTGTCTCGCCGATTTCCGTAGAACAGGTGTCTCGCCTGTTTCCGTAGAACAGGCGAGACGCCGGTTTCCGTAGAACAGGCGTCTCGCCTGTGAATAGAAAAAGTTGGTTTACATGCGCCGACGCGATCTCCATAAAGACATCAAATGCGACGTTCGCTCAAAAATAGTACATGACTAATCGACTGAAATCTGGGCAACAGCAATCCTTGGGAAACGCGGCAGCGATCGCCATTGCTTCATTATTTGTAGCTTTAATTATTCAAGCCTTCAACCCAATTCTAATTAGATTGAGCGAAAACGAAGTCAATCCAAATGCCACAATGTTTCATCGCTTCTGGATGACTCTTGCTATGGTCTGGCTGTGGAATGAACTTCAGATAGCAGGATATCCACAGTCGGATAAGCAAGCCGAACAAAAGTCGCCATACACAACTAAAGTGCTGTGGCTCTTGCTAACAATAGGAATTGTAGGTGGTACTAGCATGGTACTATGGGCGTGGTCTTTAACTAAAACCTCAGTTGCCAATTCAGCCATGGCCTTTAGTTTGACTCCCCTATTCACGAGTTTTTTAGAATGGCTAGTTTGGGGTAGGCGCTTCTCACTAAAATTTGGCATCGGGATGGCGATCGCTATACTCGGAACTTGTAGCTTGGGAGCGAAGGACTTCTCATACAACGCTCCCAAGCTACAAGGCGATGCCATTGCCTTGCTTGGGGCAATTTTGTATGCTGCTTACCTAATGCTTGCAGAACAACTGCGAACTCAGTTGACCGCAACCACAATATTGGTTTGGCGCTACGGAGTTAGCGTTGTCTTAACTTTACCCCTAATATTCCTTGCTAGCGGTCGCATTTTTCCCTATTCTTGGGAGGGTTGGCTCTTTCTTATCCTCCTAGCCGCAACCTCTGCTTCTCAGGTGCTTATAGTTTATAGTCTCAAGCAGTTACCCTCTAGCTTAGTGGCCCTAGTCCTGCTTCTGGATCCAGTCTTAAGCGCTATTCTAGCTTGGATAATATTCTCCGAACAGCTAGGCTGGTTTAACTGGATTGCTTTTGCAGTAATTTTGCTGGGAGTTTACCTTGCCATCTCCAGCAAATCTGCTGTTAAGAGCCAAACAGAGCGATCGCAGAAATTGAGCGGGGAGGCTAGTCGACCGCTCGAACTTCCCCTAGATTGATGCAAGAGGTCTATCGACTATCCACTTACTCAAACTCAACATCTTCGTACAGCAGAGAAATAGAACAACGAAAGTCTATACTTGTCAGATGGACTTCTGGTTCGCTTCCTGTCGTTTCGTCAACGAAGTAATGAGTCAACTCCCATTTATTGCGATCGTTCAGTCGGTAACATTCGACACTTTTAGTTTCTGCATCTATGAGAACGTATTCTAGGAGAGTTTCCAGACGGCGATATCGAGCAAACTTCGGACCGCGATCGTATCCCTGGGTACCGGGAGAAAGAACTTCTACTACCAGACAAGGATGATTAACTATTTTGCGCGAACTTAGATCGCGACTGTCGCAAGTTACCATTACATCTGGATAGAAAAACGGACCTTTCTCGGAAACTCCGAGTTTGGCATCCGCCATAAAGACTTTACAACCTTTACCCCGCAGATGGTTTTTGAGGGCAGATGCCAGGTTGAGGGCAATAGAATTATGAGGAAGAGTTCCCCCCGCCATCGCCAATACTTCACCGTCGAGGTATTCATGTTTGTATTCTTGCTTCTCTTCCCATTCCAGGTATTCCTGGGGAGTCATTTTTTCCATTTCTCGATTAGCGATCGTTTTACCTATTTAAAAGAAACTTTGAGCATAGTTTAGCATAAAAAAACGCCCCACCGCGTAATACAGGCACTCTTAAATAATTTACCTGTCAATTAAATAATGAAGCATACGGAATTCCTCTGAAAATTATTTCGCTGCCGGGGCTTTTATTAAGGGTGATTAGCAACTCCAATGAACAATTATTAATTATTAATTATTAATTATTAATTACTTAAATCCTAGGGAGCATCTCATCGAAGCAAAAATACTGTTTTCTACTAAAAATATCTTCGCTGTTGCCTGTTGCCTGTTGCCTGTTGCCTAGAAGCGTCAAATTATTGGTCTTCTTCAAAATTGAGATGCACCCTAAATCCTACCATTTAAAAAATAAGTCATCATTTCACCCTTACCTTTAACAGAAATACGGCCGCGAGGTTCAAACAAATATTTATCCCGCAAAATTTGATAAGTAGCGTCGCTAACCTGGATGCGACCGGTGAGGCCGTGAGATTCCATGCGAGATGCCGTATTAACCGTATCTCCCCACAGGTCGTAAATAAACTTTTTAATGCCAATAACTCCAGCGATCGCCGACCCGGTATTAATGCCAACGCGCACTTTAAAACTTCGATCTATATTTCGATTCAACCTATCTATTTCTGTTAAGATATCGAGAGCAAACTCTGCTATTGCTTCGGCATGATCCGGTCGCGGCTTCGGCAAACCTCCTACTACCATATAAGCATCTCCAATAGTTTTTATTTTTTCCAAACCATACTTTTCGACCAACAAATCGAAAGCCGAAAAAATTTTATTTAAAATATTAACTAACTCCTTAGGAGACATCTCGGTTGATAGGTTAGTAAAGCCGACAATATCGGCAAATAAAACCGTTACATTATCAAAATGGTCTGCAATAGAAGCTTTGTCATTTTGTTTGAGGCGTTGAGCAATTGCTTCTGGCAGGACGTTTAATAAGAGTAATTCTGATTTTCTTTGCTCCATTTTGAGAGCAAACTCTGCCTGTTTGCGGGCGGTAATATCCGTAACTATGCCCTCATAATAAAGGATATTACCCAGGCGATCGCGCACCGCACTCGCCCCCTCATAGACCCAGATTATTTTGCCATCTTTGCGATAAACTTGAGACTCAAAGCCTGTGACATAACCCTCTTTTTTCACCGTCGTTTTCAATTCCTCCCAGCGATGGGGATAAACGTAAACTTGACGCTCTATTTCTGTTATAGAAGTCGATAATTCTTCTGGGGAAGAATAGCCATAAATTTTGGCTAAAGCAGGGTTAACGCTTAAGTAGCGTCCTTCTGGTGTTATCTGAAAAATACCGTCTATAGAATTCTCAAAAATACTGCGATATTTTTCCTCAGCTTCCTTAATAGCGGCAGCAGATTTTCGCAATTTTCTAATAATAGACCCAGAGATGGATATTAAAAGTAAAATCGATAATAAATACAATAAAAAACGATAAATATTCGTAGTGGCGATCGCCTCTTGATAAGAGCGATCGTAACTCTCGGAAAGTTGTTCGCTCACTTCGTTGGTAGGCAGATTTACGATTTCGTTAATCAAACTATTAACGCGGGGTAAATTCTCTAATATTATGCGAGAATGACCCAAGACGATATCTAAATCTGAATCGCTTATCGGCGATGAAATTTCTTCTCTTTCTTCCAGGAGAGTCTTAATATCGGCGGCAATTTCATTAACTAGATCGTCTCTGGGAGAAGCGTTATAAATCAGAATATCTCGCAACAGGTTATTGAGCAAAAAAATCGCCTCGTAGTTACTGTCAGCAGAATTTTCACTAACAGTATTAGCGACGGCGATCGGTAAATAAGCAAGGGAATTTTTCACTAAAGCATTAGCCCCATTAAAATCTTCGATTAATTGCTCTTTTTGGCGCAGTATTTTTGTATAAATTGCTAAAATTTCTTGCAGGCGATCTTGACTGTCAGCGTCCAGAAAACCAGGTGTTTTTTTTAAACTTTCTAAAGTTACATCCAGCTTTGTCAAATCTTCAGTAATAGGATCGTAAGAATTTATCAGACCGTATCGCGCCTGTAAGATATTTTGATTAATTCTAGCATCTATTTCATTAATTAAGCGGAGGTCGCTGATATAAAGATTATGTTTGTCGAAGTCTATTGCCTGGGACCGAACAAATAAAAAAGCAAACATAAAAAAGCCAATGACGGCAAAAAATATCTTTTTTACCATAGTTTTGTTCGCGTTCGTATTAATTGTTAAAAACATGAAAAGCATTCCTGTTAGTAAAGCTGGTAGGTTTACTAAAGATTATAAAAATCATAAAGGTTCGCCTTTATATTCTCCAGTAAGGGTTTTTAAGAACAAAACTATGAGATGTATTTGCTCTTGAGAAAGAGAACGACCTAATTGATATTTAGCCATAACATTAATAGCATCCTCAAGAGTCTCAGCGGAGCCGTCGTGAAAGTAAGGTGGAGTCAGTTCGACATTTCTCAGACTGGGAACCCTAAAAACATAGCGATCGCTCTCGTCTCCAGTGACATTAAAACGACCTAGGT
Organism: Cyanobacteriota bacterium; assembly: GCA_034189005.1. Taxonomy (GTDB): domain Bacteria; phylum Cyanobacteriota; class Cyanobacteriia; order Cyanobacteriales; family Microcoleaceae; genus CALKCV01. The sequence goes on along the minus strand of JAXHVR010000011.1, from coordinate 65,192 downwards.
CCGCCCTAGTAATATTGCCGCGATCGCGAAAATAATCTTCCAAAACTCCAAATTTCTGAAAGAGATTGCCGCCGACATTAATACCCTGATGGCAACTGATACAGCCATAATCTTTGAAGATTTGATAGCCCTCCTTTTCCTCTTCTGTTATGGCATTACTATCTCCTAGTAAAAAGCGATCGAAAGGAGAATTAGGAGTAATTAAAGACATCTGAAATGTAGCAATAGCATCCTTAATACTATGCCTAGTTATGCCATCGGCATAGATTGAGGAAAAATCTCGAACGTAGCCCGAGGAATTCTCGATCGCCTCCATAATTTGCGGCCAAGTACTACCCATTACTGTCGAACCTATCAAAGGTTCTTCTAGATGCTCGTAAAGATTTCTATATTGTCCGTTCCAATTTAGTCGAAAATTGAATCCACTATTAAAAACAGTCAGAGTATTAACAGCAGTTAATTGACCCTTAACACCATCGGATACACGTTTTCGATCCACTCCCCCCATCTGTAAATTGTGACAGCTAACACAAGCAACTTTTCCATCTCCAGATAAGCTAGTATCCTCAAACAATTTTTTTCCCAATGCAACTTTTTGCTGGTTGAGTTTTATTTCTTGGGGAATTGGTTGAATTGGTTCTTTGACTGAAGCAAACTTTGTTTCTACTGGCACTTCGATCGCGACATCTGGTTCCATGGTTCGCTGCCAAACAAATGCCAGGGCGAAAGCCACTAAGAAAATAATGGCTAAATAAATGAATTTGGTGAATTTTTTGTTAATTGAAAAAGCATTCATAATCTTTGGGAATAGGTCAGACGGAATAGGTAGGAGGGAATAGACAATGCGAACGTTAACTATTATAGCAGCGAGCAAAAATGCAATTCCCACTGACCTATTCCCAATTCCCTTAATTATTTTCAATCGCCAAAAGAAATACCCATTGCCCGGGCAGTCTTGAGTAGGCTATCGTGAGCATCGACAGCGCGGTACCGCGCGATCGCATCGGGAATCAAAACGCTCGCAACCTGGCGATTTTGCCAAGTTACCATGCGATCGTACTTGTTCTGAGCGATCAGATCCACTGCAGCCACGCCAAAAGCAGCCGCAATAACCCGATCCAGTGCCGAAGGAGTTCCCCCGCGCTGGATGTGACCTAAGACGGTAACGCGAGTTTCCGCACCGCTACAAGCAGTAATGCGAGCTGCCAAATAATGACCGATGCCGCCATATCGAGACTCGCCAAAAGGATTCGTACTGGTTATCTGGTCCCCTTCTTCGGTACGAACTGCCTCAGCTACAATAATTAAAGAATAATTCTTGCCCTGCTGTTGGCGCTTCCCTAGCTGATCGCATATTTTTTCGATGCTGTAAGGTATCTCTGGAATCAGAATCACATCTGTCCCACCAGCAATTCCTGCATTTAAAGCAATATGTCCGGCATCGCGCCCCATCACTTCCAAAATCATCACCCGACGGTGACTCGCGGCGGTAAAATGCAATCGGTCTAATGCTTCGGTAGCGATACTCACGGCAGTATTGAAACCGATGGAAAGCTCGGTAATGTCAACATCGTTGTCAATGGTTTTGGGGATACCCACTAAGTTGATACCGCCTTGCTGGGCTAGTTTGCGCAGAATTGCCAGACTGCCATCCCCACCAATACCGATGAGAGCATCGAGATCCAGTTGGCGGTAGCCTTCGATAATTTCCTCGGAGCGATCGACGGTGCTTCCATCGCTCTTGGGGAAGGCAAAAGGATTGCCTTTGTTAGTAGTTCCTAGCATAGTACCCCCGGTCATCAGGTACGGATCGACCTTTTCTATATCGAGTTTCATCACTTTTGGGGGACGACTCATTAATCCCACGGTCGCTTCGCGAATTCCCAGAACTTCCCAGCCATAAGTGTCGGCGCGATGGACTACTGCACGAATTACAGCATTTAAACCCGCGCAGTCTCCTCCACTGGTGAGGATGCCAATACGTTTGCGTTCTCCCATAATCTCTTTCCTGAATTTTTCTTTCGTTGATTTGACTTTACTGGAACTTTTGACGGTTAAAGACATCTAGCCGTCGATGAACCTAGTTTATAGGTCAATTCCTGGTAAATGTCTTGGATAATCTTTAAGATTTTATTGAAGCGATGGGAAATGGAGCGCTTTATTTTAGATTTTAGATTTTTCCTCGGATATCTAATTGAATTGCCCCATTTTTGGGCTCTCTATTTCTATTGTTAGCCATCTTCTGCTTTTGAGTACGAACAAAAGTATGATTTTTGAAAGAAACAGGCCATGGGCTGCCACCGGGGCCGCGATGGAAAAATGTAGCGATCGCTGGTTCTGGCCTTTTCTCTACTCAAACAACCAAGGGTCGTTCGTCTTCTTTTCGCTATCCTAAGCGCAATTGAGGGCATTTGAACCCATTAAATATTTCTGAAAAACAATTTTGCGATAATATAAAATACTCATACCAGTCGCTCTCCTTCGTTCTTGAAGTCAGCGAAAATATAGCCAAGTTTCATAAAAATTAAAATTTACTAATCGGGATTAAACTATGTTAACGCAACAACCTTTAAATAACAACAATACTGGAAATAATACGGTTTTACCAAACAAATTTAAGCATTTAGTCGTCCAGTCGATGGACGTTCTGGAATCTATTATTAATAATGAAGAAGTACCCGCCCCAGAAAGAGCGAGCATTGCTTTAAAAATATTAGAAATGGGGGGAGTTTCTCCTCAAACATCTCTACCAACATCGGGGGTAGTGGAAAGTCAGCAATTAAGCAGATATCCCGGAAACGGGAACTATAGCCAAGTAGCAGCACCCCCGGCAAATGGAGCGCCAACAAATCGGATCCAACCGACTTTAATACAGCAGCCAGCCATCTTTATTCCCTGTAGTAACTACATTTCCATAGATAACTTTTTAACAGCAGAAGAAAATCAAGAAGCCTTAGATATAGCTATCCAAAGGCAACACGATTATATGGAATCTAGCACCACAACTCAAGCGAATAATTACCGCAAATCTTCTGTTTTATTTGCCCAACATTATCCAGAATTATCGGAGTTAATTAAAAGCAAGATTGCCACTGTCATGCAGGAAATATTGCGGAAACTAAACCACAGACCTTTTGGCATTTCAGAAATCGAAATACAACTAACTGCGCATAACGACGGTTGTTTTTATAAAATGCACAACGATGCGGGCAGCGAGAAAACTGCTACTCGGGAATTGACTTATGTTTATTATTTTCATAAGGAACCCAAAGCGTTTTCTGGAGGGGAATTAAAACTGTACGATACGGAGTTAAAAGGCAGTACGGTTACGACTCATAAAAACTACAAAATCCTGGAACCAGAGAATAATAGGATTATCTTTTTTAACAGCCGTTCCCGCCACGAAGTTTTACCTGTAGTTTGTCCGTCGAAAGCTTTTGAAGATAGTCGATTTACTCTTAATGGGTGGATTAGGCGATAGGGTAAGTTGTTAGTAGTAATTGCTTTAGCAATTCTATTGAGCGATAATCCAGAAACCCGGTTTTTTTAAAAAACCGGGTTTCTTAATTGACGATTTATCCCCGATCGCTCGTTCATTTTATAGCATTTATCGCGCTCGGTGAAGTACATCGAGCGATCCCCCCCAGCCCCCCTTAAAAAGGGGGGAGCCGGAACAATTCAAAGTCCCCCTTTTTAAGGGGGATAATGGTGGATCGATCGGGGTGTACTTCACCGATTCAATAATCGCTATATTCCATCCAAGAGCTAATCTTGGTTTCCAAATTAGCAATATCTTCTGGGCAAAGTAGGCGAATTCTTTCGTATCGTTTGGCAGCATCTTGTAGCAGCATCTTGTAGGTTGGGTGTAGCGCAGCGCAACCCAACGATCTTGTTGGGTTGCGCGGGGCGCTCCACCCAACCTACGAATGGTATTTTTTCTGCATGGCGAAGGTATTGTTAAAAGGGAATAAATTAAAAATCAGAGTTGGGCGATCGCTCATCGATTTTCTTCTATCCTATCCTATGTTTGGCAGCTTCCAAAATAAATAACATCCTCCAACCATCCTGCCTCGTGCAACCTTGCCAAATCTTGCTCTTCAATAACTCGCCTGGCATCGGGAATATCCATAATTCTTTTAATTCCCCCATCAACTCTTTCTGGAAGGCGATAAGTTAAAGAGGCAAATTCCAAATTTTTCTTACTTAAAAGTCTGAGTAACTGCGGCGAATGAGTAGTAGCGACAAGACAAATATTTCGGCGGCTAACTTGTTGTTCGATTAGTTGGATTAACAGATGCAAGCGACTGGGATGAATTCCGTTTTCTAGTTCTTCAAAAAAATAAAATTTGGCAGGATTAGGACCTAATAAAACTGCACTCATGGCTAAAAATCTTAAAGTTCCATCGGAGGCACTATAAGCAGATATTTTTTCTCCATTGGACTCGATTAAAGTTAGTAAAATTTTACCGGTAAAATCTGAGGGAAATTCTAAGTCTTTAACGTCCATTGGAGTTAATTCTTGTATCCATTCTAATAAGACTTGTTTTTGTTCTGGACTTTCGCAAATTTCCTGCAAAACAGAAGATAAATTTTCGCCGCGATCGCCCAATACAGTTTGCCCGGGCAACGAAGGTAAGCGCATTGCTTCTGGGCTCAAATCTAAAAATCGCATCGAATTTAGATCGGAAATTACCAGATTAGCTATTTGTTTAAAATCGTTTTCAACATCATAAATATTTGATAATAGCGATAAAATTGGTTGATTATTTTCTCGATAGAAATCAAAGATATATTTTCCGGCTACCAGCAACTTTTCAGCAATAACTCTAGGTGCTTTTCCAGTTATCCCCGCATCTACTTCTATTCGGTAAATAGCTTCTTTTTCTACTCCTTCCTCTTCAATAAATAAAGACACTTCTAATGCAAAAGTAGTTTCTCCCTTAAAAGCAATTTCCTTAGTGCCGCCACGAATTCCTCGCCATTGAAGCACCCCTCCTTCAATCCATTTTTCTCCAATAATGTCTGGCAAGCTGTAACCTCGCGAGATACCGTGAAGAAATCGAAAAGCATCTCGGATATTGCTTTTACCAGAAGCATTAGTTCCCACCAATAAAGTCAGATTTCCCAAGTTCAATTCTGCTTCTCGGAAATTCTTAAATCTTTCTAGTTTCAGTTTTTTGAGCATAAAGCTTTTCTAACTACATATTATGTACGCAAATCATTTTATTGACTCAAAAACTCCCTCACCAAATCAGCTAATTTATCCCCGCTATCCCTAACCGCTAAACTTCCAGCCGCTTCAGCCATATTTTGCAATTTATCTGGAGACTTTAACAAATCGAAAACCGTATTTTTAAGCATTTCAGCCGTCAATTTATCCTGAAGAAAAACCAAAGCCGCATCCTTCGCAGCAAAGACATTCGCATTATAATCTTGATGCTTTTCTGCCGCATAAGGATAGGGAATTAAAATAGAAGGAGTTTGAGTTATAGCTAACTCAGTTAAAGTACCCGCCCCAGCGCGACTAATAACTAAATTTGCCCGCTGAAATAACCCCGCCATATTGTCGTAAAACGGCAGGGGAAAATAGTGGGGATGTTGGAAACTATTCGCATCGGGGTCGTTTTCTCCCGTTTGGTGAACTATCCAAAAACCTGCTTCTAACCAGAAAGGGGCGCAGTCTCTAACTAATTGGTTAACTGCGACGGCACCTTGAGAACCGCCAGCGATCGCTATAACCGGCGCGTCATTTGGTATTGGTAAATCTAAAGGTTGAACAGATAAAAACTCCTCTCTAACAGGAGTACCCACATAAACTGTTTTCCTACCCGGCAAATATTGACTCGCCTCCTCAAACCCCAAGGCAACCGTACTGGATAGACGACTCAACCAGCGGGTTACTTTCCCGGGCAAAACGTTGGACTCGTGGAGGATGACCGGCAAACCGAGGGAACGAGCAGCTATTATTGTTGGCCCCGCAATATAGCCTCCAGTGGTAAATACTCCCTGAAAATTTCCTTCTTTGAGGAGTCGCCTAACTTGGAGAATGGAACTCATCAGTCCGATCGCTATTTTGAGACTGCCAAGGCCCAATCGCTGCTGAAAACCCTCAACTGCGATAGTATGGAGAGGATATTCTTTTGGGACTAATGTAGTTTCCAAACGATTTGGGACTCCTAGCCATTCGATCTGACTATCCTTTAGTTGTCTGGCAGTAGCGATCGCTGGAAATAGATGCCCGCCCGTCCCGCTTGCCGCAATCAATAATCGCATATTTGTTTTTAGTGGTTGAATTATTGACCAATTTACAACTAACTCCCCACCCCTAACAACCGACCAATTTATTCTGGACAACTGGCCAATTGCTTATGAAACTGTTTATGAATATTTTCCAGAAAAAATTTTTCCAGAAAAAGTTAGTCTCTTCTTTCGCCTCTTCCCTAGTTTTGGGTATCGCACTCTCCTGTGCTGGTGCGTTCTATCCTCAATTTGTCAAAGCTCAAAGCGCGACCGATGCCCCAGACGAACTGCTAGATTTAATCGAAGATATCGATCGAGCGGCCAACCGCCAGAAAATTGACAATGTAATGGATTTTTATAGCGAAGATTTTACCAATTCCGACGGTTTAAATCGCGAAAGTTTAGAACGAGCGATCGGAGATTTTTGGCAGCTTTATCCCATTCTTAGATATCGTACGGAAGTGACATCTTGGGAACGAGATGGCAATGCCATTATTGCTGAAACTGTTACTTATTTAACTGGTACTCGGCGAATGGAAGACAGAAATATGAGTTTAACTGCTACTATTAGATCGAAGCAGCGTTACGAAGGCGAAAAAATAGTCGAGCAAGAAATATTAGCCGAACGGAACCAACAAACTTTAGGAGAGAAACCACCGTCCGTAGAACTGTCGGTACCAGAAGAAGTGTTTGTTCGAGAGCAATATAGTTTTGATGCGATCGTAACGGAACCTTTAGGCGATGAAATGATGATAGGAGTTGCTGTGGAGGAACCTGTTAGCGAAGATGCTTATTTTAAAGCTTCTTCTTTTAAGTTAGAAGAGTTGCGGTCAGGAGGAATATTTAAGATTGGTACCGCACCAACGAACCCAGAAAGTAGATGGCTTTCAACAATTTTCATGAGGGAGGGAGGCATTACTATTAATACTCATCGCCTGCGGGTTTTAGAACCTTAGAAATTTGTGTTTATTAAGGGTTTTCCAAATAAATAATCGAAGCGTAGGTCGAGCCGAAACGCAGTGGAACCCAACAATACTATTGTATTCTTGGTTCTGAGAATTTTTGGAGAGCCCTTAAATGCCAAAGTAAGACTTTTGGTAATAACGGCTGTTTGAAAAAAAATATTAAATAGAACGGTATGCGGCCAATTGAAAATTTAGATAACTGGAAACAAATTGTCCGGATAGCAGCCATCTCCCCCAGAACAAACAGTAGATGCACCCTGATGGATTAACTCCTGCCTCCGAATGGCGGGGGTTTTTTTTTTGATAAAAACAGCCATTGAAAATTTTTAAAATTCTTTCCCGAATGCCGCCTTCGCTCCCAGAACTAATAAACAGTAGATGCACCCTG
>JAXHVR010000011.1:51619-57499 GCA_034189005.1 Cyanobacteriota bacterium | reverse complement strand
CAAACTCCTGCCTCCGAATGGCGGGGGTTTTTTTTTTGATAAAAACAGCCATTGAAAATTTTTAAAATTCTTTCCCGAATGCCGCCTTCGCTCCCAGAACTAATAAACAGTAGATGCACCCCGATGGACAAACTCCTGCCAATTCTGGCGGGGGTTTTTTTTTGGATAAAAACAGCCATTGAAAATTTTTTAAAATTCTTTCCCGAATGCCGCCTGCGCCAAGAGAACTAATAAACAGTAGATGCACCCTGATAAACAAACTCCTGCCAATTCTGGCGGGGGTTTTTTTTTGATAAAAACAGCCATTGAAAATTTTTAAAATTCTTTCCCGAATGCCGCCTTCGCTCCCAGAACTAATAAACAGTAGATGCACCCTGATGAACAAACTCCTGCCAATTCTGGCGGGGGTTTTTTTTTGCTCAAAGAACTAAGATTCTAAGCTCTCGAAAAACCTTGGATGTTTGGCAAAAACCTTAAAAATAGCATTACTCCAACCAAAGCCCGCAATGGCGGAACCGTAACAACCTTCTCCTGCGGTTTGCCCCACACGAACAACATTATATCTTTCCCAAAGGGCTTGTTTCTTAACTTCTGCGCCATTCTCATCGTTAATGGGAAGACCTTCTTCGTAAACAGTCACACAATTTTGGCACCATTTATGCCGAATGCGCATGGCATCGCGGTCATACCCATATTTTTCTAATCCCTCAACTACTATCCACTGAAGCGGTGCCCAACCGTTGGGAAAAGCCCATTGTCGGTTTGACTTTTCTTCCAGAGAAGTTACAAGTCCTCCTTGATTTTCAAAGACCGGCAACCACTTGCTTACAATCTGTTCGGCTTGCTCTGGTTCTGCTAACCCAGCCCACAAGGGAAAAAAGCCTGCTAATGATAAATGTGGATTCCGTGTTTTTTTCTGGTAATTATAATCAAAGAAAAATTGCCGATCGCTATCCCAAAGATATTCATTAATCAGTTTCTTTCGCTGTTTTGCCCTCTCTTCCCACTCCGCTGCAGAATCATTTTTTCCGAGAGTTCTTTTAGCTTCAGCAATATCAATTTCTCTGACATAAAGAATAGAGTTCAAATCTACAGCTATGTGGTCTAACCAAAGCTCGTCGCATCTTGTCGAATGATCCCAACCGCTTTCACAGCCTGCCAGCAGGTGCAGATGATTTACATCAAAATAGCGCGATAACCCGATCTCGGGAGAACTTTTGTCGGGAATAAAAACTAAGCGTTCGTTCTCCTCTGTTGTTCCCATCCACACGTCATGGTGTTCTTTTTCTGCTATTTCGGTCATCTCTGCTAAAAACTTCTCTGCTTCATCATCCCGATTTTGAGACTTCATTAGATCGTAAGCCAGCCACATCAATTTGGTAAAGAAAGGGGGTTGACTGCGGGAGGTCAAATAATACCTACTACCATTGGGAATAATTCCAAAGCGATCGAAAAGAACGGCTAAGTTTTTCGTCATATAAATAATGTATTCTTCATACTCCGTTTCTTCTAATCCCAGAGCTATGAAAAAACAGTCCCAATAGTACATTTCTTGAAACATTCCTTGATGGCTAGGAGTTAAATAGGGGTGAGGTAAATTCAGTAGGGTACCGCTTTCTTTATCTTGTTTTTTAGTCTCAGCTTTTAAACTATCCCAGTAGTTGTTGATGTGTTCGAGCAATTTTTCGACTTGCTCTTTGTTTGGAGGTTTCATAATATCTTGGGTGACAAAGTTATTGGCGATCGCTAAAATTTTACTCCCTATTAGAGATTTTTATCTAATTGTTTGAGGGAATATTGGCCACATATGTGAAGTTGTCCCCTAGATAAGTAGGTAGGCAAAAATATTTACTGAAATTATTCTTGATTTTCCCGTAGAACAGGCGTCTCGCCTGTTCCAGATGTCCAATTAATTTTGCACGGGTACTTAGCCCATGGAGAAACCGGGTTTTCTGAAAATACTCCAGCGACTCTCTGGCACTCTTTAGTTAATAGACCTCGTGGCAATTGTAAAAAGAAAATCGTTTTTCGTTCCTTTTTCCTTAAAAACTCTTCCCTGTTGCCTGTTGCCTGTTGCCTGTTGCCTACTTCTGCAAGAAGTCTAATAGCGATGCAAGAGTTTTGCCCCATTTACCAATTTAATTTCAGCCTGCATGAGTGGAAAATAGAGAAGATAATGGGCCACGAATCGTTATCTCAATTGGAAATTAAGAAAGTCGGTTTTTAATCAAAACCGCGCCTTCTGGGTTATCGGCGAACATCCAGGCCGCTCCCGATTTCGACGCACCCAACAAAATTTTTAAAATTCTTTCCCGAATACCCCCTGGGTCCAGAGAACAAACAAAAAGTAGATGCACCCCGATAAACAAACTCCTGCCTATTCTGGTAGGGGTTTTTTTTTGCTAAAAACAGCCATTAAAAATGTTAAAAATTCTTTCCCGAATGCCGCTTGCGTCCAGAGAACAAATAAACAGTAGATGCACCCCGATCGACAAACTCCTGCCTATTCTGGTAGGGGTTTTTTTTTGCTAAAAACAGCCATTAAAAATTGTTTAAATTCTTTCCCGAATGCCGCCTGCGCCAAGAGAACAAATAAACAGTAGATGCACCCCGATAAACAAACTCCTGCCTATTCTGGTAGGGGTTTTTTTTTGCTAAAAACAGCCATTGAAAATTTTTAAAATTCTTTCCCGAATGCCGCTTGCGTCCAGAGAACAAATAAACAGTAGATGCACCCTGATGGACAAACCCCCGCCAGAATTGGCAGGGGTTTTTTTTTTGATAGCAGACTTGGGAAAATTATTTCATTGCTTCCCGAAAGCCTAGAAGAATAAAAGAACTAATAAACAGTAGATGCACCCTAAAACAATCGCGCCCTGCCAATATTGGCGGGGCTTTTTTTTTTAATTTAAACTTCCCCAAAAATCCCGATCTACTAGAACGAACTTTTCCAGGAGATAAAAATGAGGCGTTGCACCCCGACAGACAAACCCCAGCCTGGAGAGGTAGGGGTTTGATTTTTTTTATTTTTCCCTCTGGGGCCGAGCAATTCCCCATTTCCGATTTCCCATTTACGCAAAAAAGCCCGCACCAGCGGGCTTTTTTATACTAGATAAGGATGTGGGGCTTTAATTAATCGGAAACCGCCTCGAAAGATTCGACCTCCAAAACCGGACCGATCATAGCCATAGTCATCACATCTTCTCGGACTACGCCCTTGACCTGAGCTTTCAAACCAGACTGGCGCAAATCTTTAGGAGCATTTCTCAACTCATAAGTCTCGCCCCCCTCGCTGACCAAAGCCCAAGTCCCCGGACCAAATCCCTTACGCTCGATACTACCATTCACAGTTATGCTGCTCATACGGTCTTTGCCTCAGATTGAATTGCCAAACGTGCCAGAGCAAAACATAACACAGCATTAGCGACCAAGAAACCTTGAGCCACAAAACCGGAACCCAGTCCCCAGACTGCCGGCGACACCACAGCGCTAACTGCCAAAGAGCTAGCCACGCCAATAGTAGTACCAATAGCCAGCCACTTCCATTGAGAATGTCCCAGAAGCAACACTACCAAGATCCCTGGAATCAAAACGCTAGCAAAAATGGGGTTCAACACCGCGCTACCTTGAATCGCGCCGCCTAGTTCTGGAACGGAACTACCCATGACGCGCATCGGCCACTGGGGCAAGTCGAAGATGTAAAAGCCGCGCAAGAAAAACAAGCCGCTGCTGCCTGCAACCAAGCCGGTATGCATAGACCAATTCCAAGCAAACGGTAAATAATTCTGCAGCAACCAAGCCAGCAGATAAGAACCAAGCACCATTGCAAACTTCGGCAACAAAGCAACGGCACCGCCATCGATCCAGAAACCGGGATTGAGATAGCCGTTTTCGCGCAGCCACCGGAAAAAGTCGCGGAAATTGAGTTGACCTTTAGCCGCCAACTTCACCGCGCCCGCAGCATCCAACTGACCGGAACCGAAGTGGTTTAGAGGATCCTGTTCGATCCCTCTGGACGATTCTTTGAGGACGTTAGCAATTTGTTCTGGATCTTCAACGCCCATCGCTTTGATTAATGCCGCTACACCGGCAACGTGGGGAGACGCCATGCTAGTTCCTTGGAAAGCAGCAAAAATACTTTCTCCTGTTTCGGCATCGATAGTATTTTGCAGAATTCCACCAGCTTCGTTACCGCCGGCAGTGGAACCGCCGGGGGCGGAGATATCTACGCCAGCGCCAAAGTTGGAGTAAGGTGCTTTTTCTCCAGAAGGATCTAAAGCCGAGACGCCGATAACTCTGGGATAGCGGGCGGGATAGCCAGCCGCGTTTTGGTTGGAGTTACCGGCAGCAGCGATGATGACTACTCCTTTGTTGTAGGCATACTCGATCGCTTCTTTCATTAATTGGCTTTCGCCGCCGCCACCGAGACTCATGTTGATGATATCGGCATCGTTGTCCGCAGCAAATTTAATTGCTTCGGCGATATCCGCTACGGTACCGCTACCGTAAGCATCTAAGACTTTCAACGGCATGACGTTGGCTTCGTAGGCGATGCCCGCTACGCCATAATCGTTGTTGGTGGATTGAGCGATCGTACCGGCGACGTGGGTGCCGTGACCGTTATCGTCCGTGGCTAAGGTGCGATCGTTTACGAAGTCATAGCCGGCGGCGAATTCGGTTTTTTGCAAGTCGGGAACTCTGGTGACTCCCGTATCGATTACCGCTACTGTCACGCCACTGCCTTTGGTTTCCTGCCAGGCAGTTTCTACATTGATGCTGCGCAGGTTCCACTGTTTCCCGTACAGGGGGTCGTTGGGAACTTTGCCGCCATCGAGGATGATGGCATCTGCCTCATAGATGTAGTTGGGTTCTATGTATTCGGTGTATTTGCCTACTGATTTTTTCAGGGCCTTTAGGGTTCGCCGATCGCCCTCGACAACATAGACGTTATCTGCCAGCGAGAATTCGCTATTTAGTCTGGGAGTGACGTTGTATTTTTCAGAGATCGTCTTTACCCGATCTACTATTTGGGCGACACCTACTTCTTCGCGAAAGTCTAAGACGATCGAATCATAAGTGCCTTTGTTGGCTAGTCCCGTGAAGTTGAATAGAGCCCAGCCAAGCCCGATTAAAAATAAACACGAAAACAGAAATTTTTTCATGGAAAATCTTCCCTTTAGTTAGGGCCTTTTTACCACGATAGCTTAAACTTTACAGGATATGTGTGGGTCCAATTAAAAATCTAATATCTAATATGGAAAGAGGTTTATTGTGGCTGCCCCTACTGGGCTTTTTTATCTGGTTAACCCGGGCAGGTTGGAACGAATATCAAAAATTAGAAGCTTATCGGGCCTGGGCCGAAGCTTTTGATAAGGCCAAATACGACATTTATGCAGTTTTGGGCCAAAAGGGTTCGGAGATTGTCTGGGGAAAGCCCGCGCGCAAAGGCCCGGTGGATTTGGAGAGTTTTTCTCTTTTGTCGGTGCGATCGCTACAACTGGTAGTTAACCAACAAGCGGTTGATTTAGAGAACCCACCGAGTAAGGGAAAGGCGATCGCTTTAGAGTTTGTTTTATCTGACTCTAAAAAAGTTGAAATTCCCTTTACCGATATCGATTTAGCTGCCCGATGGGCTAAATATTTGCAGCAACAATTGCGTGCATTTCAATTGTGAAGAGAACCAAAAGTAAAACCCTATGAGTCAGTGGTTAGTTGTTAGTTGTTAGTTGCAGTTTGGATATTTTTACCAATCTGAGACGATCCCCAACAATTAAAGCGACAATTAAATTCAGAACCGTTATAATTTTAATATTGGCGGTCGTTCGGTAGATTTTAGTTATTGAAGGGGCGATCGGCAAATAGTAATATTAGGAGCATAAT
>JAXHVR010000011.1:15795-51519 GCA_034189005.1 Cyanobacteriota bacterium | reverse complement strand
ATCCCCAACAATTAAAGCGACAATTAAATTCAGAACCGTTATAATTTTAATATTGGCGGTCGTTCGGTAGATTTTAGTTATTGAAGGGGCGATCGGCAAATAGTAATATTAGGAGCATAATCTTATGCAAACCCAAGTAAAACAAAGGTATTTCACTCCAGAAGAATATTTGCTACTGGAGGAAAATGCCGAATACAAAAGTGAATATCGCAATGGAGAAATAATAGCCATGACTGGAGGAACCACCAATCATAATAAAATCGCTGGCAATTTCTATGCCAACTTTAAATTTGCCATTAAAGGGCAAGATTATGAGATATTTATCAACGATGTTCGCCTCTGGATAGAGCGTCCCAATATGTACACCTATCCTGACGTAATGGTAATCGAAGGGGAACCAATTTATCAAGGTTCGGCTCAAACTGTAGTTACAAATCCCTCTTTAATCGTAGAAGTTTTGTCAAAATCGACGCAAAATTACGATCGCACTGACAAGTTCGATTACTATTGCTGCATCCCTCAATTTAAAGAATACATTCTCATCGACCAATACAAATATTCCGTCAAGCAATTTGCTAAAAATTCAGATAACGAATGGAGCTTAATTACATATCAAGGCGAAGATGCAGTTTTAAAACTTAAGTCAGTTGATTTTCAAATATCTTTTAAGGATATTTACGAACGAGTGAAGTTTGATGTTATTCAATAATCACAAACATAATTTTTTGATTAAAGTAGTCCATTGACAAAGTTCTATAATTAGGAGCAGAAGGTTATGCAAACCCAAGTAAAACAAAGGTATTTCACTCCAGAAGAATATTTGCTCTTGGAGGAAAATGCCGAATACAAAAGTGAATATCGCAATGGAGAAATAATAGCTATGACTGGAGGAACGACCAATCATAATAAAATAGCAGGGAATTTTTACAAAAAATTTCCCGTAACTATTAACGGGCAAGATTATGAAATTTTTTTCAACGATGTCCGCCTCTGGATAGAGCGTCCCAATATGTACACTTATCCTGACGTAATGGTAATCGAAGGAGAACCAATTTATCAAGGTTCGGCTAAAACTGTAGTTACAAATCCCTCTTTAATCGTAGAAGTTTTGTCAAAATCGACGCAAAATTACGATCGCACTGACAAGTTCGATTACTATTGCTGCATCCCCGAATTTAAAGAATACATTCTCATCGACCAATACAAATATTCCGTAAAACAATTTGCTAAAAATTCAGATAACAAATGGGTATTAACTGACTATAAAGGCGAAGAAGCAGTTTTAAATCTTGAGTCGGTAGATTTTCAAATCTCTTTAAAAGATATTTACGAACGGGTTAACTTTGAAACAAACGAGCAATAAATCATTTGTAGGTTGGGTGGAGGTAACCGCAACCCAACAGCGATATCAATTTAGAATTAAGAAACCCGGTTTTTCAAAAAAACCGGGTTTCTGGGCTAGGATTAATATCCTCATCAAAAGAGCTTTTAACCTTCCACCTCGCCAGATGCTTCTAACTTTCTTTCCCTCATAAAAAGAAACAGCGGCGCGGCAAAGGAAAAGGCAACAAAAAAGCCTAAAAATATATAAAGCCAGCCGAACTTAATACCCACTTTTTTCGATTCAAAAAACATCCAGACGCTTCCTGCCACTGTAGCAATAAATAAGTCAAAGCTTACCGATTTGGCAGCAAGATTTGCAGAACTTTCGTTCGCAAAATCCATCAGGCCGGCAGTTTGAAAAAACTGTAAATTGTAATACCAGGGAACTACCAACCCCAGAATCGCTAAAATCAGATAAATTAAACTTTTAACGTTCATATTAAAAAAGGAGATAATTATTAATTATTAATTATTAATTATTAATTAATTAAGAAGCCCAAGTATCGCGCCATTTAACAGTACCTTCAGTCGCCAAAACCCAACGACGACAAACCAAATTTTCCCGTAAAGGAGAAGTGCCCTCCCGCAATAAAGCGTATTTATAAGCAATTAACTTGCCGATACTTTCATCAAAAGGAATCTCCCCAAACCAAGTATTGCTGTTGATATATTCCAAAGGAAAAGCTTTAGCAAGATCCCAGTTACCCAATTCGGGACAATCTCCCATAACAACAATAGCTTCCCCTGGTTGAGTTTGAACGCCATTAAGTTGCGCCCGGACAATAACATCTCCCTTGACTCGTTCTGCTACATGAGAGAAAATAATTACTTGTCTGGTTCCTAATTCTAAATTATGGAAAAAACCATCTTTTACTTCATATTTTTCCCGCGAAAAAACATCCGTATGCTCTCCATCTGGGAGTTCGGCTTCTACAGCTTCAATTGTTGCAGTTTCGCCGCGATTCATTGCCACAAATAACAGCGAATCTCGATAGCGTCGGACGTAACAATAAACATCTGGAGTGATGTATTTTTGCCATAGACTCCCCATAGAAACTGCGGGATTTAAGCGTCGCAAACCTGCCATTAAACGGATATCTCGATAGAGAGGCGAATCGGTATCCCAACTTTCCATCATGGGGCGATTGTAAGGATCGTTTCCTCCATCGGTGTCGTTGTGGAGATATTGCTCCGTACCGTAATAGATAGAAGGAATGCCGCGACTGGTCATAATCAGAGCGATCGCCACTCTCAACATCTCGGGATCGGGATTTAAAGACTGGAAACGAGGCATATCGTGATTGTCAATAAACGTCACTAATTCTGTTGCCCCGTCATAGCGATAATCCAAATCTAAAACGTCTTGAATTAAATAAAATCCCTGTTCGGCACCTCCAGCTAAAGCCTCTCGAATTGCCACGCACAAACCGAAATCCAAAATTGTCATACCAGAATTATTAGCAAACTCTATCGACGTATCATTTCTGGGGTCGCTATAAATCCATTCCCCAAAAATAAAAACGTCCGGTCGATGGGTTTGAATGTCGGCATTAAATTCTTGCCAAAACCAGATCGGCATGTGCTTAACCGTGTCTATCCGCAAAGCATCAACTCCTCTATCTAACCATTGTTCGATTGCTGCTTTTATGTAGTCTCGGTATTGACTGTTATTTTCATTAAAAGTAGCTAAACCAGACAGCTCGCAGTTTTGTACCTGCCATTCATCTTCCCAATTTGTCACTTCACCGTAGTGGTGATACCAGTTTTTTTCATCGTTATTAAAGTCGGCAATTTTAACTCCGTCGTCATATAATTCTCCTTTAACACCTCCCATATCTGGATTGCTATGGTTGCAAACAATATCTAAAATTAATTTCATTTGCCGCTTATGTATTTCGGCAATCAATTTATCAAATACTGTATTCTTAGCTTCTTGAGTTTTGTTAACAGAAGGGTCGTCATCTTTACCTATAAATCGAGGATTTATCCGCTTAAAATCCTTAGTCCAGTAGCCATGAATTGCCGCACTTTCAATGAATAACTCTTCGACTTGCTCGAATAAAGGAGTAAGCCAAACAGCAGATACTCCCAAATTTTTCAAATAGTCTAGTTTGTCAATAACTCCTTGTAGATCTCCTCCCCAATATTTACCCCAATCTTCTCTTGTTGAGTCGTACAATTCCGGGTTAGGACCCTGGTTATTTTCCCCATCGCCGTCACAGAATCTATCCACAACGATGAAGTAAATCGTCTCTTGTCTAAATTCAATATCTCGGGTAAATAAAAATTCTAATTCGGCATCTATTTCCCCCTGGGTTTCGGATACCAGAGTTTCAATTTCTTCTGTGGCTTGTTCTTGAGATACTTCTCCTTTAGTAGGAGTGACGCTGGGCAATTGTGATTCCATAATTTTAATTCTACTTTTCTACTTATGAATTTACAGAGTTTTAAAAGCAAATACAGGATCCTGTTGTCGCAAACATATAAAAACGGGCACGACACCCATTACCTATTACCGCTTTCGATATCGCCCAGAAGCGCTAAATTATTGGTTTTTTGCCAAATTGGACCCCTCCCCAGCAAGAGGTTGGGAGCGAGCTAAAGTTAATTTAAACGGCAATTAAATTAGGATTTTGCCCTGTCTTTGCATACAATTCAATTTTATTTTTTCATACTAACAAACCGGGCATCCAAATAGACACCCGGTTTGTCAATTTCATACTTATGGTAGATTTGAGAGCAAGAGCTAACTACTAAGCTAAGGCCATTTCGTGGTTTAACTGTTCGTGTTCGACTCGGAAGACATTGGCGCTGAGGTTAGCGACAATTTGTTTGCCCTGTTGGGTGAGGCTGAGATAGGCGATCGCGTCTTGAACATAGCGATGGACCACATTCCAGTAAAACCCGGGATAGCCCTTGCGTAAATCCCCAGGATTTTCGTATCCTAAAACTTTATTTTGACCGGTCTCCTCAAACTCGTAAAAGAGGGCGCTAATCTTTTGCAAATAACGGGGATCGCTTAACTGGCCGATCAAATCTGCCGCCCTCACCAAACCAGGATAGTTCAGAGTATCTTGATGATCCTCGTCCGAGGGCACCGGAAAACGAGTAAGTTCCATATTCCGCTTGATGACCTCTGCATCGATCAGCTTATGACCCCCAAAGCGTTCCTGAATAAAGAGCAGGCCCCTGTCCACATGATAAGGAGTCAAACTGGCATCCGTCGCCCCCTTTGGTAGGGACACCTTTACATCGTCTATGCCAGTGGCATACAATCCCAGATCTCCTCGATCCTGGAGACATACTCCTTTGACATAGCCGATGTCGTGACAGAGTAGGGATATATGAAAGTGCAGCCAGTCTTCGGAAGAGACTCCACCCACCCGGATCTGCTTGCCCCGCAGAATTTCTTGTCCTACTAATGTTACCAATATGGTATGCTCCACATTGTGATAGAGGGCATCGCTGTTGGCTATGTTTTCTAAAGCCATCCCAGCCGCCCAGGCAATAATCTCCCCGTAATCTGATTTATATCCGCCGTAGTTGTGGCGATAGCCAGCTATGAGCTTTTCTACTACGGAATTAATTAAAAGTTCGGTTGCATTCAACATTTTTCCTTCCTTTTGTTAAAAATATACGCTTCAATTTATAATTTGCTTTTTTCCCTGCCATTACATTTACTGATGGGAGGTTTAAAGCAGTTGTAACTTCCAGTCTCTACTTTTATTGTAATTAATACATGGCGATCGTTTTGTGTTTTTGGTCACTCACGCGATCGTCGATTGGAGCTTAATTTCTCGATAATTTATTTTTTGGGGACTTGTAAGTTTCCCCTCCATAGACCGTTATTTACCCTAAATATTAGTTCGGATTACCCCTCCAACGGGCTATCGGGCCCCTCTTTTCTATCTCCTAACTTTACTATCTTTGAAGAGCTTGCCGATTTAACTTGCTTTAAGTCACAACTAACAAATCTCGATTTTTCCCTTCCGAGTATCCCAAACTCACCAAAAAATCTAAAATCTAACTTTTCAGGTAGCTTATGGGGTTATAGACGTCAATGAAAAATCTCATTTCGCTCCGCGTACGAGTAGATTTACGCAACTCCTTTTATTTGCCAATAATAGCTTTTCTAACTAGATAAATTTTAGCTTAATTTTTGTCGCTGAGTAAGCTATAGTGTTAAGATTTTAATAGTATGGTATGGAGAGTTGTTCGCAGTCTGGGAAAAAAGTTTTAGCAACTTGCATTAAACTTACCAAATTATAATAGAAGAAAAAGAACTAAGCTAAATAAAGCTAGACTAGCAAGAGATTCTTTGATTTCGATGTGAGGGCGATCGCGATTCTAAGACCATAACTTTTATGCTATGAAGAAGAGAAAACAAAAATCTAAAGATGTTTATGACCCAAGGATAAGCGATAGCATTTTGGAAAAACTGCCACGGGAAGTAAAACTGTGGGCGGAAAGTCTGCCCTGGGAGCAAAGGCGTTTTGTTTTATCGTTTTCTTTAATTTTATGTGGTTCTTCACCCGAAAAACAAGCGGAATTTTTAGATGATTATTTCGCTGACGGCTTGGCATTTAAAATGCTGCAAGAAATACATACTGTTAAGCGGGTAAATATGTATTTAAAGGAGTTTAGAACCGGAACACAAATCGACGAAGATCTTTTAAGAAACTATATCAGACAATATTACATTCATTGCGCTCAAGATGTTCGCCGTCAGCCAGATGAGTATTTAGAATCCGCGCTGAAATTAGTTTTAAATAGCGAAGAAAAATATCATATTTTTCATTATATTATTGGTTTTGAATTGTTTAAACTGATGTTTCACATGAGTTGGTTGCAGCATGAAAAACTAGCCCGCTTGCAAAGGAATCAAGAAATATTTATTAATAATTATATTAAGCCAATACAATACGCTCATCAAGTTAATGGCTTAATCGTTCCCAAGGATAAAAGAATATTTTTTGCCAAGAGAGATTATTACATTCAAGTTCCAGAAATATCTCAGAAAAAATTAATCGAGCTAGTGATGCTAACTTTCACTGCAGATAAAGCCATTGAGTGTGGTTTTTCCATCATTCGTCATATTAAAGCTTTAAGATTTGATTATGACTATATTTTTCAAAGCAAAGAACAGGATGGTATTTTTTCATCGGAAATAGAATCTATGCTGAATCAGTAGCTAGAATCGAACTAAAAGGTTCCAGTCTATCTCAATGGCTGAAATTACTCAAAATCGACCCAAAAATTAAATCTTAGGAAAGACGACAAAAAGACATCAAATAGAGTAAAACAAGAAAAATAACTGCATCAAGCAAAGGAGCCTGCCGTGCTGCTATCGAAAGGATTTGAAGTAGAAATGTACGCTGGTACGCCCCAAGGAGAAATTGTGGGCCTATCAGATCGAATTGTGGCTGACCTGGAGGGTTTTACCCGAGAGCCTGATAGTCGCAATGTCGAATATACGACCCCTCCACTGTCAAGTTACGACAAACTCTTGTGCGCCCTGCTAAGGCCCCGACAAAAGTTGCGGGGATATTTAAACAAATTGGGCGATTATACCCTAATCCCTGGCAGTACCCTGTCTCTGGCCGGCAGCGATCGCTTTTATCGCTCGGACCCAAATAACCCATATCATAGCTTTATCGAGCAGACCTACGGTACCAAAGTAGTTACCGCCAGCATTCATATTAATATTGGCATCAATAACCCAGAACTACTAATGCGAGCTATCCGCTTGATTCGCTTGGAAGCTCCCTTGTATTTGGCCCTCAGTGCTTCGTCCCCATTTATTGATGGCCGGGTCACGGGCAATAACTCTACTCGCTGGGCCTTATTTCCCAAGACCCCATCAGACGTCCCTTTGTTTGAAAGTCACGGTCACTTTATCAAATGGACAGAAGAGCAGCTAGAGGCCAAGACTCTAAGAAACGTCCGCCATCTATGGTGTTCGGTCAGACCTAATGGCGATCGCCGCCCCTACAACCTCAATCGTTTGGAATTGAGAATCTGCGATTTACCATTCAGTCCCATAGTCCAACTGGCCCTAGTGGCTTTCCTCGAAGCTCGTTTGTGGCAGCTATTTGAAGACCCGACCCTAGACCCTCTAGAAAGTAGTAATTTGCCGGCAAGTAGCCGAGGGTTAGACTTGCTCGCGATCGCAGATAGCAACGAAACCGCAGCAGCGAGGGATGGTCTCGACGCCCAACTCAGACATTGGCAGGATGGTAAAGTTATTACGGCTAAAGATTGGATTGAAGAAATTTATCAACAAGTTTGGCCTCACGCTCGCCAACGGGGCTTTAGCTGTTTTCTCTCTCCACTCAAAAAAATTCTGCGCGAAGGTAACGAGGCCCAGAAATGGCTAAAACAATATGACAATGGAGCCGATATCCAAAGCATTATGGCCTCGGCCATCGCAGATATGGCTCGACAAGAATTAGAACTCTCAGATGGCCTCTGCCAACCTTTGGTAGCCTGATTTGTGCTACCAGTAAAGCTCAAACCTTTTTCTCATAAATCCGAAAGTGCCCCAGTTAGTATTAGTTTGTCCCCAAATTCCTCCAAATACAGGAAACGTGGCCCGTACTTGCGCGGCCACGGAAACCATACTGCATTTAGTGGGGCCTTTGGGTTTTGAAATGAGCGATCGCTATTTGAAACGGGCTGGTTTAGATTATTGGCCCTACGTTCGATGGCATTACCACGATAGCTTTGAAGCATTTAAAACCTACCACCAGACACAAGGCGGACGGCTTATCGGTTTCAGCACCAAAGGACAATTAAGTTACTTCCAATTTCAGTTCCAAAGGGACGATTGGTTGTTATTTGGTGCTGAAACAACGGGCCTCGCTTCAGAAGTTCTCAATATTTGCGCCGCAACCGTTTATATACCTATGAGTCAACCCAAGGTTCGCAGTTTAAATCTATCCGTCAGCGCCGCTTTGGGTTTATTTGAAGCTCGCCGCCAGTTGGGCTACTTGCAGTGACCGAATAATCGCGGTCCATCTCTTGTTTGTTTAGAGACCGGGGGCGCGATCGCGCCCCCGGTCCAAGGCTATTGTAGAGTCAGTAATAGTTTTTCGGCCAATAAGAAATGGGAGATGGACAAGGGCCATCTCCCATTTCTTATTGGCCTGTTAGAGGCTAGTGGATTTTCTGAAAATAAAAAGTAGCCCCGTATCTTGAATTCTTTACGGGGTAACGCTTCCGCTTATATAAGATATTTTTATAAGTCAAAATTGTCAAAACCGCCACTTTTAAGCTAAATAGAAAGTTGTTATTTTAAATTAGTTCATCAAGAGGGATCGAACATAAAGTGCTTAATAACCTGACGCCAGGGAAATGAGAGCGGAAGTCCATAAAAGGACTAGAGCTAAAAAGCCATCAGATTATTAAGTAAAGTTCAACCTTGGATGAATCTGCTATCGTGACAATTTTAAAGCGCATCATTAGTTAGTATGTAGCTTGAAATAATTTAAGAGCTTGATTTTTTTTAAAAAGCAAGCTACCTTTACCTAAGCCTGCTTGCTGTAAGCGAAGAAAGAGATATTGGTGTGGTGTGTTCTCAACGCTCGACTGCAACAGGAAAGGAACAGTTAAACGCTTCTCAATAGGAGGTCGTTCTTTGAAACGAGCATATCCGCATAAAGTTAAGTCCGCAGCTACCAGCAAATTGCCTCAAGAAGTCCTGTCAGAAATTTCCTCACAGGGCCAAGGGAACAACAACATGGCTTGTTGCCCAGCAGCAATGATTGGATTAGCAGCACTTTCGACAATGGGTGTACCAAGCATCCTTTTATCTGGAGGGGGCGATCGCGCTATGGCGGCAGAACCTCCATCTATCGATCTATCTCATCAAGAAGAGGCCAGCAAGACAATAGCCTACCTGCCAGAACTTGATGTTATTAGTGGAGCTAAAACACCAAAAGGACTACTTCTTGAGAAATTAACTCGGGAATATGTGGAGGAGGCCAGCGATGCTGAAAATCTCAACACATTGGAAACTGTGCTGTTAGTGGGAGAAAAACAAGAAAATCCTTCTTTTAACCGCATTGTCCTAGAAGAACCGAAAAAACCGATGGCTAGGGCCACGCTGCCGGACCAGCAGCAATATCCGCTCTTTAAGCAGGTAGGGGCCGACAAGCCATCCCACTTAAAGACTGAGGCAAAACCCCAGATATCGGGAATAGAACTATCGGAAGCGATAGGCCCCAGCAAGCAACTAAAAACTAAAACCGATCTAAAAGCAGAACTCCAAAAGCCAACGGTTCCCGATTTAGTAGAGGGTTCTTTGCCCTCTGGCACTGAAGAATCAATGGCGGCAGAGTGGAGGTATGACGATCGTGAAAGTAGCTCGAACTCTTTGGGGACTATTAGTGGGAAGTTAGAGCAAAAAACTCTCGCACAACAGTCATATAACGGAGAGGAGCGAAGCATCATCGAGCCTAGCTTGCCAGGAATCCAAGAGATAGAAACAGAACAGATCGCCGATAACACCCCAAGCGAAGAGAGCGCTGGCAGTTACTCCCAAATGACAACACAAGTAGAAGGGGCTGTAGTAATTGATTCGCAGAGGATAGAAACACCAGTAGCAAAGGTGTATGAAGTCCGCTTAGGAGATACACTGGCAGTCATTGCCAGCAGTAACGGTGTTTCAGTATCCGAGTTAATCGCACTGAATAAAATCTCGGATCCTAATTTACTCCTAGTTTCTCAAACCCTGAAAATCCCGCAAAAGCAATCCCATCTATCTGCAGAAGAAAGAATAGATTCTGTGTCCGCTTATGCAACAAAAGTGGATTCGCAGCCCAAAGATTTATCTCGCAATGAAGGTAATGATTATGGCTTTACATTGCCAACAGCATTACTGCCACCAATAACTGATGGTAACTCCTCGAAGGCCCCTAATGTTAACGTAGGGGAATTGAAAACAGTAGAAGGCTTTCAATTAGCATCTATGCCTCGGCAGGGCGGCGATCGCTGGACTCGAAAAGCAGACCACAACGACAAATTTAGAGATATTCAATTGCTAGTGCCGAATCTTGATTCGGCTAACAATGCCAGTCCAGTATCCCCACAGATGGCTAATGCTAAATCCCCTGAGTCAGCTTCAGTAACACTACCAGAGTATGTTGGCCCTAATAGCTACCAAACCATTCCAGTAACTTCGATAGATACTCTTGAGAGAAAAAGGGGTTATAACGAGGATTATTCAGAAGTTTCCCATCAAAACTCTGATAACAACTCTTATTCTCAGCGATTGAGGGCTGAAATCCAGCGACTTCGGCAACAGTACGAATTTGAGATAGAGTCCCAACCCAACACTAATAATTGGGACGCTCAAGCTACTGGCGATCGCCCCGTGGAGCAGTGGGAACCCTCGTTAAATAATTCTCCTGCTCCTACAGCTAGAGATACCATTTCCCCTGAATTTAATTCCAATAGTTCAAATCAGTTCAGGCAGCCGGAAATTAATTCTCCTCAAAACAGGAGAGTTTTCGAGAGTATGTCTCCTAGTCCCCAGGAAATCTATCGACCAGAGAGCTTACCAAAAGAACAGCTAAGGCCGGCTGAAGGCCCCAGCATCATCGGCTCGACATCCGAAAAGGCACGGCAGATTCTTAATTCCTCTCTAGGAGAAATGGTTTCTCCCGATATTCCTCCTCTCGAAGGAGCGGATACCTACTTGCCAGGAGGTTCTATACAGTTTACCGGCTATATGTGGCCAGCCAAGGGGACTTTAACTTCTGGTTATGGGTGGCGTTGGGGACGAATGCACCAAGGCATTGATATTGCAGCTCCTACGGGAACGCCTATTATGGCAGCAGCTCCAGGTGTTGTAAGCTTTGCCGGCTGGAATAGCGGTTATGGCTACTTGGTCGAAATTACACATCCCGATAATAGCTTGACCCTTTATGCCCACAACAGCCTAATTTTGGTCCAAGAAGGTCAGAAGGTGGCTCAAGGTGAGTTAATTTCCAAAATGGGTAGCACGGGCCGCAGTACGGGGCCGCACTTACATTTTGAAATCCATCCGCCGGGAAGTGGTGCTGCTAATCCCATAGCTTATTTGCCCAGTACCCGGGCATCGCGTTAAGGTTCCCTAATCCCATTGCTATTTACTCGCGTAAATAGCAATGGGAATTGCTTTTTTAGGCCGATCTTAAAAATTTGAAAAATTTGCCAGCATTGCTTGACAAATTTGGAAAAAGTTATGTTATATTAGTTGAGAAAGCAAAAAACAAAAAAGCAAAAAACGTCGGCTCAGTAGCTCAGTGGTAGAGCAAAGGACTCATAAGCCTTCGGTCGCAGGTTCAAATCCCGCCTGAGCCATATTTAATAACAATTGGGAAATAACAATTGGGAAATAAGAATTTGGATGGTCAATAAAAATTGGCTTCCAGGAATCGATTGCTATAGCAAGTCAAACGATATCATCCAAATTAAAGGCCTCGCTTTGGACTTAATTCTAAAGCGTATTTTTTTATATTGAGTAGCTGTAGTCATTACGACTATGATATAATCAAAAAAATCGTTCCCAAAATCAGATAGTTTAACAGAGTAGTCGAGGAAAAAAGATTATGGCAGAAGAAACCCTCCGAGTAGGTTTACCGGCTCCCGATTTTACAGCAACCGCTGTAGTAGATCAAGAGTTTGAGACAGTAAAGCTGTCGAATTATCGTGGCAAATATGTGGTTGTATTCTTCTACCCCTTGGATTTTACCTTTGTTTGCCCGACAGAAATTACAGCATTTAGCGATCGCTATAAAGAATTCGAGTCCCTCAACACCGAAATTTTGGGAGTTTCAGTGGACAGCGAATTCTCCCACTTAGCTTGGATTCAAAGCGATCGTAAATCAGGCGGTGTTGGCGACCTGAACTACCCTCTAGTCTCCGATATCAAAAAAGAAATCAGCGCGGCCTACAACGTCCTGGACCCGGAGGCAGGCATAGCTCTGCGAGGTCTATTTATAATAGACAAAGAAGGAGTCATCCAACACGCAACTATTAACAACCTGGCCTTTGGTCGCAACGTCGATGAAACCTTGCGCACCCTGCAAGCCATCCAGTACGTCCAGGCCCACCCCGATGAAGTTTGCCCTGCAGGTTGGAAGCCTGGGGACAAAACTATGAATCCGGATCCGGTTAAGTCAAAAGAATTCTTTGCCGCCGTCAAATAAAATACGGCAGCATAACCGAAGAGATCGAACCAAATCATAATCTCGGTAAAACTTTAACTCCAACACTATGCACTCAAACTTCTGAGTCATAGTGTTGGAGTTGAAGTTTAAAACTACTTCAAACCTCTAAACAATGCCAAAAAAATGCTGACATCCACAGACTTTAGCGGTTTATTTAATCGGCGCTTTTTTAACAACTTTTTACCAATTCCAGCCGCAAATACTTTTCGTATAGATAGAAAAACTCCTAACTTTCAACTACCAGATATTACTAATGGCAAGGTAGTCAACTTATCAGATTACCGTGGCTTAAGTCCGGTAATCTTAGCTTTTACTCGAATTTTTACAGAAAAACAATATTGCCCGTTTTGTTTTCCTCATATTATTGCTTTAAATAAGAAATACGAAGAATTTCAAAAAAGAGGAATAGAGTTATTACTTCTGACCAGTACGGACGAAAATCAAAGCAAAATAGTAGTTAAAGATTTGCGTTTAAAAATGCCTATTTTGAGCGATCCTAGCTGTCATGTATTTAGAGGTTATGAAGTAGGTCAGGCTTTGGGGGCACCTTTACCTGCTCAGTTTGTTCTAGATAGAGAAGGAAAGCTAAAGTACAAACATTTGTTTTCTTTCCTAGACCCTAATGCCAGGGTAGAAACTTTGTTGGAGGTTGCCGAGGAGTTATAGCGATCGCATTGGGGCAATGAAGAAAGCCCGCGAATTAGACGCTAATTGTCAGTTGTTAGCGGTCAGTGGTTAGTCGCAAAATTAACAACGTTCCCACTAACAACTGACAAAAATAATTTATTTTTTGGGTTTTTTTCAATTAGGAGATGCTCCCAACTCATCAACTCTTGAAATCCTGCCCATACGCAGAGAAGGCAACAATCTTTCGATGGCCCGACCCTCTTCTTCAGCCTCGGAGTGTTACTTAGGTGAGAGATGTAAGGGACTAGCAATTTAATAACATACCTGTTGGGTTGCGTTTCACTCCACCCAACCTACAAGGGACTGGTACTTTATTTTTTTGCTACTCCCTAACTGGATATATTCCTACTAGCACTGGTGGGATTTTTATAGAGATTCCTGGGGTGCATCTAATCTTTGCGGCATGGCGAAGCGATCGCCCTACCAGAAACCAGGTTTTTTCATTCCCAATTGAGATGCACCCGACGACGACGATATCCCGGCTGCAATCTAAAGATTTTATATAGGGGCTGGGGCTGTTATTATAAAGGCCTTTAAAATAATCAATTATTGAAGTTTAAGGTAATTATGGAAGTTAGTAAAAAAACTAGGCCAGGGTATGTTGGGATAATGCTGGCGGCGATAATGGTTGTTGGTTTTGGGCTGATGCTAGGGATTAACCCTGCTGCTGCACAGGAGAGAACAGTTAACTACACCCTCACCAATTTAGAATATCGCGATTTTGCTGAGGCGGATTTAGAAGGTACGTCTTTCGCGGGGGCCGAAATGCGCGGGGCCAACTTCCACGGGGCAAATCTTAAAGGAACCATCATAACCAAGGGTTCTTTTTTTAAAGCAGATTTATCTGGGGCCGATTTGACTGATACTTTAGCCGATCGCGTTACTTTCGATAGGGCGGATTTAACTGATGCCATTTTCACCGATGCGATTTTAAGCGGCAGCAGTTTCTTCGAGGCCGAAGTTGCGGGGGCTGATTTTTCTTATGCACTGGTCGATCGCTATCAGGTAAAGTTAATGTGCGAGGTGGCCAATGGTGTTAATTCTGTTACCGGAGTCTCAACCCGGGACAGTTTAGGCTGTCCTTAAAGATGGGCTGACTTTAGTAGGATGGATTAATACGGGTGCGGCAGGACTCGAACCTGCGACAGGTGACTTAGAAGGTCACTACTCTATCCAGCTGAGTTACGCACCCAAAAGACAAGTTGGTAAAATGCCAATATTTCTTAGTATTGTACCCTAAAGTTCTAGAGATCGAGCAAGCCGGGCTAAAAAAAGGACTGGGAGTTGTTTCGATCGCCAACAATCCTTGAGAAAAAAGATTGATGTTAGGCTGGAATGCTAAGGGGCAAATACAAAATCTAAAAATGCCCTTAGTAGAGATTTAACGGACCAATTAGAGTGGGTTAGCGCGAGCCGTTCGTACTACAATAGACCAGGCCGCATTTTTCATTCATTAAATCTTTTTTGGTCCATTTGTCTTGAAAATATTTTCCCAGTTTAAGGGTTAAGGGTTAAGCGTTCGGTGACAACTGTGGCGAAGTCTAATGAGAGCCACAAGGAATATGGCCATTAAAGGGTTATAGAGGCTGTGGTGCGTTGATGTTTGGCGATTTAAACCCAAGAAAATTGGGTTGTTAGCCTTGCCCTTTTACTGCGACTTTGTTGTTAAATAAATGTAGCGCTTTAGCGCACATAAAAAAAAGTCAGTTGGTAGGAGCGCTCTTTGCGACGGGCGAAAAACAAGGGGGTGCATCGGGGGAATGTAACAATACGAATTTATAGCAAGCTTTCATCTTTATCCCCTGTTCTCGATCTTTATTGAATATTCGTCACGAGTATGAGTACTCCTTAAAGAAAGCAAATATGAAATGCACCCAAATATCAGATGCGCCCAAATATGAGAAACACCTTTTGCTGTAGTTTGTAAGTAAGGATTAATCCTTACAAAGCAGGGGGATTAATAGATTAATTTTTCCACGAAGTCACAGCCTATCAGGATACTGTCATGTTTATTCTCAAAAGGCAGGATGTTGAAATAACAAGCATTCAGCACCCCAAGCGGGATCAACAAATCCCCATACTAAATTATCAGGGGCAGACATTTCGCCTAATAAACGTGTTTAATGCCCAGCAAGCAGAAGAGGCGAGAGCATTTTGGCGGGATTTAACCGATAACCGTGGCAAAGCCTGTGTTTTGCTAGAAGAGACAGAGCGCTATAGCGTTTGGGGGAAAGTCCGCTTAGAACAGCTTGCTAGCGAAGAAGGTGGCTCTGATGCCCTGTCTCCTATTTTTACTCAAGGTTGTCTGTTACTTTTGCAAGCAGTTTACTTCGACGTTGAGGACTTATTGGGAAATAGACAGGCTAAGTCCTTTCAGAAAGATATAGGTAAAGTCTTCAAGCAGGGCCAATTCCCACAAGCCGACTCCCCTGATGCAGTTAAAACCTTGCTAACGGTGGATCCGTTAACCAGCCTCCAAGTACCACCTTGGCAGGAAAATCATCTAAATATGCTCTTGGAAGAACTGTATCGCCTGGGTAAAGACTATTTTGGTAACACCAGCTTTGCGGAGGGCATTAATGAAATCCTCCAAGATATGCCCTCAAGCGATCGCAGTCAGTTTTTAGGTTGGTTGAATCAATCTCCTAAAGGTAAAGAGTGGGCCAATGCCTAAAAAAAGAAAAGAATTGAGTGCAATTGCACGCTTACCCGGGGTAAAAACGACGCGGCACAAAGAGAAGCACCTAGAAATGCTCCTCTATAAAAGTCAAAAAAAGTAAAAAGTTAGTGTAAACTTGGTCTGGGATTTTAACGGTTAAATAAAATGAGTTCCCAAATCAAAGCTCAATCGAGTTAAGCTATTTTTGTTGGCAAAAAAGTTGCAGCAAATAGGTTGAGTGTCGCTCGCGATCGGCGTGCAATTGATATTATCTATACTTAAAAGCTAGTTATGCATTTTGGAACAAGCCTATGAGCAGCCCTTCAGAAAAGTCGTCTACTTCTAAATCTTTGCTATCCGCTCAGACTGTTGTCATTTCTGGCATTGTCTGGGGTGTAGTAGCATTACTGTTTTTTCTGCTATTTAGCGTCCCTTTGCCGGGGGAAGAGTTACCTTTGTGGTACTCCATCGGCACTTATGTTTTTGAGCTAGGAGCATTCCTGATAGCCTCCATCGTCTGTTTTAGGAATTGGCGAAGCCCCCAAATGGTCAGCGGACGTAATGTCTGGCTGTTGATTGGTTTGGGAATGCTGTTTTATTTCCTCGCAGGGGTGGTATTTGGTTTTTGGGAATTGTTGTGGGAGTTAGACCCTGATGTCTCCCTGGCAGATTTATTTTATATCCTCTCATACGTCTGTCTGGGATGGGGCATGACTTTAGCTGTTACTTCCAAACGATTAAATTTGGAAGTTTGGCAGTGGGGAGTTTTGAGCGGAGTTGCCGTGGGAGGGATTGCATTTGGTATCTGGATAGCTTCTCCGACGTTGTTTGGACTGCTTCCTGGAGACGAACCCGCACCAATAGAGGCCGTATCTCCCGAGGCGGCGACGGCCGATGCTCCCACGCTAGAAAACTCAGATTCTCAAACAGCACCAGTTGTGTTGGATGCCAGCGAAGAGGAAGAGGAAGAAGAATCTTTGGCCCCTCCTGTCATCGAAAAAATCGATGAAATCTTAGAGCCCTTTGCTTATAGCGTGAATCTGTTTTACATTGTTGCTGATGTTTTCTTGTTGATCGTTGCTACAGCATTGCTGCTGGCTTTCTGGGGCGGACGTTTTTCTCAGTCTTGGCGGATGATAGCTGCTGCTACATTTTCGCTTTACATCGCGGATATGTATTTTAAGTGGGCCGACGCTCAGGCTGAGGGTGCTTATGAAAGTGGCGCTCTACTGGAAGTGTTTTTTGTGTTTACGGCCATTTTGTTTGGTATTGGTGCTGTCCTAGAACATGACATCTCAACCCGTTCTCGTCAAAGCAGACGGAGGCGCAGTAGTTCTTAGGGCTTTTTAAAAACAACAAACGACAAACAAACAAACAACTAGGCTTGCAGCAAGCTAAAATCTTCATTAGCCAGGGGAAGGGAAAATCGGTCGGATGTTGGATCGCTGGCTCTTCCCCGGGTAATACTTGAAATAAATATTTTTACAACCACCGAAAGGATGACGGCTACAAAACTTTCAGATTCTCAGAAACAGGAAATTATCGAGCTCTATCGAGAAACTGAGGAAAATACTGTAACTCTGGCAGAACGCTATGGGGTGAGTAGTTCTACTGTTAGACGCATCCTGCAAGGGGCAGTGCCAGTGGACGAATATAAGGCCTTGGTCCAGCAAAAGCAAAAGCGATCGCACAGTCAGCAGCACAAAAGTCATTCTGCCTCCAGGGAGGATAGGAATATAGAAGTAGATGGAGACTTCGATAAGAAGGATGTTCCAACTTCTACCAGTCCAACTAAAAAAACGCGCAAGCTCTCTTCATCGGTTTTTGAGTCAGAAACCGATCCGACTTCTACTGATGAAGAGAACGAGGCGGTGGCCGAGGAAAATTACGCTCTGCCAAAAAGGAATTTTGAAAAAATACTGGGGGAAGAACTGCTCGATGGCCCGTCCGATTTGGACGAGTTTGATGAGGAAGATGAGGAGGATGAGGAGGATGCGGAAGATGAGGAAGATTTTGCTGAGGATGAATTGGAGGAAGATGAGGAATTAGAAACTGACTATACTCTAGGCGTCCAACCTTACAGTCAAACTCAAGTCCAAGTTTTACCTCTGTCTGAAGCGGTGATTCCTAAGATATGTTATTTGGTGGTAGATCGCTCTACGGAGTTGGTGACTCCTCCACTGATGGATTTTGGCGAACTAGGACAAATTCCGGCTGAAGAATCTCTGGAAAAAACTTTGCCTGTTTTTGACAATCATCGGGTGGCAAAACGCTTTTCTGCTCGCAACCAACGAGTTTTAAAAGTGCCTGATGGCAGAATGTTAAAACAAACTTCTTCTTATTTACAAGCTAAGGGGATTAGTCGGTTGCTAATTGACGGACAAGTTTATCGATTTTAGCTGGAAAAAATAGCATTCTTTAGTTTGGATAGAAATAAAAATGCGAGCATATTGCTCGCTATTTTTATGGCTGCTTGCAAAGGTTCCTTTTTAGGAATGTTTATGATTTTTGTTTTGCTGGTTGGAATACATAGAATTAGAAAGAGGTAGGAGAATAGCCGCGATGATGATTCCTATGGAAAAACTAAATGCTAATATTATTCCTACTGAGAGTGGAATTGATGAAGAACCGAAAAATTTTAAAGAAACTAAAGTAGAATTTTGTAGGGAAACGATCGCGATCGCCCCTGCTAAAAGACCTACTATTAAACAGGTTAGAATTGGGGGTATATATTTCATGGCTAATGGGTAATTAGTAATAGGGGACGTTGGAAGTTAATAGATCCAGGCAGTTATTGGAAATTGAAGGCAGAGATAGCCAGACAACCCCAACCTACTAAAAAAGCAGCGCCGCCGATGGGTGTAATGGCTCCCAACCATTTAATGCCTGTAAAACTCAAGGCATATAAACTGCCGGAAAAAATAGCGATGCCAATGATAAAAGCATAACCAGAAGCTCGTGACATACTCCCACACTAACCTTGCGGTATAGTGTGGGCTTCTCGTTTCGCAGTCCTGCCATTGCATGGGACTCCACGAGCTTTAAAGACGGGATGCCCCGCCGCCCTTTTTTTTATATTTATCGCCGCGTTCAAGTCGCGGTCTATTACAATGCCGCAATGTGGGCAAGAATGAATTCTTATTGATAATTCTTTCTTGACTTTTTCACCACAATTTGAGCAATCTTGACTGGTATTTTTGGGGTTCACAGCTATTGTTTTCTGTCCAGCATTCTCGGCTTTGAAAGTTAAAATAGTCAGGAATTGTCCCCATCCAGCATCATTAATCGACTTGCTCAATCGAGTTTTTGCCAGTCCTTTAATATTTAAGTTTTCGTGGGCGATAACTTCAGCTTTTGACAATAATTCATTGGCTGTTTTAAAATGAAAATCCTTACGCTTATCTGCCACTTTTTTGTGTTGTTTGGCTACAGCTTTCACAGCTTTTAACCATCTTTTGCTGCCTTTTTTCTTTCGAGAAAAACGTTTTTGTAAAGTTTTTAATCGCTTCTGAGACTTTCGATAATATTGAGGAATTGGAACCGATTCTCCTTCACTTGTCACCAAGAAATCTTTCAGTCCCATATCGATTCCCAAAGTATTTTCTGATGTTGGTTCCACATCATAACTTAAAGCTGGAACTGATTTATCTTCTAAGGATAACGTTACATAATAACCATCAGCTTTACGGCTAATAGTAACGGTTTTTATTTGAAAACCATCTGGCAACGGTCGATGTTGAATCAACTTTACCTTACCAATTTTAGGAAGATTAATTTTTTTATCTACTATGCAATCTTGCTTGATTTGAGGATAAGTGAAACTACGATAACGACTGTTATTTTTAAATCTTGGCTTACCTAATTTTTGTCCGTTTTTATCTGTTTTAAACCATCTATCGAAGGCTAGTTTTACCCGCTTAGTACAATCTTGCAGTACCTGAGAATAAATTAACTTATATTCAGGAAATTTGTCTTTGGTATTGACTAAATCTTTTTTTTGAGAGTAATAATCTGGGTTATTTCTTAGTTGAGGAATTGACGTTATTAACGGACAGGCATTAACCGGACAGCGGTTTTCTTCCCACCAGGAAAACCGTTCATATAATCTATAGTTGTACTGCCGACGTAACAAATCCAACCATAATTCTACGGTTGCCACTTGTTTTTTATTAGGCTTTAACTTGTACTGATAAGCGGTCCGCATTACTATAAATCTTAGTTCGATCGTTGTTATGATAACATGAATGTTCGAGTATCGAGGCAAAAAGCAATATTTGTAAATTAATTGGACATCGAGTCCGATTAATTTACCGTCGATTCATCCCACGCCAAATTAAAATTATGCCGTGGGGCTTCTCGACGGTTCAGCTAAAAACTTTGGTGAAATTTTTTCTTGAGACAATAATAAAGCTACTAGCAATAAAGCTAGGGCGTGGTACATTTGATAGCGGGTACCGGTCTCAAAAATTTCCAGGGAGCGTTCGCGCCCCGCGTTGCGGATGCAACATCGCTCAAACTACCTTTCAAACCATGGCTGGCAAAGGCTCCTGCGGCTACAGCTAAACCGGCTAATATAGAGGCGATCGCTAAAAAAAATTGAGTCATAATTTTGCGGAATTAGGAATTGGGAATTGGGAATTACCCCGATCTTCCCATGGGGAAAGAAAATCTTAATTTATTTTAGCTCGCTCCACTAGCGAACGGCTTCTAACACGCGACAAAAATAGAAGCTGGTGCTGATGCGAGCTTGACGATTAATAGAAAAACCCTGACTTTCTAGAATCTTGACAATATCGGCCTCGCGATGCTGGTAAGCGCGAGTAGTTTTGCTAGGTCCGGGAAACAACTCTCCAATTTTCTTTAATATAGTTAAATAGAAAGTTTTTGGGGCAAAACTGACAATAACCCTCGACTCTGCCAAAGAACACAAACTAGAGATCATTTCCTCAGCTTTTTCCTGGGGATAATGAATCAAAACATCCAAACAAATAACCGTGTGAAAACGGCCGCTCAAAACTTCTAAATCCTGGGCCGCGAAGCTAACATTATCGGTATTAACCAAAGTGCTTTTAGCTCGTTCGTAGGCTTCGCTCACCATTTTTTCCGAGATATCGGTGCCCAAAACTCTGGCCCCTGCTTGGGCCAATGGAATGCTGAGACTGCCGACGCCGCAACCGGCATCGCAAACGGATAAGCCCGATAAATTGCCATCGGCTTGCAACCAATTTAACACCGTATCTACGGTTTGCTGGTGTCCCTTGCGGATATCCAGTTGGACTTTATTAACTTG
This sequence comes from Cyanobacteriota bacterium, assembly GCA_034189005.1. Taxonomy (GTDB): domain Bacteria; phylum Cyanobacteriota; class Cyanobacteriia; order Cyanobacteriales; family Microcoleaceae; genus CALKCV01. The sequence continues at coordinate 30,287 of JAXHVR010000011.1, read as the reverse complement.
GCCGTCGCCATAGATTCGCCGCCAGCGATCGAAGCCTGTGGAATTAAAATACTGCGTAACAATGGTTTTGTCGTCTAGCGCGCCCATCTAATCTATTTGTCCCAAATTAAGCTATGTTCTCGGGTTTCACTTTATCATTTTCCTAGAGCGTTCCGAAACAAAAACGATCGGAGGCCGAAATTACTGGACAACTAGAACTCATGGCAAAGTTAAACAAAAAAAGGTGCTTTTTTCTACTGGTAGGGTTTGTAGGGTTTTTGGGTTTTTCTCCCACGCCTGCTTTGGCCCAAAGCGCGAAGGTAAAGGTAGGGGTGGCAGGTTCGCCACCCTTTGCCATCAAAGAGGGAAGTACCACTAAAGGCGTAAGCGTGGAAATTTGGCAAGAAATTGCTGCTGAGGAAAATTTGGAATACGAACTAATTCCCCAGGATAGCGTGGCCGCTACCATCGAGGCTGTTAAGGCAGGAGAACTAAATGTTGGTATTGGGCCTATTAGCATTACTTCCGATCGCCTCCAAGAAGTGGAGTTCACTCAACCTTTTTTCCAGGCAGAAATTGGCCTGTTACTTCCGAGCAAGCGTCCGACTTTGTGGGACCGCATTAAACCTTTCTTTGGGGTGGCTTTTCTTTCTTCAGTGGCCTTACTGCTGGCTGGTCTATTTGTGGTGGGCAATTTGTTGTGGTTGGCAGAAAGGCGCCGCAATAGGGAGCAGTTTCCTGCTAACTACTGGCGGGGGCTTGGTAATGGAATGTGGTTTGCAATAGTTACTTTGACTACTGTGGGTTATGGCGATCGCGCCCCTATCACGAAAAGCGGACGGGCGATCGCTAGCGTTTGGATGATAATTACTATGGTTACGGTTTCTTCCCTCACTGCTGGCATTGCTACTACTTTGACTCTTTCTTTGTCCGACGAAAGTTTTGAAAGATTCGTGCGACCGGAAGATATTAACGGGGCATCTGTAGCGGTGGTTTCCAATACCACTGGAGAAAGATGGGCCCGAGAATATGGAGCTAAGTTAAAGCAAACTAATGCTTTAGAAGAAGCGATCGCTCTTTTAAAAGCAAGTCGAGTGGATGGGGTAGTTTTCGATACTCCCGCTATTAAATATTATTTGAGCGAAAATCCCCAAGCGCCTTTGAGGTTGGCTGAGTTTTCTTTTACTAAAGAAAAATACGGTTTTGCTTTCCCTAATAACAGTCCGTTACTAGAAAAATTGAACGTGGCTCTAGTGCAACTTGAGGAACGAGGTATTATTGCTGAAATTGAGGCTAAGTATTTAGAAACAGAATAGATATTGAGGTTAATACTAAGCAGGAATAGTGCTTAAATCGCTAAACTTTTAAGCACTATTCCTGCTTAGAAAGAGGGGTAGGGTGGCAATGCCGATGGGACCCGCGCGCTCTACGCTAACAACCAAATTATTAATTATTAATTATTAATTATTAATTGATATTAGCGTTTTGAAGAAGATTTATACAATGGCTCAACGGCCGCTTTTTTCATGCGCTTCTGTAAATTGGGAACTGGCGTACTGTTAAACATTAACAAGCAAACGCTGACTGGAAACTTAATTTCGTTCTGGAGTCGGTCTGCCAGTTTCTTGTCTAAATCTTCTTCGCTAGAGATAGAAAGAAATTGACGTCGCTTTACTCCGAGAATATAAAAAGGTTTTTCTGGTAAATATCGCACGACTTTTTGTACCAGATAAACTTCTTCAACTTCAGAATATTTAGCGAATTGTTCTTTAAGTTCCACCTCTGCTTCTATTGGCAGTTGGTGGGGTTGAAATTGGTCTTCTTTACCAAAAGAAGCTCGCTCTTGACGGGCCAGCAACAATAACTCCTGGTGCTTTCCGGCTCGCTGACGATATGCTTCTGCTTCCTGGTGCCGTTCTTGTTGCTTTAAGAAATTATAAATCAATTGACATCCAGGCAAAAATATATTTGCTTCCTTTGCCATTGCCTTTTCGAGATATTCGATACCCCGTTCGTCTTCTTTTTCTATCAGAATTCTCCCGAATTCAAAATTAGCATTGACGAAATCGGGGTCTTTTTCGACAACGGCTTCTAACAAAGGTTCCGCTTCGCGATCGCCTTTTAATTCCAGGGTACATCGGGCCCTTTCCCAAGCTTCTTCTACGCTCAAAGTTTCAGAAGTTGCTTTTTGCTCTAGCTCTTCGAGAGACTCCCGGGCTTGTTTGACGTAAGTATAACGCTCGCGCCACTTAAAATTAATCCCTGTTCGCCATTCTCCATCGAGAGTTTTTGTTAATTCCCCTAAAGCTTTACCTAAAAATTCTTCTGCTGCCGTTCGCGGTCGCACTGCTGCTGGGGGGAGTTTTTTGACAGAATACTTTAAGGCCTTGAGGCGATCGCTCAAACACGGATGGGTGTCTTGATTGTTGGTTTTTTCCGCTAATGCTAGCTTTAACCATTTTTTTTCCTTTTCCCGTTCTACAGTAGCAGTCAGCGCCTTTGCCATCCCTTGAAACGGGCTTTTTGGCGGTTCTGGTTGGCTGTTAGCTAGGAGGTTCACATCGGACCAGTATTGCGATACTCGTTGACTTTTGAGTGCAATGGCCATCAATGCCCTGGCGGTATCTTCTTTCCCTGCTAACTCCTTGGCACAGCGATCTGCTTCGTATTCGTTGGCTCGCGCTAACACAAAGGAGTAGGCTTGAAAAAAGGGTGCGTACCAGTTCAAAAATGTTTCAAAGATAAAAGTTCCAAATTCATGTTGGCTTTGTTGGAATTGATACAGTATCCGCATCCAAGTTTCGCGTTGCCGATAAATCCAAGCGGCAAAGCGACTGTGGTTTCCCGAAATATGCCCCAGTTCGTGAGCGATAACAGCCCGAAACTCTTGGGGAGAAAGTGCTTGCATTAGGGGCAATCCTAATAGCAGGTAGTTTTGCTGCCCGCCGAAAAGCCCCCAGCGCGGAATCTGGACTACGCCTGCGTTGAATTCGGCGGTTAACAAAACCCGATGAAAGCGAGGGACTTGCAAGGCTTTGCTTAGTTCCTCTAGCAATGCAAATAGTTGGGGTACTTGTTTGCGCTCTAGTTGCAAGCCGGTCGGTGGCGGCAAACTTACCCACAGAGAACGCAGAATTACAGCTATTGGTATTATCAGAAATATGATGAGTTGAATCATCCTACCGTTAATTCTACCAGTTTCAAAGGTTATGAAAATTAAGAATCCTACCAAGGCGATAATCAAAGCTACTACTAAAAATATATAGCAATAACCTAAAAATGCTAGCATTCCTACCCGCATTTGATATGTTTTGGGATTTTTCCGAGCGTAGGTTTCTAGCTTTTTAACTAATGAGTCAAATTTTTCCTGTTTCATAACTATGTAGCCTCCTATACATTAGTTTTAGTTTTCCCTAGAGCGGGTCTTGGAGGTTGTTTTTTCCAAAATCCGGTGTTTGGGGTTAAAACAGTTTGCAGGCAGAATCTAGCCTTTGCTAATTAGTTTACTGGATGTTCTGACTTTTTGGCGTGACGTTACAAAATTTAACACTTTGACAGTGGGAAGCAAACAGTATAGCAATCCTATTAGAGTCGTGCCAACAACACCACTGCTTTTTGGTAATGGGAAAGACTTTCGGATTAGGAAGTTGGGTAGTGGATCGCAAGTAGTGTTTTAAGGTTACGATCTTGCTTTGTAGTAATCGCTTTAGCGATTCATATCGATAAATCGCTAAAGCGATTACTACGAACCGTCACTACATCTTTACCACTACCATAAATTGTCGATTGTTGAAAACTAACTGGAGAGTGCAAAATAATTCAAACAAAAATTTTTTAGCGGACGGCACAATTATTAATTATTAATTATTAATTATTAATTACTTACTGGCGCTCTATCCAATCTAATATCCGATTCAAAGCCCACCAAATATCTGGGTCTTTTGCCTCTCGCTGGCATCGTTTGCTACTAATATGACCGACGTGGCCGCCGTAACGAGTCGAGAGCAAATCGATCGCCTCATTTTCAAGACAAATAGCTTTTAACTCGGGTACTATAGTCGGGTCGAAGAGGGGATCGTCTTCGGCATAAATAATCAAAGTTGGCTTTTGGAGATTGGGTAAAAAATAGAGCGGACTGGTTGCTTCGTAATACGCTTCCACCGAGGGGAAACCCAAACGAGGGATAACAAGTTCGCGATCGAAACCTCGGATGCTGTTGGCGCGGTCGATCGCTTCTTTATCGAATTCTCCTGGATGAGCGTTATAGAGTTCGTAAGCTAAGGTTTTCAAATTTTTGGCGATCCCCCTTTCCAAATGCCGACCGATAGGGTGACGTTCCAAATAATTAAGAGACCTGTTAGATTCCAAACTGGGGCAAATTACCGCTACTCCACCAATATCCTTTTCTTCCAAACCCATCAAAGAAGCTGGTTGGGGAAGAGATAGGGCCGATTTTCCCGCCCAAAGTGCGAGTTGGCCGCCGAGGGAAAATGCCGCAAACCAGAATTTAGGGGGGCAACCCATGGTCTTTGCCTTGGCTGCGATGCAAAGAAAATCGTCGCCTTCGTATATACCGTCGGAGGTTAAAGTAGGAGATAATAAGGCAGTTTTCCCGTGAGCCCGCCAGTCAAAGAAGACTACTGCATAACCCAGGGAATATGCTTTGCGCCCCAGGAGTTTCAAGTAGAATTGATTTTCTAAAGTGCCGGTAATGCCGTAGGTCGCGACAATTGTACCGCGAGGCTTTTCTGGGATGGCAACTAACCCAAATATGGGCACGTCGTTTATGCCGGTAAATGTTGTTTCTTGGTAAGAAGGTTCTGGGAGATCGATGGTTTTCTCCCAATATTTTGGCATCCGAAGGGCAGCATAGACGGTCATGGCGGTACCGTTTTTGAGGAAGGCAGGAGGGCTGTAGGAATGATTCGGCATGGACGGATTTAGTGGATTTGCTTTGGTTAAGTTTGTAGTTTAGCATAAGCGATCGCCAAAGATCGGATTAAACCAGAGAGAAAGATCGATCGCATTTATGATATCGTAAGGGTAGCGATCGAGAAAAATAACCATGACCAGAACCCCCCACGACCAATTTGCCAAGCAATATTTGGAGGAACTATTAAGCTTATTGGGGCAAGTAGAAATAGGCAGGGAAGTGGCCAGCGAAGTTCGGGAGATAGACGTTTACTTTGTACCCACCTTGCCACCGCCGACGAACCCCAAAATATTAGGATTATTAGGACAAATGGCTGCAACTGCCGGACTATACGAACCATTTCGCAACCAACCCAGTTGGCTAGAAGTCTTAAACTCTCAGAGCAAGTTAAACTTTGTAATTAACGAACAGCGACGTCGAGCCCGGCGCGAGGGGACTTCCTATACAGAAGCCGAGTGGCCGTTTTTATGGATTCTTAGTCCTTCCTGTTCGCCCAGGCTAATTAAGGGTTTTGAGGCAAAACAAGATCCAAGGGGTCAATGGCCTACCGGAGTTTATTTTTTACCCGAGGGCCAACATTGCGCCTTAGTTGCGATTAACCAGGTGCCAGTAAACCCAGACACGCTCTGGTTGAGGGTTTTAGGGAAAGCGGGTAACAGGCAAGATGCCTGTTCTACAGCAGGCCATCGCCGAATTGGAGGCCCTACCAAAGGGCAATCCCTTGCGGCAAAATTTAGGCGAGCTTTTGGCAAGCTGGCACGTCACCATAGAAATGAGCGAAAATGTAACAGAAGACGATCGAGAGTTACTTATGAAACTATCACCAGTTTATTTACGTTGGCGCGAGGATACCTTGGAGCAAGGCCATCAACAAGGCCAGCGCGAAGAACGACGAGAAATGATTGAAAACTTTTTCAACGTGCGATTTGGTTCTGCGGACGAGGAACTATCGGCAATAATCGAGCCGATGTTGCAGTTGTCACGTCCTGAATTGACTCGCTTGTTGTTGAGCGCTTCTCGGGAACAACTTTTAGAAAGGTTCGGCGGGTAGGCAGTGCCATTTTTTGACAAGAAAAACAGTTGAGGCGGGGTATTTCCCTTGCCTCAATTTCTTTTTGCTAGTGGGTCAGAAGTAGTGTTCGATCCCATAAAGCGTAGCGATGGTAGTAATCGCAAAGCGCGATTTATAAATATGAATCGTTCGAGGGATTACGCTCGAACGCTCCCTACCGTCGCGATCGCTACGTTGTTTTTTTGAACGGGTACATTGCTAAGAGTGCGAACGCGCCCTGCGGATCGTAGGGCGCGTTCGCGACGGTAGGCTCCAGACGCGATCGCTATCGTTGCAAAGTAAACGCAGCCTCTTCTAAGGACGCACTGGTTTATTTTCCACAGTTTTTTACAAAAGCGGAATTTTTTCCCGTAGCGATTGAAAAGATAATAATCGCAAAGTGCGATTGCTATAGCAAGCCGTAGATCGTTCGTGATATTTTAGAAACCCGGTTTCTTGAAGAAACCGGGTTTCTGGCCCCCAAATTTTTCATAATCCCTGCACGGATTGCTATACGAACGCTGCTACTAATTCAAAAACGCGCTACCATTTCTTTCAATTGATAAGGTGGTTCTATCTAAATCGAAAACGTTAGTTTCTGTCATGTTTAACTCTAAAATTCCTTCTTCATTAACCGTTGGCCTTACTAACAAAAAGCCGTTATCGTTGCGGCGAAAAGAAACGTTTGCCGGTGTTATTAATCCCCGTAAAGTTACTTCCGATTTACCCGGCAGAGTTCTTAGGGTGGTATCGCCTATTATTTCATAACTTATAGTTGCTAAAGTTCTGTTGATTAATTTGACGCTAACCGTACCATTGACGGGAGCGAGGGTCGCTACTGCCTGTTGTCGCTGCTCCGGTAAGGGGGAGTTTGTGTCTGTCACTAGGGGCGGCGGCGGTGCTGGTGGCATCGGTGTGGGTGGTTTTGTTGTCGGCGGCGGCGAGACCGGTTGGGGTGAGGGCACTTCTACGGGAACGGCGTCCGGCGGCGGCGAGACCGGTTGGGGTGAGGGCACTTCTATGGGAACGACATCCGGCGGCGGCGAGACCGGTTGGGGTGAGGGCACTTCTATGGGGACGGCATCCGGCGGCGGCGAGACTGGTTGGGGTGAGGGCTTTGGTTCCGGCGGTCTCTGCTGTGCGGGGGGTCGGGGGGCCGGTCGGGGTGTCGGTTGGGGGGTCGGTTTGGGGGCTGGCGATCGCGGTTCTTCAAAACGGGGCAACTGGGCCGCGCCGGGCAAGAGATAAGCGATCGCTACTCCCAACCAGATGGGAGCGCATAAGGCGATCGCTCTTTTAATTAGTCTCTTTTCTTTTAGCATTATCATAAATTAACGATCCTACGTTTGACAAATAAAACAATTTACTTTTTGTCGTCAAATATCTTATTATACTGGAAGTTTAGCAAAAATCCCTAATGAAAATTTACGATTGGATAATAGTCGGTGCGGGCATTACTGGGGCTGCCCTCAGTTACGAATTGGCACTAAAAGGTTTTAGCGTACTTCTATTGGAGCAAGACCCAAAAAAGCAAAATGCTACCCGCTTTAGTTACGGCGGTGTGTCTTTCTCCTTCTGGAGCGGGACGACAGCTTTAACCCATCAACTGTTCCAAGAAGGAGTCGAGCGCCACCGGAATCTATCTTCGGAGTTAGACACAAATACTCAGTTTCGGGAAATAGATTTGCTTCTACCCATCGCCGAAGGTGACGACCCAGATGAAGCTGCCGCCAGTTGCTCTTTCTTTGGCATCCCTCCTACTTTTTTAATCAAGCAAGCGGCAAAGGAACTCGAACCGCTGCTAAATACAGAAGCGATCGTCGGTGCGTTGAGCGTTCGTCACGGTCACGTTTCCCCAGAAGCTACGGTCCGGGGTTATTGCGAAGCGTTCGTCCGTCACGGCGGCACTATCGAATATGTTAAAGTTACGGAGTTAGTCAGGGAGGGCGATCGCGTAGTCGGAGTTTCCGATAACACCACCACTTATCCCGCCGCTAATACGATCGTTTGTGCGGGGGGGTTTTCCCGCGACTTGCTGAAATCTGTCGGTCTTTCCGTTCCGGTCTATTTCACCCATGCGGAAATTTTGGAAACTCCGCCAGTGGAGGTGAAGTTGAGAACTTTAGTAATGTCGGCACTACAGCAACGGGCCCAAACTGAAACAGTGGCCAGTCAAGGCGATCGCGATCGCCTCTGGGACGAGGAGGACCGGGTTATAGCACCGCCCGTCTTGGATGCCGGGGCGATTCAGTTTCAGGATAAAAGCATCAGGATCGGTCAAATTTCGCGGACTTTAACTAACCCTCGCGCCGAAGTGGATGCCAAAGAAAGCGAGGGGGCGATGCGGGAGGCGATCGGGAAGATTTTACCTCCACTGGCAAATCTCCCGGCGACTTGGCACCGTTGTTTGGTGGCTTTTAGTAACGATGCTTTGCCGTTAATTGGTGCTGTTCCTAATATAGAAGGGGTGCAGATTTTTTCTGGGTTTACCAGCGCTTTGGTGTTGGCGCCGCCTTTAGCTAAACGCTTTGCTAATTATTTGGCAGGAGAAGATGAGGAGATACTGGGGCAGTTTTCTCCCAGTCGGTTTATGGTTCGTTAATCGTTAAAATAATTAAGAAAGCTGTTCGTAGCGATCGCTTTAGCGATTTAGATAGTCAGTTCGTAGCGATCGCTTTAGCGATTTAGATAGTCAGTTCGTAGCGATCGCTTTAGCGATTTAGATAGTCAGTTCGTAGCGATCGCTTTAGCGATTTAGATAGTCAGTTCGTAGTAATCGCTTTAGCGATTTAGATAGTCTTATTTTCAATCGCTAAAGCGATTACTACCAACTTTATAAATATAAGGAACCAGCAATTTAATAACATACCGGCTGTTGGGTTGCGTTTGACTCGCGCGCTACCTACTCCGAACCGATACTTTATTTTTTTTGCTACTCCCTAACAGCAGATCGTCCGTCTCATTTTTTTTGTGGTACGATGTAATACAAGTTAATTACAACAAAGGAACAAGATAGGCCATGCCCTACCAAGATTTAGAATTGTCGAAGGAAAAGCCCGTTTTATCCTGGGCTAACCACGATTTAGACCATAGAGAACAACAGATGGCCCGCAACGTGGCCTCGTTGCCCTTCGTGTTCAAGCACGTTGCCTTGATGCCGGACGTCCACTTGGGGAAAGGGGCATTAGTAGGATCGGTCATTGCTACGAAAGAGGCAATTATTCCTGCTGCTGTCGGAGTGGATATTGGTTGCTTTACTGGGGATACATTAGTTCCTCTAGCAGAGGGCAAATCTTATTCCCTGGCAGAATTAGCCTCTCGGGGACGGGAGTTTGCGGTTTACTCCTGCACCGACACGGGCAGAATTGTAGCAGCTAAGGCGATCGCTCGCTTGACTCGTCGCAATGCCCCATTAGTAAAAGTGGTTCTCGACAACGGCGAGGAAATTAAATGCACTCCCGACCATCAATTTATGTTGCGCGATGGCAGTTATCGAGAAGCAAAAGACTTAAAAAATGGTACGTCTTTAATGCCTTTTTATTCTAAAACTGACAAGGACGGCTATACCTTAATTCAGCAGAATTATTCTGGTATCTATGAAAAGGCAGAGTTAATTGTTGCTGGTGGCGATCGCTTAAATGAAATCCCAAAATCCACAGACAATAGAACTTTAGTTCTAAACAATCACAAAGTCGCCCTGGTAATTCCCCTACCAGAAAAACAAGACGTTTACTGTTTAACAGTTCCCGAATACCACAACTTTGCTTTAACTGCGGGAGTATTCGTTCATAACTGCGGGATGTGCGCGATGAAAATGCCTTTTGTCGCCGACCAACTAGAAGGCAAACTGAAGAAAATTCGCCAAGATATCGAAGCAGCAATTCCCGTCGGTTTTAACCAGAATAAAGATGTGGAAAAATCCGTCACCAATTGGCAACAATGGCAGGATTTTAAAGACCTCCATCCAGGAGTTAAAAAACTAGAAGGTAAAGCCTTAAAACAAATGGGTTCTCTCGGAGGCGGCAACCATTTTATCGAACTCTGTCTGGATACGGAAAATAACGTTTGGTTGATGTTGCATTCTGGTTCTCGTCATATCGGCAACAAACTTGCACAATGCCATATTAATACTGCTAAAGATTTGGCAAAACTGGCAGAAGCTAAACTCCCAGATAAAGATTTAGCTTACTTTGTCTCTGGGACGGAAGAATTTAAAGCTTATTGGCACGACTTACAATGGGCTCAAGATTACGCCCGTTTTAATCGGGATGTAATGATGGCTCGTTTTAAGCGAATTGTGGAGACTCATTTAGCGGGAGGCAAGCCGACTAAGCCGCTTTTAGAGGTTAATTGCCATCATAATTATGCGGAGAAAGAAGTGCATTTTGATGAGGAGGTTTATGTTACTAGAAAAGGTGCGGTAAAAGCGGGGGAAGATGACTACGGTATTATCCCGGGTTCTATGGGGACTAAATCTTTTATTGTTAAGGGAAAAGGAAACCACGCTAGTTATTGCAGTTGCAGTCACGGGGCGGGACGTTTGATGTCTCGAACTAAGGCGAAAAAAAGTTTCTCTCTCGACGATCTGTTGAAGCAAACTGAAGGGGTAGAATGCCGCAAGGATGAGGGAATTTTAGATGAGATTCCGGGGGCTTATAAATCTATTGATGAGGTGATTAACCAACAAGACGATTTGGTTGAAGTTGTGGCTACTTTGAAACAAGTTCTTTGCGTTAAAGGGTAGAACAGGCGTCTCGCCTAAAAGTGTGGGCAGACTTCGTAGGCTAGCTTGTAGTAATCGCTTTAGCGATTGATATGGATGAATCGAAGACAGCGATTACTACGAACTTTTGCTTTACCCACAATTTTAAGCTGGATGCGTAGAACAGGCGCCTTGGCCTGTTGTTCGGGGGAAACGGGGAAACAGGCGAGACGCCTGTTCTACGGGGGAAACGGGGAAACGGGGAAACAGGCGAGACGCCTGTTCTACGGGGGAAACGGGGGAAACAGGCCAGACGCCTGTTGGGAGCATCTCAGAGAAAGCAAAAATACTTTTTTTACAGCCAAACCTCTTTTCCCTGTTGCCTATTGCCTGTTGCCTGTTGCCTAAAAGCCTTAAATTCTTGGTTTTCTTCATTCTTGAGATGCTCCCCGCCTGTTCTACGGGTTTTTCATATCGTAACCGAACAAATTGGGGTCAACTTCTCCCAAATCTAAATCGGCTAAACCATATTCCGCCCAACGGCTATCGACCATTGCCGCTACTTCGGGATCGGACTCTAAAACTTCCCCCCAAGGATGATCTGTTTCTGGGGGAATTTTCGTGGTCGCATCGATGCCCATGCGACCTCCCAAACCAATTTTTTCGCTGGCAAAATCTAAGGTATCGAAGGGGGTATTCGGCAGAATGAAAACATCCCTGGAGGGGTCAACTTTGGAAGAAATTGCCCAGACGACTTGCCTGGGGTCGCGAATATTAATACTTTCGTCAACTACTACCACAAATTTAGTGTAAGTAAACTGAGGCAGGGCACTCCAAAATGCTAAAGCCGCGCGTCTCGCTTGTCCTGGATAGGCTTTTTTAATGGAAATAATTGCTGCTTTATAACTCAGCGCTTCCATTGGTAGGAAGAAGTCAACTATTTCTGAAACTTGCTGTCGCAAAATAGGGGTATAAACCCGGTTTAAAGCGATCGCCATCATTGCCTCTTCCTTCGGCGGGCGTCCGCTAAAGGTTGTTAAATAAATCGGGTCTTTCCGATGAGTCATACAGTGAAACCGAACCAGCGGGGAATCTTCCACGCCGCCGTAATAACCCATGTGGTCGCCGAAAGGACCGTCGGGCAGGACTTCCCCGGGAGTTATAGTGCCTTCGAGAACGAACTCGGAGTCCGCCGGCACTTCTAAATCTACGGTTTTGCACTTAGCCAAGCTGACGCCGCTGCCGCCATAGAGTCCGGCAAACAACCATTCCGAGAGATCGACTGGTATGGGAGTCGCCGCCGCCATGATGATGAGAGGATCGACGCCGAGGGCGATCGCTATTTCTAACTTTTTCCCGTTTTCGGCTGCCTTGCGCAAGTGTCGCGCCCCACCGCGAACGGACAACCAATGGACGGTCATGGTATTGCGAGATTGCAGTTGCAACCTGTAAACCCCGACGTTGGGGGTGCCGGTCTCGCAATCTTTCGTAATCACCAAACCCAAGGTAATAATTTTCCCCGCATCTCCCTGGTACGGGCGAATCATGGGGATTTTTTCTAAATCGAGGTTGTCGCCTTCTATTACTACTTGGTGACAGGGGGGGAAAAAGTCGCGCCCCGGTTTTGCTTTGACGACATCGAACAAAACTTTGCCGAATTCTACCGCCTGGGAGATCTTTTTGGGCGGTTTTGGTTGTTGCAGCATTCCGAGTTTTTTACCGAGGGTTTCTAACTCTTCGGGGCGTTCCATGTTCATCGCCCAACAAACCCTTTCTTCGGTACCGAGTAAATTCACCGCCACTGGATAATCGCAACCTTTGACATTTTCAAACAAAAGGCCGGGGCCGCCCTTTTCCAACATTCGATTGCTAATTTCGGCAATTTCTAAATCGGGGTCAACTAGGGCCTCGATGCGTTTCAATTGTCCCCTTGTTTCTAAAATTTTCAGGAATCCCCGTAAGTCTCTGGCCATATTTTTCTAATTTAAGATCGCCCAACATCTTTAATAGTATTTGGAAATTCCCCATGGTCCATGGTCCATGGGGAATTTCCTCCTTTTTTTTCCTCCCCTTGCATAAATACTTCAACTCTTCCTAAAGAAATATGTAAGAGAGGAGGTATTTTTATGAGTTCTGACAAAAAAGAAGATATATGTAGCCGACCAGACTGCATTTGGAAGGCAACTTCCCAAAACCCAGATCTTTATATCTGCCTGAGATGTGGGAAAGATAAAAAGGCAGAGCCACCAAAGGCGGAGCCAAAGCCAAAGCCAAAGCCAAATCCATTGCCGACTATTTTTATGGCCCTTGTCGTTGCCTTAGTCATCAGCCTAATGTTTGATTCTGCTCGATCGCCACGCCATCAACGGTTCCAGAGGTACGACCATCATTCCTCCCTCGGATGTTAAAAGTTTGATTTACTGGGTCTGTAGTCCGTAGGTCGGGTTTAGCTTCGCGGTGCCCGACCTAGAATTCGTCATTTTCGGTAAATTTTTGGGACCATCTCATAGTTGCAAAAATAAAATATTCCGTTTTCCCCATTACCCATTACCTATTACCTATTACCCATTACCAAAAAGCGTCAAATTATCGGGTTTCTTCATTCCCCCGATGCACCCAAATTTTTGTCGGTGGTCGTCCCAAAAAACCTACTTATGATAGAGACCGGTTCTCTAATTTTTGCTTATAACTTATTAAAAGGCTGGCTGAATAAGTAAAAAAACTTATATTTTTCTCGCTCCAGTCTCGGATTAATTAACAAAAAAATTAAAATGGACCCGACGAACCAACCATGAAGCTATCAAACGTTCAACCCTTAAATCAAAGTCAACCAGCAACGGACATTTTGCCAGAGGGCGAAAACCTGATTCCCTCTAATCTCCTGCCCTTGGTGCCAGAAGCAGCCTTAGCTATGGCAGACAAAGGCCACGAAGAGGCGGCCCGTTCTCTACAATTATTAGCGGCCTCTCTGAAGTCGGAGACATTTTCTGGTTCCCCAGAGACCCTGGCCGACACTACTCTGGGATTATTATTGCAACTTTTGCAAGCAACTTTAAAAAGCAATGGCAACCCGGAATTTGTCTGGGGGTTGCTGGCAGAAAATCCGGGGAAAGTTACCTTCCACTTCGTCGAAGTTTTGCGGAGTTGGGGCACTTTAGTTTTGTCTGTAGTGCCTCCCCAGGAAGCTGCAATTATTGGCAGCACTTTGGTAGAGTTGGGCGGCTTTATTTATGGCTATAAAGATGGCGATGAAACGATGAATATGGAAATAGCGATCGCTACAGCAGAAACCGTTTTACCCGTATTTGCAACTTCGGAATCTCGCTACGAATGGGCGACTATTCATAATAATTTAGCCTTAGCTTATGGCGATCGCCTCCACGGAGAAAGGTTAGAAAATGTAGCGATCGCCTACCGTCATTACGACGAAGCCAAAAGAGTCTTTTTCCAGCGTCAAGGTTTCCCCGATCGCTGGGCATCTCTTTTTAATAATTGCACCGAAGTTATTCCAGAAAATATCGGCATCAATAATATTATCCCTTTGCAGGATAGGCAGGCTGCTTAAATAATATCTGGCTTTAACAATTAGCTATCAAAAAACCCGGTTTTTAGTTAGGTTTTTCAAATATCTCAAAAGCATAATGCTTGCTTGTAGTCATCGCTTTAGCGATTTCTAAATATGAATCGCTAAAGCGATTACTACGAACATAATGCTTGCTTGTAGTCATCGCTTTAGCGATTTCTAAATATGAATCGCTAAAGCGATTACTACGAACATAATGCTTGCTTGTAGTCATCGCTTTAGCGATTTCTAAATATGAATCGCT
>JAXHVR010000011.1:0-15695 GCA_034189005.1 Cyanobacteriota bacterium | reverse complement strand
AAAGCGATTACTACGAACAGTCTAAGAATCGCTAAAGCGATTACTACGAACATAATGCTTGCTTGTAGTCATCGCTTTAGCGATTTATCAATATGAATCGCTAAAGCGATTACTACGAACGGTCTAAAATTCTAACAATTTTAGGTTTTTCGATCTTTGCATCCAGAAAATCCGTTATCTTTTCCGGTCCAGCCCCTTGTAAAGCCTTCAACAAATGAGAAGTTTGCTGCAACAATTTCTCAACATTTATCTCTAAATAATCCGGCTGATAATAAGCCAAGCGGCCGATACCTTCCCCCAACAAAATTACCGCACCGCGCCAGTTGCGATCGCTCATGTGGTACAACCCCACAGAAATTTGGAGAATGCCCTGATAAAATCTTTTTTCAGGTTCCCCCGCTTCCATCCAGATAGCCTCAAGAGTATCGTGGCAGGCGTAGAATTCTTCTCGGTTAAATTCTTCTATACCCCGCCAGAACTCTTCAGGGATTTGTTCTCGGTTTTTACTCACTACAATTATTAGGAAATTGGCAATTAAAAATGGGGAATTGTTAATAGTTAATGGGTGCATCTCAATCTTGAATAAAACCAAGAATAAAGACGCTTTTAGGCAACAGGCAACAGGCAAGAGGCAACAGGGAAAAGAGGTTTGGCTGTCAAAAAAGTATTTTCACTTCGATGAGATGCTCCCATAGTTAATAGCTAATTGCCTAATCCAATTAACAAACCCTAAATCAACCTAAAATTTTGCCATATTTTCCCTTGCAGTTTGCAACTCTTCCATTTTAATTTCCTGTTCTTCCCCAGAAAAATCATTTTCTTCAGTTAAAAACAGCATACAATGGCAGTCTTTCCGTTCCCGCATCGGAATACAAGGGCAATTCCAATAAGCAGCTTTTACCTCAGCTTCTTTATCTTCGTAGTGACGGCAAGGGCATAAAGGAGCTCCGAGTTCGTCTTTATGTTTGGCTAGTCCTTCGATTACAACTGCAGTTACCGAAGGATCTACGCAAAAATAAGTGTCGGTATTTTTAGCATACTTTTCGGCGAAATGTTTCATCGCCTCTAAAGATTTTTCGGTGGAAAGTTTATCGTTAGTTGTTGTCATTTTTATCTGATGAGGTTTTTACCGTCTAAAGTTTTTTTAGTATTTTACCCTAGAAAATATGCCCTCAAACGGACTTAGGGATTAAAAATTGAAAATCCAAAAATTATCCCAGGGATTTTGATAAAAATTGCTTTGGTATCATATTTAGCAGAATTTGTCAAAGAGTATTATAGCATTTATCGAATCGGTGAAGTACATTTTCGATCCCCCCCTGCCCCCCTTTATAAGGGGGGAGCCAGATTGTTTTCAAAGTCCCCCTTTTTAAGGGGGATTTAGGGGGATCGATCCGGGTGTACCTCACCAATTCAATAATTGCCATATTACTTGTTATGAGTATCAATTAACGACCCTTTGGGAAAGACTGAAGCTGAAGTTGGAGGGGGCGATCGCCCTCTATCTCGATACCCGGAGAACTAGCATCCACCAAAACCTCTTTTCCCCCAGAAGTAGAATCCTCCGGCCACAACACCCAGCAACTACCAGCAGCAAGAGAATTAAGACTAAGCCGGTTATTAGTCAACCAAATAGAAGGCAACTCCGGCAGAGGATTTTCCGCAACCCCTTCCCCCGCATTAACAGCGGCCAAAGCCCGCAACACGACCCAATTACCCCGAACCAGTCCCGTAGCCGCAGTCCAAAGCTGGACCTTAAGTTGAGAACGATTTGCATAAAAATAAAGAGAGGCCGCCGCCGTCACCGCCGCTTCAAAATCATCTTCCCTCTCCCAAGTCCCAGCGCTATCGAGGGCAATAATAATCTCCTGACCTCCAGTCGCAACTTCCAACTCTCGGACTCGCAACTCCCCATAACGGGCGCTACTGCGCCAGTGGATGAAACGGCTGGGGTCTCCAAAGCGATAAGGCCGCAATGTTTTAGTCAAACCTTCCGTAGCGGCGTGGTAATAGTTGCGTTCCGAGAGGCGGGGGCTGTATTCTTGCCCCACTCGATCCACCAAAGGACAGCTAGCCAAGGGCAAAACCGTGGGATAGACGACCGCAGTAGCTTTAGCATCCCGGCTGCGGTTGCACCAAAACAAACCCAGGGGGGCCGCTGTTCTGAGTCGAACCGTTTCCCAGTAATAAATGCCCCGCCGTTTTGCGGGTAAATAGTAAGTCCAATTATGAGTTTTGAATGGGGGTATGACCTCGATCGCCTCCCGAAGAGTTTTCCCCAGACCCAAGGGAACCTCATCCACGACTTCCAAGAGAGTATTGGCGGTTTTAGTAGGATTTTCTATCTCTATAACTACAGGTATTGAGTCCCCGACAGTTACCGGAGGGATGGAATGGCGGTAAACCTTTAGCTGGCGCAGCGATCGCGAAGGCAAAACCGCAGCCATTCCCAAGATGGCAAAACTAAAGCCGCTAATCAGATAAAGCCATCCGGCCATGGTATTGGTGGCCGAACCGAAGAAGAAGATCGAGAAAGCCATCAGCAGCCAACCGGCATAAGCAGGCGCTACCCAACGAGTTTCCAGCCAGCGACTAAAGCGATGTTTGAGTTTTTTTGCCTTTTGGTACTTAACAGTCATATTTTTTCCACCCCTGGTTTAGGCTTTTTTAATAAGCTTTTAAAATAAATGGGTAACGGCCAAAGGGGAATACAAGGTTAACCCACCCATCCCACACGTCCCACTCAATTGTTAATTGTTAATTGTTAATTGTTAATTGATATTATGAGCGCGATCGCCATCTATCCCGGTAGCTTCGATCCCATTACCCTCGGTCACTTGGATATTATCCAGCGCGGCAGTCGGATGTTTGAAAAGGTCATCGTGGCCGTTTTACAAAATCCTAGTAAAACACCTTTATTTACCGTCGAGAAACGTTTGGAGCAAATTCGCCATTCCACCAGCGATTTGCCTAATATAGAAGTAGCTAGTTTCAACGGTTTAACAGTAAACTATGCAAAAATGCGTCGGGCTGGAGTCTTGATTAGGGGCCTGCGCGTCCTTTCAGACTTTGAAATGGAACTCCAGATGGCCCATACTAATAAGACTTTATCCCCAGAAATAGAAACAATTTTTTTGGCCACTTCTAACGAATACAGCTTTTTAAGTAGTAGCCTAGTAAAAGAAATTGCTAAATTTGGTGGTCCAGTCGATGGATTTGTTCCCAAACACGTTGCTATTGATATTTATAAATGTTACGACAAAAACAAGCCAGTATCGAACCAGAGCCAAACGGACACCTCAGCGAAACGGAACCCGTCTCAGGAGAGGCTGGGGTAGATATTCAAGGAGAACTCAACCGACTTGAGGAGATGATTCTCAACAGTCCCCAGATTATTTGGACGGGACGCACCCTAGTAGATGAAGAGCAATTGCTAGAGCAGCTTGATATAGTCCGTCTGAATTTGCCGATCGCTCTTCAGGAAGCAGAAATTATCGTCCGCCATAAGGACGAAATTCTCCAAGAAGCCGAACTCTATGCCGAGGAAATTGTTGAGGCAGCGGAAGAAAGATCCGGTCAAATATTGAACGAAATCGGCCTGGTCCAGCAGGCAAAAATGGAGGCGGATCGGCTTCGCCAACAAGTCCAGCTAGATTGCGAGGCAATTCAAAAGGCCACTATTACCGAAATCGAACAGATACGCTATCAAGCCCAACAGGAGTTAGAGGAAATGAGGGCTAGGGCGATCGCTGAATGCGACGAGATTCAAAATGGTGCTGACGATTATGCAGACCACGTTCTGGGTAATATCGAACAGCAACTAAGCGATATGCTACAGGTAATTCACAACGGTCGCCGACAGTTAGAGACAGAACAACCTCCAGTCAATAACCCCCACGATCGCGATCGCTAGGAGATTTTCTAACTCCAAAAGCTGCAATAAATTCCTCAAACCCGGTTTCTTCAACGAGGCCGGGTTTATTAATTAATAATTAATAATAGTTAGTAGTAATCGCTTTAGCAATTTATAAATATGAATCGAATCAACGCAGTTTGTAGTAATCGCTTTAGCCATTTATAAATATGAATCGCTAAAGCGATTACTACGAACACCCACTAAATCTTTAGCACTACCAATTTTTTGATAAATCGCTAAAGCGATTACTACGAACACCCACTAAATCTTTACCATTACCAATTCTTTCAATGTGCCTATCGGGCAAGTGGCATATTTAGAAAGTCTAACAAGTTTCTGCATGACAAAATGAGAATGAATTAACCTAGCAAGCTTGAAAATAGACGGAACAAAAAATGACTTCAGATAAATTCCGCCGCCAGCTGCGCCGGGAAGCCCAACTCTGGCAAGCAGAACAATTAATAGACGAAAGTCTGTATCAAAAATTATCCGATCGCTATCAATTCGATCGCCTAGAAACAGCGGCAAGCGATCGCTTTGTCTCCATCCTACTAGGCTTGGGCGGCATCTTGCTAGGCTTAGGCGTCATTACCTTCGTAGCCGCCAACTGGCAGGAATGGTCGCGGGAACTTAAAACCATCCTCCTTTTAGCTCTTTTCTTAATAGTAAACAGCATCGGTTTTTCTCTCTGGCGACAGCCGCCGGCGCCGCCCAATACCTCCAGCAAAAAACGCAAACTCGGTCAAGGTTTATTAATCTTTGGGGCCTTAATTTTAGGTGCGAATATAGCCTTGATGGCGCAAATGTTTCATATTAGCGGTTCTCCCTACGGACTCTATCTAGTTTGGGGTTTGGGAGTATTAGCAATGGCTTACGGTTTGCAGCTAACTTCCTTGGGTTTTTTAGCTATTTTATTAATGGCAATAGGCTTTTGGACCGGGATACCAGAAGCATTCTACTCCGAAGATTTGTCATGGCTAGATTTCATCGTTCAAAATATGGCTTCGGTCGTAGGATTATTATTTATCCCCTTAGCTTATTGGTGTCGATCGCGCGTCATCTTTTGTATGGCTGTCTTGGCATTAGTTCCACCTTTATTTGTTAGTTGCGTGGAACTAATTTACTTCGATAACTACCGGGCTTTATGGGTAGCGATCGGCATTATTCTACCGCCAGCATTATTATGGAGTTACGACGACACTCTTTTCCCAAAAATCCACAGCCGACTTTTTCAACCCCTCGCCAGAACCTTAGCAATTTGGTTTTTTAGCATCCTCTTTTTCTACCTATCATTTAATCAGTTCTGGCGCTTTATCTCCCCGTCAACAATTAGCTCTGACGGCTTACCTTTTACTTTGTTGAATGTATTAGAAGTTCTGTTATTTATTGGCATAACTCTTTGGCAATGGTTTAACCTCGCCAAACCTAGTAAAATTAATCCTCGGCGTTGGGGTTTAGATTCAGTAAGCGCAGTTATCGGCTGCTTTATCGTCGTCACTGGAGGGGTCATGTTTTGGCATTTAAACATCGGTATAATTCCCGAACTAGGGACTTTTATTATCAACGTCGAAATGTTTATCCTCGCAGCGGGTTTAATTAGAATCGGTTTGGGGAGAGGAAACAGGAGTGCTTTTTGGGGCGGTTTAGTTTTGCTTACCCTGCAAATTATGAGCCGCACTTTTGAATACAATACCGCTTTGTTATTCAAATCTTTAGTCTTTGTTTTATGCGGCGTTGGTGTCATTGCTGCCGGTTTGTGGTTCGAGCGTCACTTGTCATCTGTTAGTTTAAAAACACTGGAGGATAATAATGAAATCAGCTAACTCTTTTGAAGAAAAAAACAGTCCTAATTCCGATGCAGAAAATGTGGAATCGTTAAGGCAAATAACCGCCCCAGAGGTTGATTTTTCCCGACGTAAAAATAAAAAGATTAAAAATTGGCGTTTTTTACTGCCTTTTGCCCTACAAATAGGGTTAATTTTGTCAGTACCCGCCCAAGCAGTTTATACTCATGTAACGGGAGAAACTGTTGTTTTGCAAACCGCACCGGTGGATCCTTACGATTTTTTGCGCGGCTATTATCAGGTGTTGAGTTACGACATTTCTACTTCTGATAATCTCAAGGAATTACCCGGTTGGGACGAATTTGCTGCGGAAAATTCGGGGTCGTATTGGTCCCGGGGAAAAAGCATTTATGTGGTTTTAGAAAAGCCAGTTGGTGAGGAAAAAGAGGGAAAACCTCTTGCTTGGAAACCGGTGGCGGTAAGCGGAAATTTGCCCGAAGATTTGCCGGCAGATCGAATAGCGATTAAGGGGCGATCGAACGGTTGGCGGATCGAGTATGGGTTGGAGAGTTATTATATGCCAGAGGATAGACGCAACGATGTTAACAGCGATATCGGGGAGGCACAAAACCAGGCGAGAGGGGAAAATCGGCAGATACCTTTTGTGGTGGAGGTGAAGGTTAATAGTAGCGGTGGTGCGGTGCCGGTGAGTTTGTGGGTGCGCGATCGTAACTATCAATTTTAGGAAAATTTAAGGAATTTTGGGGTGCATCTACAGTCCATACGGTAACAAATTGCGTTTTTGGCTGGGGACCCATTCGCGAATTAAAAATCTAAGGAATAAAAAAATCTCCAGAACGCCAAAAATCTTGTAGGGGCAAAGCATTTGGGAATAAATATGCATCTCTTCAGCAGAAAGATTAAAATCCAAATGCTTTGCCCCAAACCTCGCAATAATTTCCTGGATGTAATAAAGATAAATTCATTCCCAATAATCCTTGCAAAGCATATCGTTCGAGCGATCGCTCCATTTCGATCCAAAGCAATTAGCTATATCGACTTGACGCTGTTGTAATTCTACTTTTAATTGGCGCATATTTTTTGTAAGACGCGCGGAAGCGCACCTTACGCTTTTAATTTTATCCTATTTTCTTGACCTTCTTTTTCTAATTGTTCCCCTATCTTTCTCCATTCTTCTATCTCCTCGTTAGCTCTATAACGTTCCCAAAACCCCTTCATCTTCTCTCACTTTTCCTCGTCGATCTATCTCGTTCAAGATGTTAACCAGTTCTTTTCTGCCGGGGCGATCGCTCTCTAAAAACGCCTTCATCTTCTCCCACCTTTCCTCGTCGCTCATTGGCGATGTCTCCTGCACTTCGATAAGGATTTCTGTATCGTCGGGAATCGCTACTTCCTCTAGCAATTCGATAACCTTACCGCGCTTGATACCTTTAATTTGCATAATTTTTGTTCCTCCTAAAGCTTAACGCACAAAAAAATTAGCTCTGGTTCTACTATAAACCAGAGCTTTCTTATTTAACCGATGTGTCTATAGAAACGGTTAAAATCAATTATTTATTTTTCCCATAAACAGGTCTTGTTGGGTTCCGCTAGCGCTCCACCCAACCTACTTTTTGGTTTTTGGTTAATAAGCGGAGAGGGTGGGATTCGAACCCACGGAACTTTTGGTTCACTCGATTTCAAGTCGAGCGCATTCGACCACTCTGCCACCTCTCCAGGTTTTAAATGTTAAATTAGGCCAAGGGCCCAATTTTATTTTCCAGGCTAGTCGATTATTATAACACCTCCGCCGCCTAAACGACAGATTCATTTTTTTTACGATAAAGAATCTCTTCGGACGCTACAGACAAATCCTCCCCCACCCAAACCAAAGCTGCCTTCGTGACTGCCCCGCCGACGAGAGACACTAGGGAAAAATTCCGTAACTTCTGTCCCTCGACCCCCACAATACGGGGGGCCCTGGCCGCGTTCAAGTAAACAGTGCCACCCAATCCTACATCTAGGGATTTTCTTAATCTTTTCTTGGTATGTCGCAACTTATGGTGCATGTGACCAAAAGCAACTAAAGGAATACTCTTGTCTAAACTCCGGGCGCGGGCTATGGCATTGGCAAAATCCGGATCCCCATAGTCTCCCCCCAACGGGTTCCAGTCCTTACCGCAAGGATCCTCGGGCTCCTTTCCTAATCCAGCGGGGCCGTTATGACCTAGAAAAATGATGGTATTAGAGGCCGCACTCCGGGCCGCTTCTACTATTCGGTCCGTAGATTCCCTAAAACTATTGACGCCAAAGCGATCGCGATAAAATTCCTCTAATTTCCAATCCGGCCCGCCCCAACTAAAAGGACGACTGCCAACTACGCTCAAACCTAATTCTGGGAAGTCTCGCTTGCCATAACCGACATGACATTCCCCGAGAATATCTATCTGTTGTTGCACCCTGTCTTCTTGGGTCGGATCGTAGGGACGCCTTTTTTTTCCCCAACTGGTGGCTGTGTACCAGGCGTCGTGATTGCCGAAAACCGCTGCTTTCGGGATATCGATGGCGGCGATCGCTCTTACTAATTCCACCGCTTCGTTACCAAAATCTCCCACGAACAACACTAGATCGACTCCCAAATTCTTCAGAGCTATCTCGTCTTCTGCGAACCAGCGATCGTGAATGTCTCCCACTACAGCAATTTTTATCGGTTTTACTTGAGGATCGGTCATTGTTTCTTCCTAACTTTCCTTTTCCTTCCTTTAAGGATAAAACACTACCGAGTTATGGATGTCGCTTACTCCAGCATCGAAAATTGCCGCAAAATCTAAAATCTAATCTCCAATGGATTGCTAGCTCTGGCAGTTTTGGTAAAATCAACTATAATTCAGAAAAGATTGTTTTATCTAACACCATAATTATGTTTGCAACAGCACTGAAACGGGACGCCGCTCAAACAAACCAATTGCCCCTAGATTTATTTGGAGCGATCGCTACCCTCAAAAAAGAACTCAAGGCCGTAGTCTTAGCCCACTATTACCAAGAAGGAGACATCCAGGATACCGCAGACTTTATCGGCGACTCCCTCCAGCTTTCCCGGCAAGCGGCCGATACCAGCGCCGATGTTATCGTCTTTGCCGGAGTCCACTTCATGGCCGAGACTGCGAAAATCCTCAATCCCGATAAATTGGTACTATTGCCAGACTTGGATGCGGGATGCTCTCTGGCAGATAGCTGTCCGCCGGCTGAGTTTGCCGCTTTTAAGGCAGCCCATCCAGACCATCTCGTAATTTCTTATATCAATTGCTCTGCTGCAATTAAGGCAATGAGCGATATTATTTGTACCAGTTCTAACGCAGTAAAAATCGTTAACCAAATTCCAGCAGACCAACCGATTATCTTCGGTCCAGACCGCAATTTAGGACGGTATGTTATGAAGGAAACTGGTAGAGAGATGTTGCTCTGGCAAGGTGCTTGTATGGTTCACGAAATTTTTTCGGAAAAGAAAATTATCGGCTTAAAAATAGAGCATCCAGAAGCAGAATTAATCGCTCATCCAGAATGCGAAGAAGCGGTATTGCGTCACGCTCAATTTATCGGCTCCACCAGCGCTTTATTAAAGTATTCTCAGCAAAATTCGAGCAAGACTTTTATCGTAGCGACGGAACCGGGTATTATTCACCAAATGCAGCGAGCTTGTCCTGGCAAATTGTTTATTCCCGCGCCTCCAACTAATAATTGCGCTTGTAATGAATGCCCGCACATGAGGTTAAATACTTTGGAAAAATTGTATTTGGCGATGAAGAATAAAGCTCCAGAAATTACTATGGCTGAAGATGTTAGGCTGGCAGCTTTGCGACCGATAGAACGAATGTTAGAAATGAGTTAATAATTAATAATTAATTAAGCTGTAGTCAATCGTCAATAGCGTTCTATAACCATAAAGCTTGTTCGTAGTAATCGCTTTAGCGATTTATCTATATCAATCGCTAAAGCGATTACTACGAACGGCAACTACATAATTAGGTTACTGGCGAAATAAATGGGTTAATTGTTAATTGTTTATGAACCATTTAATTATTTTTACTCGCTATCCAGAACCGGGAAAAACTAAGACCCGATTAATTCCTGCTTTGGGGGCTGAAGGTGCTGCCAATCTTCAGCGTAAATTGACCGAAGAAACTGTTGCTAAAGCTAGGGAGTTATCGTCGGTTTTTCCGGTATCTGTTGAAGTGCGGTTTGCCGGGGGTAATTTGTCGCTGATGGAGAGTTGGTTGGGGTCGAATTTACAGTACCGAGAACAGGATAGCGGTGATTTGGGCGATCGCATGGCTGGAGCTTTTCAAACTGCTTTTAATTCCGGCATCCAGCGAGGGATAATTATCGGTATCGACTGCCCTGGTTTGAACGGGGAAATCCTTCGGCAAGCTTTGGAAAAATTAGAGCAAAACGATTTAGTTTTGGGTCCGGCGGAGGATGGAGGTTATTATTTAATAGGTCTGCGTCGGCTAATTCCCGAATTGTTTCGGGGTATTAATTGGGGAACGGCTGAAGTTCGGGAAAAGACGGTGGCGATCGCTCAAAATCTCCATCTAGCGATCGATTATCTTCCCCTACTCCCAGATATAGATCGCCCAGAAGATTTAAGTCTTTTAAGTAATTAATTGGTAAAACAGGCATCTTGCCTGTTATCCCCTTAATTGGGAAAATGCCCATGACAAAAATATCTGTAATTATCCCCGTATTAAATGAAGCTTCGGCCATCGCTCGAACTATTGCAAGTGCAAGAGTAGCAGCAGACCTAGAAATAATCGTCGTCGATGGTGGGAGTCGGGATGGGACTGTTGAAACGGCCGAGTCTTTAGGGGTGCGAGTTTTACAGAGTCCCCCCGGACGGGCCATGCAAATGAATAGCGGGGCGCGGGAGGCCGGGGGAGAAATTCTCTTATTTCTGCACGGGGATACTATTTTACCTCCCGAATTTGATAAGTCCATCCGGCTTGCTCTGGCCAAAGCGAAAGTTGTAGCTGGTGCTTTTGAGTTGAAAATCGAGGGAACGATGGGGGGTTTGTCAATAGTAGAGAAAATGGTCAATTGGCGATCGCGCTATTTACAAATGCCCTACGGAGACCAGGCCATTTTTTTAACTAGCAAAATCTTTTGGCAAATTGGCGGTTTCCCAGAGATGCCAATTATGGAAGACTTTGAATTAATCCGACGGTTGCAGCGGCGCGGAAAGATCGAAACCCTGCCAATGCCAGTGGTTACTTCCCCTCGTCGCTGGCAGAAACTTGGCGTCTTGAGAACTACTTTAATCAATCAATTAGTAATAATTGCTTATTTCCTCGGCATCTCCCCAGAGAGACTTGCTCGCTGGTATCGCGGACAAAAGAACAATTCTTAAAACATCGCCTTACCAGAAAGGGGGTTTCTTTACCTACAACCAAAAGTATGATTATGAGTATCGACAACAGTTTTTATTAACTTTTCTAAAGCTGAAAGTGGTTTTTGAGACTAGACGACCGATGGCGGCGTAAAATAAATCTTAATCTCTTGTAAAGATTTTCAAACACAGAGGATAAATTAAGTATGGCCGACCCCAGAAGTAAAGAATTAATTCAACCATATAATGGGGATCCCTTCGTGGGTCATCTATCAACCCCCATCAGCGACTCCGATCTAACCAGGGCTTTTATCAACAATCTCCCTGCCTACCGCAAAGGTTTATCTCCAATTCTGCGGGGCTTGGAAGTTGGCATGGCACACGGTTACTTTCTGATTGGCCCTTGGACAAAATTAGGTCCCTTGCGCGACGATCCCAGCGCTAATATAGGGGCACTAATTTCCACGATCGCTCTAATTCTAATTGCAACCATGTGTCTGTCTGCTTACGGGCTAACCTATTTCCAAAACGAGCCACCGGCAGATTCCGCACCGATGCAAACCGCAGAAGGTTGGAGTCAGTTTGCCGGTGGTTTCTTCGTTGGAGCAACTGGTGGCGCTTTTGTTGCCTTCTTCCTCCTAGAAAATTTTGGAGTCGTGGATTCTATTTTCCGAGGATTGGTTAACTAAGCCATCGGTATTTTAGCTAAAGTTTGAGAGAAAGAGCGGCGGGACATCCCGTTCTTAAAGCTCGGTTAATGTTCTGGAGTTGTCCGGGAGTCTCCGAGAAGCCCGCGCCATACCTTTAAGGTTGGCGTGGGAGTATGTCACTTTAACGAGGAACATTTCTGTTTCGAGTTTGTTTTCTAACAAAGATAGGAGAATTTTAAATGACAGGTTCTTACGCAGCTGCATACTTGCCTTGGATTTTAATTCCAGTGGTTTGCTGGTTAATGCCTTTAGTAGTTATGGGTTTATTATTTGTCCATATTGAGAGCGATGCCTAATTTTTAGGTTAGCTAAAGGCAAGCTTTAACTGAATTTCAATGGCGGCGCTGTGAATTTCTACAAATACTAATGTGGAGATTCACGGCGTCGCTTTTTGTGAATTAAAACGTAGAACAGGCATCTTGCCTGTTATCCGCTTAATTGTTATAGCGATTATTGAATCGGTGAGGTACACCCGGATCGATCCCCCTAAATCCCCCTTAAAAAGGGGGACTTTGAAAACAATCTAGCTCCCCCCTTTTCAAGGGGGGCTGGGGGGGATCGAAAATGTACTTCACCGATTCGATAAATGCTATAATTGCTTAAAAACCTGCTTCCCAATATTTTTCGGGAGAATAGATTTTTCGCAATTTATATAATTCTGTTTCGGACATTAATTCGTTGACTTTGGCGATTAAGTCGCGCCACTCTTGGCGATCGCCCCTTGAGTTGGCCTGTTTCAACCGATCGGCAAAAAACTTAGTCCAGAAATCAGGGGCAAGTCTCTGCCCCCAGCGCTTGTACCAACGCCTGCGCCACCTGCGGAAATCGCCTAAAGTCGGGGCTGCAACTCCCAAAACAGGGGGAAAATCTGCGTAGCTGACAAAGCGACTGACTCCTCGGCCGTGAACGTAAACTATGTTCCTCCAGCATTCGATCCGATAAATTTGCTCGGGCAGGATTCCAAACATCATGGCCGCTGTTTCCTCCGTAACGAATCGGGCCAAGGGATGGGGTTTGTTGGACTTAGAAATAATTTTGGATCGGCTGAGGGATGTTTTTGATATCATTGTTTGAAGTTGGACAGGTTTTTCCTGTCGATTTGCTTTCGATCGCCATCGCTCTTGAGTTTTTAGGCCAGCGGGCGATCGCTATTTCATAATTTATTATTTAATCCAAAATCTTGTAATTTGTCAAGGGAATATGAGTAGAGGTTTAGTGAGGTTGCGGGTAAGAGAATTTGCGGCTGAAAAAGGCTGGACCCTCAAAGAAGTGGCCCAGCGTTCCGGTGTAGGTTACACCACTATCAGTAATTACGCTCGTTCCCCTGGAATGGCGATGGTAGATTTTACGGCTATATACAGGTTGGCTCGAACCTTCGAGTCGACCATCGAAGACTTGGTAGAAATAGTAGAAATGTAGAACGGGCGATTTGCTCCGCAACGCTAGCGCGAACGCTTGAGGTCACATCTCCCCTTACCGGTAAAGTTTCGGATAAATCTGCCGCCAAGCCAAGACGGCACAAACCGTCGTCCAGAGCAATAGCAAGATCGCAGAAAAAATCCAACCGCGAGGTAATGCCAAATGCCAGCGCAACAGATCTACCAAAGGAGCTAGAGGCAATACTCCTGCTATTTTCTCCAAAACTGGGGGCAAAACGTCTCGGGGAAAATAAGTACCGCCTAAAGTAAACATGGGAATCAGGACCAAAAAAAGCGGCACGTTCATCTGGTCGATAGTCCGCGCGAGACCGGCACTCAACAAACCGACGGCACCAAATAACAGACTGCCCAAGATGACCAGCGGGAAAGATAACAAAAACTCCCACCCGGAAAACAATCCCCAGATAATAGCAACCAAACCAGTAATAGTTGCTGCTAGCACTCCTTTAGTTGCGGCCCAGAACCAATCTCCGAGAAAAACTTCGGTAAAAGTTAAGGGCGCGGTTAGTAAAGCCTGCCAAGTTCTTTGGTAGTTCAAGCGAAGGAAAGTGCCGTAAGCACCTTCAACGAAAGACTGAAACAGGACGGCGACCGCCACCATACCGGGAGCGAGAAATTCTAAATATGAGATCTCTCGTCCGGCATAAGTAACTTCTCCCACCAACGGACTTAAACCGTAGCCGAAAGCAAGCAGATAAATTATCGGTTCGGATAATGGTGGCAGGCTATTGACGAGCCAAGTTTTCTTATAAACCTGGGCGTGTCGCCGCCACACGGAATAAACTCCCCAAAGGGTAATAGAATCAAGTTTCATAATAGGTAATGTTTAGTTGTAACGTAGAACAGGCATCTTGCCTGTTTCTGTTTCCCCGTAAAACAGGCATCTTGCCTGTTTCTGTTTCCCCGTAGAACAGGCATCTTGCCTGTTTCTGTTTCCCCGTAAAACAGGCATCTTGCCTGTTTCTTAGGAGCCGTAGAACAGGCATCTTGCCTGTTTCTGTTTCCGCCGTAGAACAGGCATCTTGCCTGTTTCTGTTTCCCCGTAGAACAGGCATCTTGCCTGTCACTCCTCATTTAACAAAGTGCCAGTCAAGTGCAAAAACACATCTTCTAAATTAGCGCGACGGCGACTCAACCTCTCTGGATGAAGATCGCTTAATTCAGACCACAAACTGTCGGCACTTTCTGGCGTCAAAACCAAGGTATAGCCAGTAGCAAAAGAGCGATGCTTAGTTTGATACTTGACGGCGAGTTGCTCTAGGGCGCCCTCGGGAATGCCTTCGACTTCGGCAACTTCTCGACCGATGGTCCGATCGATTAGTTCTGCTGGAGTGCCCGAGTCGATCGCCTTACCCTTTTGCATCACCAAGAGGCGATCGCACAACCTTTCTGCCTCGTCCATATAATGAGTAGTCAGCAAAACCCCACAACCGGACTTTTTTAAATCCTTAACCAACCGCCAAAAGTCCTGGCGGGCATCCGGGTCCAGTCCGGTAGTCGGTTCGTCGAGAAATACGACTTTTGGTTGATTGATAAGGGCTCTTGCGAGAACCAAACGCCGTTTCAAACCGCCAGATAGTTCGTCGATGCGATAGCGGGCGTATTCTTGCAAACCAACGCGATCGAGCAATTTTGCGGCTAAGTTTCTGGCATCTTTACCCGTAATGCGGTAAAAATTAGCAAAATACATCAAGTTTTCTAATACCCGAAAGTCTGGGTCGAGGTTGTCTTCTTGGGTGACTATGCCCATGAGGTTGCGAGCTTTTCGCCCTTCGGAGCGAACCTGGTATTTGTCTATCTGGACGAACCCGCGAGTGGGAATGACTGCTCCGTAGAGCATTCCGACGGTGGTAGTTTTACCGGCACCGTTGGCTCCCAAGAGGCCTAAGACTTCCCCCGGTTCTAGGGTGAAATTGACCCCAGAGACTACCGTAGCGTCGCCATAAGATTTCCACAGGTCGTAAGCTGTTAATACCATTTCCTTTAAATAGATGGCCTTTTTCCGATGGCCCGTTTTTGTGTAATACGGTTGTATTATAATGCCGATTTTGAGAAAACCGCAAGTTTTTTTTTAAATAAGTTATGCTTATGAGTCAGGCTGGCGATCGCCCGGTTCGTAGCAATCGCTTTAGCGATTCATATCTATCAATCGTTAAAGCGATTGCTACAAGCGGAATTAAGAAACCCGTTTTTTTCAACAATACCTTCGCCATTTTCTTGTAGTTGGGTGTAGCTTCGCAGGGCGAACACGATTTTGTTGGGTTGCGCTGTCGCAGAGCCCAACCTACGAATGGTATTTTTCCGCCATCAGGCGAAGGTATTGTTCAAAAAACAGGGTTTCCTTGCTCTGGTGCGAATCTCTCGGCAGGAAAGAGGGATGATATAATCAACAGCCGTCAACCTTTATAGTTAGACCATAATTTCTACTGATGATGCAACCTCACCCAAACCAAGACTCCGAAG
>JAXHVR010000109.1:13749-17503 GCA_034189005.1 Cyanobacteriota bacterium | reverse complement strand
GTCTGTTTAGTCTTAGCCATCAAGAAATTTTCCACAACCAGATAATCCATCTCAGTCCGCATAAAACAGCGATAAGCATCCTCTGGAGTGCAAACTATCGGTTCGCCCCGGACGTTAAAAGAAGTATTAACAATAACACCGCAATCGGTCAACTTCTCAAAATGACTAATCAAACTGTGATAGCGAGGATTAGTTTCCGGATGAATAGTCTGGATGCGAGCCGAATAATCCACATGAGTCACCGCAGGCAGTTGCGATCGCGGAATCTTCAACTTATCGATGCCGAATAATTTCTGCTCCTCCTCCGTCATCTGCTTCCGCAAGCTCTCCTTTACTGGAGCCACCAAAAGCATATAAGGACTCGCGCTCTCTATCTCGAAATAATCCGACACTCGCTCCGCCAGAACCGAAGGAGCAAAAGGTCGGAAAGACTCCCGATACTTAATCTTGAGATTCATCACCGACTGCATCTTCGGATTGCGCGGGTCGCCAATAATAGATCGCCCCCCCAAAGCCCTAGGCCCAAACTCCATCCGTCCGGCAAACCAACCTACCACATTACCACCCGCCAGAATCTCTGCCAATCTAGGCATCAACTCCGCATCTTCTAGATATTCGTACTTAGCCTCAATAGCATCGAGGGATTCCCTAATCTCCTCCCTGCCAAACTTCGGCCCCAAATAAGAACCCCCCATAGCATCTTTCGGCACCGACACCGGCTTCGTCGAACGAGCAAAGCCTGCCGTCGAACGGGCATCCTGCCGATTCTCCACGCTCCCCACCGCCGCCAGTTCCAACTCTTGCATCGGCTTCTCTGGTACGACTTCCATCGGCGGAACCGTCCGAGGGCGATCGTGGTATTGATACCAAATCGCCAAAGCCGCCCCTAAAGCGC
Organism: Cyanobacteriota bacterium; assembly: GCA_034189005.1. Taxonomy (GTDB): domain Bacteria; phylum Cyanobacteriota; class Cyanobacteriia; order Cyanobacteriales; family Microcoleaceae; genus CALKCV01. The sequence goes on along the minus strand of JAXHVR010000109.1, from coordinate 16,608 downwards.
CCCCGGCATCCCCCGCCGCCGGCTGGATCCAAATATCCTTAAAAATCCCCTCCCGCAAAAGATGACCGTTAGCGACGCAATTGAGCGCCACGCCACCAGCGAGGCAGAGATATTCCACATCCAATTCCTTTTTCACCGTCCGGGCCAGACGCAATACTACCTCTTCCGTAACCTTCTGGATAGAAGCGGCGATATCCATTTCCCGCTGAGAGATTTTTGTTTCCGCCTTTCTCGGAGGTCCGCCAAAGAGTTTGTCGAACTTCTGGTTAGTCATAGTTAAGCCAGTGGCGTAGTTGAAATACGTCATATCCAGCCGGAAAGTGCCATCCTCTTTCAGATCCAATAGATTGTCGAGGATTAGATCTACATATTTCGGCTCCCCGTAGGGCGCCAGTCCCATCAATTTGTATTCCCCAGAGTTCACCTTAAAGCCGGTGTAATAAGTAAAGGCAGAATAAAGCAGACCCAGAGAATGAGGAAAATCAATTTCCCACTGGGCGCTTAGTTGGTTCCCCTCTCCCAGCCAGACGCTAGTAGTCGCCCATTCCCCCACTCCGTCGAGACACATCACCGCAGCTTTTTCATAGGGACTGGGGAAAAAGGCCGAGGCCGCGTGGGACTGGTGGTGTTCTGCAAACATCAGGGCGGGCAATTCCTTACTTTTGCAGCCTCCCAATTTCGCCAGTTCTCTTTTTAGGGTTGTTTTGAGATAGAGCTTTTCCTTAAGCCAAATCGGCATAGCGGTTAGGAACGAGCGAAATCCTTTCGGGGCGTAGCTGAGGTAAGTCTCCAGCAGCCGCTCGAATTTTACTAAAGGTTTATCATAAAAGACGACGTTATCTATGTCCAATAGAGTGATGTTTGCTTCTTTCAGGCAATAGGCGATCGCATTTTCGGGGAATCTGGCATCGTGCTTTTTGCGCGAAAATCTTTCCTCTTGCGCCGCTGCGACTATCTGGCCATCGCAAACCAAGGCGGCGGCGCTGTCGTGGTAATAAGCTGAGATTCCCAAGATGTTCATATTGGTTGGCTCTCCTGACAATGGTCCTTTTTTAGTAGTTTCCAAAATATTCACCGATTATAGCGGCTTAACTGAGAATTTGGGGAAGTTGTTAGTTGTTAGCTGGAACGTTGTTAGTGACAAAAAGCGTTAAACTATTGCTTCGCTTCACAATTGAGATGCACCTTAATTGTTTTCCCTCAATTTTTTGACTTCTTCGAGACTTAAGCCGGTAGCTTGACTAATAGCTTCGTCATCTAAGACGCTTAAAAGTCGTTGGGCAATTTCCACGCTCGATTCTTTTTTTCCCTCTTCGCGCCCCAAACGGCGAGCTAATTTTATCGCATTCTGTTGGTCCTGAATAAATATCTCCCGCCGTTGCAACTCTTCCAATTCAGCGGCGCTCATATTCGTTTCCATCGCAATTTCAAAGGCATCTTTTATCTGGTCTATGTCTTGCATCTGTAGCGGTATGCTTTCGAGTTTTCTGGCTTCCTTTAAAAAATAAAGCCACTTATCTGTTAGAGTTTTTAGTTCGTCCACTTTTTTCTTAAATTTAGGCAATTCCACAAACACTAATTCGATGTCATTTTCAGTGTAATCCGTAAACAACTTTTTCTCTTTTAAGACAAAAGCGGATATCATTTTTTCAAACTCAAACATTTTAAAGTCGGTAATTGTTAAAGCAATTACGGGATTTAGTAAAGCGTATTCTTCTCCCCGACTTAATTGAATGGAATAGGCTTTAGCTGCATTATACAAAATTCGTTTCTCAAACCCCTCTACGTTTAAGACTTGCATTTCGATAATGACGGTTTTTCCTCCCTTTAATCTGGCTTTAACGTCTAAATAAGTATCTTTTACGCCTTTGATTCTTGGTGCTTGGTAAGGGTTGAGTATTTCTAGGTCTTCGATGATTTCTTCCCCATCGTAAAGCAGGGCTTTTAAAAAGCTGATGAGAATGTCTTTGCTTTGTTCCGAACCAAATATTTTTTTAAAGGCAAAATCTGTTTTAGGATTGATAAATACCATGTTTTTTTTCTCCTTACTGGAACAACGATTTTCTACTCTTTCAATTCCTCGGAAACCGCCGGTAAATTTGAGATTTTTTCGTAGATAAGTTCGGCGATAAATTGATTGCCTTCTACGGAATAATGCCCGTCGCTGCCTAGAAAAAGTTTTTCCACTTTTTCGTTGGGAACTCGGCTGCGGAATTCGGCGATTGCATCTATAAAGACTATATTTCTTTGAGCTAGTTCCGGTCCTAAGCGCTCTCGCCAAAAATCCGAAACGTTTGAATAATAATCAGAACCAGTTGGCAAATAAACCACAACCAAAGTGCTGTTTTTTTCTCGGTTAATTTTCGCCAATTCGTCAAATATTTTGACTACTATCTCTGGATTTTTAATAAAGTATTTATTTTCCGTCGTGTCGATAGTTTTCGGAAACAAAGTTTGCCAGAGAGAGACTATTCTCAATTCTCGAATATATTTACTTCCTTCCGTCAGCTTGGGAGCGAAAAAAGAACCCACCGGCACGGGATAATTTTCGTTAATAAGAGTATCGTTTTCTAAATACAAAAGCGGTTTGCCATAACCTAGAAAGGTTGGGCTGTGCATCCGAGGAAAATCGTTATTAATAAAAGCAAATATCTGCACTTGATGGTCGAATTTCACTCCATCTCGCTCGTACCAAAGATATGCTTGGTCGATGCCGTAGCCCCCTTGACCCATGTTAATTGTTTCCAGGCGATCGTCGATGGCAGTTAATTTATGACACCAGTTTTCTTCGTTACTGACCCCCCACCCCATGGTAAAAGAATCCCCAGAACAAATTACCCGCAATTTACCTTTCGGAAC
>JAXHVR010000109.1:0-13649 GCA_034189005.1 Cyanobacteriota bacterium | reverse complement strand
TTGTTTCCAGGCGATCGTCGATGGCAGTTAATTTATGACACCAGTTTTCTTCGTTACTGACCCCCCACCCCATGGTAAAAGAATCCCCAGAACAAATTACCCGCAATTTACCTTTCGGAACTGCTACGGTAAAATCTTTATTGTTACGAAATCTTTGGGAATTTGTCTGAAAATCTATCCCCGGACCGTATAAATTTGGGAAAGAAGCGTTTGGCAAATTAATCCAGCCCAATAATTCATCGTATTCCGTATGGCTGGTCTCCGTCATCGGTCGCACTTGGCTTATTTTATAAACCATTAAAATAGTGCTTGCCAAACCTTCTATTAATGTAAATAAACCTACAAATACTAGCAAATTGATCGTACCGATTTTGAAGTATTGTTTGGTTTTCTTCACCCCGATTTTCCTGGTTTTTACTAAAGTCATGGACGGTCAAAAATGAAAATTTTATGACAAGCCTAAAATGATATCATATTCCCCCTCCCCCGTCAACAAAAAAAATTCTCCTCAGCCCCCGCCCAGATCCTGCCCTCCGGGTTAATCTCCGATTAATGTGGCGCGGCAGACTCAATTATTAATTATTAATTATTAATTATTAGACTTCTTGCAGAAGTAGGCAACAGGCAACAGGCAACAGGCAACAGGGAAGAGTTTTTAAGGAAAAAGTAACGAAAAACGATTTTATTTTTACTTTTGCAAGAGGTCTATTAATTATTAATTACTTAATTGCGGTGGTTGTTGCTGTAGGGAATCCTCGCACCGGCCCATTGGAGTTTTTCCCTTAAAGTCTGATAGAAGGAGTAGTCCTCCCGCAAGACAATAAATTTTGCCTGACAATCTGCCATCCGCACGTCCACCCGATGTCCGGGCCAGATAGCGGTACCGAGAACGCCATCGGTCCAGAGTTTGGTACTGAGGTCGTAATCTTGCAGGGGCCAAATACTGACGACGGAACCGGGAGGTATGACGATGGGGCGACTGGAGAGACTGAGGGGACAGATAGGAGTAACGGCGATCGCCCCCATACCGGGATGAATAATAGGCCCGTTGGCCGAGGCGGTGTAACAAGTCGAACCGGTGGGAGTTGCCACCAGGAGACCGTCGCCCTGATATTGATCGACTATTTCTCCGTCAACTTCCATTTCTAAGATCGAAGTAGGCATTCGATCTGGGGAGCCCGGTTTGACGCACATTTCGTTGAGGGCGAGGAAGCGATCGCTCACCGGTTCGAGATTCGAGCGATCGCCCTCAAACACTGCCGCCTGCAACATCATCCGCAGTTGTACCGCATAGCGGTCTTCGCTGAGGCGCTCCCACACCTTCTCAGTGTCCTTAAAATCCTCGAAAGACTCTGTTAAAAACCCCAGATGTCCGCCGACATTAACGGCCAAAATGGGGATACCCTCCGGGGCCAACTGTCGGGCCGCCGCCAGGGCCGTACCGTCCCCCCCCAGTACCACGGCCAGATCGATTTTAGTAGTAGTAGAGGCAAGAAATACTGGAAAGGGGTTGTCTTTGGGCCCGCTCGGTCCTACCAGCACATGACAGCCGCGATTTTCCAATTGTCGGGCGCATTTTTCGGCCCAACGCTGGCTGTTAGGTTCCCTGGCCTTATGGGAAATAATGACTTGTTTGAGGTCCACGGTTTTTGAGATTGGCTAGCTTTGCATGGGGACTATTATGCCGCATAAGTCCGGGACGGATTGGCAGCTTTTAACATAACATTAATAAAAATAAAGGAGAAAAGAGACGACTATGAGTAAATCAAATGATGACGACCTAAAAAGGTTGATTGAATCAAACGCCCGCGCCATTGAAGCCGTGGCAAATACGATGGCGGAAAACGAACGCAATTCCCAAAAGGAAAGAGCCCGAGCCCGAGAGGAAAGAGCCCAAGCGCGTAAGGAAATGGCAGAATTGCGCGAAACTGTAGCTAATGTAGCTCAGAATCTAGGCAATGCTGTGGCTTATTTAGAGAATTCTTTAGCTAAGGTAGCCAGAGCCCAAGCTGAAACTATCGGGGATACTTATCGGGTTATCGACAAATTAGAAAACCGTCAGGGTGAAATTGTGGATGTTCTCAAGTTGCTGGCAGAAAAAGTAGTTGGGGATAAAAGCGAAAAATAGTAAAGATATCGAGTAGCGTTTTGCTACTCGATATTTTGTAGAAAGCGATCGCTTTCTACAAAATAAAAGGATAGGCAAACGGTGGCAGCCAAAGATGTTTTTCATCAAATTATTCGACTTATTATCCAAGAATATGAACTAAAGCTAATTATATTCGATTCAGATAAGGAGGAAATCGTGCAATGGCAAAACTATAAAAATATAGACACCTCGTCCGAAAAATTCTTACCGAATACAGCAGCCACAAACCTTCTTATGGTGAAGTGGAGGTGGAATTAATTCTCGATCCAGAAAGAGACCGCTACCAGCTAGTCCACGCCGGCTGGAGCAACCGCCGTCGTATTTATGGCTCTACCATTCACATAGATATTAAAGATGAAAAAATATGGATTCAAAACGACGGTACGGAAGAAGGAATAGCTAACCTTTTAGTCGATCGCGGCGTACCTTTCCAAGATATTGTTATTGCTTATCATCCACCAAATTTAAGGAAGTTTACTGATTTTGCCGTAAGTTAATCGGGGTGCAGGTAACCTTTGAAAGCGAACTAACAATTAAACCCATGCATTTTAGCTGTTAGTGGGAACGTTGTTAATTGGCATAAAAAGTATCCAATAAAATACGAAATGCACCCTAAAACTGTTTCATTTTATTCAATAAAATAAAAAAAAGGGGAAAACCTTAATTGTTAATTGTTAATTGTTAATTGTTAATTGGAAAAATGCTTTTTCAAACCGGGAGAAAAAATTGAACGCACTTAACTCGACTTCCTCAAGGAGACGATCGCACTTTGACATTATCGTAGTAGGCTCTGGAGCGGCTGGACTTTATGCAACCCTCTGCCTGAGCGAATCCTATCGGGTGGGCTTGGTAACTAAAGATAACATGAGAACCGGTTCGAGCAAATGGGCCCAAGGGGGCATAGCGGCAGCGATCGCTTCCGACGACTCCCCCCAACTCCATCTGGAAGATACCTTAAACGCAGGGGCGGGTTTGTGCGATCGCCTCGCAGTAGAATTCCTAGTAGAAAACGCCCCAGAAGCCATAGACTCCCTCCTAAAACTAGGAGTAGCCTTCGACCGGAAAAACAACAAACTAGCAACAACCCTAGAAGCAGCCCACTCTCGCCCCCGAGTCCTCCACTCGGCGGACACCACCGGCAAAGCGATCGTCGATATCCTCACGGCCCGAGTAGCGGAACGCCGGAACATCGAAGTATTATCCCAAGCCTTCGCCCTGAGCTTGTGGCAAAACCCCCAAACAAACCGCTGTCAAGGCATCAGCCTCCTCTACCAAAATAAAATCCAGTGGCTAAGAGCCAATGCAGTAATTTTAGCCACCGGCGGCGGCGGTCAAATATTCGCCAAAACAACCAACCCCTCAGTAAGCACGGGGGATGGAGTAGCCCTAGCTTGGCGCGCTGGTGCGGTGGTGCGGGATTTAGAATTCGTGCAATTTCATCCCACGGCCCTGAGCATACCGGGGGCACCTCACTTCCTCATCAGCGAAGCGGTACGAGGGGAAGGGGCCCATTTGGTAGATGCCGAAGGGAGGCGTTTTGCCTTCGACTACCATCCCAAAGGAGAGTTAGCGCCGCGAGATGTAGTCAGTAGGGCAATTTTTAACCATTTGGAAAAAACAGCCCCCGACCCCGCAGCAGCTAACGTTTATTTAGATTTAAGAGCGATCGCTCCAGAACAGGTCCGCCATCGTTTCCCCAATATCATCGCAAAATGCCAAAAGTGGGGGATCGATGTTTTCTTGGAACCCATACCAGTAGCGCCGGCGGCTCATTATTGGATGGGAGGGGTTGCGGCGGACGCGATGGCAGCGACTTCAATAGAAGGGTTATACGCCATCGGCGAAACAGCCAGCACGGGAGTTCATGGGGCCAACCGTTTGGCGAGCAATTCGTTGTTGGAATGTATCGTCTTTGCCGCGCAGTTGCAAAAGTTGGAAGTCGAACCAGTTAGCGACGATCCAAGGGAGTCTTTCACGGTGGAGGCGGCGGACTGGAGCGAGGAAATGGAAAAGATACAGTTAATACGGAAAAAACTGCCGGCTTTGATGTGGCATAGCGCGGGAATTTGTAGAACTCAGTCGGTGCTGGAGTCCGCTATGGCCTCTTTGGCTTCCTGGCGTTCTGACTTGGCAGAAACTTATATTGGTAAATATATCCGGGGTTTAGCTCCCGGCGACAACATCCAGTTTTCCTCGGAGGCAGCTTCTAAGCAATTAAAGCAGGCAGCGGAAACGATGAATTTATTGGATATCGGCTATCTAATTCTTAAAAGTGCGGCATTTAGGAGCGAAAGTCGCGGCGGACATTACCGCAGCGACTATCCAGAGACTTCCGAGAGTTGGTCGGTGCATACGGTGGTGGAGGGCGATCGCTTAACAATTAATAATTAATAATTAATAATTAATAATTATTGGACTCCACTGGGATGAGTGGCGAGCTTACCGTTAATACCCGAGCCGTTGCGCGATCGCTACTTCAGTCGTTTTCCGACCCGCGAACTAAGTAGTCGCGGTCGGCGGAATTCAAACAACAATTCCCCTGCGGATGGCGCTTGTATTAACCCTTCATCGCCACTAGAACGGAACCTCCGACAATTATTAATTATTAATTATTAGACCTCTTGCAAAAGTAAAAATAAAATCGTTTTTCGTTACTTTTTCCTTAAAAACTCTTCCCTGTTGCCTGTTGCCTGTTGCCTGTTGCCTACTTCTGCCACGAAGTCTATTAATTATTAATTACTCATCTAGGCCAGGGGATAGAGCGATCGCTTGCCAGAGCGCGAGCTACAGCCCTTGCCCCATAACGATTTAGATGGCTTGGATCGACAAAATAATCGTTTCTGGCTAACTGAGTAGATAAATTTAAGTTAATAAAATCAAACCCATATCGGTTAGCAAAACCCTGCATCCACCAGGCAAACTGCTTGTCGGCAGACCAACGCACCGAGTCTAAATAACCATCGGTGAGGGGCAAATTCACAAATACTAAAGGAATGCCACGAGAGTTAACGAACTCCAATACAGACCTCAAAGCTTCCCCCTGCCTCCCTCCCAGATAAAGTCCCGCATAGTCGCGGTCGTATCTACCCGCAACGTAAGGACGGCGGCGATAGTAACTAGAAGGGTTGAAGCGGGTGGATACGGACAAAAAGCCGTTAGCATCGATCGCCCGAGCTATTTCTTCCAAAGTTGCGTCTGCCACTACCAGAGGTTCGCCCGAACCTATCGAGAAACCAGGTTTCTGGCTATCTACATTTTCCCCATCGGAAACCGGGTTTCTGGGAATAGAAGAATCCTTACTCATAGCGACTTCTGAATACTCCCCTGCCAATGCTGGTGGGAGTAACTCTTTTGATGGCAAGGAATAAGGCAACTTTTGAGATAAAAGAGCCTTACAGGAGGAGGGGAATTGATAGCATCGAGCGTTATAATAGTATTCGCTAGAAGGTAGTTGGGGGCGGACGCCGGCTGCCAGGAGCCTGCTGCCCTCGGAAGAAGCGATCGCGTTATAAGTTTTATCCACCCTAGCGTTATTAAAAGCCCGCACCCCATCGGCCCAAATAATCAGTTTTGGCAGTTGGTCGGGAGTCAGGAGCTTTCTGAGTTGGAAATCTACCACTTGGGCAGTAGCGCCGTTGATGCCGAAGTTGAAGATTTTCAAGCCCGATAAGCCTCGGGCTGCTAATACCTGCTGCATCTGGGCCGGATCTACTCCTTGCACTGCCCTGGAACTGCCTACGATTAATACGTCCGGGGTGCCAATAGTTTCTATATACGAGAGATATAATTCTAATTGGCGATCGAGCAGGTCGCTATTAAAGGAAGGAATTTGTGCCCTAGCTTCGGCGGCTTTTTGTTGAGAATAAGCCAGATTCCTCATATATTCTAAGACCTTTTTCTCCGCAAAAGCCCGTTTGGGGCTGTTGGGCGGTACTGCCTGCATCCACGCCACCGCTTGTACCCATTGAGCCGCTACCTCGTCCCAGTCTTCCTTCGTTACTGCCGACTGAGCTAACCTAGAACCTTGCAGGGCATATTTTACCGACTCGTTAAAGGGGTCTATTCTAGCGCAGTTCGTCGAAGCCAACTGCTTTCCATCGGCCCTGGCGGGTTGATAGGATTTTTTGGCTTGTTTGTTAAAATCGCACTCCCCATCCAGACATTCTTGGGAATTATTGGCCGACTGTGGGGTTAATTCTGCTTTCGCTGCCTCCAAACCCGCCAGGTCCACCGGCTGACAGTTGGTTGCCCGTGGCTCTTGGGGTTGGGCACCACATCCCACGGTTAGGGCGACGAGGGTCATGGTTGCTGTGGTACGTCGCAGCAAGTTGGATTTGGGCCAATTAGAAAATAGATTTTTTATTTTTCGCCCTTGTCCCGCGCTATTTGCTTGGGATGACTTGGTTCTAGTCACCTAGATTGCCCTCCACTGAAAGACTAATTAATAATTGTTTCAATCGATTATAGTACCAAAAATAGATCTGGTGGCAGAGCAATAAGTAATTAATAATTAATAATTAATAATTAATAATTGTCGGAGGTCGATCGCGCAACCCAACGAAATCCTTAATTGCGGTTCGCTTCGCCCCGACCTACAGAGTTCTAAAGATTAGGATAGTGGTAAAGATGTAGTGACAGTTCGTAGTAATCGCTTTAGCGATTTATATAGATAAATCGCTAAAGCGATTACTACAAACCATATTTAAACCTTAAAACATTACTTGCGACCCACTACCAAGACTAGAGACTATCCTATAAGTATTGGGAGTAGTCTTATTGTCAACTTTACGGGTGGGAGGAATAAAAGTGGCGATCGCCTCCACGTTCTGCGAAGCCTTCCTTGGGGGATCGAGGTCTCATAAGCCTAGAAGAACGATGTCAACAATCAATAAGTTGTTGGCTGTTACTTTATGGAATTTTGTCTCTACGAGAAAAAGGCTATAGCAATCCTAAATCATTTAAGGTATCTAAGAAACCCGGTTTCTTCAAGAAACCGGGTTTCTGGCCCCAAATTTATCGTAAACCATTTAGGATTGCTATATTGCATTCCATTTTTTCGGGAACTGTTAAAATAGATAACGCCAACCCTCGGAACTTACAAATTAATTTCGGTGGAATTGACAGTTAACCTCCTATCTGAGAGGATAAAACCTATGACAGCTCGATTAATAATAGAAAACAAACCTGTTACAGAACGACAATTTATTTTACCCTGCCGTCACGACTGGCAACAATTTAAAGCAATTCAAGCGGCGATGGAAAACGTGCCTGGGTTGAAAATATCTTATTTAGATGGAGTAGTGGAATTTCTGACTATTGGCGAAGAGCATGAAACGCTAAAAACTATAATTTGTTTATTGCTTGGATTGTATTTTTTGGAGAAAAATATAGAATTTACTCCAGTAGGCAGCGCCACTCGCGAACATCATACTAAAAAAGTGTCTTTCGATCCCGACGAATCTTATTATCTAGGAGAAAAAAAAGCTCATCCAGACTTAGCAATAGAAGTAGCTATTACCTGCGGCGGTAAAGCTAAATTAAAAAAATATAAGCGCTTTGGTATTGCAGAAGTTTGGTTTTGGGAAAATAACCAGCTTTCGGTTTATCATTTTCGTGGTGAAGAATACGAACAAGTTTCCCGCAGCGAACTATTGAGCGAATTAGATTTAGAATTATTAGCGCGTTGCGTCAAAATGCCGACGCAACTCGAAGCAATGAGGGAATTTACGAAGGGCATTCGCAAGCAGTAAAAATGCGGTAGTGGGTCACAATTCGCGTTCTATAACCATAAATCTCGTTCGTAGTAATCGCTTTAGCGATTTATCTATATCAATCGCTAAAGCGATTACTACGAACTTAATTATTCCGTAAATGGGGTAAAAACGCATTAATTACGATCGATCCTCGGTCATAACCCCAAACACTAACCATTAGCTGCCGTTGGTGGTTCGTTGCTTCTCGGAAAAGTCGGCAGGTCTATCGTTGCAGTTGACTGCTGTTTTTTCTGAGACTGCTTCTGATAGATCGTAGGAGGGGCCCACGCCGCTTCCACAGGGGTTGGCACCGGGGCTTCTGGGGCCGCCGAAACCGATCGCTCGCCCGGGACAGATTTATCCGTATTCCATTCCCCCGTAGCTATATTCCAGGAAATGCGATCGCTCTTAGGAAGAGTCGGTGCTTGGCTATCCTCTGGAAACATTTCGTATATTGCTTCATTTTCTAACGGCGGCATTTCGCCTATTGTTTCAGCCTCAAAATCCCATAGTTGCTCCTGGGAAATTAATTCTTCTGGCAAAGCACCAGTAGTTTCAGCTATATACTGCAATACTGTCTGCGGGTCTTCAACAGGGATGCCAGAGGAAGTTTCATTTTCGCTAAGAGTCTCCACAAACGAAGGCAAGTTCGGGTTAACGGACTCAGCTTCGCTGCCAGAAAGTTCCGAACCCTTTTCCTCCAAGGAAGTTGGAGACGAAGGAAGTTGCTTCTGGAGATCGATCGATAGATTGTTGTTCTCGTTTTCCTTTGGTTCGTCCGTTTCTTTCTGTAATTGCGCCGACCAAGGTTTTACCGGTTCGGCGGGGGCAGTAGGATGAAGAACGATGGAACCCCTAGAACCCTCTGCGGTGCCAGGCTGAGATTGACTATCTACTATTGCGGTGGTGGTTTCTTCCAAAACATCCCCTCGACCCCAAGCCTTCGGCATTTCCAGAGTTCTTTCTAAAGCTGCTTTAAACTGTAAGGTTTGGCGTTGCTGGCGGTAGAGGCGCGATCGCAATTCCCGACAGCTATTTTCTAACTCCATTGCTCGATAGCAGACATCGTTATAACGCTGTTGCGTCAAAGCACATTCCCTTTCTAGCTCTCCTTGTCTTATCTGGCTTTTTTCCCAATTTTCTTTTAAAGTTTCTGCCAATACTTCTTGACGCTGGATAACTTCTTGGCAAACTTCTAACTTATAAAATAAACGAGAAACTTGCTTTTGAGTAGCTGTCAATTCTTCGGTTTTTTCCTTTAACAAGCTGTCAGTACCTAGCAACTTTTCTTGACACTGTTCTAGGTTAGTTTCTAGGTCCGTTACTCGTTTTACTAAATCTCTATTGCACTCGTGTAATGCTTGAATTATAGTTGCCGGTTCCTTTGTTTCTTCCGTAATATCTGCTTTTTTGGTAGTGCTTTCTTCCTGGGGCGATCGCTTAATGACAAAAGATTGACCTTCTATCTCTTCGACGCTTTTTTCCTCTTCTTTTTCCTTTTCTTTTTCCCCGGGTAATTTGGGAGTTAATTTTTCTGTTTTTATTTCATCGGGTAGCTCGTCCTTATTTTCCGGTTTGCTAACAGGAATTGAGTCTGCGCTTATGGCGTTGGGAAAATCAACAATTACCCAGTCCTCCTCCTCTTCCATCGGTGGAGTTGGAGGTGAGTCATAAGCTAAAAAGTCGTTTTCGCTGGCATAGTTTCGATCCAATTCTTGGGGTTCCATTGGATTGTTTGCTTCCTTCGAGTTGTTGTTGGGCGGGATGTCGGCTTCTGGCATGGCTCTTACCTACGAAAGCTACAGAATGCTGTGTCTGAGTTTATCCTCAATTTCAGGCGATCGAGCAATGGCCTTATTCTCGGCCGTCGATGGCCATTTATTGCCCTTGGCCTAATTCCATCGGGCAACAATGGAGGCTGCATCTTTGCCATAATACCATACCATCTAGGCAAAGATTGGCTGACCTTCGATTTCATCGTTATAATTGGGTGCATCGGGGGAATGACAAAAAACCAAAATTAAATGCTTTTTATCTATTTTTTAATGTAGCGCAAAACTTTGGGATTGCTATAGGAATCCGTGCAGGATTTGTGGCTTATTAGAAACCCGGTTTCTTTAACAATACCTTCGCCAAAATAAAAAATACCATTCGTAGGTTGGGTCAAGGGCAGCGCAACCCAACAAAATCGTTGCAAAACCCAACAAAGATGTTGGGTTTCGCTACGCTACACCCAACCTACAAGAAAATGGCGAAGGTATTGTTTGAGAAACCGGGTTTCTGGGCCCCGAATTTTTGAATGGAGCGCATTAACCTTTGGATTGCTATAGGAATCCTAAATAAATGGCGATAATATTGCAGACTATAAACAAGGTATTTTCAATAATTGTTAATAAAAAAATGTCTATCTAAAATTGCTTCAAATGAATAAATCCTACTATCAAGTGGGCGGTTCCCTGCCAGGAGATGCTCCCACTTACGTTAAAAGAAAAGCAGACGAAGACCTTTATAACTCTTTAAAAACCGGCGATTTTTGTTACGTTCTCAATTCCCGCCAAATGGGAAAATCTAGCTTGCAAGTCAAAACTATTCAAAGATTGCAAGCAGAAGAAATTGCCTGCGCAGCGATCGATATTTCCGAAATCGGCAACAGGGGCGTTACTCCCGAACAGTGGTATGCAGGCATTCTTCGCATCCTCGAAAATAACTTTAATCTCTCGGAATTTGTTAATATTAGAACTTGGTGGCGGGAACGAGATTTTATCGCCCCAGTCCAGCGCTTGAGCGAGTTTATCGAAACTGTATTGCTTGCGGAAATTTCTAGAAAAATTGTTATTTTTATAGACGAAATAGATAGCATTCTCGCCCTGGATTTTCCCGTGGATGATTTTTTAGCCCTCATCCGCGCTTGCTATAACAAACGGGCTATTAATTCAGAATTTAATCGCCTAACTTTTGTCCTCTTAGGAGTTAGCACTCCCAGGGATTTATGTCAGGATAAAAGTCAGATTGGCAATACTCCTTTTAATATCGGTGCTGCTATAGATTTAGCAGGGTTTACTGTTAGCGAAGCCCTGCCTCTAGCTGGTGGTTTGCTAGGAATTTGCGACGAACCAGGGGCGGTTTTAGAAGAAGTTTTAAATTGGACCGGGGGGCAACCTTTTCTCACTCAAAAAGTTTGCAAGCTTTTGGTCGAAAATGGAGAATTTATCCCTCGTCCCAGGGAAGATGTTGAGAAGGTGGTTAGGTCTCGAATTATTGAAAATTGGGAAGGGCAAGACGTACCCGAACATTTGAAGACAATTCGCGATCGCATCCTCAGAAAAGACGAGCGTATTGTAAGAAGACTCGGACTGTACCAGGAGATTTTAGAACGGGGAAATATTGCTGCGGATAACAGCGGCGAAGAAATGGAATTGCGACTGTCTGGGTTAGTAGTTAAACGCCAGGAAAAGTTAACAGTGGCTAACTCTATTTATGCCGAAGTTTTTAACAATAGGTTTGTGGCGGGAGAATTAGAAAAAATACCCCCCTACGCAGAGGCGATCGAACCTTGGCTTAATTCCCACGGACGAGATAAATCGAAACTGTTGCGAGGAGAAGATTTAGAAACCGCATTAAATTGGGCTGCGGGAAAAAGTCTCAGAAATATCGATTTTCAATTTTTAACTGCAAGCCAAAAATTAGCACTTGACGCTCAAAAATCAGGTTTGGAAGCCACTAAATTAGAAACCGAGTCTGCCAGAAAAGAAACCCTACAAGAAAAACGAAAAGCGAAGCGCTGGATGGGCATAGGAACTGCTATTTTTGCTGCTTCTTTAACTTTAGCAGCAGCTTTTTCTACCCTAGCTTATCAGAGTTTTAAATTAGCTCAATCCAGTAGAGAGATAGAACAAACAGGCACCGATGCTTTGTTGCTGGCAATGTTTAAAAATGCCGACAACGAACAAGCTTTATTAGAAGCTTTACCCCAGGCAATATCGGCGGGTAAAAGGTTACAAAATTTGGTAGATAACGAGACTCCCCTAGCAGAGTATCCAGCGACTAGACCTTTATTAGCTCTACAGACAATTCTCGACCAACTCGAAGAACAATCGCAATTTCAAAACTCTCTACTCCAGCAAAGGAACGTAACTTTAACAGGTCATAAAGATGCCGTAACCAGTCTGGATTTTAGTCCAGACGGACAGCTTTTAGCTTCCGCAGGAGTAGGCGATCGCCTTATTATTTGGAGTAACTCTGGAGATAAAATTTTAGAGTGGCAAGCTGGTGGAGACTCGATTAATACTATGACTTTTAGTCACGATGGTAACTATTTAATTACGTCGGGAAGCGATGGAACCCTCAAATTTTGGAGTTTATCTGGAGAAAAGAAATTAGAAAAATCTCTGGACTCCGTTCGTAGTATTAGCTTGAGTCCCGATGGGAAATTATTAGCTACAGCTACTATTAATAACCAAGTTCGTCTTTGGAATTTGTCAGAATCGCCACCGAGTATTTCTCCCGGTTTTGTAGTAGGAGAAAGCGGCTTAGTGAGGAAAGTAAGTTTTAGCCCAGAGGGTAATTTTTTAGCAACTTTGGATGGAAAATCGACGGTAAAGTTATGGAATTTAACGGAAAAAGAGTGGCAAAAGTTTGAGATTGAAGCTATTAGCATGAGCTTTAGCGCGGCGGAAAAACAAACCTTAGCCACGGCAACTTCTAATGGTGCCGTTCAGCTTTGGAACGTCCCAGAAGCTCGGTTAATTGAAGAATTTCAAACCTTACATTTAGATACGAAATTAGTCCGTTTCAGTCCAGATGGAGAAATAATAGCTACCGTGGGAATCGATCGCAACGTTAGACTGTGGAACTTGGCAGGGCGACAGTTAGCTCAGTTTGAATTTGAGGAGAATGTTGTAAGCATTAATTTTAGTCCCGATGGTAAACTTTTAGCGGTGGGGGATAGCGACGGTAAAATTTGGTTGAGGCGGGTAGAAAGTTTGGATGAGTTGTTGATAGAAAGTTGTTTGTTTTTTCAGCAACTACCTAATTACGATACTAGGGGTAAAATGCTTTGCGAAAATAGGAATGGACAGTAGAACAGGCATCTTGCCTGTTATCCGCCTAGAACAGCCATTCGTAGGTTGGGTGGAGCGAGAGCCATTCGTAGGTTGGGTGGAGCGACAGCGTAACCCAACATTAGGAGTGTTCGTTTTACTCCCGTTGATGTTGGGTTGCGTTTTACTCCACCCAACCTACAAGAAAAATGGCTGCTCCCGTTGATGTTGGGTTGCGCGGGGCGCCGAGCCCAACCTACAAGAAAAATGGCTGCTCCCGTTGATGTTGGGTTGCGCGGGGCGCCGAGCCCAACCTACTAGCTAGAACAGCCATTCGTAGGTTGGGTGGAGCGAGAGCCATTCGTAGGTTGGGTGGAGCGACAGCGTAACCCAACATTAGGAGGGTTCGTTTTACTCCCGTTGATGTTGGGTTGCGTTTTACTCCACCCAACCTACAAAAAAAATGGCTGCTCCCGTTGATGTTGGGTTGCGCGGGGCGCCGAGCCCAACCTACAAAAAAAATGGCTGCTCCCGTTGATGTTGGGTTGCGCGGGGCGCTCCACCCAACCTACAAGAAAAATGGCTGCTCCCGTTGATGTTGGGTTGCGCGGGGCGCTCCACCCAACCTACTAGCCATTCGTAGGTTGGGTGGAGCGAGAGCCATTCGTAGGTTGGGTGGAGCGACAGCGTAACCCAACATTAGGAGGG
>JAXHVR010000108.1:1820-18245 GCA_034189005.1 Cyanobacteriota bacterium | reverse complement strand
CCTCTAGCCAACTTCATTATGTCTGCTAAAGTAACTTTAGATTCGCGTTTTTCTTCAAAAAAAAACCGCTCTAATTCGACGGATAATTTTGCCACTTTGGGTAAGAATTAGTTGTCAGGAAGGAACGTAGAACAGGCGTCTCGCCTGTTATCCAAAACGTAGAACAGGCGTCTCGCCTGTTATCCAAAACGTAGAACAGGCGTCTCGCCTGTTATCCAAAACGTAGAACAGGCGTCTCGCCTGTTATCCAAAACGTAGAACAGGCGTCTCGCCTGTTAATTGTTAGCTGTTGGCTGCATCTCATATAGACTTTTTTTAGCAAACTAACCACTGACAACGTTCCCAAAATCAGTAATTTTGGTAGTGGTAAAGTTCTGTCACTGTTTGTAGTAATCGCTTTAGCGATTTATCTATATCAATCGCTAAAGCGATTACTACGAACTAATTGTTAGCTGTCAATTAACAACTAACAACGTTCCCATTAACAAAAATTAGGTACCAACAGTCCAAGAATTCATGTACTCAACTTGCTCTGGAGTCAGAGTATCAATAGCAATACCCATGGCTTGCAACTTGAGTCGGGCAATTTCTTGGTCAACTTCAAAAGGAATAGAATGCATGCCCGGTTCTAGTTTACCCTTATTGACAACTAAATATTCGCAAGCCAAAGCCTGATTAGCAAAGCTCATATCCATAACTGCGCTGGGGTGACCTTCAGCAGCAGCCAAGTTTACCAGACGTCCTTCGCCTAAAACAATTACGGATTTGCCGTTCTTAAGCTGATACTGTTGAGTAAAAGGCCGCACGGTGCGCACGTCAGAAGCCATTTCGCCCAAACTCTTAAGGTCGATTTCGATATCGAAGTGACCGGAGTTGCAGACGATCGCCCCATCCTTCATCGCCTCAAAATGCTCGCGACGAATGACGCCCTTATTACCAGTGACGGTGATAAACAGATTACCGACAGTTGCTGCTTCTTCCATCGGCATCACGCGGAAACCATCCATAACTGCTTCAATAGCTCTTACTGGATCGACTTCGGTGACGATGACATTAGCGCCCATACCGCTAGCGCGCAAAGCAGCGCCTTTACCGCACCAACCGTAACCTACGACGACAACAGTTTTACCCGCTAAGAGAATATTAGTAGCGCGGATAATACCATCGAGGGTAGATTGACCGGTGCCGTAGCGGTTATCGAAGAAGTGTTTGGTATCGGCATCGTTGACGTTCATTGCCGGGAAGGTCAGCACTCCGTCGTTATACATCGCGCGCAAGCGAACGATGCCTGTGGTAGTTTCTTCAGTAGTACCGATGAGATCGCCGATTTGATCTTGCCGCTCTTTGATCAGAGTAGCTACGACGTCGCTGCCGTCATCGATAATAATGTTGGGACGATGGTCTAGGGCAATTTCAACGTGACGCAGGTAGGTTTCTGTGTCTTCTCCTTTTTGAGCGAAGACGGAGATGCCGTGGTCCGCTACCAAACTGGCGGCGACGTCATCTTGAGTCGATAGAGGGTTGCTGGCGATTAAGATGGCATCTGCTCCAGCAGCTTTGAGGGCAATGGCCAAATGAGCGGTCTCGGTGGTAACGTGACAGCAGGCCACTAATCTAATGTCCTTCAATGGCTTTTCTTGGGCGAAACGCTCTTTAATTTGCTTTAACACGGGCATTTCGCGACCGGCCCATTCGATCCGTTGTTTCCCTAAAACGGCCAGGGAAGGATCTTTGATGTCGCTTTTGACTTTAACTGGTGTTGCAACCATGCTGTAATGTCCTTTATAAATTTTGCGGTAGTCAACCAATTAGGATAACATACCTATTTTTTTTGGCAATTTTGCGAAGGGATAGGGG
The DNA here is from genome assembly GCA_034189005.1 of Cyanobacteriota bacterium. Lineage (GTDB taxonomy): Bacteria > Cyanobacteriota > Cyanobacteriia > Cyanobacteriales > Microcoleaceae > CALKCV01. The sequence goes on along the minus strand of JAXHVR010000108.1, from coordinate 16,388 downwards.
GTAATGGCCTTCTCGCTTCGTCTCCATTACCCATGAGCCGTTACTAAAAATCAGTTTAAGTAGTGTATTCGGCATTAATTTTGATGTAATCGTAGCTGAGGTCGCATCCCCAGGCTTTGCCGCTACCCGGGCCGCTGCCGACGCTCAGAGAAATTAATACGGTATCGCCTTTCAAATACTCTGCCGCTGCCCTTTCTTTTAAATACTGGCTGGCTGCGTTGCGGTCGAAGGCTAAAGGCTGGCCTTTTTCCATCATTAAGATATCTCCGAGCTTTATTTGTAAGTCCTTTTGTTGGAATTTCACTCCTGCCCTGCCTGCTGCCCCGGCAATACGGCCCCAGTTTGGATCCCGTCCAAAAATGGCTGACTTTACTAGGGAAGAACCGGCAATGGTTATGGCGATTTTATTTGCCGATGCTTCGTCTGGGGCGCCGCTTACTCGGACTTCCATCAGACAGGTGGCGCCTTCTCCGTCGCGAGCGATCGCCTTGGCTAAATAGATGCAAACTTCACTCAGCATGGCTTCTAATTTCTCTGCTTCGGGCCCGGGACTTGTGATGGCGGGCGTCCGAGATTGACCGTTAGCTAAGGCGATGACCGTATCGTTGGTACTGGTATCGCCATCGACGGTGATTTGATTGAAACTGCGGTTGACTGCCCGAGCTAACATTTTTTGCCACAGGGGCGGCGATACTGCGGCATCGCAAGTAATGAAGCCTAACATAGTGGCCATGTTGGGATGGATCATGCCGGAACCTTTGGCCATGCCGCCGATGCGAACGGAGCGATCGCCTATTGGCATCTCCAGAGCGATAGATTTAGTTACTAAGTCGGTGGTAACGATCGCTTTGGCTGCCGCATCGCCCCCATTGTCGGATGCGGCCGCGACTAATTCGGGAATCGAGCCTTTGAGGGTGTCCATTTTGATGCGCTGTCCTATTACTCCGGTGGAGGCAAGTAGGATTGATTCGGAGGGAACGTTGAGAGCCTGGCCGAGTACCCGGGCGCTTTCTACTGCGTCTGCCCAGCCTTGGTCTCCAGTAGCGGCGTTGGCCTGTCCGGCGTTGCACAAGATGGCTTTGGCGTTAGGTTTGGCTTCTAAGCGCTGGCGACAGTAATCTACGCAAGCGGCCCGCACTTGGCTGGTGGTGAAGACTCCGGCGGCGATGGCCTCGACTTCGGAGATTATTACGGCCAAGTCCGGGGCACCGGATGGTTTTAAGCCTGCGGTAATTCCTGCGGCTTGATATCCTCTGGGGGCTGTGACGCCACCGCTAATTTCCTGCCAATCTGACATTTGTTTGTTTCCTTTGATTCGTACAATCTTCAAGATTAGGGGATTATAGCAATTTGGAAGGGGGTTATTTGTAGGGGCCATAAGTAATTAATAATTAATAATTAATAATTAATAATTGTCGGACGTTTTGTCAGGATGGCGATAAAGCGTTAATACAGGTGTCGTCTGCAGGGGAATTTTTGTTTAAATTCCGCGAAAGCGCGACTACTTAAAAAGCGAGTCGCGGCTTCCGGGCCCTAATTTTTAGGGGGGGAAGCCGCGACGCTTAGATTTGCTGACAATATTCGGTTGTGCTGGTAACTCAAGTCGAACTTGGTTCTGTATAGATTTTCTAGTTGGCGATCGAAATGCCGATGGGCAGCGCGTTTTAGCTCATGGAACCGCCGGAGCGATCGTAGGTTTGGCGAAAACTGGATTTGGGTTTGCCTTGAACTCGGCTCCAGTAATTATCTGGTTCTATTCCAACGGACGCTCCTGCACGGTTGAGCATGGATTGTTGGCGGTTTTTGATCGCGCCGTGGTGGCGCATCATTAAGGAGCGTGCTTGATTTTGGATATCCATTTTGAAAGTCCTCCGTTTTTTTATTTTTGCTTGAGTTTGTTGGTTTTCTTATCTGTTGATGATTAAAGAGAGAAAAAATGAGATTAGCTCATGGAAGCGCCAGAGCGATCGTAGGTTTGGCGAAAACTGGATTTGGGTTTGCCTTGAACCTGGCTCCAGTAATTATCTGGTTCTATTCCAACGGACGCTCCCGCCCTGCCGAGCATGGATTGTTGGCGGTTTTTAACCGCGCCGTGGTGGCGGGTCATTAAGGAGCGTGCTTGATTTTGGATATCCATTTTGAAAGTCCTCCGTTTTTTTATTTTTGCTTGAGTTTGTTGGTTTTCTTATCTGTTGATAATTAAAGAGAAAAAAAATGAGATTAGCTCATGGAAGCGCCAGAGCGATCGTAGGTTTGGCGAAAACTGGATTTGGGTTTGCCTTGAACCTGGCTCCAGTAATTATCTGGTTCTATTCCTACTTCGCTTCCCGCCCGGTTGAGCATGGATTGTTGGCGGTTTTTCACCTGCTGGTGGTGGCGGGTCATTAAACTGCGGGCCTGAGATTCGGTACGCATGATTTTGTTTCTCCTTACTTGGTTGCTATTTGATGGTGGACTAGGCTTGTTTGCCTTCCATATTTTTAGATTAACAGACAATTCTGTAACATTGGCTACAAAATGCTTTTTTGTAACAAAAATTTACATTAATGAGGCCGCTGCTAAATACGGCCATTAAAAAAGCCCCACTGGGCCTGAGGGGACGGTAAGAACGACCAAAACAAGTTATTGGTGCGAATTGGTATGGGGTTTATTGGTTTTATGGAAATAAACTTCAAAAGTTCAAAACTGTTGCTCTGCCTAGATTAGAGCGCAGTTGATTTATTGGATAGTCGCTCTAGTTGAGAAGCCACTCTCGAAAATTTTCATAAAATTTGCCGGATCGCCTGAGTAGATTTTGGGAGTCCGCCTTTGGATTTCTAGAAAGTAAACCTAGAAAATTCGGAGTAAGTAAAAATGAAGAAACCAAAAACCCTAACCGTAGCTGTTTCTGCCTGCTTGGCTTTAGGTTCTCTATTCGGTGCTGATGTCCAAGTCGCACGAGCTGCCACTTTTGTCATGGAATTCGGTAAGCAGGATAATTTTGATTTATCTGATTTTCCGCCTGATGAGATGCCTACTCCAAGAACTGAGCTAACAAATAATTTTTATGCCGGATTTCCTAAATGCACGCAAAACCCAATTCCCAGTAATTGGGTCTCTCGTTGTCAGTTGAGGAAATTTGACGAGAGGCATCAGGATCGAAACTTCATGCATTCTTTCGACCTTAGTAGCGCTCTAGCATCAGGAGAAATTGTTTCAGCAACCTTAGAAACAAAACTTGAGGCAATAGGGGGCTATAACGATGGCTTTCTGCTAGGTCTTGTTAGTCATGGTCAAGGTAATTACTGGTATGGTCGAATCGGTCAAAATAACTATAATCTGGGCATACCTTCCCTTACTCCTACTTGGACTTACGGTCAAGTTGAGGATTTCAACCTAGATCTAAGTAATTTGCCTTCTCTTACTGCTCAAAAAGGAAATCTGTTACCGATGCTGAACGAAGTAGGGTTTTTAGACATTGAAATTCAAGACGACACGGTAGTTGATTATCTGAAGCTGACTGTTAAAACGGTTCCAGAACCAGGGACTGTTGCGGGACTGGCAGTTCTCGGGTTTGGTTTTGTCGCGAGCAAGACGCGAAAGTTTTTTGGCCGCCGATAACAAAAGACGATCGCTTTTTCAATACCTTCGCCTTTTTAGGAAAAATACCATTAGTAGGTTGGGTGTAGCTTCGCTCAACCCAACACTCACGCCCCCCCGCATCCCAAAGGGGGGCCGTTCGGGTCTTTTCCTTATGTTGGGTTTCCCTCGTTGATGTTGGGTTGCGCTATCGCTCCACCCAACCTACAAGAAAATGGCGAAGGTATTGTTTTTCATTGGGGCTTGCTACGTTCCACCCAACCTACATTTTTCTCCCCAATTATTAATTATTAATTATTCATTATTAATTACTGGTAGCCCAAGTAGTTCCAAGTGGTGGGGCCGGCTATGCCGTCTGTTTCAATTTCAGCGTTGAGTTGAAACTGCAGCAAAGCAGCTTTAGTTTTGTCACCAAAAACGCCGTCTGGTTCTCCCGCCCAAACGTTCTCGTAAGGAGTATTGTTTAAGGCTTGTTGCAAAATAGCAACTGCCTCGCCTTCGCTACCATAAGACACTGTTTCCATAACTTACCTGCACCTTTTTTCATAGGTCAAGATTTCATGTTTTGTATTAAGGGTTCTCCAAATCAATAAGTACCTGTGCAAAATTAATTAGACATCTGGAACAGGCGAGACGCCTGTTCTACGGACAAATCCGGGATCTAAATATTTTTGCTTACCTACTTAATGGAACCCGATAGTTGGGTAGAACGCAGTGGAACCCAACAATACTATTGTATTCTGGGAGTATAGAGTTTGTGGAACTCCCTCAAACAACGATCGCTTTAGCTGAAGTTCTAGATAATTAGGGACTAGCAATAAATCGCGATATCGGTGGAGCAGTGGAAGTTCGCTCCACCAAATCTACAACGAACCGATACTACAAGGAAGCGATACTTTATTATTTTGCTGCTCCCTTATGGCTTTGGAACCGAGTTGGAAAGCGATCGATAAACCCGGTAGTCGATCTGAGGGAAGATATTGTCGATCGCCTCCACCTTCTGCAACCAACCAGAATCTACCTTTCCTTCCTGGAGGTCGTTGTAGAGCTTATTGAAACGCATTAAATGAGACTTGGTTCGCCGCACCGCATAAGGAGCCATGGTCCCAGAACTCATAATAAAGGCCCAATCTGAAGACTGAGCCAAGAGCAACTCTCGGGCTGCTTGATTCAAAGCCCGTTCGTGCAACTCGTCTGCCGGCTCTAGTTTGGCCAAGTCGATGGTGCGTTCCGCTGCTTTATGTAAATGAGGATAAACCCAAGAATTGCTATGGTTGAGCCAATATTCGTGGAACCCTTTATATCCCCAGCTAGACTGGGCGGGGAGAGATACTTGCTGTTCGGGATATTTGACTAAATAATCGGCCAAATGAATCATCTCATAAGTTCCTTGGTCGTACCAGGTCTTGCGGAAGACGTAATCTAAAAACCACGGTCCCTCGTACCACCAATGACCGAACAATTCGGCATCGTAGGGAGAAACAACGATGGGCGGTCGATCCATTAGATAATAGAGATGTTCGATTTGCCGTTCCCTATTAAAGATAAAATTGCTGGCGTGTTCTGCGGTTTTTTCCCTCGCCCAATAAGGATCGTAGAGTTGTTTTTCCCCCAAACCCAAGCCGCGACCGGTAATTTTGTGGTATTTGATGCCGGTATTCTTGCGCTTGCCGTCGGGCATTACATAAGGCTTAATGTATTCGTATTCTGCTTCCCAGCCTAAGTCTTTATAAAATTCTCGATATTCTGGGTCTCCTGGATATCCCAATTCCGAAGACCAAACCTGTTGAGAAGATTCCTGGTCTCTGGCAAATACGGCCACTCCCGTTGGGGTAAATACGGGGGAATATGTGCCGAAACGGGGACGGGGGCGACCGTAGAGAAGGCCGTGGCCGTCGCTTAAGAAATACCGGATGCCGGCATCGGCCATGATTCGCTCCAGACCTTCATAATAGGCACATTCGGGAACCCACATTCCTCTCGGCGGGCGGCCGAAGTTTTGCTCGTAATGTTCGCAAGCTACTTTTACTTGAGCCCAGACTGCTTCTGGATACATTTTCATCAAGGGGAAGTAGCCGTGGGTTGCGCCGCAGGTGATTATTTCGAGGTTGCCGGAGTCTTGGAATTGTTTGAAGGCTTTGATTAAGTCGCGATCGTACCGTTCCCAGAGTTCTTGGACGTTTTTAAAGTGGGTGGCGTAATGTTCCCCTAGATATTGGAGATGGCCGTTATGGGCGTTACGCTCTATTTCCTTTTCGGCCAGTTCTTGGAGCAGGGCCAGGTGTTTGTCGAAACGGTCTTGTAGCAGTTCGTCTCGCAGCATCGCCAGGAGTGGGGGGGTGATGCTCATGGTGATTTTGAAGTCGATGCCTTCTTCTTTTAGTCCTTCAAATACTTGGATGAGGGGGACGTAGGTTTCGGCGATCGCTTCAAATAACCATTCTTCTTCTAATACATAGTTGCTTTCTGGGTGTCGGACGAAAGGTAGATGGGCGTGGAGTACGAAGGCGAGGTAGCCAATAGCCATAATTATTGAGACCTAATAGACAGGGGGGAGATTTACAATATCTTAAGATTTTAAGGGGAAAGGGGTACAAAAGTTCGTATTTGAGGGGCGATCGGCTCAGAATTCAGATCGACTTTGACTCGGAAGGAGAAACAATCGCAGTCGTTATGAGTATGAGATGTTCCCTGGAGCAAAAAAGGTAAAGTCTATTTGGTCGTTTCTATATAAATCAAGCCACCTGGCAGGATGGCGCCGTTAACATCGGCATCAATAAAACTAGCACCAGTAAGGTCGGTACCTCTTAGGTCCGCCCCTCTTAGGTCGGCATTCCAGAAGACGGCATCGTTGAAAACTGCCCCCCGCAAATTGGCCCCTTGGAGATTGGCGCCCCACAAATTAGCAGAGTCGAGAATGGCCCCTTCGAGGTTGGCATTTTGTAAGTTGGCGGCATCGAGTTTAGCCTCAGTTAGATCGGTATAGCTGAGATTGGCATTTTGGAGATTGGCTTCGGAGAGATTGGCTTTACGCAAGTTAGACCCAGTAACATTAATATAATTCTGTTTGGATTTCCTGAATCTCCAACCGCTCAAATCGCAATTCAAGCATTCTCCGGTACTTCTTAAAATACGGGCGTGGCGAGAACTATGGGCAATAACTGGAGTTGCCGCCCCAAGAATGACTAATAAAGTTATGGTAATAGTTCTGATTTTCATGGTTTTAGTTAATAATTAGCAGTTAAAATTATATCAAAGTTCGTAGTAATCGCTTTAGCGATTTAGGCAATTGGTAGGTTGGGTGGAGCCAGAAACCCGGTTTCTTTGACAATACCTTCGCTAAAAATAAAGTAATGGGTAGGTTGGGTGGAGCGCAGCGCAACCCAACATCAACTTGTCGACAAGAAAGTACCCCATTTATGCTAGCATTATTTCATCCGTTTAAATAAGCCCAAATATGCGCGATCTAACCCTTCCCAAAAACCGCAGAAAACTGTTTATAGAAATAGGAATGCGTAGATGTCGTCCTGGGAGCGGCAGCAGCAGAGAATTTTTGCAAAAAAGAACTTGGAAACGACCGGTGACTAACTTAAAAAGTCTCATCAGACAAACTCCTTTTGTAGTAGTAGGAGGTGTAGCCACGAGACTTTATATGCCGGAAAGAGCCACGCCAAACCTCGATATTTTAGTATTAAATCGAGATGCAACAAAAATCTATAGGCAATTAGAAGAAACCGGAAGTATAAAAATAGGAAAACTCAAGATTAGCGGCAAAAGTTTGCAGTTGCCGGATAATACTTATTTGTCTGTAATAGAATCTCAAGAAGCGTGGGTTGAAGAAGCGGTTAATAACCCCAATATTGCTCCCGACGGTTTGCCAATAATAGGATTGCCTTATCTGATTTTAATGAAAATGAAAGCCAGTCGTTCTATAGACATGGGCGATTTAGGAAGAATGTTAGGAGGGGCTGACGATAAAGCTTTGGAAAAAATCAGAAAAGCTATAAAAACTTATCTGCCAGATGCCATTGAAGATTTAGAAAGTTTAATCTATCTAGGTAAATTAGAATTTAGTTAATTTTAATTAATCCAAGACTCCTCAAGAGCGATCGCTCCAAGTTGCCGCGAGCCATTAAAATGATAGATGTAAAAGGGGAAAACACAATTTATATGGTTTCTTTTGCCGATCCAGCAGAACGACGATCCCCCATTATCCCTCTTTTTAAGGGGGACTTTGACTTGCTCTTGCTCTGGTTCCCCCCTTTTTAAGGGGGGCTAGGGGGGATCGTACTGCTTTAAATCCCTAGTAAGAGAACTGCTATAATGTGTTTCCCCCGTTCAGTCAACTATCTATTAAACTCATGGCAAAAAAACTCACAGGCAGCGAAATACGAGAAAAATTCCTCAAGTTCTACGCTGAGAGAGAACATAGCATTTTACCGAGTTCCTCTCTGGTCCCCGAAGATCCCACCGTTCTACTAACGATCGCCGGAATGCTGCAATTCAAACCGATATTCCTCGGGCAGCAACCCCGGAAAGTCCCCCGGGCCACAACCTCCCAAAAGTGCATCCGCACCAACGACATCGAAAACGTCGGACGCACCGCCCGACATCACACCTTCTTCGAGATGTTAGGCAACTTCAGCTTTGGGGACTACTTCAAAGAACAAGCGATCGCCTACGCCTGGGAGTTATCTACCGAAGTATTCGGTTTGCCCCCAGAACGCCTAATAATCAGCGTATTCCAAGAAGACGACGACGCCTTCGCAATTTGGCGCGACAAAATCGGCATCCCCCCCCATCGCATTCAACGGATGGGAGAAGATGACAACTTCTGGGCATCCGGCCCCACCGGACCCTGCGGCCCCTGTTCGGAGATCTACTACGACTTCCACCCAGAGAAAGGCGACGACAACATCGACCTGGAAGACGACAGTCGGTTCATCGAATTCTATAACCTAGTCTTCATGCAGTACAACCGGGATGCCGAGGGGAACCTAACCCCCTTGGAGAAGCAAAACATCGACACGGGGATGGGGTTAGAAAGGATGGCACAGATCCTGCAACAAGTCCCCAACAACTACGAAACCGACCTAATTTTCCCCATCGTCAAAACTGCTGCGGATATCGCCGGCCTCGACTACGCCAAATGCGACGAGAAAACTAAAACTTCTCTCAAAGTCATCGGCGACCACGTTCGGTCCGTGGTTCACCTCATCGCCGACGGGGTGACGGCATCCAACCTGGGTCGCGGTTATATTTTGCGCAGGTTAATTCGGCGGGTGGTTCGTCACGGTCGCTTAATTGGCATCCAGGGCGAGTTTACTACGAAAATTGCCGAGACAGCGATCGCTCTTTCCGAAGACGTCTATCCCAACGTTCGGGAACGGGAAGCGGCCATCAAAGGAGAACTGGAAAGGGAGGAAACTCGCTTTGGGGAGACTCTCAAGCGGGGAGAAAAACTCCTGGCAGAAGTAATGGAAAAGGAAAAAGACAAAAAGCTGATTTCCGGCAAAGACGCTTTTACTTTATACGATACCTACGGTTTCCCGCTGGAACTGACGATGGAAATTGCGGAAGAAAATGGTTTTACCGTGGATGTGGAAGGGTTCGAGGTCGAGATGGAGGAACAACGCCGCCGGGCCCAGGATGCCGTGGAAACTATCGACCTGACAGCCCAGGGTTCTCTGAATTTGGGGGATTTGGGCAACACGGAATTTTTGGGATATAGCGACTTAGTATCTGCTTCTCTGGTGGTAACTTTAATCGCCGACGGCAAGGCGGTGGAGTCCGCAGAAGCCGGTACCCAGGTGCAGGTAGTGTTGGACCGGACTCCGTTTTATGCCGAGTCGGGGGGTCAAATAGGCGATCGCGGTTATCTCAGCGGCGAAGATGTGGTGGTTCGCATCGAAGACGTGCAAAAGCAAAATAATATTTTCGTCCATTTCGCTCGCGTGGAACGGGGTACGCTGAAAGTGGGAACCCCGGTCAGCGCTCAAATTGATGCTGCTTGTCGGCGCCGGGTTCAGACCAACCACACGGCAACTCATTTGTTGCAAGCGGCCTTGAGGGCAATTATCGATCCGTCTATTTCTCAGGCCGGTTCGCTGGTATCGTTCGATCGCCTCCGGTTCGATATCAACTGCCCCCGGGCGATCGCCCCAGAGGAGTTGGAACAGGTGGAGGAACAGATTAATACTTGGATCGCCGAAGGGCATCAGGCCGAGGTTGCCGAAATGCCCATAGAAGAGGCGAAGGCGAAGGGGGCGATCGCCATGTTCGGCGAAAAATATAGCGATGTGGTGCGAGTGGTAGATTATCCAGGAGTCTCCATGGAGTTGTGCGGGGGCACCCACGTCGGCAATACGGCCGAGATAGGGGCCTTTAAGATTATTTCCGAAGGGGGCATTTCTTCGGGAGTGCGTCGGATAATTGCCGTGGCCGGTCCGTCGGTGTTGGATTATTTGAAAGTGCAGGAGGCGGTGGTTAAGGAATTGAGCGATCGCTTTAAAGCAAAACCGGAAGAGTTACCGGAAAGGGTCGGCAAAATCGAGAACGAGTTGCGGGCAACCCAGAAGCAAGTAGAAGCGTTGAAGTCCGAGTTAGCGGTTGCCAAGTCCGACAGTTTGTTAGGGCGGGCCGAGTCTGCCGGGGAGTTTAAGGTGTTAGTTGCCGAGATGGAAGGTGCCGACGCCGACGGTTTGAAGACGGCGGCGGAAAGGTTGCAGCAGAAATTGGGGGATAGCGCGGTGTTATTGGGCAGCGCCTTGGAGTCTGGGAAAGTTAGTTTAGTGGCGGCATTTAGCAAGTCGGTCAACCAGAAAGGTTTGCAGGCGGGTAAATTCGTCGGCGACATTGCCAAAATTTGCGGCGGCGGCGGCGGCGGGCGTCCGAACTTAGCGCAAGCGGGGGGCCGCGATGCTAGTAAGTTAGGCGAGGCGTTGGCGAGTGGGAAGAGTCGTTTGTTGGAGGAGTTAAGTTAGTTTTTGTTGGGGTGCGCTGCGGCGCACCAGACCAATTAATTTGATAAAATAGTAGGGGCGGGATTGTCTGCCCTACTATATCTAGTTAAAAGAGCTATAGCAATCCTAAATGGATTATGAAAATTTTGGGGGCCAGAAACCCGGTTTCTTCAAGAAACCGGGTTTCTAAAATATAACGAACGATCTACGGCTTGCTATATTAGCACTATGATTTATAAAGGCAGTTTAATTGAAAATTAGATAGTTTAGAGGGAGTTTTCCTCTATTCCTAACATCAGATCCACTGTCTTATCAAACTCAATTAGTTTTTGTTTTTCAGGTAATTCTCTTGTTTCAGATTTTTCTAGTTCTTGAGAGATATTCATAACAAATGAGGTTTTTGAAGCATTTCTTGGTTCGACACGAACCATATAATTACCAGTACCCAATTGTTGCTGGCTTGAGCTTTGACTTTTCGATCTCGGTTCAACATCAAAAATATAATAAGCAGTACCCAATTGTGGTTGGCTTGAGCTTTGACTTTCCCAATTATTAGACATGGAGGTTATTTTGAACGACAACTCTAATATAACATTAATTTACGAATATGCGCAGCAAGCGTTAAAAGACGTAATTTCCAGTAGAACCGCTCTTAATACTCAATTAGCAGCAGTTATCGGAATTGATGCTACCCTAATCCGCTTTTCATCGGGCTTACCAGATCGCTCGCTAATTATCGATCTTACTAATGTCAATATTCATCTTAATTGTTATTCATGTTTGTGGTTGAAAATATTGAGTTATATTAGCTTGATTATTTCTTTAGCTTTTGCTTTATGGGGATTTCGCCCGCAAAAGGGAGGTGTAATTATTCTACCTGAAGAGTTAATGGAGAAAGCGCTACAAATTCCTGAAGAACTTTACAGAGAATCGATTATTGCTAAGTGGAACGAGTCGATAGAAGAATTAGGAATAATAATTAATAGAACGGGCAAACTGTTAAATCGCGCTGTCGTGTTTCTTAGTGTCTCAGTTATTCTATCGGCAATCGACATAATTTTAGCATCGCTTTTGGAATAGATTAGTTTTGAGTGCGTCGAAGCGCACTTTACTAAAACGAACTTTGTTGTTTGTGCTACAATAGATTGTCAAACATTAGGAAATAACTGCCCATGTCTGCTAAAAATTACCAAATTACTCCCGCCAAAATAGGCGATCGCGACGGTTTTCGCCTACCGTCAGACTTTTCCGAAGACTACCCAGATATGGTCAACTCTTCTGGTTACGTTCAAGTGTTGTCAGACAACACTCTTTTAGTTAAATTAGACACCAATAAACTTGAGGAGGAGGAAGAAGAAGAAAGTGTAACCATGAGCCTTTTCCTTGACTTTTTGATGAGAGACGCTACAAATAATCCCGAAAAACTCGTTCCTTACACAGAAGAAATGAGCGCAGAAATAGACGATTTATTAACCGACGTGACTATAGACGAATGAATCCAATAAAAAGCAAAAATAATTGTAATTTTGTGGTTGGGTTTTCCGGGTAAGGAAAATGTTTTTAATGAGGTGTTATAAATTGCTAAAAGAGAAATAGGAGGAATATTTGGATAGCGGTTTAAGGTTGGGTTAGTTAATTAATCTCCAAGGGCAACAGGTCGAGATTTATAGGGGCGATCGCTCCTTAGAAATAGTCAATTTTCCCCTTCGATTATCTGGGTAAAATGCGTTACCGGGATTTGTGTTAAATTGGCTTTGGTCAGAAAAATATCTCCTTTATTCTTATGTGAAAGTGCGTTTAGCTGGTGCGCGCCACGCACCAGCTAAACGCAAACCGAGGGAGGAAATCTCAAGGAAAAGATTAAACTTCAGTTTATTGCTAATAAAAATAAGGCAAGCATGACTGTGGCACTGAAAGATTTACTATGATAATAGGAGGCTTTAGCGATCGCCCGGGCACGCCCCAAAAACCTATTTTTCCAGACAATAAAAAAGACCGATCGCCCGGGCACTCCACTCGCCTATTTCACCTCCCCGTAATAACAGCAAAATCGGTTTTTCAACCATGGGGCAATAATATGGTATCCTATGCCTTTAAACCCATTGCCACGAAAAATCGACATGAAAAAACGAACATGGCTATACGCCATACTTTTCCTCTCCATCCCCAGCGCGGTCTGGGCCGCAGAAGAAGGGGCGGGCAACGACCCCTTTGCCGCCGTTGATGCCGTCTTCTCCCAAATAGTCGCAGTAATATTTAAGATACTCTTCTTCAGCGTCGGCGGCTTCCCCCTCATCGTATTATGGCTGGTCGTCGGCGCCATCTTCTTTACTATCCGCATGGGCTTTATCAATATCCGCGCCTTCGCCCACGCCATCGACATCCTGCGGGGAAAATACGACGATCCCAACGACGAAGGAGAAGTCTCTCACTTTCAAGCCCTCGCCGCTGCCCTATCGGGAACCGTGGGACTCGGCAACATCGCCGGTGTCGCCGTTGCCGTCAGCGTCGGCGGTCCTGGGGCGGTCTTTTGGATGACCCTCGCCGGTTTCTTCGGCATGACCAGTAAATTTGTCGAATGTACCCTCGCTCAAAAATATCGCGTCATCAAGGCAGACGGCAGCATTTCTGGCGGACCCATGCGCTATCTCTCAACAGGTTTGGCAGAAAAGGGGATGGGCGCCTTCGGCAAAGTTTTAGCTATTATCTTTTCCGTACTCTGCATTTGTGGTACCTTCGGCGGCGCGAATATGTTCCAGGCAAACCAGTCCTACGGCGCTGTTTCCCGAGTTTTGCCCGGGTTGCCGAGTTGGGTTTATGGTTTGGTCATGGTCGCTTTGGTGGGAATGGTAATTATTGGCGGCATCCGCAGGATCGGTATGGTGGCAGGGGCGATCGTGCCTTTTATGTGTCTGCTTTACGTCGCCGCCGCCCTGTTAATTCTGCTATTGAATATAACCGAAATTCCGGCCGCGATCGCTACTATTGTCACCGGTGCCTTTGCCCCAGAAGCAGTGGAGGGCGGTTTTATCGGCGTTCTCGTCCAGGGTTTTCAACGTTCCGCCTTTTCTAACGAAGCGGGGGTCGGTTCGGCAGCGATCGCCCACTCGGCAGCAAAAACCGACGAACCGGTTCGCGAAGGTCTAGTCGCCCTGCTGGAACCTTTTATCGACACTATTATCGTCTGCAACATGACGGCTTTGGTCATAGTCATCACCGGCGCCTATAACGACCCCCAACTGGAAGCCTTGAGAGAAGCCAAACAAGGGGCGGAGTTAACCTCGGCCGCCTTTGGCACCGCCATTTCCTGGTTTCCCATCTTATTAGCGATCGCCGTTTTCTGCTTTGCCTTCTCCACCATGATTTCCTGGAGTTACTACGGCGAACGCTGCTGGGACTACCTCTCCGACGGCAAAGGCATCATCGTTTATAAAATCCTCTTTTTAACCGCAACCTTCATCGGTTCCGTCTCCAACCCCGGTTCCGTCATCGACTTCAGCGATGCCACCCTCCTATCCATGGCATTTCCCAATCTTTTAGGGGGTTACTTCCTCTGCAACCAAGTAGCGGCAGACCTCAACAACTATATGGGTCGCCTGAAGTCTGGAGAAATGACACAATATTAGTTCTTTAGCAAATAGTCCAAACCCGTAGGTTGGGTGAAGCGCAGCGCAACCCAACACCTCCCGTAGGTTGGGTGAAGCGAAGCGCAACCCAACACCCCCAAACCCCAAATAAACCCGTAGGTTGGGTGAAGCGCAGCGCAACCCAACACCCCCAAACCCCAAATAAACCCGTAGGTTGGGTGAAGCGAAGCGCAACCCAACACCTCCCGTAGGTTGGGTGAAGCGAAGCGCAACCCAACACCCCCAAACCCCAAATAAACCCGTAGGTTGGGTGAAGCGAAGCGCAACCCAACACCCCCAAACCCGTAGTCCCAACCCGTAGCAACCCAACACCCAAATTAAGCAACCCAAACAAAAACTATGGAATATCGAAGAAGTCAAATAGAAGGTGCCACATACTT
>JAXHVR010000108.1:0-1720 GCA_034189005.1 Cyanobacteriota bacterium | reverse complement strand
ACTACGGGAAACTACAATTTTAAATCAGCAAGGTTATGAAAACTCAATCTAAATCTAATTACTGGCAACTTCTGCCTTATATTCGCCCCCACTGGCAGACGATCGCTAAAGCTTTGGCCTGTACTTTGGCTTTTACGGTTTTCTGGCCGGTCTTGGCCTGGTTGATGGGGGAAATGGCCGGCTATATCGGTCGGGGGGATTTAAGGGCGATCGCCCGCCTTGCCGGAGTTGCTGCGGTTATCTTCCTGGTTCGCGGCGCCGTACAATACGGCCAAGATACTCTCATGGCCAAGGCCGCCCTCACTATCGCCCTTGACTTGCGCAAAGAGGCTTACTCCCATTTGCAAAAACTCAGTCTGGGTTACTTCGAAACTGCTAAAACTGGCGACCTGACCTACCGCCTCACGGAGGATGTCGATCGCATCGGCGAGGTGATTAATAAGTTTTTCCATCAATTCGTTCCCTGCATTTTGCAATTAATCGTAGTCTTAAGCTACATGGTTTATCTCAATTGGCAATTAACTCTCGCCAGTCTGGTTATTGCACCTTTAATGGCATTATTAATCGGTTGGTTTGGAGAGAAGTTGCTGGTCCTCTCCCGCCAGAGTCAAAATCGCGTTTCTAATTTATCCGCTTTATTAACAGAAGTATTTAGCGGCATTCGTTTGGTACAGGCATTCGCCGCCGAAGAATATCAAATTTCTAAGTTTTCCGTAGAAGCAGAACAAAACCGACAGGCTAAATTTTTGGCGGAAAAAATTAAGGCTTTGCAATTTGTGGTTGTCGGTTTTTTAGAAGCTGCCAGCGTTATTTTTCTCTTCTTTTTAGGTGGATGGCAGATTTCTCGGGGCAATCTCACTCCTGCGGGTTTTATTAGTTATGTAACAGCGGTGGCTTTGCTGATAGACCCCATTTCTTTAACTACTAGCAATTATAGCGATTTCAAACAGGGGGAAGCTTCGGGCGATCGCATTTTTGAACTATTAGCTATTCAGCCGACCGTTATAGAAAAAGCCGACGCTTTCCCCCTCCCAGAAGTTACGGGTAAAGTGGAATATAAAGGGGTAACTTTTGGCTACAAACCGGAAACAAAGGTTTTAGAAAATCTCAATTTATTAGTAGCGCCGGGAGAAACTATCGCCCTCGTCGGCGCTTCTGGGGCGGGGAAAACTACTTTAGTTAATTTATTACCTCGGTTTTACGACCTCCAGAGGGGAGAAATTTCTATCGACGGGATTAATATTAAAGAAGTAACTCTCAAAAGTCTCCGCCGCCAAATAGGAATAGTGCCCCAAGAAGTGACGTTATTTTCGGGAACTATTGCCGAAAATATTGCCTTCGGCCAACATCAATACGACCTTATAGAAGTAGAAAAAGCCGCAAAAATTGCCAACGCCCATGAATTTATCAGCGAGTTAGCAGATGGCTATGGAAGCGTAGTGGGGGAGAGGGGAATAAACTTATCGGGAGGGCAGCGACAGAGGATAGCGATCGCCAGGGCAGTATTAGAAAATCCCCGATTATTAATCTTAGATGAAGCCACCTCTTCTCTAGATTCAGAATCGGAAGCTTTAGTGCAAGAAGCTTTAGAAAGATTGATAAGAGACCGGACGGTATTTATTATCGCCCACCGACTGGCAACCGTGCGGGGGGCAGACAGAATTTTAGTGATGGAAAATGGCAAGATAGTGGAGTCGGGAAACCATCAAGAATTATTGGA
>JAXHVR010000107.1:15028-18268 GCA_034189005.1 Cyanobacteriota bacterium | reverse complement strand
GTAGATGACGTCGTATCCCTGTTTCCAGAAAGTAATAAAACTAATAATTGCTTCTGGGGAATCTTGTAAATCTCCATCCATGAGGATAACTGCTTTGCCGTTGGCGCGATCTATGCCGGCAGATAAGGCGCATTGATGACCGAAGTTTCGGGATAGACTAATAATTTTTATCTCTGGATGTTTGCCGCTTAATTCTTCGAGTAATTCCAAAGAAGCATCCACGCTGCCATCGTCGATAAAAATTACTTCGCAACTGCCATCCAGTCGCGGTAAAACTCCCGATAGCTGTCGCCAAAGTTCGGGAAGAATTTCTTCTTCGTTAAAGATTGGTATTACTATAGAATAATCGGCGTTTTTCATACAGTTAATTGGGAAAATGTTAGTTGTTAGTTGTTAGTTGTTAATTGTTAATTAAAACATGAGTTTGATTCAGTTTATAAGCTTTCCCTGTTTTCGCATCTAACGACCACGCATTGAGTTTAATTGTTCCTGGGGGAAGTTCTCTGGCAGAAATTTCCGTTTGCCAACCGCTGTCTAAATAAGATGGTTCTTGCAAATAGTCTGCTATTTCTTCTCTGGGAAATCTTTGGTTTATGAGCTTAAATATTATTTCTTCTCCCAGGGCATTTTCGTAAGTTAAGATTACCCCGTCTGCTGTTTCTTGTCTGTGGGGCAAGACCGCCCAACCACGAGCTAAATAAGTATCGCTTTTGATTTGTTCAAAAGTATCGAAATAACCGAAATTAGTCTCCGGTGCTGAAATGGCAATGTCTTCTATTTTATTACTAGCTAATAAACCGGGTTTTAGATAGCCTAGCTCGTTTAAAATTGTGGCGGTGGGTTGGAATTTTTCTAACTTTTGTTTCGTTACCAAACAGTGGTTATTGGGGATGACGTTAACGGTTAACAAACAAGCTTTGCTTTGTAATAAAATCACCCGCCGATCGCTCATTCTCTGGATGGCTTCGTTAAATATATTTAGGTGCAATATTATTAAAACTCCTGCCAGAAAATAAGGAATAATTTTTGCAGCTTGTTTCTGCCAGCTTGACCCCGGTTTTTGCTTAATCTCTTCGATAAAAATTGCCAATAAATAAATAGTCGCTACTATTAAATAAATGGAAAAAGCGGTATATCTGGGAGCTAAAGATTGAGAAACGCCGAAGCCGACTCTGCCTAAACTGGTAACTAAACCGCTAATAAGCGCGTAAGAGGCGATCGCCTGCCATCCTATTAAACGCTTAAATAAGTTAAAATCTCTGAAAATTAAAGGCAAAAAATACCCAGTCAAACCGAACCACAGGCTGAAAACTATTAACCCTACTGTCGTGGATAAAGTTAAACTGTTAATTCCCAGAGGTGCCCCAAAAAATGAGAGGAAATAATGCACGGCATCCAGGGGGCGAAATAAGCCCTCGCTAAAACTGGGATGGTCGGCGGGTTTTTGGTAATCGTAAAAGTAAATAACGACGTTTGCTAAAAAAGCGATCGCCCCTCCGAAAATTAACAATTTTTGCTCGAATACTTCTTGCCATTTCCTAGAATTTACCACAATTAACGCGGGGAAAACTATTAACCAACTCAGCATTCCATTAGCATAAGAAAAAGTGCTAACCGTACAGAGACATAGACCGATTAATAATTTATTTTTGTCGCTTAACTGGCTGTAGGCTAAAACTAAACCAGCAGTAATGCAGGCAATAGGAATATAAACCACCACTTGTATTCCCCAGAGCCAGTTTTCGTATTGTGCCGGGGAAAAGATTAACAAATTAGCAATAAAAAAGATTAGAAGGCGGCGGCTAATACTCGTTCTAATAGTCGAAGCGCTCAAGCGGTAGATATTAAGAGCAACCAGACAAATTAGCAGAAAAATAATCCACATTTCCGCCCGAACATCCCAGTTAGTTACATAAGCCAAACCGATAAAAATTAAGCGCGGAAAAAACTTCCTACTTTCGTGGAACTGGGCGAATAAATCGTTGAAAGAGAGATTGCCTTCGTAGATTCTCTCAAAGATTGATGCCAGTTGCCATTGGTCGGAAAATGGAAAATTAACGCCGTACTTAAAAACCAGCATTCCCATTAGGAAAGCTGGCAAAAAGATCGAAACTAAAAGCAATATTTGCCAGAGCTTTTTTGCCTGCATTCTGATGCCAAAAAAAAGGATGAGTAGTATAGAAGGATAACTCGAAGCAGTCAGAAACTACCCCCGATCGCGGGCTTCTTTCAAAAAGTTCGCAACTTCCTTATGGCCTTCGGATGAAGCCCAAATAAAAGCCGTCCAGGTATTGTTGTCTCTGGCCTTGAGGTCTGCCCCAACCTCTAATAACTTTTTCGCGGCGGCGAGTTGGCCGTTGCCGGCGGCGGTCATCAGCGGGGTCAAGCCAAAATCGGTTTTAGCGTTGACATCGGCCCCTGCCTCCAGTAAGGCTTCGATAACTTCGAGGCGATCCCCCGCTGCTGCCCCCATTAAAGCCGTCCAACCGTCGTTATCTCTGCCATCGGCTTCGGCCCCGGCAGCCAATAGCTTTTGTACTATCTCTAAATGGCCTGCTTCGGCGGCGGCAGTCAAGGGCGTTAGGCTTTCTGGGTCTTTTTCGTTGACATCGGCCCCGCTATCGAGCAATGTTTGTACTTTAGAGGCATCTCCGCTTTTGGCGGCTTCGATTAACTCTGTCATGGCGATCGCTCCTTTTTTTGTTTGCTTTGCGGTTCATATTGTTACCGATAATTTGCCCCAATGTCATCCCGCAGGCTGAAATTTCCCCAAAAAATCTAAATTCTAAAAAAATCAACTATGGATATTGTCATTCTCTCAAACGGACCAGGAGAAATTATCACCTGGGTGCGACCTGTAGTAAGACAGTTGCGGCAACAGCAGCAGGATCGGAAAATGAGAATATCGGTAATTCTCTCGCCCTGCCCTCACGCCACTGGTAAGGAAGCAGCGATGTTGCGTCCGCAAGGCTTCGCCAACGCCCTTTCTTACCCAGAAGTCGATCGCGTTCTTCCACCAGAAGATTTCTGGTCATTTTTACTCTGGGGCGAGTTGCCGGAAAATTGGCAATGGCATCAGCGGGGAGTAGTGTTGTTTTTAGGAGGGGACCAGTTTTTTACGGTAGCGATCGCCCGCCGGTTAAAATATCGCAGCGTCATCTATGCCGAGTGGGAGGCGCGGTGGTGGCGTTGGGTGGATAAATTTGGCGCGATGAAACCAGAGGCGATCGCTAAAGTTCC
>JAXHVR010000107.1:241-14928 GCA_034189005.1 Cyanobacteriota bacterium | reverse complement strand
CGGTAGCGATCGCCCGCCGGTTAAAATATCGCAGCGTCATCTATGCCGAGTGGGAGGCGCGGTGGTGGCGTTGGGTGGATAAATTTGGCGCGATGAAACCAGAGGCGATCGCTAAAGTTCCTACTCGATACGCCCATAAGTTCGCGGTAGTCGGAGATTTGATGGCAGACGTGGCAGGGGGAACAGGCGTGGCTGGGGGAACAGGCGAGACGCCCGTTCTACCGGATGACCGTAGGACAGGCGTCTCGCCTGTCCGTAAAACAGACGTGGCAGGGGGAACAGGCGAGACGCCCGTTCTACCGGATGACCGTAGGACAGGCGTCTCGCCTGTCCGTAAAACAGACGTGGCAGGGGGAACAGGCGAGACACCCGTTCTACCGGATGACCGTAGGACAGGCGTCTCGCCTGTCAATAAAGAAAATTCCCCTCTTCCCCCCCCCTTCGCAAGGGGGGCCGGGGGGGATCGAATTCCTCATTCCGAAGAAATAATAGGAATGCTACCCGGTTCCAAACCCGCCAAACTCTCCCAAGGAGTGCCCTTAACTTTAGCGATCGCCGAACATATCCACGCCACTCGCCCCGATACTCGCTTTGTTATCCCCGTCGCCCCGACTTTGGAGTTAGCGACTTTGGCGAAATTTGCCGATCGCGCGGAAAATCCTCTGGTTGCGAAACTAGGCGGAGTTGGGGGGCGACTGGTGGAGGGCGATAGCTTTTTGCTAACCGATGGCGGGGTGAAGGTGGAACTCTGGAGGGAAACTCCCGCTTACGATATCTTGTCGCGATGCCGTTTGTGCCTCACCACCGTGGGGGCGAACACTGCCGAACTCGGTTCCTTGGCGGTGCCGATGGTAGTTTTGCTGCCGACTCAACAACTCGATGCCATGCGGGCGTGGGATGGTTTGCCTGGTTTGCTGGCGAATTTGCCTTTACTGGGTTCCGGTTTTGCCAAAGCGATAAATTGGTTGGTGTTGCGAAGGGGGCGGTTGTTTGCTTGGCCGAATATTTGGGCGGGGGAGGAGGTTGTACCGGAGTTGGTGGGGGAGTTGGAAGCGGGGGCGATCGCCGAGATGGTTATCGATTTTTTGACTCATCCTCAGAAGTTAGAAGCAATGCGCGATCGGCTTCTGACACTTCGAGGGGAACCGGGTGCCGCTGACAAGTTAGCTCATTTGGTGTTATCGTTATCGTAAAAAAAAGGTGCGCAACGCGTACCTTACAAATTATAAATGTAGTCAAAAAAATTGTAGGTCGGACCGAAGCGAACCTCCACCCAACTTTCACAGTTGCGGGATTATTCCCAAAACATTGCTAATTGTTAATAGTTAATAATTTGCTAGGTCTGCCTCCAATAACGTTTTTATTCCATAATTCGGATAAAGAATACTCTTCCAACCAATCTTCTAAACTTTCTGACTCTAGGCGTTGAAATTTAGACTCGCGATTTTTTCTTTCTACTATAATAATATCCTCCGGTTCAAAACAGTCAATTAATTGAGTGGATTGGGTTGCTAAAATGACTTGGGTTTGATGAGAAATACTCTGAATTAATCCTCCAATAATATTAATCGCATAAGGATGCAATCCTAACTCCGGCTCGTCTAAAATTAAGACCTCTGGTAAATCGCTTTGGGGTTGTAATAAAAGGGTAATTAATGCCATAGTTCTCAAGGTACCATCGGAGGCTTGATGGGAACTAAAAATTAAATCTGTATCGCGTTCTTGCCATTGTAAAATTATAGAAAAATTTACTGGTTCAAGAACGAAGTCGAGAAAAAAGGGAGCGATTTGTTGGATAGTTTCTACGATTCTGTTGTAAGACAGAGCTTCTCTTTCTTTTAACCTTAAAAGTACGGACGCTAAATTGGCTCCATCCTCTCGCAAATAGCGGTTGTCTTCAATACTCCATCTTTGTCTGATTCTGGCAGTTTCTGAAGTATTATGAAATTGATAAACCGCACATTTTTGGAGTAATTTAAAAATTCTTTTAGGGATAAAATTTCTACCTAGAGTAGCTACATTAATTAATTTAGCTTCTTTATGACCAGCATCTAAGGACTGCCACGCTGTTAAATTGGGAAATTTATAATTGGAAAATCGATATTTTTCTTCTGCAAAAATAAAGGTATCTCCCGCTGCATAAAATAACCTAAAAAAGTAATCATTTTTTCCAACATCAGTTTCAAAAGTTAATTCTGCTTCAATTTGTGAACTGATGGCAGCACCATCAAAAAGTAGGATATTTGCTCCTCCAGATTGACCTGTAAATAATTGTAATTGACCGGGTGTCTGCAACATCCAGCGGAGTAATTTAAAAAAAGAAATAAAGTTAGATTTTCCCGAACCATTAGCACCGATTAAAAGGTTAATAGGTTTGAGATTTAACTCTATGTCTTTTAAGGATTTGTAGCCTTTTATTTTTATTGTTTTGAGCATGGTTAGGTAAGATAGAAAGAAAATCAGATATTTTAGCTTGGTAGGGTTAATTTTACCATAACCTTTTACTTTTTGGTGTATGGAACGATCGCCCCTCCCCACAAAAAGTTAACCTCCGCCAGCTATCTTTTTTATCTTAAATATCTCGTCAGCGGTGTTTTTGAACTCCCCGTAGATTTAATAATTGCGATCCTTCATTTTTTTTTGTGCTTAAATAACAAAATGGTGCATATTTGTCTAAAGGAACCCCCAGAAGCAAATACGTTCTCCCCTGAACTCTCCTGAACGATCTAATCTTTAGCGTACACTTTATAGCTGTGGACTGGAAACTCCCTGAGAATTATGACCGACCAAAAAATATTATTCAATTTTATTATTGACAAATTGCCCGTAATATGCAGTTTACAGCTTGCCTTTTGCTTGTTATTGGGCCAGCAGCCCTTAAGGGCCCAAACCCCGGATGCCTCTCAATCTCAAAGTCCCATCCGTCGATCGCCCCGCTCGCCCGTACCGCCCCTACAACCGCCCTCACCAGCCCCACTGCCGCCCCCGGAGGAGTTATTGCAGGAGACCCCCACTCCTGGGACCGAGGAAATATTTCCCGATGTCCCGGGTAGCGTTGTAGTGGAGGAATTTAGATTTGAAGGCAACACGGCCTTTAGCGACAAAAAATTAGCGGAAATTACCGCTCCTTTTACAGGTCGTCCCATCAGTTTTAGCGAGTTATTGGGGGCAAGAACAGCAATTAGCGAACTGTATGTTAGCGAAGGATATATTACTTCCGGTGCCTTAATTCCGCCTCAATCTTTCGATAGCGGCATCGTTACGATCCAGATAATAGAAGGAACCTTAGAAGGTCTCGAAGTTACTGGAGAAGGAAAACTCAAGAGCGGCTACGTTCGCGATCGCATCCGACTCGCAACCAAACAGCCAGTCAACCAAGACCGACTGCTGCGAGCGTTGCAGCTATTACAGCTAGACCCCTTAATAGAGAGAGTATCGGCAGAACTCTCGGCAGGAAGCGCCCCCGGGCAAAGCTTCCTCAAAATTACTTATCGCAGCGCGGACAGCTTTTATACTAATTTCTTTACTAACAACAGTAGAGTCCCCAGCGTCGGCACTTGGCGGCGGGGGGTGAGGGTGGGCGATCGCAACTTCTTAGGATTTGGAGATAGCTTCAGCGTCGCTTACACCAACACCGAAGGCAGCAACGAGTTTGAAACAACCTACACCATCCCGGTCAACGCCCGCAACGGCACCGTCGCCCTGCGCTTCGACATCTCCGGTAGCGACATTATCGAATCTCCCTTCGACGAACTGGATATCGAGTCCGGCAGCCGCACCTACGAAATCATTTATCGCCAACCAATAGCGCAAAAACCTACGGAAGAATTTGTTCTCGGCTTCATGGCCGCCCGCCGCGAAAGCGATAATTTTGTATTAGGAGAAGGGTTTCCCCTCTCGGCGGGGGCCAACGACGAAGGACAGACTCGCTTATCGGTCTTGAGAACTTTTCAGGAATATACCAGCAGAGGACCGCGATATGTATTTGCCGCGCGATCGCTCTTTAGCGTCGGGTTAGATATCTTCGATACCACCATCAACGACGAGGAACCAGATGGCGAATTTTTCTCCTGGCGCTTTCAGACCCAGTACGTGCGAGAATTGACGGAAAATGCTATATTTTTAGCGCGCGGCGACCTCCAGCTAACTCCTGGAGCGTTAGTATCCTTAGAACAAATAGGCATCGGCGGTTTCGACTCCGTGCGGGGGTATCGCCAAGATAGCTTGTTAACCGATAACGGGGCCTTTGCCACGGCAGAGTTGCGCTATGCGATTTTCCGAACCGGCGATCGCGAAGGAGTTTTACAGGTTGTGCCCTTCGTAGATGTTGGTACCGGTTGGAATACCAAAGAAGCCAACCCCGATACTTCCACTTTAGTCTCCGTGGGAGTTGGTTTGCGCTGGGAATATAGCGATCGTATCAACGCCCGCATCGAGTGGGGCATTCCTCTGGTAGAGGTAGAGTCCCGAGGCGACTCCTTGCAAGAAGACGGTATCTATTTCTCCGTAGAATTCACACCTTTTTAGGAGGTAGCGCACCAGAGAGTTGACAACTTCCATAACAATTAGGCTATAATCGAAAGGCTAACTTACAGACCTTAAGAAAACTATGGCAGGAAGATTGTTCCGAACAATTTGGCAAGTTCTCAATACCGATATCGAGTTACGGGAAACGGTAAATAGTGGAGTGGAGGCCGCCAAGGCAGTTTTTGAACTGGCGGATACTCTCAAAAAAAATAAAAACGTGAGGGAACTAAAACCGATAATCGACAACATCAATTCGGTACTGGACGTTCTTAACTCGCCTTTAGGACAAGTTGCCAAACAAACTTTACCATTTCTCCCCATTGCCACTTCGATCCTTAAATACGTTGCCGAACAAAGTGCCGAACAACCAACTTTAGCAGATTCCGTCGAATTGGTAAGTCAGGCGGCCTATCTGGAGAGTTTGCGGCAATATCTCCAAGACCGTCCCGACATCGAAACTCAACTCCAGAATACTCGGGCATCGAGGGGTATTGAGCGACAGATAAAAAAACTGGGGCAGACGTTGGTGGTGGCAGGTAGAGAGATGGAGTTTGGCGATCGCGGCGCGCGAAATACTCTAATTTGTTTCCACGACTCGCCCTTGGCAAAAGCTTTTAATGAAATATTGCAGGGGCGTCTGGTGGAGTCGGGGTTGGCAGTGGATGTTGCGGCAACCGTCACCGAAAGGGTTTCCCGCAATACCCATCGTTATATGAAGGAAATGGTGGCAGAGTTGAAAGACTCTATTAAAAAATTGGCGGGAATTTATGGGGATGGGTGGCAGCGAGATTTGCAAGCGTACGTCAGCATCGATAAATATCTCCTGGATGTCATTGCTAAGAAACCAGAGGAAAAGGTTTTTGATGAGGAGTTCGCGTTTGAAGATGTTTATGTACCGCTAGAAGTGCAACTCCTCAAGTCCGATGGAGAGGTGGAACGCTTTGCCCAACCAGAGAATATAGAAGAGTGGGCAAAGAGAACTTTGCTCGATGAAAAGAAGCGCGACCGCGTGTTGTTCGTTCAAGCGGGACCCGGACGGGGGAAGAGCGTGTTTTGTCGGATGTTTGGGGACTGGGTGCGACGGGAGTTGCATCCTATTTATACGCCTATTTTGATTCGGTTGCGGGACGTAACTGCTTTTGAAACGGATATTGATAAGACTATCAGTGCGGCCGTTGGCTGGGATTTTGCGGTTGGCGATAGCGGTTGGTTGACCGACCGCAATACCCGCTTTTTGTTTTTGCTCGATGGTTTTGACGAGTTGCTGCTGGAGAGGGGGGCGAGGTACGACTTGAGGGTATTTTTAGAGCAGGTGGCGCTGTTCCAGAAACGGGCTGCGGAAAATAACGAGCGCGGACATCGGGTAATAATTACGGGGAGACCCTTGGCGCTGTACGGTATCGAGCGGTTGATGCCGCAAAATTTGGAGCGTGCGAGCATTTTGCCGATGAATGAAGGTATCCAGGATCGGTGGTTGGAGAATTGGGGTAAAGTGGCGGATGCAGCGATCGCAGTTGCCACTGTTAAAGCCGAGCAATTTCGGGAGTTTTTGCGGGACGATATTTGTCCCGCACGAGTCAAGGAGTTAGCGCGAGAGCCCCTGTTGCTGTATTTGTTGGCGGCGATGCACCGGGACGGACAACTGGAGGCAGAAATGTTTGCAGGCGCTGGGGCGGGGGAAGCGAAAGTGCTGGTTTACGAGCAAGCGCTGGAGTGGGTCTTGGAAAAACAGCGTTCCGAAGCAGGTCGCAATTTCAACGAGCAACTGGCGGGATTAGATTCGGAGGACTTGCGATCGCTATTGGCAGAAACGGGTTTGTGCGTGGTGCAGTCCGGACGCTCGTATGCGGCAATTTCAACTATAGAAAGTCGGTTGCTAGAGAAGAAAGATGAGGGGGCAATAGCCTTAATCGAAAGCGCTCGCCAAGAGGATTCCTATGATAAAATCAAAAATGCCTTAGCTGCTTTTTATCTCAAGCCTGTGGCGGGGGCTGAAAATTCCGTGGAGTTTTTTCATAAGAGTTTCGGCGAGTTTCTCTGCGCGGAACGGATGGCGGAAACTATGGACAAGTGGACGATTAAAATCGGGAAGCGGCGCAAAAATTTCGCGGTGTCGGCCAACGAGTTCGAGTGGCAGGTTTACGATCTCTTTGGTTACGGGGCTCTGACTGCGGAGGTGGTGGAATATTTGATGGCCCTGTTGGTGAAGAATGAGGTTGACTTGCTGGTGTTGTTCGATCGCTTGCACGAGTTTTATCTGTCTTGGTGCGATGGGGAGTTTATCGAGACGACGGGAGAGACTTCGCCCCAGAAGAAGGCGAAGCAGTTGCAAGAGCAGAAGATCGAGCGGGGTCAACGACAGGTAGATATTTATGCCGGTTTGAATGCAACGATCTTGCTGTTTGAGTTGCATCGTTACGCTCAGTCTCGCGAGGTGTTGAGGGAGAAAATTGTGTTTTATCCGTGCGGCAAACCAGAGGATGATGATTTGGACCGCGCGAGATTGCTGCGGATTATTGGTTACAGTCAATGTCAGGGAGCAGGTGCTTTTGTGGAAGTAGTAGGTAAGTTTCTCAAAGGCGCAAACCTGAGTCGTGCCAACCTCGCTGGGAGCGGCCTCAGAGGTGCCGATTTCAGTGGTGCTAACCTCAGAGATGCCGATTTCAGAGGTGCAGATCTAAGAGATGCCGACCTCAGTCGTGCTAACCTCAGTCGTGCTAACCTCAGTCGGGCTAACCTCAGTGGTGCTAACCTCAGTGGTGCTAACCTCAGCGATGCCGACCTCAGAGGTGCCGATTTCAGTGGTGCTAACCTCAGCGATGCCGAACTCTTTCGAGTCAACCTCGGCAATATTAAATGGGACGATCGAACAACTTGGTCTAATGCTTTGGTATTGTATTTAGCTTCTGGAGTGCCAGAAGCTCTCAAACAACACCCGAAGTTTGCCGCAACAGTTTTACTAAGTCAAGGATTTAATCAAGTTTCGCAAGGGAAAGTTGACGAGGCGATCGCCTTCTACCAAGAAGCCCAAACCATCAACCCCCAACTACAAATTGCGGCTCGGTTTTGGAATAAACTCTGCTGGCATGGCAGCTTGAGCGTTCGGGCAAGGGACGTTCTCTTTGCTGGCGAGAAAGCAGTGGAATTGGAACCCGATGATGGATATTTTAAAGACACTCGCGGACTTGCCAGGGCCTTGACTGGGGATATTGCGGGGGCCATAGCAGACCTTCTAGCTGCCTTAGATAGCGGCTGTTTCGATAGCAACAACGCCAAAAAACAACAACGGCAGCGTTGGTTGGAAGCGTTGCGGGAGGGCGAAAATCCTTTTACCCCGGAAGAGTTGGCAACGTTGCGTTAGGATCGGTGAGGGGAGGACTGTTCGTAGTAATCGCTTTAGCGATTTAGATAAATTAAATCGCTAAAGCGATTACTACGAACTTGAATTATGGTTATAGAACGGGAATTGCGACCCACTACCCCAAAAAGTAGGTCTAAAAATCCGCAAATAATATGTTATAGTAGTAGCACCACTAGGCTAAAAGTGTGGGCCGACTTCGTTGGCGAGCTTGTAGCAATCGCTCTTCGCGATTACTACGAACGCGGCGGCAAGTTCTGGACGATCGCATCGTGCCTCTGGGATACAGTCCTATTGGGTTGGAAGATTCTAACATCGACGCCCAATTGTTGCAGGGGTCTTATATAGCGGCCCAGAACTACGGCTGGAGCGAGTTTGAGATAGACCCGGCGACTCAGCAGTTGACTGTTACTACTTATGGAGTGGAACCCTACACGGCTGAGGAGATAGGGGCGGACCCGGGGGCGATCGCTACTCAGACACCTTTTATCGCGAACCAGTTTGTGGTTAACCCGCAAATGGATTAAATCGCTAAAGCGATTACTACGAACGCGCTTAACTTTAGGAGAGAAAAATTCAATGGCTTTAACTTTAGAACAATTATTTGACGAACAGTGGTATCTCGCAGAGAACCCAAGGGTTGCCGAAGCAGTTGCCAGGGGCAGCTTGAGTAGCGGACTGTTCCACTTCAGCCGCTTCGGTCAGTTTGAAGGTCGCGACCCCAGCCCGATTTTCGATACTGCTTTCTATTTGGAGGCTAACCCTGGCGTGGCAGAGGCAGTGGGGGCAAACCAACTTACGGCGGTTCAGCATTTTATCGAAGACGGTCAGCTAGAAAATCGCGACCCGAGTGAATTTTTCAATACTACTTTCTATTTAGACCGCTATGCCGGCGTTGCCGAGGCCGTAGGTGGGGGCGGGATAAGCGCGATCGAGCATTTTGTGGAGGACGGTCAGTTTGAGGGTCGCATTCCCCGCCTGTTGTTTAGCGATATTTATCTCTTTGGGGATAGTCTGGTGGATATTGGCAATACTTTCTCTTTTTCTGGCGGTGTCATTCCCCAGAGTCCCCCGTATTTTGAGGGGCGCTTTAGTAACGGTCCCATTTGGGCGGACAATCTGGCAAACTTCCTGGAAGTAGATTTGGACGGCGATACTAATTTTGCTTTTGGCGGGTCGAGAACTGATAATTCTAATAATTTCAGCGACCAGTTGCCAGAAGGTTTCCCGCCATTGCCTGGGTTGCAAGACCAGATCGAGAGTTTTCTCCAGCAAGTGCCCCAGGCGGATCCGGACGCTCTTTATCTGATTTTTGCCGGTGGTAACGATTATCTTACTCCTAACCCGGCTGAGGTGCAAGAGACTCTGGGGAATTTGTCGGGGGCGATAACCAGTCTCGCTGCCGTGGGGGCGCGGAATTTTATGGTGCCCAATTTGCCAGATTTGGGAGTGACTCCGATAGCAAGAGACGTAGGCGGCGAACAGCAGCTTGGAGTGTCGCTATTAATTGAGGCTCATAATGCTGGTTTGGCGGCCGGTTTGGCAACTATCGAGCAAGACCCTAATATCAATATTATTGCCTACGATAGTAATAGCGCGTTCGATAAGGCGATCGCCAGTCCGGAAGATTTCGGCTTTACTAACGTCACGGACAATTTTTTGACCTCCGGTGCGACTAACCCGGACGAGTTTGTTTTCTGGGATGACATTCATCCCACTGCTCGCGCTCACGACATTATCGCCGATGCCGCTATCAAAAGCATAACGGAAATTCCCGAGTTGGTCAGTATTTTAGAAACCTCTCCTGGCTTCTAACAACAGTTAGGATTTTTCAGCGAACGCGAAATGTATAGTTTTCTTTTGGCCTCTATCGGCGGCGCGATCGCGTTCTTCGGGAATTACTTCCGTATCTAATTCTTCCATTAATGCTTTGAGAAAGTCTCAAATTAGAACTTTTCCGGGGGAGCATCTCAATTTTGTAAAAAAAGCCCAAAAATAAAAATTGAGATGCACCCCTTTTCTGGTTTCATGTTCTAATAATGGAGTCATAATTTCCAAGGAGTTATATTAGGGAGCAATTCTAGAGGCGCGGTTTTCTCCTACATCTTATCAAATAGGAGCAGGTCAGTTCTACCGATTAATTTCTTCTGCAAGCAGCTATCTCTCATTCATTCTGCACGTTCTTCTTAATTCTTAATTCTTACAGGAGCAGGTCAGTTCTACTGATTAATTTCTTCTGCAAGCAGCTATCTCCCATTCATCCCGCACGGTCTTCTTAATTATTAATTATTAATTATTAATTATTAATTAATTAGTGTTCTTCCCAGCAACAAACCGCCCGATCGCGTCCGAGTTTTTTAGCTCGATACAAAGCATTGTCTGCTAGGAGGATGCTCTCTACGACCAATGCGTCTGCGGACGGTACGGTAGTAGCAATTCCCAAGCTAACGGTTATGTATTCGCTGGCACGAGATTTAGCGTGGGGCACTTTCAATGCTTTTATTTCCTCTCTAATGCGCTCTGCCACTCTTAAAGCACCATTGGAATCTGTCTTGGGGAGAATTAGGGCAAATTCTTCGCCGCCATAACGGGCGACTAAATCTGCCGATCGCTTGACAGAGCGAGTTAGGGCCTTTGCGATTTTCTGCAAGCAGCCATCTCCGGCTTGGTGTCCGTAGGTGTCGTTATAGAGTTTGAAGAAGTCAACGTCGCAGAGTATTAAAGATATTGGCGCTTTTTCTCGGATGGCGCGTTCCCATTCGCCTTCGAGGTAGCTATCGAATTGCCTTCGGTTGGGTATCTGGGTCAGACCGTCTAAGGTTGCGAGGCGTTGCAGTTCTTGGTTTGCTTGTTCTAATTTTCTGTAGAGCTCTGCTTGTTGGATGGCGATCGCTAATTGCGCTGCTAGCTGTTCTAGGAGTTCGATTTCCTGCTGCTGCCACTGTCGGGTTCCAGAACATTGATGGGCCGCAAGGAACCCCCACAACTTTTCCCCTTGGAGTATTGGCACTACTATGTTAGCTTTGATCTCAAGCGTCTCTAATAATTCTACCTGAAATTCTTCTAGATGCGCGTTATAGATATCTTCGTTGGCGATGACGCTATTGTTGCGGTATGCTTCTAAATATAACTCCGGCAAGCAAGTATCCGAGAGGGTTATCCCTTGGAGCGATCGCCAAGGTGCCCCCACTGATTCTACAGCTACTTGTCTGGTTCCGTCTTCCTGGAAGCGGCAGACGATCGCTCTATCTGTTTGCAAAAATTCCCGCACTTCATCTACAGTTGTCTCAAGAATATCCTGTAATTTCAAGGACTTGCGGATGCGATTGGCGATCGCTCCCATTAATCTTTCTCTTTCTGCTTGCTGTCGCAAGGCCTCTTCTGCTTGCTTGCGTTCGGTGATATCTTCCACCGTACCTTCATAATATAATAGCTCCCCTTGCGGATCGCGAACTGCTCTAGCATTTTCTGCTATCCAGATTATGCTACCGTCCGCCCTATAGACTTGCGATTCAAATTCTGAAACTTCGTCGTTTTTTTGCAATAGTCGGGCGAACTCCCGACGACGCTTCTCATTTACATAAAGTTGCTTTTCTATGTTAGTTAGATGAGTTATTAGCTCTAGGGGCGAAGAGTAACCGTAGATCCTCCCTAGGGCCGGGTTTACGTTTAGGTAATGCCCGTCTCCCGAGGTTTGAAAAATCCCTACGATCGCGTTCTCAAATAGGCTGCGGTATTTGTATTCCGCTCTCAGCAGCGCTTCTTCCGCCTGTTTGCGATCGGTGATATCGCGATAGGCGCTTAGGAATAAAGAGCGGTTTTTGTACTTCAAAACCGATGTCGATACTAATAAAGTCTTGTAGCCATCTAATTTTGTTTTTATTCTGGTTTCTACGTTGCGAATCTCCTTTTTGTCGATTATTTCTTCAATGCGGGCAACAGCATTTTTGTATCGGTCTTTTTCCGGATACAGTAATTTCAAAAAGTTACCGCTTCTTTCGACTTCTTCCTTGGTGTAACCCGTCAATTGCTCCATTTTAGAGTTGAAAATCGCAAAGTGACCTTCCGCATCTCTGAGAGTTATTCCTTCCCCTACTGTTTCGATTACTCTTAAAAATAGTTGGAAATTTTCTAGTAGTTCTTTTTCTGTTTCTTTGCGGGCGGTGATATCTGTGTTAGTACAAATTAAGCCAACAAGTTTTCCGCTGCGATCTTCGATCGCATCCGCTCTTAATAACACTTGTATTTCCTTCCCGCTTTTAGTAATTTTTCTTACCTCCCCTCTCCAAGATTTGCCTTTGCTTATGGCATCGAATACTTGTGTTGCCACTGCAGGTTCCAGAAAAGTTGTTGGCGGCCCCCCTGCTGCATTTAGTTCTTCGACGGTTTCGTATTCAAATAACTTGGAATAGGCCGGGTTTTGATAAATATGAGTGCCGCAGGCATCGGCAACCCCGATCGCATCGCTACAACTAGATACCGCTTTACTAATACGAAGTAGATATTCTTCCGATTCCACCCGCTTAGTTATATCTTGGTAAGTAACTAAAATCCCAACTATATTTCCGCTAGCATCGCTGAGAGGGATTTTGTTCGTGTCTAACCAAGCTTGAGTACCATCCGCTAGAAGTTGCGATTGTCTGATATTATATTCTGGAGTGTTTGTTTCCATCACCCGGAAATCCGATTCCCGGAACAGGTCCGCTTGTTCTTTCGTTCCTGGAAGATCGTAGTCCGTAAGCCCTACAATCTCTTCTGGAAATTGCAAACCTGCATCTCTTGCCGCTTTTTTATTACAACCTAAATACCTCAAATTTTTGTCTTTCCACAAAATAGCTTGAGGAATATTATCTGTTACCAATTCCAACATTTTTTGCGGTTGTAACAGAGGACTTTCTGGCTCTAATGGCAAGGTCAATTCAGTAGATTGATGGTGGTTTTTTTTTTCTGGTTTAAAAAAACCATTTGTTTTTTTGGAAATGTCAATAGTATTTAATTCCATTTTTGCTGAAAAATGTTTACTATTTGTGAAGTTGAGAAATTTTATTTATTATAGTCGATCGAGCCAAACCTGTCTGTATCAAAACTTACCATTTCCCTAACAAATTTATTTTCAATGGGAAAAAACATATTATTTCACAAAAACTGAAGAAACTTAAGCTCCTCGTACGAATACGAGCTCGGGGGTTTTGAGTCGGTTTCGTTCGTTAAATGTAGGGATTTGGCTATTTTTTCCCGAGTGGGAGTATGAAGTCGATGGAAGCTAGTTCCAGGCGTTTCGCTACGCGACTTGCGGATGCAACATCGCCTCTATGTGGCCCAGTTCCCAAGTCCCCAAGGGGCGGCTTCTCTAATCTGGGTCGCGACTGTGGTAATATAAAAAATCAATTTTACATTTTCTAGGGAGGGTTTGCTAGTCCCAAGAGCATCTCTTGGGGTAAAATCAAGTCGCATTAAATGACCGCGCGAAAAAAAAGAGGGGCAGGGTGGCAATGGAACTCAGATTAAGAACTCTGCGCTAATAACCCAATTATTAATTATTAATTATTAATTATTAATTAGATATAAACCCCAGTTTTTTGTCAATTTAAAACCCCAAATATTAACTCAAAATGCCCGATCGCCCAATTAAAATAGTCATTACATTAGGAACCCGCCCGGAAGCAATTAAACTAGCGCCCGTAATCGATAAATTCCAAAAATCTTTATCCTTTGATACTAAAGTAATCTTAACCGGTCAACATCGAGAAATGGTCGAACAAGTAATGAAACTGTTCGCCATCAAAGCAGATGGAGATTTAGCTATCATGCAGAAAAAGCAAACCCTAACAGATATTCTCTGTAAAAGTTTGACAGGATTGGAGAAATTATTCCAACAATTGCAGCCGCAATTAGTATTAGTTCAAGGAGATACCAGCACAGCCTGCGGGGCAGCTTTAGCCGCATTTTATCAAAAAATTCCGGTGGGTCATGTAGAAGCGGGATTGCGCACCGACGATCTATTTAATCCCTACCCAGAAGAGGCCAATCGACGTTTAATTTCTCAATTAACCCAGTTGCATTTTGCCCCTACATCTTTGGCGGTAGAAAATTTGAGGCGATCGCGAGTAATAGGAGAAATTCACCAGACAGGAAATACGGTTATCGATGCTCTCTTAAAAGTAGCAGCTTCGGGGCCGGAGTGTAATATTCCTAATTTAGATTGGAGCAAATATCGAGTTATCTTAGCCACAGTTCATCGACGAGAAAATTGGGGCGAACCTCTCGAAAACATTGCCAGAGCATTTTTAGAAATTTTAGAAAAATTCCCCGATACGGCTTTGGTATTGCCCCTGCATAAAAATCCAACGGTAAGAGAACCGCTACAGAGAATTTTAAGCGATCGCGATCGGATATTTTTAACGGAACCTTTTGACTATTATCAACTGGTAGGGGCGATTAAAAGTTGTTATTTATTATTAACAGATTCCGGCGGTTTGCAAGAAGAAGCTCCCAGTTTGGGGAAACCAGTTTTAGTCTTGCGAGAAACCACGGAACGACCGGAAGCTATTGATGCGGGAACTGCAAAACTGGTCGGCACAAATACTACAAATATTGTCGCGGAGGCGGCGGAGTTATTAAGCAATTCCGAAGCGCATAAAAATATGGCAAATGCAATTAATCCTTTTGGAGATGGTCGAGCATCGGAACGGATTTTACAGATAGTAGAAAATTATTTTGACAATTAACAATTAACAGCGTTCGTAGTAATCGCTTTAGCGATTGATATAGATAAATCGCTAAAGCAAAAGTTCGTAGTAAT
>JAXHVR010000107.1:0-141 GCA_034189005.1 Cyanobacteriota bacterium | reverse complement strand
CGCTTTAGCGATTGATATAAATAAATCGCTAAAGCAAAAGTTCGTAGTAATCGCTTTAGCGATTGATATAAATAAATCGCTAAAGCAAAAGTTCGTAGTAATCGCTTTAGCGATTGATATAAATAAATCGCTAAAGCAAAA
>JAXHVR010000106.1:9382-18362 GCA_034189005.1 Cyanobacteriota bacterium | reverse complement strand
TGAACGATAAGGGCGATAGTCGGATTCATTTTGGAGTTGGGGAGAGTTTTTAGGTTGGTAGCGATCGCCTTTGAAGCCCCCAAAATTATTGGCGTTGCTTGCAGAGGGGCGGGTCGTCAATTTTAGGCACTCGCGCACGGGCAAGAGGGAAAAGAGCATCTCATATTTGTAAAAAAGTATTTTTACAAATATGAGATGCTCCCTTCAAATAAGTCAGGTTATATAGCAATCCGTGCAGGGACCCAGAAAAATTAGGGGGCCAGAAACCCGGTTTCTTTGAGAAACCGGGTTTCTCAAATATCGCGAAGGATCTACGGCTTGCTATACTGTAACCCCTAAGTATCGTTATTATAATTTCTTGATGGATCGGTCAAGGGGAAATCTGGACTGGAGCAAAATGCGTCGCGATCGCCCCAATCGCAACCCTCAACCTCAACCAACTCTGGCAAAACTGCTCCAGCCTACAGAACCCCAAAAGTTTCTCCATCGCCCGACACCTCTAGGAACTATTTCTCATCATCGGCTTAATCTCCACTTTCCTGAGTTTCTTCCCAGGACTATCGCTCTTCGGTCAAGACTAGATGGGAGAAGGTTTCCTTTACTCGATACTTATCGCAACCTTCATCCTCAGCAATACTCTCCTCCTAACCTAACAGCCACAACGGAAGCGATCGCCACAATAACCTTCACCCTCACCTGGTTCGAGTCCGCTCAATTTACCCATATTGCCTGGTGGAGTCTATCCGCAGCCGTTCCCTCCGACGCCAAAAATTAGAACATAAAAAAAAGTGGTATAATTAGGCACTTAAGCTCATCAACCAGTCCAAAAGGCAAGTTGATGAAACTTAAGATTTCATTAAATCCAGACAAACAAAGTCCAAAATGGTAGCTCAAATAGAAAAAACCGATTACGAAACCAAAACCCTAGAAATAGCCAAAGAACTCCTGGCAGTCGCCCAACCGAAAAAGCGATCGCTCTTCGGTCAAATCAAAGACCTCGGGCGGTGGGACGACAAACTCCTAGACTGGGCAATGTCCAACCCCGGACTGCGAGTCCAACTATTTCGCTTCATCGACTGCCTCCCCGCCTTGCATAGCAAACCGGAAATCGCCGCCCACCTGCAAGAATACCTAACCGCCGAAGAAGTCGAACTCCCAGACACCCTGAAAAAACTCCTCGACTTCGCAAACCCCGACTCGGTACCGGGCAAACTGGCAGCTACCACCGTAGCGCCGGCCGTAGAAACCCTCGCTCACAAATACATTGCCGGCGAGAACATCAAACAGATACTCAAAACCTTAGAACGACAGCGCAAAGACAAAATGGCTTTCACCCTTGACCTTCTCGGGGAAGCAGTCATCACGGAAACCGAAGCGCAATCTTACCTACAGAGCTATCTGGAACTAATGGGGCAACTGGCAGAAGCGGCGAAAAACTGGTCGCCGGTACCCCAGATCGACGAAGCGGACGGTGAACCACTTTCGCGAGTCCAAGTATCGGTAAAACTCACCGCTTTCTATTCTCAATTCGACCCCCTGGATGCCCAAGGCTCCCAGGAACGAGCCAGCGAGAGGATCCGAACCCTACTGCGCCGGGCGAAAGAACTGGGAGTGGCAGTTCACTTCGACATGGAACAATACAAGTACAAAGACCTCACTCTCTCCATCCTCAAAGAACTCTTAATGGAAGAGGAATTTCGAGAGCGTAGCGACATCGGCATCACCACCCAAGCTTACCTTCGCGAGAGCGAAGCGGACCTGCGGGGCATTATCGAATGGGCGATGCATCGCGGTTGCCCGGTAACGGTTCGCCTGGTAAAAGGTGCTTACTGGGACCAGGAAACTATTACTGCCCTGCAAAATCACTGGCCCCAACCGGTATATAACGAGAAAGAGGCGACCGATGCTAACTTCGAGAAACTGACCCAGTTAATGCTGGAGAACCATCAATATATCTACTCCGCCATCGGCAGCCACAACGTTCGTTCCCAAGCTTTGGCAATGGCGATCGCCGAAACTCTAAAGG
Source organism: Cyanobacteriota bacterium (assembly GCA_034189005.1). Lineage (GTDB taxonomy): Bacteria > Cyanobacteriota > Cyanobacteriia > Cyanobacteriales > Microcoleaceae > CALKCV01. The sequence continues at coordinate 16,336 of JAXHVR010000106.1, read as the reverse complement.
TACCTAGTCGCTGTTTCGAGATGCAAGTCCTCTACGGCATGGGAGACCAATTGGCAAAAGCTTTAGTAGAACGGGGCTATCGGGTTCGGGTTTACTGCCCCTACGGCGACCTCCTCCCGGGAATGTCCTATTTAATACGCCGCCTCCTGGAAAACACCGCCAACAGTTCTTTCATCCGCCAAAGTTCCGAGGAACGTCCGGTGGAGGAATTGTTAGGGGCACCATCTGCTAACGGCGAAAGTACAATTCACGATACTGCTAAAGTTGTCTTCCCCAACGCCGCCGATACTAACTACGCCGATGCCAAACTCCGCCAGAAAGCTTTAAACGCTCTTGCTTTGGTTCGCGAAGAGTTGGGTCAGACTTATTTGCCGCTGGTAAACGGCGATCGCCTCAATACTGAGAATTTAGTAGATTCCGTCAACCCCTCCAACCCCAAGCAGGTTGTGGGCAAAATCGGTTTGATAGATATAGAACAGGCAGAAAAAGCTTTAGCCGCAGCCAAAGCAGCTTTGCCCCAGTGGCGCAAGACTCCGGCAAAAGAACGGGCTGATATTTTGCGCAAGGCGGCAGATATTATGGAAAAGCGGCGCTACGAACTGACGGCGTGGATGACTTTTGAAGTCGGGAAAGTCTTGCAACAAGGAGACGCGGAGGTTTCCGAGGCCATTGATTTCTGTCGCTATTATGCTGACGAGATGGAACGCTTGGATGGCGGTTATAATTTCGATGTTGCCGGGGAAACCGATCGCTACCACTATCAATCTCGCGGCATCACCTTGGTGATTTCCCCTTGGAACTTCCCCATGGCAATTCCTACGGGCATGACCGTGGCATCTCTGGTCGCGGGGAATTGCACTTTATTAAAACCGGCGGAAGTTTCCTCCGTTATCGGGGCAAAAATTGCCGAAATTCTCGTGGAAGCGGGGATGCCTCCGGGAGTATTTCAATACGTTCCTTGCAAAGGTTCCAGCGTGGGCGATTTCATGGTGAAGCATCCAGATGTCAATACCATCGCCTTTACTGGTTCCCAGGAAGTTGGATGTCACATTTTTGCCGAAGCGGCGATTTTGCGCCCGGGCCAGAAACATCTCAAGCGGGTTATTGCTGAAATGGGCGGTAAAAATGGGGTTATTGTGGATGAAAGCGCGGATCTCGACCAAGCGGTTGCCGGAGTGGTGCAGTCTGCTTTTGGTTACAGCGGGCAGAAGTGTTCTGCTTGTTCCCGGGCGATCGTTTTAGCGCCGATTTACGATAAGTTTGTGGAACGGTTGGTGGAGGCAACGCGATCGCTCAACGTCGGCGATGCGGCAAAACCGAGTACGGAGGTAGGACCGGTTATCGATGCCAAGGCACAAAAGCGGATTAAGGAATATATCGAGAAGGGCAAGGAGGAAAGCAAAGTAGCGATCGAGGTAGCAGCGCCGGAGGTTGGTTATTTTGTCGGTCCGACGGTATTTGCCAACGTGCCACCGACGGCAACGATCGCCCAAGAGGAAATCTTCGGACCGGTGTTGGCCGTGACGAAGGCCCAGAATTTCGACGAAGCGTTGGAGATCGCTAACGGTACTCTGTATGCTTTGACTGGCGGGTTGTATTCTCGGACTCCTTCTCATATAGACCGGGCCAAGGCCGAGTTTGAGGTCGGGAATTTGTATATCAACCGGGGGATAACTGGGGCGATCGTTTCCCGGCAACCTTTTGGCGGGTTTAAGCTATCCGGCGTCGGTTCCAAAGCCGGCGGTCCCGATTATTTGTTACAATTCTTGGAACCGCGAACTATAACTGAAAACGTTCAACGTCAAGGTTTTGCGCCTATTGAAGGTGTGGAGTAGCAGTTAGTCGCGATCGCTTTAGCGATAAAAATATTGGTTGCGAGTCTCCAGACTCGCAACTAATATTCCCATCAATCGACAGCTAAGAAAAATGACAAGATTCATCCACGACCAATTCTCCAAAGATTATCTGGAGACATTGCTCGAACCTTACGGCGAAGTTACTACGCCTAAAAAAGTAGCAGCGGAAGTCAAAGAAATCGACTTGTGGTTTACTCCCAAACCAGAATTAAAAGACGATTTGAAACAATTGGGATTGTTAGGAAGAATGGCAGAAACCACGGCAATTTTTGAACCATTTCGCAATGCGGCCACCGGGGAAGAAATCTTCGATTGCGCGATTAAATTAAGGGAGTGTTGCCGAGAGATAGAAAGAAACACCAAAGGTGGTAAAAAGAAAGCGAATCGTTCTCAATGGCCCTACTTATGGGTGCTGACTCCCACGGCTTCGGAGGCAACTTTGTCGGGAGTTCGTGCTAACCTAGTAGAAGACTGGCTGCCTGGCATCTACTTTCTGGGGGAAACTTTTAGAAGTGCCGTGGTAGCCCTTCACCAGTTACCAGAAATCCCGGATACTTTATGGTTGAGGATGCTGGGTAAGGGAAGGAAACAACAAAGAGCGATCGACGAATTGGAGGCATTACCAAAAGGAAGTCCTTATCGCCAAGCTGTTCTCAGTTTGTTGTTAAGTTTCAAGAAACATTTAGCAGTTACTCAAGGTTTAGACGCAGAAGACAGGAGTTTAATTATGCGATTAGAACCACTTTTCGATCGAGAAATCGAACAGATTAAGCAGGAATACGAAGAACGCATCCAGGGGGAACGCCGCGTCCTGGAAGAACGCATCCAGCAGGAACGTCGCAAATACCGACAAAGTATTGAAGGTATGCTTCGACTTCGTTTTGGTGAGATAGATGAGGAATTGGCAACAATTATCGAACCTTTGGCCGCGTTGCCATCGGAGGAATATATGGCTTTAATGCTGCAATTGCCCGATTTATCTCGCGACGAATTGTTAGCTCGTTTCCGTCGCTAGAAATACCGTAGATATTGGTTGCGAGTTTCCTTTCCTCGCAACCAATCAAATTATTAATTATTAATTATTAATTATTAACTATGCCATACAGTCAATTCACCGTTGAAGATGTGGTTACGCAATTTGACATAACCCTCGTGGAGAAAGCGGGAATTTTTGCTAAAACTCCCGAGGCGATCGTTAGCGAACTTCTGGAAAAAATTCTCGAATATAACGTTCCTTTAGCTTTAGCTATTGCCTCGGAAAAAGCACGCTCTGAAATGATTATAGCGCCAATTTTAATCGAACTAAAACAGCAATTATCGGATAATATTAGTTTTTTTTCTGGGAAAGATTTTACGGTGGATGCCGAACAAGGCTTGAACGGTTTTTGCGATTTTTTGATTAGTCTTTCTGCGGAACAAATTTTTATTAACGCGCCGGTCATTACTCTGGTAGAGGCGAAAAATGATAACATCGAGTCTGGTTTGGGGCAGTGTATGGCGGAAATGGTGGGCGCTCAATTATTTAATCGGCGTAAGGGTAGGGAAATTAAAACTATTTACGGAACAGTGACGACGGGCAGCGTTTGGAAGTTTTTAAGGTTAGAAGGGCGGGTAATAGAAATAGATATGCAGGAGTATTATCTCAGTCAATTAGGGAGAATAATCGGCATTCTTAAATCTGGAATAGATGTTAATATCAATTAACAATTAACAATTAACAATTAATAATTGGCTCCTTTTTCCGCCTTCGTTTCCCCTTTCTTATCTCTTTATTTGGCAGCATCTCATTTTTGAGATGCTGCCGATTTTTAAACACTTAGATATTGCTCAGACTAACATTTTTTTTAATCGCTAAAGCGATTACTACAAACTCTCTTATTGCCCCAGGGGCTTGATTAATTCCACTCCATCCCTGCCGTCGGTTTCATTAACATAAACCTTGACCTTTTCTTCTCTGGCGGTTGGTAATAGTTTCCCTGTAAAATCCGGTTGAATGGGTAAATCGCGATGGCCGCGATCGACTAAAACAACTAATTTAACATATCCCGGACGACCGTACTCGTGTACTGCATTTAAAGCCGCTCTGGCAGTGCGTCCTTTATAGATGACATCATCTATTAAAAAAATATGTTTGTCGGCAAGGTCGAAAGGAATGTCGCTTTTAGATGGCGTGCGAGTTCCTACTATATCCAAGTCATCCCGATAAAAAGTAATATCCAAAGAACCCACCGGCACGCTAACCCCTTCTAAAACTTGTATTTGAGTTGCCAAAGTTTTCGCCAGGGGCACTCCTCGGGTTTGAATGCCTAACAAAACCAGTTCCGATAAATCTCCCGCGCATTCGACTATTTGAGATGCCAGACGGTTGAGAGTGCGGCGCACTTCTTCTGGTGAAAGAATTTCTACAATTGTATCCATTTAAAATATTACCCACAAATAATAAATTGCAAATAAACCCAGCCAGATTAAAAAACTATAGCGAGTTAAGGTTAAAGCTTGACGGACGGTCTCGGGAGCGATCGCCTTAATGTCGTCTCCCAACAAAGGTTTATCTTTAACAACTCCTTTATAGCTGTTAGCGCCCCCCATTTGCACTCCTAGAGCGGCAGCATAAGCGCATTCGCTCCAACCCGCATTCGGACTGGGGTCTTTAATAGCATCCCGGCGGCAAATTCTCCAGACGTAGAGAGGTTTGCCAGAAAGCAGGGCGATGGTAAAGACAGTTAAGCGGCAAGGTACCCAGGTTAAGACATCTTCTAGCTTGGCACTGAACCAGCCGATGTCAGTATAGGGAGGCTCCTTATAACCTACCATGGAATCGAGGGTACTGGCTGCCTTGTAAGCTAAGGCTAGGGGGATGCTCCCGACACCCGGTATGAGGGCGCCTGCTAGGGCATAAAACAACGGTGCCATAACTCCATCGGTCGCATTTTCGGCCACCGTTTCCAGCACTGCGCGCAGAATTTCCGATCGCGAGAGATTCTCCGTATCTCTGCCTACATAAAGACTTAATTGTTGCCGTGCTTTTAAAATATCCCCCGTAGTTAGAGGTTCGAGAACATCTTCGGCGGCGGCCCTGAGACTTCGGCCGGCAAAACAACTTGCTAAGAGCGTAGCTTCTAAAACTATCGCCACTGGAGATAGTTTTGGGGGGAGCGATCGTAAAAATATTGCGATGGACCAACCCATAAAGCCGCTGCCGAATATGAGGGCGATCGCTAAAAAGACCCCTGTTAATTTTAGTATTAATTTTGACAGTTTGTCTGTTAGGTTTTTACTTATTTTAAAAATTAATTTCGTGTAGTTAGCGATCGCCCAACCCATGAATCTAACTGGATGGGGCCATCCCCACGGATCCCCGATAAAATAATCGAGGCTCGCCCCTATTAAAAGCACGATTAAGTTATAATTAGCCCCCACAGGCAACCAGGGAATTGACCATTGGAAATTTGACATGGTTAATAGATGCAAAAGGATTTTTTGATGGCGATCTAGTCTTCTTCTTCTTCTTAAAATGCTTCAAGTAGATACTCGGTGTTACTTTAAGTATTAACCCGTAACCATTCGAGTCATCTAATTTTTTTCTTAGCGCTTCTTAACCCGAGTCCTTAAGATATTTCTCTTCTATTTTTATTATTATGTTGGCTTGGGTATGGAAAATAGTTTGATTGAAAGTATGACAACATCAAACGGCCTTCGGTCTCAAATAAAGTTCTAGGGGACAATCGGCAGTATTTATTGAAGGCTACTGGAGCTAGAACTTGGCAGTTAAACTCTCAAGAAATAAGCATTTAAACCACAAAACTTGTTTCCTCCCCAACCGAAGCTTGCCAACTGCGGACGTCATAATATAAATCCTCAAGAGAAATACTGTAAAGAGCTTCTTTAAGTTTTTTATCGAGTCGGTTCCAGATAGAAAAAGTAACCCAATCTTCAGCCTTATTGGCATCGGGAGAATGATGAGGTAAGGGCTGTATTGTTTCCCCTACAGCTTCTAATATTTGTCCGAGAGATATTTGAGAAGGCGAGCGAGCTAATTGATAACCACCAGTTGCCCCTCTAACCGATTTTACTAAACCAGCTCGACGCATTTCAATCAATAGCTTTTCTAAATAAGGTGCCGGTAGGTCTTGCCTTTTAGCGATCGCCCTTACATTGGTAGGACCATTTGCTCGTTGCAAACTTAAATCCAGAAGCGCTTTAACGCTATAATGTCCGCGAGTGGTTAACTTCATCTTTCTCAACTTCCCTTCATAGACAAATAATTTATTAGCAATAGACCGATTAAATGGCCATTCATTTTTATCCCCCATAAGCTAATAGAATAGCCCCCCATTGATTTAAGATAGATTAAAGGAGATATTTAACCATCGAGAGCATCAGTCTTCTCAAAAAAAATCTCTAGGAAAAATTTGCCAATAGAGATTGAAAATTTAGATTATTAGTGTAATATAGTCTAGGAAGAAGCGATCGATGGAAAGTTTCTTAGTTCAAAACTAAGCAAATACCAAAAGCTTAACCCTGTTGTTAACAGTATTAGGAGCAATGACATGGCGAAAAAGAAAGGCCAAGAACCCTTAAGCGGCTTAGAACTCGTTAAAAAAGTCAAAGACCTTGGCAACTTGAGCAAAGAAGAAAAGGCGAGAGAGTGCGGCTATTACACGGTGACGAAAAAGGGTGTAGAGCGAGTTAACATGATGAAATTCCTCAACGCCTTAATCGATGCAGAAGGTATCGACCTAGACAGCAAGCAAAACCTTAACGGACGAGGGGGACGCTCTGCCAGCTACCGAATTAGCGTTCAATCTAACGGCAATCTCTTAATTGGTGCGGCCTACACCAAACAAATGGATTTAAAACCAGGAGATGAATTTGAAATCTCCTTGGGACGCAAGCATATTCACTTACGACAAGTTGATGGTTCCGAAACACTAGAAGACCAAGAAGAAGAAGCATTGGCAGTTTCCTAAGCTAAACTAATAGCGAAGTTTCTAACGCGACTCTACTTTTTACTTTTTAATCCTCCTCCTCCTCCTTATAAGGGCCTCATAAATTTGCAAGAGGCTCTCTCGCTCTCATTTTAGTTTGAAGGTTATTA
>JAXHVR010000106.1:6856-9282 GCA_034189005.1 Cyanobacteriota bacterium | reverse complement strand
ACATCCCGTATTTTAAATTTTCCATACCCTTCCATACCCTTCCATACTCTTCCATACCCTACTAAGATGCTCTCGAATAGTGAGAGCATCTTATTTTTGCTGTTAAGAAATAAAAAAGAACGGGTGCATCGGGGGAACGAAAAAACCCAAAATTAATGCTTTTTGGAACGTTATTAGTAGTTATACCATTTCCCAAAAGTCATGCAACAGTAGAAAAAACCCAAAAACCCTCTTATCTGTTGCCTGTTGCCTGTTGCCTGTTGCCGTCATCGTTGGTATTTTAGACAAATATCAAATAAAACTGGTATTAGTAGTGTATTTGGAAATACGAGATGCAGCCCAAAGAACTAAAAACTAATGGGGGCGCGATCGCGCCCCCATTGAGGAAACCAAAACTACATCGATCGCCCCAAAAGCTCGTTACTAATTGGGAATAGGTATAGAAGGTAACAGCCATTCTGAGATAATTGTGCGAGCTTGCCGTCCTCCGGCTGTAATCAAACGATGGGACAGCACGGAAGGAGCGATCGCCTTAACATCATCGGGAATAGCAAAATCGCGCCCTTCGAGAAACCCATAAGCTTGAGTCGCCCGATGCAAGGCAACGGTACCGCGAGGACTCACCCCCAAAGTAATTTCCTCGTGTTCTCTGGTAGCTCGTACCAAATTAACAATATACTGCTTTAAAGACTTTTCCACCTTAACTAGGCTGACTTGCCGACGCAACTCCAGCACCTCTTCGAGAGCAATACAAGGTTTCAACTCAGAAGGGGCGATATTATTAGATAGCCTATCGAGCATTTTGAATTCTTCTGCCTGCGTCGGATAATCTAACTTCAGAGACAGAGTAAAACGGTCCATTTGGGCCTCCGGCAGAGGAAAAGTTCCTTGATACTCGATCGGGTTTTGAGTCGCAATGACAAAAAATGGATCGCCCACCGGACGAGAAACCCCGTCGAGAGTTACCTGTCGCTCCTCCATAACTTCTAATAGTGCCGACTGGGTGCGGGGAGGGGCGCGGTTAATCTCATCCGTCAGCAGCACGTTAGTAAAAACTGGACCGGGGAGAAATTCAAATTTCCCAGATTGAGGGTTCCAGATATTAGTGCCGGTGATATCTGTCGGTAATAAATCGGGAGTGCATTGTATCCTTTGAAACTTACCGGCGATCGAGCTAGCTAGAGATTTAGCTAAAAGAGTTTTGCCCACACCGGGAACGTCTTCTAAAAGAGCATGACCTCCAGAGAGCAAGGCTACTAATACTAAGCGGATCGAACTTTCTTTACCGACAATAGTAAGACTCAGATTTTCTTGAAGCTTTTCAATACGTTCTCTCATAATTTATGGTGAAAAAAGTTATCTATTCCGAGAATTTCCCCACAAAAATCAAACCTTCAGACGGGCTCTGGCAACGGCACAATCTTGTTTTATTTGAGCTTTAAGCTCTTCTAAGGAAGCAAATTTTTGTTCTGGCCTTAGGAATTGTTTCAATTGTACGCTTAAAGTCTGGCCGTATAAATCTCCAGACCAATCTAAGAGGTGAACTTCTACGGTGGGTTCTTGACCTTGAACCGTAGGACGACAGCCAATATTCATTACTCCTAATAAAGGAATAGAAGAGTCTGTTAGTTCTGCCAGAAAGACTTCCACGGCGTAAACCCCATAACGAGGTAAAAATTTTTCTGTAGGTAACTTAAGGTTGGCGGTAGGAAATCCTAAAGTTCTACCGAGTTTTTCTCCTGGAATAACTCGACCGATTAAAGTGTAAGGGCGACCGAGAAGTTTATTCGATCGCTCCACATTTCCTAATTCGAGAAATTGACGGATAGAGGAACTGCCGATCCGTTCCCCATTTTCGCAGTTGTAGGGAGATACCAGCGTGACCTCTATGCCGTAGCCGGCGGCGATGGCCTTTAAATCTTTGGCCCCTCCCGCTCGTTTCCGTCCAAAACGAAAATCCCAACCCACGCTAATTCGACGGGCCTGTAAATGGCGCACCAGAATCTCTTCGACGAATTCCACTGGTGTCATCGCTGCCAGTATTTCGTCGAATCGTAACAATACCAATTGTTCGACCCCCAGACTTTCCAGCAGGGGTATTTTTTCCTCTATTGGCGTCAATAATTTTTTAGCTTTACCAGTAAAGAATTCCACCGGATGAGGTCGGAAAGTGACTAATGTCGAGTAGGGGGGTTGTATTTTATTTGAGGCAATAGCAAATCCCCCTCCTGTAGTAGGATGATTTTTTTCGGGAGATTCTGCCATTAAATCGGCTTTTAATATAGGCTGAATTACTTGGCGATGCCCCCTGTGTATGCCATCAAAATTTCCGAGTGCAACTGTTGTTGGAGTTGCAGCATTAGCTAAAGAAGTAGTTATCAACACGCAAACAATTTTACAGCCTATTTACAGCCTATTTTTTCAAA
>JAXHVR010000106.1:0-6756 GCA_034189005.1 Cyanobacteriota bacterium | reverse complement strand
TATCTTCCCCATTGGAAGGCGGAATCAACTGAATAGAAAGACCTTCTCTAGCCATGAGACTATTAGGGAATTTTTGAGCGACTTGCTCTCCTACTCGGTCGAGAAATTCGTCGTTATGGAGAGGGTCGTGGTGGAAGATAACCAGTTTTTTAACGTTAGCTGCTTTAGCAACTTTAACAGCTTCCTGCCAAGTAGAATGACCCCAACCCACTTTAGGGCTTTTTTCTGAAGAATACTCTTCATCGGTATAGGTAGCGTCATAAATAAGAACATCTGCGTTACGAGCCAAAAATAGAACATTTTCATCCAAGCGATCGGGAAAATGTTCTGTATCGCTGACGTAAGCGGCAGCGTAACCTTGCCAGTTGACGCGATAGCCTATTGCTTCTCCTGGATGGTTGAGGAGGGCGTTTTCTACTTTGACATCCCCAATTTGAACTGGCCTACCCACTTCAATATCAAAGAATCTCAGGTCCGCCCCCATGATTTGTAAAGGTACGGGAAAATTGGGGTGAAGCATTTGGTCGTTGAGTCGCTGCTGGATGGTGGCACCGTTGGGAGCAACGGCACCATATACGTTAAAGCGATTGATTTTAATAAAGGCAGGAACGAAGAAAGGAAATCCCTGGATGTGGTCCCAGTGGGAATGAGTGAAAAACATATGGGCTTCCACGGGCATCTGGGATAATAGGGATTGGCCCAAAACTCGCAGGCCGGTGCCGCCATCAAAAATCAGGCGTTCTTTACCTACTCGCATTTCCAGGCAGGGCGTATTACCGCCGTATCTTACGGTTTCCGAGCCTGGAGAGGCTATGCTACCTCTTACGCCCCAGAAGTGAACTGTGAATTGAGTTTGATTTTCTGACATTAGTTTTCCTGCAAGATTTGGTTGGAAATCCATCTAAAGAGCTTTTAATATAATGGTAAACTTTTTGGCATCAAATCCAACTAGCGATCGAGTCTGCTTTCTCTGTTTAAAATTCTACTAGCGACTAGCCTAGTTTGCCCGATCGCTGAGGAATATTAACTTTTCTACATTATTTCCTAACAATAACCGCTCTTCGCGATCGCCATTGAATGCTACCTCCAGCTATAATCGCCCCCTATAATCGTTGGTTATAGCTTTTTACCACGAAATATCTTTGGCTGACCGGACAGTTTTGTGGTAAGCTTTAAAACTAAAATAACATTATCTAAATTAGACGACGAATTGCAGAAGTTGGTCTGGGTAACTTTTTATAGGGAACAGGGGAATCGGTTTTGAGGGAAACAGGACGAAAAATTTTTTTTTCTGCATTAATTCATGCAATTCGTCTATTATTTATCCGTCGTTCTCAGCCACGGAACGCCAGAGGTCAGCTTAGTTTGCCTGCTTTCGAGATACCGCGCTGCCGTTCTTTTTTAGATAAATTAGTAATTGTCTGTAATTTTTTCAGTCTTTTGACCGTGCAAAGAAGACTGGGTTTTTCCTCTTCGAGCTAATATGAATCAACTCAAAAAAACGATCGATAATCTGATTATTGGTAAAACTCTACGCTCCTCGGCTGGCCGCAAGCTACTCAATTTTCTGGATAGTAGATGGCCCCCTTCTGTTTTTGTTAGAGAAAAGGCTCCTCTGTCTAAAATGGCCTATAAAGCAACAGCTAAGAGTGCAAAAGCTAGAAAAAAGACTGGGCGATCGCCTCTCTCTAACCTATTTTGGCAGAATCGGCTGAGTTTTTTGCGCCACCCCAACACTCTTAGATGGTTGTTGGGTATGACTATTGTAACAACTTGGGGTTGCTGGAACGGCAAGTTGCTTCTATCTACCACTGTTGGATTAGTGGTTATGGTCTCAGTTTACAGGATGCAGCAGTGGGATTGGCAAGTTCGCTGGTTGGAATTTTGGCGATTTGTGACGGGCTCTAACCGTCAGTTAACTTTGGCTGTAGGCTGCGGGGCCTTGGCGACGGTCAGCGCTTATATGAGCGTTTCCATCTGGGTCGATTTTGACAACCACTGGGTCGCTTCTGGTCTTATTTTACAAAATTTGGGTCTGGGTGCTGTTATTGCTTTGTTGGTTTGGCTGGTTGTTAGTCATAGAACGAGCAAACAGCAAGCTTATTTAGAGGGAATGCTTACTAATTTAACGGATGCCGATCCTTTAAAACGCTTGATTGCCGTGCGCGAAATTACTCGCTGGGTTGCTAATACTAAGTTTTCTCTAAACGACCCAAACGAGTTGTTTGGCGGGGTTAATAAATCATTTTCTCGGTCTGGGATTAGGCGATCGCATCTCATAGAATGTTTCCAAATGATGCTCCTTCGAGAGTCGGAACCTATGGTCTATGATGCAGTTATTGATGCCTTACAAGCACTGGATAGTTTCCCTAAAAAAGCCGAAAAACCTCAATCCTTCTCCGTTTCTCTACCTCTGAAAAATTATCAGATGCATAGGGAATAAGAAATTGCACTCAAGTTAACAATTGGGAAGATTATTAATTATTAATTATTAACTATAGCAATCCTAAATGGATTATGAAAATTTTTGGGCCAGAAACCCGGTTTCTTCAAGAAACCGGGTTTCTAAAATATCACGAACGATCTACGGCTTGCTATATTAATTATTAATTGTTATAGCATTTATCGAATCGGTGAAATACATTTTCGATCCCCCCCAGCCCCCCGCAGAATCGGGGGGAGCCGGAAAATGTCAAAGTCCCCCTTTTCAAGGGGGACCAACGGGGGATCGATCGGGGTGTACTTCACCGATTCAATAATCGCTATAATTATTAATTATTAATTGTTAATTGTTAATTACCAAGTTACCAGATTGCTCAATTGTTCTAAGGTCTTCGGTCCGATACCGGGAACGTCATCTAAATCTGCTAAAGAAGTAAATGGTTTTTCTGCTCTGGCTTCGATAATTTTCTGGGCTAATTTCGGTCCTACTCCCGGCAATGTTTCTAATTCTTCCTGGCTGGCAAGATTCAAGTTGATTTTCTCCCCAGAGTTCCTAAAAATGCCAGGCATCTTTTCAATGGCAACGCAGTTTTCTTCTTGCTCTCGTGCTTCTTTTACGACCCTTTGTGGCACGCCAAAAGCGGCATTTTGATAAAGCCTTTCAAATTCTCGTTGAAAATGAGCGGCTACCGTAGGATTTTCAATTATTAATAAAGTTTCATCGTTACTACGATTGGCATTATTGCTCCAATTATGAGAACCGGCGATCGCTATTTTGTCGTCGATAACTGCAAATTTGTGATGCAAGCGATCGCCTGCTGGTAAAGCCGGAACTCCTACGGTAAAAATAGGATTTTTCCAAGGACGATTTCCCTGCTGATATTTACAATTATTAGCTAAAGCAACCCCCATCATATCCAAAGCAGAACTGTAGTAGCGATAAGCAAAATTACGCTCTATTAAACCCCGCACTGCTACTCCTGCTTCCTGCTTAACTTCTAAAGAATCAACTAAAGCTTGTTCCGAAAATACAAATAAAGCAAAATCTACCGTTTTTTTTGCTCTATCTAAAGTTTGCTCGATGGAGGCATTGACGCTGTTTTGCCAAGATAACCTTCTAGAAGTCGGGGCAAAATGCACCGCTACTTTTCCCTTGCCAACTGTCACTTGGCGCAGAGGTCGGGGCGGCTTTTGAATGCCAAATTTACTATCTAATTTACCTCCCGGACCATCGCCCCACATCAGGTTAAATTCTTCGACGAATAAATTAGCTAACTCGGCACTAGAAATTTTCAATAAATTATTAGCATTACCGCGACTGGTGGGTTCGGAAAAATCTCCATGGATGCCGCTAGTGGTAAAATTAGCCGAAGTCACTATGGTAGTTTGGCCGTCAACTACTACAAATTTATGGTGCATGAGGCCAGTGCCTTTGGAACCATCGGCAGTATCGTCCAGAGAAGGAATTCCGGCATTAGCCAAGATTACCAGAGCATCTCTTAGATCGATTTCTTCTTGACTTATCTCCCCATCTGTGTTAATGTCTGCCAGCTTGAGAAATTCTTGGTAGCGATCGCCTTCGCGCTCCGACAGTCGAGCAACTTCCGCTTCAGTTCGACTGCTCTGAGGGCGACTATAATCATTTTCAATTATTACCCTAACCAGGACTCCGGCTTGGTGTCGTTCCACCAAAGCACGGGCCACCTCCGGCAAGCCTAATTCCTGAACTGCTAGATCTACGGTTGACTTTGCTCCGGCAATAGTATTGACAATAATGCCTTCCAAATTGTCTCCTAGTCTTGGTTGGAGGCGGTAAGGTTCGGTATAAGTTGAAGCTTGCGACTGATTGAAGTAAGCTTCAATAAAGGGGTCTTGGGGTAAGGGGGCCAAGCTTGGAATTGGTTGCTGAAACTCAGACTGCTTTTTGGGACAGGCTGTCAGGCTAATGGCTAAAAGCAAGGCACAGCAGACGCGCAGCGGTACTGACATAAGAGGCACTGGTGTTGAAACGACTCATGGCCTATTTTTCGCCGGCTGATTTTTCAGAAGATTAAGTATTTAATCACAACACCCGTGCTGTTACCTCTAAATTGCAATAATTCTTAACATTAATTCGCCCCAAAATCGAGAGATGGGGAAAACATCTCTTTTGGGATAAGGATATTTGTAAGAATTTTTGCTATTAAAGTTTTAAAGATCGTAATTAGGGAGGTACTCAATTTTTGTTGCCAATAGATTTGTGAAGATCGTCCCTTGTTTGTCAACTGATTTTTTCTGACTCATTCTTATCTTCATTCTCAAACTTGATTTGAGAATGAGAATGAGGATAAGAGTTAAGAGCAATAGTAAAATAGCCAAGATAGGGATGCATCAAATTTTTAAATTGTCCGATCGTTCGAGCAAAAGCATCGCTCTAGACTTAACTCCATTGAGAGATGCGACTATAAATAAGGGATGTGAATGTTTTATGCCAAGAAGAAAAAGAACTTTTGCCTGCGGCCATAAAGGATATGGTAGAAAGTGTCACCGTTGCGAACAAGAACAGATGGCACAAGAAAAAGTACAACGCGAAATTTCGCAAAAAAAACAGAAAAAACTGGAATGGGAAGCAACTTTTTGTAACGATTTAATAGATCTTAAGGGTCTGCCAGACTATGTGGTAGTGAAAGCTAGATCTATTATTGCTGGCTTAACTGATAACAAGAGTTATAGAGAATACGGGGGCAAAAGGCTAAGACATAATAGGTTTATAGTCAGCATTCCAGTAACTCGAAACTACCGCATGATTTGTGAAGATTACGGCAGTTATGTGGTTCCGCAAAAAGTTATGTCCCACGAGGATTATAACGTTTGCAAGCCGGGTAGTTAGTTAAAGCCATCCAGTCAATTCCACTCAATTCCAGCCCGTAGCTTGGCTGCAACCCAGTAGAACCCAACACCAATTAACTCGATAGTTGCAATTGGTACTTTATTAAAGAGTCAAGTCTCTTAGTTAAAGCCATCCAGTCAGTTCCAGTCAATTTCAGCTAAAGGCCGAGCCACGGAAATTACCGACGGGCGAACGAGAGGCCAGACCATTGAGGCAATAGAGGAAACTATGCAAATTTACTTAGACTATAGCGCGACAACGCCACCGCGACCGGAAGCGATCGCTGCTATGCAATCCGTCCTTACTCAACAGTGGGGCAATCCTTCGAGCTTACACGAATGGGGTCAAAGGGCGGCGACGATGGTGGAACAGGCAAGAATGCAGGTGGCTGCTATGATTCACGCCCCACCCGATTCCATCGCCTTTACTTCTGGCGGCACGGAGGCAGATAATATGGCCATTATGGGAGTGGCCAGGGGCTATAGAGAACCGCAACATCTGATTGTTTCTAGCGTGGAACATTCGGCGATCGCGCAACCCATAAGATTGCTGGAAAAATGGGGCTGGCAGGTGACTTGGCTGCCAGTAAACCGCCAAGGCAGAGTCGATCCTCTAGACCTACAACTGGCACTGCAGCCGAATACGGTTCTAGTGTCGATAATTTACGGTCAAAGCGAGGTGGGAACTTTGCAACCTATCGAGGCATTAGGTAATATTGCTCGGGCTAATGGGGTTCTTTTCCATACGGATGCGGTTCAGGTGGCGGGGCGCTTGCCGATAGACGTGGAAAAGTTGCCGGTGGATCTGTTGTCTATGTCTAGCCATAAAATTTATGGCCCGCAAGGTTCTGGGGCCTTGTATGTGAGTAAAGATGTGGAGTTGGTGCCTTTGCTTGGAGGGGGCGGACAAGAGTTGAAGTTGCGATCGGGTACCCAGGCGGTGTCGGCGATCGCCGGTTTTGGGGTGGCGGCGGAATTGGCTGCGGAGGAGATGGCGACGGAAACGCCGAGATTGATTAGATTGCGCGATCGCCTTTTTGAGGCGATGGCGGATAACCCTTATCTAACTCCGACGGGCGATCGCTTCCACCGACTCCCCCACCACGTCAGTTTTTGTCTCGATCTCCCGTCGGAGAGGGAGGCTGTCACTGGCAAAACCTTAGTGCGCCAGATGAACTTGGCGGGTATCGGCATTAGTGCCGGTTCTGCCTGTCATAGCGGCAAATTGAGTCCGAGTCCGATTTTGGTGGCGATGGGTTATGATGACGAGGAGGCTATTGGGGGTATCCGTCTGACTCTCGGAAGAGATACCACGGAAGCCGATATCGACTGGACGGCAATGGTTCTCGACCAAATTTTGGAACGTTTGCTCTCTAAGCGGTTGGCGGTGGTTTAGCTGAAAGAAGTTGGGAACCCCGAAACTACTAAGAAACCCGGTTTTTTGAA
>JAXHVR010000105.1:0-18669 GCA_034189005.1 Cyanobacteriota bacterium | reverse complement strand
GGATGAACTAATGCTAGGGGCAAAGATTGCTGTCCCTCTGTCTCTTTTTTCAATTGAGGATAGTTGTCGATACAATTTTCTTTTACATACAAAAAAATATTCTGACGATACCAGGGTTCCACTGCCTCATCGTTCCAGATTTTTGCTCGGATCGCGTCAAAAACGACATATCCATACTTACGAAAATGCTCTTGCCAATACTCAGGCCACTGTTCGTTAAAATGACCCACACCTCCTTGATAAGGAATAGCAGCGGAAAACATCACAACAGGTCCGAGGTTTGTAAGAGTCTTGATGAATGTCTCTGCATTTTCAGGGGGAAGATGTTCGGCTACTTCCAATGACACCACTAAGTCAAATTCCCGATTTAAAGCGATCGATCTTTTCAGATCGAATGCTTTAAATTTAGCTTCGGGTATCTTCAGCATTTGTTTCTCTACATATTCACCATCTACTCCTAAATAATCGCTAACGCCGCACTCCTCAAATACAGATAACCAGGTTCCAACACCACAGCCAATATCAACAACGCTTTTTGGTTGGATAAGATTCATAATCTTACCAACAACTACTCTAGCCGATCTAATAGAACCCTGCTGCTGGTTTTCATAGAATTCTTTATCGTACAGTTTCTCTTTCATATTCATTCTAGTTTTTTTAATAGCTAAGACCGAGTCGCAAGAAATAACAAAGGGAAATTACAGTAAGTAATTAATAATTAATAATTAATAATTAATTATTACTGGGCGAACCATCTCTGAATGCTGAATTACCCTTAATACAGGTCCGGCACTGGTTCTAAATTTTGTTCGATTTCTGCACGCAAACACTACTTAGGAGTCAAAGTTCCCACGCCGGAAATTCAATTATTAATTATTAATCGATCTAATAGGTTTATTGAAGATATTCGCCCCCATCCAATCTGACAGTGGTACCGGTGATAAAATCTTGTTGCAGTAAAAACAAGATCGTATCCGCGACGACCTTAGTATCGCCCGGAATCTTTAAGGGGATCCTTCGATTTGCATACTCTTCCATAAACTTTTGAGGGTCTTGCTCTCCGGGCGGTTCGAGAATTTGTCCTAACGCTACGGCATTTACTGTAACGCGCGGAGCTAGTTCTAATGACAGCATCTCTGTCATATCCCACAACCCGCTTTTTGTCAAGCGATAGGCAAAATTCCCTGGTTTGGGACGGGGAATGCGAGCGTCGTTAATATTAATAATTTTTCCCCCACCTTCTGGTGGGACTTGTTTGGCAAAAGAGCGAGATAGTTGGAAGGGAGCTCTGAGGTTAACTGCGAAAATTTTATCCCACAATTCTACCTCGATTTCGTTAAACCGGTCTTCATCGGGAAAAATCGAAGCGTTATTAATCAGGATATCCACTTTACCAAAAGCTTCAACTGCTTTAGGGATAATAGTATCCGTGGCAGCGGCATCTGCGAGATTGGCAGAGTAAGTAATAGCTCGGACTCCCAAAGATTCTGCTTTTGCTTTAACTTCGGCAGCCGGCCCCGCTGAGTTGCCGTAGTGAACGAACAGGTTGCATCCCGCTTCGGCTAAAGCAATCGCTAGAGATCGTCCGACTCTAATTCCTCCCCCAGTTATTAGGGCTACTTTTGAGTTTAAGTCCATTTTATTGTCAATTTTGAGTAATCTTTTAGCAGGTTAGCAGATAAGCGATCGCTTTTTGTTACATTTTTCACTTTAGATTTTAGATTGAAAATAAAGCTCCAACTGTTTGTAAACTATTATCAATTACTCATTACCCATTACCGAGAGCATTTATGGTTTTGAAGCGAGAAAAATTGATAGCTACTTTTAGCGCCCGAATTTTCCCATCGAAAAAAACGACGGTGGCGATCGCGCTTGGAAGCAATTTGGGCAACTCCCAAGCTACTTTAGAACTGGCGATCGACCTGCTCGATCGCGCTCCCGGTATAACGGTAAAAACCCGCTCTAGCTGGTACGAAACTGCTCCCATCGGTCCCTCGCAACCGGACTATCTTAACGGTTGTGCCATTTTAGAAGTAGAACGCGAGCCCCATAGTTTATTAGGAATTCTGCTCGACATCGAACGAGAATTTGGTAGAGTTCGCCTACAACGTTGGGGACCGCGAACTTTAGACTTGGATTTACTGTTATTTGGCTCTCTAATCTTAGAAACTCCAGAACTGCAAATACCTCACCCGCGCATGAGAGAAAGAGCTTTTGTTTTGGTACCATTGGCAGAAATTGCTCCCGAGTGGATAGAACCGGTGTCGGGAGAGGCGATCGCTCAACTGGTCGAAAAGGTAGATCGTTGTGGAGTGAAGAAACAAGAACTTAATTAGGAACTGCTTGCAAATCTTCTTCCACGCTTCGCGCCGATCGCTACTGCGGTTGCAACGCATCGATCTTACAGCGTTATAAATCGAGATAATCTTTAACCAACACCCGCGTATAACTATTGAGGGGATAAGACATCGCCTCCCCAGGAGTCACCCACGCCCATTCGACTATTTCTTCGTTGGGGGTAATGGTTTCCTTAGCTGAGAAGGCATAGTAATTTACCATGATGAAATGGGCATCTTGGTAAAATTGCTCGTCTCGCACTGCTTCTTGCAATAAAGCAAAGCGTACTTCGCTCAATTCAAGCCCGACTTCTTCGCGAAATTCTCGAATTAGGGCCTCTTCGAGAGTTTCGCCCCATTCCACTTTACCCCCCGGTACGCCCCATGTCCCTCGCCATTTGGTGGTTTTGACTATCAAAATTAGTCCCTTGCTGTTAGCAACCAGGGCCCCTACTGTCGTTAGGGGAAATTGCTTATTTGGGAATTGTCTTGAAGGCTCGATCGCCATTTTTAAATAATTCTCCATCCGTCTTTTAGCAGGTTAGCAGATAAGCGATCGCTTTTGTTCAACAAATTTTTTTTAGAATTTAGATTAACAAAGCTATAGCAAGCCGTAGATCGTTCGTGATATTTTAGAAACCCGGTTTCTTTAAGAAACCCGGTTTCTTGCCCCCAAATTTTTCATAATCCCTGCACGGATTGCTATAGTCCCACCCCAGGAGAACAGTTGCATTTTATAGCATCAAAAAGTTCTGTTTTCCTTTAGAATAAACGCACTGACTGGTGCAAGTTTCGTCAACTCTTACTGCTATTAATCCAGCAATTCGATCTTCGAGGCGATCGTAAATCCATTTGGCGATCGCCTCGCTGGTTGGATTAGTTAAACCCGTAGTTTCGTTTAAGTGGTAGTGGTCTAAATAATCGTCTAGCAAAGGTTTTACATATTTCTTAATCTCGTCGTAATCCATAATCATATCTTCCTTTGGACCTGATTTTATCAGCTCGTTTCCAGCCACATAAACAACGCAACGCCAAGAATGACCGTGCAATCTCGCGCATTTACCATCGTGATTTGGCAGTTGATGAGATGCCTCAAACTTAAATTCTTTGCCTATTATCCACATTTCTTGATTAGATTCATCTACATTTTTATTGAAAGATTCCATTCTCATTCTTAATCGCTTACATCGACAAATAACGCCGCAGAAAATTATCTAGAGATTCCATCTTAATATTAAAAATTCTTTCGACAGTTTCTACTTCCTGGGGCGTACAGAAAAACTCATTTGCTAAAAACACTCGGAAAGTCCCCAAAGTTTGCTCGGTTTGGGAATTAAATAAACCGAAGACATTTCGCACCCCATCCACCACCATCAGAGGAGATTTTATTATAGTCGGTTCTTCCTTTAAGATCGCCCCTAAGATATAAGGAATCTCTTGGCGGGAGATAATTTCCGGTCCGCCGACGGCAAAAATGCGATCGCGTGCATCTGGAACCATAGCTGAATCTATAGCAATCTTGGCCACGTCATCGGTACTGACAATAGAAGTGCGGTTTTTGGGGTCTCCTATTAGTAAATAAACTCCTCGGGTTTGCTTGAACCTTTGCGCTTGCGGTAACAGGCTGGATGAAAGACCGGCCGGACGCAAAATCGTGTAATTCAATCCGCTAGCTTCGAGGTACTTTTCTACTTGTCTTTTCGCTTTGAAAGTAGGGGCATCTTCGTATCCGCGATCTACTCCCAGGGCAGAAACAAACACAAAATGTTGGATTTCGTATTCCTTAGCAGCGTCTATGAGATCCACATTAGCTGCGTAATCGATCGCCTGGGGGTTTCGACCGTCGCTGTGAGTGCTGATAATGTATTTAACATCTTGACAAGCTTTCCTAATATCCTTATCTCGCCTGAGATCCCCGATAAAAATTTCTGCCCCTCGGGTTTCTAATTCCGAGTAGCGAGATTTGAGGCGAACAAACCCTCGCACCGGCATTTCCCGTTCGGTTATCTGCCGCACTATTCGACGGCCTAAATCTCCTGTTGCTCCAGTTACTAAAAACATAATTTTGTTAGTTGTCAGTTGTTAGTTGTTAGTTGTTAGTTGTTAGTTGATAATTGGCTTTTTTTAACAATTAACTACAAACAATTAGCAATTAACCATTAAAGTTCTAGGATAACAGGGGTATGGTCGCTTGGTCTGGTCCAGGTTCTCGGCTCTTTGTCAATGATACAGCTTTTGGCTCGCTCGTAGAGGGGTTTGCTCAGATAATGATGGTCGATGCGCCAACCACGGTTGCGGGGAAAACCGGCGGCGCGATAGTCCCACCAACTGTAGTGTCCTCCTTCGCTGGTAAATTTACGAAAGGCATCTGCTAAACCTAGTTTCCGTATTTCTTCTAAGGCTTGGCGTTCGGCTGGGGATAATCCTACGGAGTTTCTGCAAGCTTCGGCATCGTGAATATCTCGGTCTTCTGGAACTATATTAAAATCGCCGCAAATACATACATTCGGGGTATTTTCCAGAGCGTTTTGTACGTATTCGCGCAACAGTTTTAACCAATTTAGCTTGTAATCGTATTTATCGCTGCCGACGCTGGCACCGTTGGGAACGTAAAGATTAATAATTCTAATGTCGTCGATAGTACCGGCGATCGCTCGTTTTTGTTCGTCAAATTCTCCTACTGCATCGGCACCGAGGACTTCCGTAAAGCCACTGGTAACATCTTTCATGGGGCCCCTGCTAAAAATTGCTACTCCATTGTAGGATTTTTGACCGCTGGTGTAGAGATTATACCCCAATTCTTCAAAGGGCGATCGGGGGAATTTGTCATCTACTACTTTAGTTTCTTGCAAGCAGAGAACTTCTACAGGATTGGCTTCCAACCAATCTAAAACTATTTGTTGGCGAGTTCTTATTGAGTTAACGTTCCAAGTGGCTATTTTCATTGTAGTGTTTTAGTCTTTTTTTCTTGTTTGTAGCAATCGCTTTAGCGATTTATCAATATGAATCGCTAAAGCGATTACTACGAGCGATCCCTACATCTTCAGCATGAAATCGTACTTGCATTTCTAGGAATGCAAGTACGACCGATCTTATATTAATAGCAGCAAACCTGGGCTAAATGACGCAGTTTAAACCACCAGACTTTTGACTAAAGCGAACGTTTTCCCGATAATCAACACGACAGTCTATCACCGCAGGCACGTCTTGAGAAAGAGCCTCCTTCAGGGCAGGAATCAAATCCGTAGCAGACTCGACGCGATAACCTTTTAAACCGAAGCTTTCAGCAAACTTGACAAAATCTGGATTGCCAAACTTAATGAAAGAAGACTCGCCGTAGTGGTCTTCCTGCTTCCACTCGATCAAACCATAACCGCCATCGTGGAAGATGAGAGTAACAAAAGGAGTACCCAGTCGCGCGGCAGTTTCTAACTCTTGGGCGTTCATCAAAAAGCCGCCGTCCCCAGTAGCAGCTACCACCTTGCGGTTAGGATAAACTAATTTAGCGGCGATCGCTCCTGGGATAGCAATACCCATAGCGGCAAACCCGTTAGAAATCAGACAAGTATTGGGGCGATCGCAATGATAGTGGCGGGCGAGCCACATTTTATGAGCCCCCACATCAGAAATTACAATATCCTCCGGTCCCATAACCTGTCGCAAATCGTAAATCAATTTTTGCGGTTTAATCGGAAACCCATCATCGTTAGCATAATGCTCGTACTCGTTGCGGATATTCTCTCGAATTTCTCCCACCATCGGATTTATCTTACTCATGCGATCGGATCGCCGCAAGATTTCGTTAAGGGAATCAGAGATATCCCCAACAATTTCCGCCATCGGGATATAACTGCTATCAATCTCAGCAGGCATAGCTCCAATATGAATAATCGGAACCTTTCCTTCTGGGTTCCATTTTTTCGGAGAATACTCGATCAAATCGTAGCCTATGGCAATTACCAAATCCGTACTTTCAAAAGCACAAGTAATATGATCTCTTTGCTTCAACCCCGTCGTCCATAACGACAAAGGATGAGTGTAAGGCATTACGCCTTTGCCCATAAAAGTATTAACTACTGGGATGCTTAATTGAGTAGCAAACTCGGTCAGGGCCTCGCTAGCATTTCCCCGAATGGCACCGTTACCTACTAAAATCAAAGGATTTTTTGATTTAGAAATAGCGCTTGCTGCCTCGTTCATGCTTTGGTAAGCAGAATAGCTTTTGTCTCCTTTATCTCGGTTGAGAGGTTTTCCCTCCACAGACATTGCCGCAATATTTTCGGGTAAATCTATATGAACTGCACCCGGTTTTTCGTGTTGGGCTAGTTTGAAAGCTTTGCGGACGATTTCTGGAGTAATGCTGGGGCGAACTATCTGAGCGTTCCATTTCGTAACCGGCTCGAACATTGCCACCAAATCGAGGTATTGGTGGGATTCAATGTGCATCCGATCCGTTCCTACTTGACCGGTAATTGCGACTAAAGGCGCCCCATCCAAATTGGCATCGGCTACTCCAGTCATTAAGTTCGTAGCACCGGGGCCTAATGTTGACAAACAAACTCCGGCTTTTCCCGTGAGGCGACCGTAAACGTCTGCCATGAATGCTGCGCCTTGTTCGTGGCGGGTTGTGATAAATTTTATTGAAGAAGATTTCAGTGCTTCTAACACATCCATATTCTCTTCTCCTGGAAGTCCGAATATGTATTCTACTCCTTCATTTTCCAGGCACTTTACTAATAGTTCGGCGGTGTTCATTTTCCGTTTTCTCCTCTTTTTCAATTAACCATTAACAGAATTTAATTGTTAATTGTTAATTGGGAACATTGTTAATTGTTAATTACTTAATCCAAACTGTTTTGGCGTTGACAAATTCGAGAATGCCTTCTCGGGCTAGTTCCCGTCCGTAACCGGAACGTTTTATGCCGCCAAAAGGCAAGCGCGGATCTGATTTAACTAGACCGTTAATAAAGACTGCACCCGCTTCTATTTCTGATATTAAACGATCGCTTTCTTCTGTTTTAGTAGTCCACGCACTCGCACCCAGACCAAAAGGCGTGTCATTAGCTAATTCTATCGCTTCATCAATATTTGCGACTTTAAATACCAAGGCCACCGGTCCAAAAAATTCATCTCGATAAGCCGGGCAATCTGGAGGGATGTCGGTCAAAATGGTTGGCGGATAGAAATTACCCGGGCGATCGGCATAAAGACTCCCCCCAGTTAATAGTTTTGCCCCTTTTTCGACGCTAGCTTGCACCTGTTCGTCTAGTTCTTTAAGAATATCTGGAGTAGCTAAAGGACCGAGATTTGTTTCTGAGTCCATCGGATCGCCTACTTTTAATTCTTCAAATTTGGCTTGGAAACCTTTGATAAATTCATCGGCGATCGCCTCCGCTAAAATGAAGCGCTTGGCAGCGATACAAGATTGACCGCTATTAAGCATTCTCGCGCTAACCCCGGTAGAAATTGCTGCTTCGATATCGGCACTTTCTAATACTATAAATGGATCGCTACCTCCTAATTCCAAGACTGTTTTTTTAATATTTTTCCCTGCTAGAGATGCCAAACTAGCACCTGCCGGTTCGCTGCCGGTGAGAGTAGCTGCTTTTACGCGATCGTCTTCGATAACTTTTGCTACTTTATTAGAGCCTATCAATAAAGTTTGAAAAGATCCTTCGGGGAAGCCTGCTTCCTTAAAAATTTCTTCGATGGCCAAAGCGCATTGAGGCACGTTAGAGGCGTGTTTGAGCAAACCGACATTGCCTGCCATTAGCGCTGGGGCCGCAAATCTGAAGACTTGCCAGAAGGGAAAGTTCCAGGGCATCACTGCCAGAATGGGGCCTAGAGGTTGGTAGCGAACGAAACATTTACTCGCATCCGTTTCTCCCGGGACATCGGCTAGAAATTTGGCGGCATTTTCGGCGTAGTAACGGCAAACTAAAGCGCATTTTTTAGCTTCAGCGATCGCCGAAGAAAGGGTCTTGCCCATTTCTAAGGTCATAATTTTGCCGAATTTCTCGCTATCCCTTTCTAAGATTTCGGCGGCTTTTTCCAGCCATCGGGCCCTTTCTTGGAAGGAAGTGCGGCGGTACTCGCGGTATGTTTTCGCTGCCAGTTCTAGTTTGCTCTCTATGGCGGCATCCGCTTCCGGTTCAAAGGTTTTTACTGTTTCTCCAGTGGCGGGGTTAATAGTTGCAATTGGCATTTTTTTTCCTTCCAATCAAAATTACAAAACTCCCTCCAACTGCTTTCCTGCTGGGGGAGTAGAATAGTTTTCTTGCCAATGGGTTTGGTATTTCTTTTTTTTCATTGGCCTTCAAATAGACTGTTTTCGAGCAGCCTCGATCTCTCGTTCTTTTTTTATCATAGTTTCCCAAACCATAGAAATATATTATTTCTTAACTAATCGTTACAATGGCTCGGAAATCTATCGCAATGTTTACTTAATAATCTTAAAATTCGCTTTATAGCAAGCCGTAGATCGTTCGCCATATTTTAGAAACCCGGTTTCTCAAAGAAACCGGGTTTCTTGCCCCCAAATTTTTCATAATCCCTGCACGGATTGCTATATAAGCGGTGCTTTTAGAATTATAGCATACTCTATCGCCAATTCATCCAATTTGTTAAGATTTATTGACATTTTTACTATAAAGGTTTCTGAAAGAATACTTAGGAGTTAATGCTTAATTTTTGTCGTACCAAAATCGCGAATTACAAATTCCCATCGTTCAAGTTTGCACCTCAAATTCTGGAGGATCGATTCCCCAATTCACCCATTGAATAGCCTCTCTGGCTGAAATAATATTAGGCGGAACTCTCAGAGCATGAATTTTCTCCGTGCTGGGGCAAGTCATTTTTAAGATATAAATAGGCTCTATATCCACTTCCGAATAAATTTCTAATAAATCGTATTCTTGCCAGGAATCTATTGTTTGACACTGTAATTCTTGGCAAATGCGATCGTAACCGATGCCCTGAAGTAATACTCGTCTCAATTCCGCATTAGTTTCTGATAAAAGCCACTCGCAACGCCAGTCGGAAGGAGGCAATTTTCCGTAAATTTCTGGCAAGATGACGCCTCGATCGGCATATACTTTAAATCCATCGGCAAACTCCACTGCAGGTTTACCTTCTGCGTGGAGTCTTTGTTCGTTATCTACGGAGAAAATCAGGGGGCGATCGCAGGCAAAACAAACATTTTTAAAAGGGAAAAACCAACCACAATCTTCAGTCAAAGAACGCAGAATTTCCCATTTATTATTATCGTATTGGCAACCCAAAACCGAAATCAAAAAGTCGCTCCAAATAGTAACCGCTACTAATTTTTGTGTCGAAATACAAGGTTCTACCGGACCGAAAAAACCATTTCTCAGCGTCGCAGTTACCAGTTCGGAATAATCGCGCTCTTCATGTAAATTAGCCCGCAACTTTTCTAACTCTCTCGGTGGTTCTTCTATCAGCCAATTTATTAAAGAAATGCCCAGTCGATCTATTTGATTTAATAATTGCCTGTAGTTAGTTTCGCTCTCAATTGTTTCCAACACCCAAGGCTGGACTCGATTTATTAAATCGTCGCAGAATTGCAAGGATAAAACTTCCCAAAGTTCCTCGTCTAATTCTTCTCCAAATTCCCCATCGAACCTATCTCCTTTTTCTCCCTCTCCTCCCTCTCCTACCCTACCCAGTTGGCTCCACTTGTTCTGCATAATAGCTTTTAAAGCCGCTAACGGTCCGCGAAAAAATACCATTTCCGGCGGCGATAAACCAATAGCAGCATAAGCGTTTGTTACCGCTTCTGTAGCTTTTTCTCGATTTAGAGGTTGGCAAGAAAGAGCGACTTTTAGCCATTTTTCACCATAAATTGGAATTAGCTCTTTTTGCTCTGGTTTTAGTTGGGTAATAATTTCACTCATAATATTTAGAGAGCTATCCTATTTTAGTTGTCGAGGGAAAGTTTTGGCAGGGAACGATCGACAACTAACAACTAACAACTAACAACTAACTAACAGGCAAGATGCCCGTTCTACGTTTTTATAAACAATTAGCCATTACCAATATAATCGTAACTATAATATCGGCCATCGAAAGAATTACCTCGATATCCATTGCCAATAGTTCCCAAAACCGACACCCCAGCCATACTCAAATCCTCCAAAGCCCAAGTTAAAGCCTCCCGTTCGGTTTTACCCAAGCCCACGACAAACATCAATCCATCAGTACCCGCCGCTAACAAACTAGCATCCGCCCTGCCCAATAATGGCGCTGTATCGAAAATTACCAAATCGAAAGCTGTGGCACATTCTGGGATTAACTCCCGCACCTCTTGGGAGGATAAAATCTTTGTGGGATCTCCAACTTGGGGCCCCGCCGTCAAGACAAATAGATTTTCATCAAAAGGCGATCGCTCTATTGCATCCTCCAAGGGCATCCCCTCAGTCACCACGGTACTCAAACCGCACTCGTTGGACAACCCCATCATGGCATGAATCTGAGGAGAGCGTAAATCTGCATCTACTAACAACACCTTTTGGCCCATGGCCGCAGCGGCCTTAGCCAAATTAACGGCCACTGTAGATTTACCATCTCCCGGCAAAGCGGAGCTCACCACGAAAGAACGAACCGGGTCGTCATAATTTAACAAGCGAATATTAGCATTAACGCTGCGGAAAGCTTCGTCAAAATCGGAGGGATAAACCGCCAAAGACGAACCGCTATTTGCTTTTAATTCTTCATTCATCCAGATGGGGCGATCGTGTATGGGAATTACCCCCAACATCGGCAGACCAATAGATTTTTTCATCTGTTTTGGCGTTTGGAAAACATCTGTTTCTAACCTGTCTGCCAGTTTGGCTAAACCTATTCCCAGAAGCAAACCTGCCAACCCTCCTAAAGCTAAATTGAAAATTTTATTAGGAGAAACTACAGCCAATTCCCCTGTATTATTTTTCAACAGTTGCGGCGCTGCGATTAATTCCCAAGGCATTTCTTTCACAGCAGCTTCTACTTGGAGAGCGTTTTTGGTAGCTAATAAGTCTTTAAGTCGCTCTGCTGAGATTTGCAATTCTAGTTGAATATCTGCGTATTCTCGCATAACCACTGGGAATTGTTGGGCGTATTGACTTAGTTCCGCTTCGGCTTTATCGAGGACGTTGGTTCGGACTTCTAATACTTCTATTTGATTGGCAGCTTCCACCATTTTCTGAATTAATTCTAAGCGGATTTCGTCTTGATATTTTAGAGCTTCTGGACCGATTTCTTCTATGCTTTTGCCTACAACTTTTTGCGCTTCTTCGTTGAGAAGAGGAAGCAGACGTTCCCTTTGATTTACCAGTGCTTTAATTTGGGGCGCTTCTTCTTTAAAGCGAGCGGATTCTAGGGCGATTGTTGTTTCTATTTCTTGTAGTTTATTGAGTAAGGATTGATACCGTGGGGAGCGGGATATTGCGGAGGCCATTAGGGCTTTTTCCGGTGTTAGCCCTAATTGATTAGTGATGCTTTGGTAGAGCGATCGCTCCTGTTCTAGTTGGATTTCGTTAGTTAATTGTTGAGTCTTTATTTGACTCATTTCTTCCGCTATTTTTTGGGATTCTAATTCCGGGTTTATTAATTGATAATCTTCTAATAATCTTTGCTTTTGTTGTTGCAAGCTGGCAACTCGTTCTTCTAATTCCGGTAGTTGACCTTCTATATATTTAATTCCTTCGCCGATATTTGTTTTGCGCCCTTCGCGATCGTATTGGTTATAAGCTTCTGCTATTTCGCTTAAAACCAATAAAATCTTCTGAGTATCTCCATCCCGGTAGGTTACTTTTATAACTTTAGTATCGTCCAATCTGGCTACAGATAATTTTTGCCGCTCCCAGAGTCTATTTACTCCACTTTTGCCGAAGAGATAGTTGTAATTTACTTCTGGATATTTAGTTTGTATTTCCTCAACTATCGGCTTCATTATTTGAGTGCTTGTTAACACTTCTATCAAGGATTTATAATCCGTTTCGTACTGTTTTGAGTCTGGAGGTTTTTCTTTTGAATTTATCCTAGCGGGGGCTTCAACTCCGTTGTTGGGATTTCCCGCTAACAAACTTTTTAAGCGGTCTTCCAAATTGGAAGTTTCATCAATTAGCTGTTCTTCTGGTTCTTGGTTAAAAAAGTCGGCATCTAATTCGGTTACGGCGATAGGTTCTATTAAGAGTTTAAAGGAAGCTTCATATTGGGGGATTTGATAGAGATTCCAGAGATAAGCTGCGGTGGTTGTGGTGGCAGTAGTTCCGAGAATTAGAAACCATCTTTTAAAGAAAAGGTTCCAAATAGTGGGGCGCTTCGAGCGATCGCTGCGGTCTAATTTCTCAAACTCGACATCGTAAATATAGCGATCGTATTGTGGCGGATTTCTCTTTGTGTCTGCGAGTTTGCCGCTAGGTTCGTATAGAGAAAGAGTAGAAATTTTTTCCGGTTCGATATTTTCCATACTGCCTTTCCTTTTTTAATTTAATAATTGCTAATAGAATCATTGCTAATTGTGGAAACGGAGCGAGCGATCGGGCAAAAGAGAACGGGCAACGGGGAATTGCGCTCTTCCCCATTGCATATCGCCTATTTACTACTAGCTTAAATAACCCCTTTTTTCCAAGGTAGAAATTATTTTAGCTACGCTTTCTTCCACAGTTTCTTTATCGGTGTAGCAAATAATTTCAGGGTTATCCGGTTCCTCATAAGGGTCGTCTATGCCCGTGAAATTTTTAATTTCCCCTGCCCTTGCTTTAGCGTACAATCCTTTTACGTCCCGTTCTTCGCAGACTTCTAAAGGAGCTTTGATGTAAACTTCGACAAAATTATCGTACATATCTCGAAGTTTATTTCGTATTGCTTTGTAGGGGCTAATTGCTGCAGTAATTGCGATTACGCCATTGCGACTTAGGAGATTGGCTACAAATCCTATCCGTAGAATATTAGTATCGCGGTCTTCTTTGCTAAAAGTTAAGCCTTTGGAGAGATTAGTACGAACTATATCTCCGTCTAATATTTCTACTTTTCGATTTCTGGCTTTTAGTTCTTTTTCTACCAGTTTACTTATGGTGCTTTTTCCCGCTCCACTTAAGCCTGTAAACCACAAAATTGCGCCTTTTTCCATTTGTTTTGTTGCTTTTTGATTGTTGATTTTTGGTTATAACTTACTTTGTTATAACTGAAGAGTTTAGCTGCTAAAAAAACTTTAGTTTCTGCTTCCACGAAAGTCTATTTCTCCTCTCAAGGAAAGATGAAGAGAACCAGAAATATGACAATTAGGATAAACCAAAGCTTAAATGCACCTCTAAGGGATAGTTGACTTTTGCCCCTAACCGTTAGAGAGATTTTACACGCCCGATCGCTTTATTGACAAAAGGGAGCTAGTTTTTTTGATTGTTAAGATTGCTTTGGCTTGACAAATCGCCAGCGATGTGTTAATACGCAGGCGATTTCCTTATAGAAGCGATTTGCTGGTGGATCGAATCTTTGCGGCGGGGATATTCGTAGCCCAGAAGGCGCGGTTTTGATTAAAAACCGGGTTTCTTAATTAATTTCTTAATTAATTGGACCTCTTGCAAAAGTAAAAATAAAATCGTTTGTCGTTCCTTTTTCCTTAAAAACTCTTCCCTGTTCCCTGTTGCCTGTAGCAATAGTGCCTGTTGCCTGTAGCAATAGTGCCTGTTGCCTACAACTGCCACGAAGTCGTAAATAGCAGATGCACCGCGACGTGCTAGTGGAGAGAGCGCCGCAGGAGAGGATAGATGACGAACCTTCAGGACTGACCGCAACCGCTACCATTTTATGGCCAGAGAAAAAAATCCCAATATTTGAGCGAGAAATCCTGACAGGCAAGTGAAAGTCCGTATCAGTTAATAGAAACTCTAAGACGGACACTCACTATGCGAACCTACAAAACTATTTTAATATCGAGCTTACTATTTTGGGGCGGGGTTACAGGAGCCCAAGCCTTAGAAGCTAAGAATACCTGGCGATCGGCTACAGCCTATTATATGGGATCCGCTCAAGTAACTCATAAAGGCCCAACCGCTCCGCCTCCCGGAGCAGGACCTCGAAGCTTTAGAAGTTCGAGCGACGGACCGAGGTCTGCCTCCCCTCAAGAAAGGGGTAGCGGACGGGATGAAGTTCCCGGGCACTTATTTTTCAATCCTTAGTACCAATAAGGAATTGTCAAGCAGTATAGAGCTTTGGGACTCGCTGCAGCTGTCCTTAATAAATTAGCACAAAACTCTTTTCGCCGCCACGAACCCCACAAATAAATCTGGGGTTCGTGGTGGTTTTGCTATGTTATAGTGTAAACTAAGAACGAAAGAGGTCGCGAACCAATAGAGGGTGCAACAATCTACTAGAATAGCCAAAAGCTCGCATATATGCGATTGCGCCCGCGCCCAGACAGGGGAGACTAGACAGGGGAGACTAGACAGGGGAGACTAGACAGGGGAGATGTTGGTTGGATTTTTTCCTGTTTAATTTTTATTCTGTTTTATTTTTGTTCTGTTTTATTTTTGTTCTTAAGATGGCCTCAAAGAATTTATGGGCGTGGGTATAATTGCTGACTGAGTTGGCGCTGCGAGGAGCGTTGCTCCAGTCAGTTTATCATTCATTGACACGGGAGGAGGGTACAATTCCTCCTAAATTTTGCTATTTCGGTGATTGTTATGAAAAACGAAACAATAGATCAAAAAGATTTGATCGAAAGCCTTAGCCCCAGCGCTATGGATCAGATAATGATTTATTTGGCCTTTAGTGCCATGAGGACCAGCGGACACCGCCACGGGGCTTTTTTGGATGCGGCGGCGACGGCGGCTAAGTGTGCCATTTACACGACTTATATCGAGCAAGGTGAAAACCTGCGGATGACGGGACATCTCCACCACATCGAACCCAAACGGGTCAAGGCCATCGTCCTAGAAGTACAAGAGGCCCTGACTAAAGGCAAACTTTTAAAAATGCTCGGTTCGACGGAACCTCGCTATCTAATTCAGTTTCCTTATGTCTGGATCGAACAATATCCTTGGATGCCTGGTCGTTCGCGGGTTCCTGGTACTAATCTTACTTCTGCTGAGAAGCGACAGATTGAGAGCAAACTTCCACCTAACCTGCCTGATGCTAAGTTGACTAATTCTTTTCAGTTCATGGAATTAATCGAATTTTTGCACACGCGGTCTCAGGAAGATTTGCCATCAGAAAGACGGATGCCTTTAAGCGAAGCTTTAACAGAACACATTAAGCGTCGCCTGCTATTTTCTGGCACTGTTCTTAAGATTGATTCTCCTTGGGGAATGCCTTATTATGCCCTAACCAGGTGTACTTATTCCCCAGAAGATAACGAAGAGCGTACCTACATTATGCTTGAGGAGACGGCCCGCTATTTCAAGATGATGAAGGATTGGGCCGAACGCGAGGGGAAGGTAATGCGGATTTTGGAAGAGTTGGATATTCCAGAAGAGCGCATCGACCAAGCAATGGAAGAGTTAGATGAAGTTATTAGGGAATGGGCCGATCGCTATCACAAGCGTGGCGGTGAGACAATGGTCGTACAAATGACTTTTGGCCGTAAAGATAACGAAAATTAATTAAAAAGTCAAAATCAAGCTTAACAGACCAATGGCTAAAAAACCCGGTTTCATCCAGAAACCGGGTTTTTGGTTTTCAAATGAAATTAGAACTTTGGTGAAAAGAGGGCTCTTTCCAAAATCTGGGCTATATCTGTAGGGTTTCTGGAGACTGCCCGCTGCCACTTTCCAAAAGTTCCATATTGATTTACTGCTTTGACCCATTCGTCTAAAGAGTTCCTTTTGATTAATTCTCGATCGCTGTCCCGACCTTTCGTTTCCAAGATTAAAAAACTGCCATTTTTTAACTTTATTAAAAAGTCCGGTCGATATTTGCGGACTACTCCTTTAAACATATAAAAAATTTCCAAACCGAAACGATCGCTTCTCATCCAAGCATCAACGTTGGGATGGCGATCTAGTTCCCACGCTGGGGAACCTACCCAGGCACCGTCAAGGGTGCAACAATTAATGTGGGATTTTTGGGTGTATTCGCACGGTTTGCCCGCGTACCAGGGGGGCATATCTCCAGTGGAAAGGATGGGGCGATCGCTATCGAAGATCGGTACGGATGATTCGCGATTTTCTACGAAAAACGCAGGCAATAGATGCCGATTTATTTTAGTCATATTTAAGCCTATTATCGTCCGCCGTTTTAATTCATCCTCTCCTAAAAAGCTAGGCGTAATTTTGATTTTATCTGAGTTAATAAAGTCTTCGATTATGACAATTAATTGAGATAGCAAAGATTCTTTTTTTCCTTTCCAATTGGGGTAGAGGCGATGGAAAATATCTCTTGCTGTTTCAAATATTATTTTTTGCAAGCGAAGGCTATCTGCTAAGATTTTCCAATCGATAAAAGATATCTTACTGACATCTGGTTTCCCCTCTACTATCGGTGCTAATTCTGCTAAAGTAGCTGCTTCGATCGCATTTAATTCTAAAGGTTCTAGCTGGCTAATCGCTAGTTTTAATACAGAACTATAAATTCGCTCTATCCTAATAATATTAGGCCATTTTATTTCCGCTTGCTTTTTCTCGGAAACCGGTTTTATTTCTGTTTTAGGAGTTGGGGGCGGCGGCGGGATATCTTCTCCCGACTCGTGGGGTAAAAAGGTGAAAGGAACTCCAAAAATATTAACATATTCTGGCTCTAACAATCCGGTTTCTGGATGAATTTCATAAGCGGTTCTTCTCAACCCCCTGCCGACTACTTGTTCGCACAACAGTTGACTGGAAAAAGCTCGCAAACCCATAATATGAGTGACGGTTTTGGCATCCCAACCTTCGGAAAGCATTCCCACTGAAATAATTTGTTGAATTCGTTCTCCTGGTTTGCCTGGTTTGCCGACGGTATCGACTATTTGTCTTAAATATTCTCCTTGTTCTTTCTTGGAAATCTTGCGTTTTGATGAGGCGGTAGAACGGCGATCGCTTTTACCAGACTTGGATTTTGTCGTAATTTCTGGTTCGCTATCCTCCGCCGCATTTAATACTTTTGAATCTACCTGTAAAGTTAGTTCGGAAACGCACAGTTCGTTTACTTGAATTTGTTGGCTGTCGAAAGCGTATTTTATTCTGGTAGAAGTTTCGGTTCGGTTGGCAACTGTAATCATTACTGGAGGGGTAGTAAAGCCGGCACTTTTCCAGGTTTTAGCTGTTTCCAACCAATCTTTTCCTAATAAATTATAAGCATTTAGGACTAAATCCGGCAGGGGTTCTTCTTGGTTTGCTTTCCGACCTAAATTTTGTTTTACTTCTGCATCTTTGTAGATATGATAGAAGCGGGATTTATATTCTTTAGTTAATTGACCGTCGTCGCGAATGACAACTCTGGGAGTTTTTACTAATCCCGATTCTATGGCATCGTTGAGGCCAAAATCGCTGATTATCCAACTAAATAAGGTTTCTCCTTTGGTTTTTTTCCTCGCAGGAGTGAAGGGGGTAGCGGTGAAGTCGAAACAGCTAAGAATGCCGCGTGCTTGATGAATGCGATCGCAACCTCCTATCCATCTAGTAGCTTCATCTATCTCGTCTTTTGCTACGCCTTTAATTTTCGACTGGGGCGGTACCCGCCAGGCGTGATGGGCTTCGTCGTTAATAATAACAATATTTCGCCCTCTAGCAAGTTCTCCTAATACTTCCCGGGCAAAAGCTTCGTTACTTTTCGCCCCCCTTTTATCGACGCTTTTCCTTTTAGAAATTATGTTTTGTGTGTCCCAATTTAAAGCTTGCCAGTTTTCGATTAAGATTTTACCTTGATGTAATTTATCCAATAAACCCAAAGGGATAATATTAAAGGCTTGATAATAATTGTCTGGGTTGGAAGGCAGCAAGACTTGGAGGCGTTTTTTAACTGTTAAACCGGGGGTTATGATAAAAATATATTTAGAAAAACGAGTATCTTGATAATGAATAACTTTATTGAGAATTTGCCAAGCAATTAACATCGACATGACCAAAGTTTTTCCCGAACCAGTAGCCATTTTAGAACAAAAACGGGGGTAAGCGCTGCCGTCGGAAGGTATGTCTATTCCCGCTTTACTTTCTGGGGGGGCTTCTGTTAGCCAAATTATGGTTTCTATGGCTTCTAGTTGGCAAAAAAAGAAGCGCTTATTTTGTCTTCCTTCTAAGTTGTACCAATGTTCTAAAAGTCGTTTGGTAACGCCGCTAACTCCAGGATAGTTTGCTTCTCGCCAGGCTTTTACCCGGGGGCGAATTTGATTGACTAGGGGAATTTCTATGAATTTTCC
>JAXHVR010000104.1:9948-19117 GCA_034189005.1 Cyanobacteriota bacterium | reverse complement strand
AACACTCTTAAAGTTCAAAGGTCAAAGCTTAACGCTCAAACTTTAACGCTTAAACCTCAGACTTTCAACTCTTAAACGATAACGTTTAACGTTCGATAAAATCCGGGAGTATTGGTTGCAGGTGCCATAAGACCTTGAGATTTCCACCAGGCTGGGCGGTCAGCATCTATTTTATTTATTATTTTGACAGGCTCCTATGGCCCGCAAGCAGAAAAACCAGTATGCCTCCATAGCTCAGTGGATTAGAGCAGCATCCTTCTAAGATGACGGTCCCAGGTTCAAATCCTGGTGGAGGCGTTGGCAATATTTTTGTAACCGATACAGGAGGTTTATTGTGTAGTTTAGATTGGGAAACCAAAAGAGCGATCGCCTAAAATGCGCGTCCTAACTTTCGGAGCTTACATACATTGTACGAGAGGAATTGTAACCGTGGCTTCGACAAGAGCGAAGCAGCGAAAGGGACGAGTAAAAGCTGAGAACTGGAGGAGGTAGGCTTAGAAGCAGCCATCCTTTAAAAAGTGTGTGGCAACTTACCCAGGGAGTTTTTGCTTGAAGTCTTTCGCTTTGCTCCGATAACTTACGCGCACCCATCTTAGGCGATCGCCTAATAATCGATCTAATGGGGCATTAAGCCATGATGACACTAACAACGCGCTCTTATGGGGGCAAAACCGATTTAGAGGCGATCGCCTCCCTGTTAAATACCAGCAAATCTGCCGTGACCTTCGACGAATGGCCTTCGGTGCAGGAAATGCTGATGCAGTTTGACGACCCATCCTTTGACAAAAACCGCGACTTCTGCCTTTGGGAAACTGAGGCGGGGAAGTTGGTCGCTGTTGCCGGGTTGATGATTCCCGCCGCAGAGAGTTTTAACCGCATTATCTGGTTTGGCGTCTTGCCTAGTGCCAAAAGCGAGGACTTAGAAACTGAGATTCTCCACTGGGGCGCGGGGCGTATGCGGGAATTTGCGAAAGAACGAGATATAGACAGCATTGCTATGCTCTGCCCCGTCCACGAGGACAATAGCGATCGCATTAATTTATTAGAAGATAACGGTTTTCAAATAGAACGCTATTTCCTGGCAATGGAGCGATCGCTATCGGAACCTATCCCAGAACCTCAACTACCGCAAGGTTTCCGCTTGCGATCGCCAGCCGGCGAAGAAGATGCAGAAACTTGGGTGCAGACTTTTAACGAAACTTTCGCGGACCATTGGAACCATTGGGATATAACCGTTGAAGCTTTTCTACACAAGCTAGACGACCCGAGTTATCGCTCGGATTTGAGTTTGGTGGCGATCGCCCCCGATGGTACTATGGCCGCTTTGTGCGATTGCTCGATCCTGGAAAATGACGGCCCCAGTAGCAAGCAGGGTTGGATTACTGTCCTCGGCACCAGGAGAGCTTTTCGCCAGCGGGGGCTCGGGCGGGGCATCCTCCAGGCAGCCCTTAGAAATTTTAAGGCGGAGGGGTTAGATAGCGTTATCCTTTATGTGGATGCTGAGAACCTCTCTGGGGCGACGCGACTTTATGAGTCCGTTGGTTTTCGCAGGATTAATACTCAGATTGCTTACATGAAAGAACTTTCAACGATTAATAATTAACAATTGCTTTTCACAGGGCATTAAGCTATGATAACGCTATACTAGCTACCGGTAAAAAATGCGCTTTGCAAGCAGAGTGTGGGGAGAAACCGAGGGAGCATCGGGGGAATGTAGAAACCCAAAAACTGAACGATTTTTGGTAATGGGTAATAGGTAATAGGTAATAGGAATATTTTATTTTTACAAATATGAGATGCTCCCGAAACCGATCGGTTGAATTGAACTAACTTTTGCTTTTCTCCCCACACTCCCCACACTCCCCACACTCCCCACACTCCCCACACTCCCCATGCTTTTCGGCGGCAGCCCCGTACTTTGATAAATTACATCAAACAACTTTAGGTGCGCCCAGGCGCACCTTTTTTTATGTTTCTTAAAAATCCTATTTTAGGGTGCGCTAGAGCGCACCTTTTTTTTTATTTTTTAGTTTGCAAATATAGTTTGTAGTAATCGCTTTAGCGATTCATATTTAGAAATCGCTAAAGCGATCGCTACGAGCCTTAGCTACATCTTTAGCATTACTCTCCTTTTTTCTCTATTGCCTACTTTCTGGGGCGAAGTTTATCGAGCTATTGCCAAAATAAAAAAACGGTGTTAATATTTCCATTGATCGGTCCAGGGTTTTAGACCGTTGATAATTCAATAGTTTTAAGGGTGCTTCAGTAAACTTAATCTGTTTAGTAGCGAGAGGGGCATGAAAGGGATGCATCGGGGGAATGAAGACAATCAAGAAGAAACACGCTTTTCGTCAGTTGTTAGTTGTTAGTTGTTAGTTGGAATAGGTCCGGTTTTGGCAAAGACCGGATGCTCCCCATGAAAGCTGAGGCGAAAGCGAAGGGTCTGGATAATTTGGAATACGATTCGATCTGGAATTTAATTGCTCAAATAAAAGAGGCAGAAAATTAAAATGAATATGATTGCAAACCAAGATTATAAAGCTACTATCTTAGCAGTGGACGATACTCCTGCTAATTTGCGCTTATTATCGGAGATGTTAACGGAAAAAGGATATCAAATGCTACTGGCTCCCAGCGGCAAATTTGCTATTTCATCGGCAAAGCGTCGCTGCCCGGATTTGATTTTGCTGGATATTAATATGCCGGAAATGGATGGCTATGAAGTTTGCGAAAAGTTAAAAGCAAATCCCAAAACTATGGAAGTACCCGTGATTTTTATTAGTGCTTTAAACGATGTGATGGACAAAGTGAAAGCTTTTAGCCTTGGTGGGGTTGACTACATTACTAAACCTTTTCAAATGGAGGAAGTTTTGGCACGAGTCGAGACCCATTTAGCTATTAATTTTTTACAAAAAAGCCTGCAAGAAAAAAATGAGGATTTGGCTAAGACTCAACAAATATTGGAGGTGAAAAACGAGGAATTATTCAAAACTATCGAAGAATTAAAAGCTACTCAAAAAGAACTCATAGAATCCGAGAAGATGGCTGCTTTGGGGCAGTTGATAGCGGGAATCGCTCACGAAATTAATACTCCTTTGGGTGCTATTAAGTCTTCTATTAATAACATGGGCAAGTTTTTGAGCGAGAATCTCTACAAATTTCCTGATTTTATTTTGTCAATATCTCCAGAGCTTCAACAAAGATTTATGGCTTTACTGCCAGTGTTGGATTTTGAAGAAACTGTTTTAAGCACTCGGGAAAAACGAAAAATAAAAAAAGCATTAAAAGCTCAACTCGAAGCCAGTGAAATCGATGATGCTAATTCTATATCTAATTTGCTGGCAAATATCGGCATCTATGACGATATTACACCATTATTGTCATTATTAAAAGATCCCAAGGGTTACGATGTTTTAAAAACTGCTTCTGATTTTGCTAATTTACAAAGAAGCGCTCGGACCATTAATACTGCTGCCGATCGCGCGGCGAAAGTGGTATTTGCTCTTAAAACTTATGCTCGTTACGATCGCAGCGGAGAAAAGCAAAAAGGAAATATTATCCATGGCATTGAAACTGTATTAACTCTCTATGAAAATCAATTCAAACAGGGAGTAGAAGTTATCCGCAATTATGAAAGCGAATTACCTTTAATCTCCTGCTATCCTGACGAATTAAATCAAGTCTGGACTAATCTAATTCATAATGGAATTCAAGCTATGAATAATCAGGGAACTTTAACTATTGACGCGGGTAAAAAAGAGGAGTATTTAATAGTTAGCATAACCGACAGCGGCAGCGGCATCCCAGATGAAGTTATGCCGAATATATTCGACCCATTTTTTACTACTAAACCCCCTGGAGAGGGTAGCGGTTTGGGGTTGGATATTGTTAAGAAGATTGTTGATAAACATCAGGGTACAATTGAGGTAGATTCCGTGCCGGGTAAAACTACGTTTACTGTTTCCTTGCCTCTTAATTGAAGAAAAAAAAAGCTGCTTTTCAGGAATTAATAAAAATGAGTAAAATTTCCCCCGACGACTCCGTAGAAAATGTTTTAGCCCAGATAGGCCAACACCTGCACGATCGCCACTGGCGCTCCGAGTTGTTATCCTCCGTGGGGCAACAGAAAGAGAAGAATGCCGCCCGGGCAATTAGGGCAATTTTGAATGCGGGCAGCGAGTACGAAAAATGGCTCCACCGGGATTTGTTGTTTGCCGGCAGTTGTTTGGCAGAAAATCCAGTTTCTTTGCCCTCGGCCGATCCCGAGTTGTGCCGGGAGATTTTGCAGGGGTTGGTCGAGTTGGAGGGGAGCGAATACTATGATTCGAGCCCGCGCCAGCGAGCGAGTCAAGTCCTTTGCAGTTTGAAAGACACGGACTACCAGAGCCTTGCGCTGGAGTTGTTGAAAGAGCGAGACCTAGATGAGAAACGATTGTTAAAATATCGAGTAGCTTTGGGAGAGAAGGAGGAGGCGATCGCTATTCTGGTCGCCAGACTGGAGGATAAAAATTATGGCGCGTGCCAAAGCGCTATAAATGCCTTGGGCCAATTCGGCGCTAACTCCGAAACCGCAGTTAGCGCCCTGCAGGCAAAGTTGGAGGATGAAGATTTTTTAGTACGTTGGTGGGCTCTTGTTGCCTTGCGCAATAATTTCGATGGTATTTCCGAAACCGTTGTCAGGAGGCTGGTGGCACTGCTGGAGTCCGAAAACTCCTCCGCGCGCTACAACGCTGCGGAAGCCTTGGGGAATTTCGGGCATAGCTCGCCAAACGCAGTCAGCGCGCTGCTGGCAAGGTTGGAAGACGAGGAATCTTTAGTCGGTTGGAGGGCAGCGGAAGCCTTGACAAAATTGGGTCATAGCTCCCCTGGGGCACTCAGGGTGATGCTCGATCGCTTGGAGGATCCAGACCATCGAGCGCGCAGGATAACTGCGGAAGCCTTGGGCAAGGGCAAAAGCTCCGAACCAGTTGTCAGCGCCCTGCTGGCAAAGTTGGAGGACGAAAATTATTCTGTCAGTTCGACCGCTGCATATGCCTTGGGGCAATTGTGCAATAGCTCCCCCACCGCAGTCAGGGCCTTGGTGGCACGGTTGGAAGATGAGTCTTGGCTCGTGCGTCAATTGGCTGCCAATGCTTTGAGGAATTTGACCCAAAGCTCCCCCACCGTTGTCAGCGCGCTGCTGGCACGGTTGGAAGATGAAGATTGTTCCGTGCGTTTTTGCGCTGCGGATGCATTGGGGAAATTGGACGCTCGCTTTCCCAGGGCAGTCAGCGCGCTGCTGGCACGGTTGGAAGATGAGAATTCGGGGGTGCGATCTATCGCTGCGGATGTCTTGGGGGAATTGGGTATAAGCTCCCCCAGGGCAATCAGCGGGCTGCTGGCACGCTTGGAGGATGAGGATCCTCATGTGCGCGGCAGCGCAACCGAAGCTTTGGGTCAATTGGGTATAAGCTCCCCCGGGGTTGTCAGGGCCTTGGTGGCAAGGTTGGAGGATGAGGAATATTATGTGCGCGACAGCGCTACATTTGCCTTGGGCCAATTGGGCGTTCCCTCCTCCAGCGTTGTCGGCGCCCTGCTGGCACAGTTGGAAGATTCTTACGCGAGTGGTACGGCAGCATTAGCTTTGGGCAATTTGGGAAAAAAATCTAGGGATGTCGTTGCCGCGATCGCCCAATGGATAGAGCGCCACCAAGATTCTGAATATGTCGGCAATGGCATTGATGCCCTCTGGAATGCGGTTGGAGAAGAGCCTAGTTGACAAAAATTAAGAAACCGGGTTTTTGGGAACAACACCTTCGTCAAAAAGAAAAAATACCATTCGTAGGTTGGGTCAAGGGCAGCGTAACCCAACATTAGGAGTGGGTTTTCGCGATCTAAGATGTTGGGTTTCGCTACGCTACACCCAACCTACGATCGGGCGCAGGCGTTGGTATTGGATTAAGAAACCCGGTTTTTTCCCAAAAACCGGGTTTCTGGGATGCGTTTCTGGGATACTTCCCAAAAAACCGGCTTTCTGGGATACTCAAAATGAAGAAACCCGGTTTCGATTAGCGGGTCTCTAGTATAGGACAAAACTGAAAACCAAAAGTTAAATAAAAACGTGGCTAATATTTATATGATTGGAGGAGCAAATGGTTAGGAGGTATCCATGACTGAAGAAAAAGAGTTATCCGAATTGCAGCACAAAATAGATCGCGGTGTCAAAAAAGCAATTGCTGAAGCTATAGAAAAACATCGCAAACTAGGTCAGTCTATTAGTATTTGGCAAGATGGCAAAGTTGTCACTATACCAGCGGAAGAAATTCCCCCAAGGGCTCCAGAGTCGGAATGAGATTCTCAGATCGAGTAGCATTCGTAGTAGCATTCGTAGTAGCATTCGTAGGTTGGGTGGAGCGACAGCGCAACCCAACATCTTCTACAGGATGCATCGGCGTTGGTATTGATTAACAATAACTTCGCCAAAATCAAAAATACCATTCGTAGGTTGGGTGGAGCGACAGCGCAACCCAACAAAATCGTTGCAAAACCCAACAAAGATGTTGGGTTTCGCTACGCTACACCCAACCTACAAGAAAATGGCGTTGGTATTGGATTAAGAAACCCGGTTTTTTCCCAAAAACCGGGTTTCTGGGATGCGTTTCTGGGATACTTCCCAAAAAACCGGCTTTCTGGGATACTAAATTGAAAATTAAGGGAGCTAAATTATGGAACCGACAAGCTTAATATCTATGGGAGGTCAGATCGCCGCTGGTTTGGGCAAGATTATTGCCCCACAGATCGCCTCTCGCTTCAACAAACATTTCAATCCAACTAATATCGATAAAGCCATTCAAGCGGGCATGACTGCTGTTGGGGAATGGGAAGAACGACTCTCACCTCAAGAGCTTTTATTCTATTTTGCTAAGAGCGACGGTTGGAATAACTATCATAAATATCTCAAGGATGTCTTTCAGCATCCCCTAGTCTGGGCCGAGTTGGAAAAGCCCTTAACTAATGAGGGCACACCCGATGTCGATATTTTGGTGAAAGTATTTCTCGAACTAGCCCCAGAAGCGAATATTAAACTGGTCGAAAACAGTCTCCCGCCTTGGGTGGAACGTTTTGTCGCTGGCTATTGCCGGGAGGTTGGTACTTATATCCAGTTTCAGGTCGCTAAAGAGAACTATTGCCAGCAACTTGCTAAATCTTTCGATAAGGTCCAATTCGTCGGTACTGCGGTTCCAGGGCAAGAGGTGGATAAGTCCGGTCGCTTGCTGGAGATATTTGTCATGCCCGATGTTCGGGAGATCTCTGCTGGTTTGAGGGGGTTGGAGGGAGAATTTTTCCCGGATAGCGATCGCCCCCGGCAGGCAGAATTAATGCGAGAACAACGCCAGCGATCGCTCCAGGGAAGCCGCCCGGGCAATAAGTTCCTTGCCAAGCAACTGCTCGACCCGCAGCACTGGCCGAAGAAGGCCGTATTGTTGGGGGCACCGGGTTCGGGGAAAACTACTTTAATGAGTTATTTTGCCGTAAGGCTGCCCTGGCAAGAGCCAGAAGCGGACGGGTTGGCTGGGGATGGGGATACGGACTGGCTGCCGATTTTAATCAAAATACGAGATTGGGAGAGGCACTCGGAGGAAATGAACTTGCTGGAATACGCCGGATACTTTGCCGAGAAGAACCTGGGGGCGAAATCCCTGCCGGTGGGTTTCTTCGAGCATTGGTTGGAACGAGGGCGGGGGTTGATTTTGCTGGATGGGTTGGATGAAGTGGCCCGGGTGGGGAAGCGCGAGGTGGTGGTGAGGCGCATCGAGAGTTTCCTCCAGCAGTACGATGGGAATTCGGCGATCGTTACTTCTCGCCCGGCCGGTTACAGGGGGGACTTTTTCCGCACTGAGGAGTTTCCTCACTATCAGTTGGAACCTTTTGACGACGAGAAGATCGAAGAGTTTGTCGAGAATTGGTATGACAGTCGGGTGAAAGACCCAGAGGAGGCCGGGAGGCGCAAGGAGAGTTTGCGCGGGGCGATCGAGGAGAGCGACCGCATCAAGCTCTTGGCCCGCAATCCCTTGTTGCTGACTATTATCGCTCTGATTCACCGCTATCAAGCTTTGCTGCCGAAGGAGCGACACAAGCTCTACGATAAGGCGGTGGAGACTTTGTTAACTTCTTGGGATGCTTATAAAGAGATTAGCAGCCATAAGGCGTTGAACCATGTTACTTTGGACGACCTGCGGCGGTTGATGGAGGTTTTGGCTCTCTGGGTCCATACCCAGGGGAGCGTCGGGGAGAATGAAGGGGGGACGCTCATAGATAAGGAGGAGTTGATTTCCCAGTTGAGCCGGGAGATTAAGTCTCTCAAGGCGATCGAACTGTATCAAGGGAAGCAGGAGGCGGAACGGTTTTTGCGTTTGATGCGCGATCGGGCGGGTTTGTTGAACGAACAGGGCCAGGATTGTTATGCCTTCGTCCATAAGACTTTTCAGGAGTATTTGTGCGCCCAAGAGATTGACTACCAGGCGGATAATGAGGACGATTTCGAGATCGTGTTGGATTGTATTCGAGAACATTTGCACGATGCCCACTGGCGGGAGGTGTTGCTCTTGCTGGTGGCGCAACAGAAA
This sequence comes from Cyanobacteriota bacterium, assembly GCA_034189005.1. Classification (GTDB taxonomy): domain Bacteria; phylum Cyanobacteriota; class Cyanobacteriia; order Cyanobacteriales; family Microcoleaceae; genus CALKCV01. The sequence goes on along the minus strand of JAXHVR010000104.1, from coordinate 10,511 downwards.
CGGAAGAAGGCTGCCAGGGCAATTCGGGCAATTTTGAAGGCGGAAAGCGAGTACGAGCAGTGGCTCCATCGGGATTTGTTGTTTGCCGGCAGTTGTTTGGCAGAAAATCCTTCTTATTTGCAGGCGGCAGATGGGGAGTTGTCCGGGGAGATTTTGCAGGGGTTGGTTGAGTTGGAGGGGAGCGATAGGGCTGGTTACGAGGTTCGGCGATCGGCTTTTAAAATCCTTTGCAGCATGAAGGAGACGGAGTTCCAGGGGCAAGCGCTGGAGTTGTTGAAAGAGCGAGACGATATTGATGAGAAACGATTGTTAGAATATCGAGCGGCTTTGGGAGAGAAGGAGGAGGTGCTTCGCATTCTAGTCGCCAGGCTAAAGGATGAGGATTCTTCTGTGCGTTGGAGGGCTGCCGATGCCTTGGGCGAATTGGGCAAAAGCTCCCCCACCGTTGTCAGCGCCCTGCTGGAACTGCTTTCTGATGAGGAATCTTCTGTGCGTTGGAGGGCTGCCGATGCCTTGGGCAATTTGGGCAAAAGCTCCCCCACCGCTGTCAGCGCCCTGGTGGA
>JAXHVR010000104.1:0-9848 GCA_034189005.1 Cyanobacteriota bacterium | reverse complement strand
ACTGCTTTCTGATGAGGATTCTGATGTGCGTTGGAGGGCTGCTATTGCCTTGAGCAAATTGGGGAATAGCTCCCCCACCGCAGTCAGCGCCCTGGTGGAACTGCTTTCTGATGAGGATTCTGATGTGCGTTGGAGGGCTGCTATTGCCTTGAGCAAATTGGGGAATAGCTCCCCCACCGCAGTCAGCGCCCTGGTGGAACTGCTTTCTGATGAGGATTCTTCCCTGCGTTGGAGGGCTGCATTTGCCTTGAGCAAATTGGGGAATAGCTCCCCCACCGCAGTCAGCGCCCTGGTGGAACTGCTTTCTGATGAGGTTTCTGATGTGCGTGGGAGGGCTGCTATTGCCTTGGGCAATTTGGGCAAAAGCTCCCCCACCGCAGTCAGCGCCCTGGTGGAACTGCTTTCTGATGAGGTTTCTGATGTGCGTGGGAGGGCTGCTATTGCCTTGGGCAATTTGGGCAATAGCTCCCCCACCGCTGTCAGCCCCCTGCTGGAACTGCTTTCTGATGAGGATTCTTCTGTGCGTCGGAGCGCTGCATTTGCCTTGGGCAATTTGGGCAATAGCTCCCCCACCGCAGTCAGCGCCCTGCTGGAACTGCTTTCTGATGAGGAATCTTTAGTGCGTGGGAGGGCTGCATTTGCCTTGGGCAATTTGGGCAAAAGCTCCCCCACCGCAGTCAGCGCCCTGGTGGAACTGCTTTCTGATGAGGAATCTTTAGTGCGTGAGAGCGCTGCATATGCCTTGGGCAAATTGGGCAAGAAATCTAGGGATGTCGTTGCTGCCGTCGCCCAATGGATAGAGCGCCACCAAGATTCTGAATATCTCGGCCATGGCATTGATGCCCTGTGGGTTGCGGTGGTAGAAGAGGGGAGTTAAAGCGCACCGCGCACCGGCGATCGCCTCTATCCCGGGCAAAATTTCTAATTCTGACCCTGAATAATTATGCTGGTGCGCTTCGGCGCACCCTACTAGCGCCATAAAGGCTAAAAGTGTGGGCCGACTTCGTAGGCTAGCTTGTAGTAATCGCTTTAGCGATTCATATAGATAAATCGCTAAAGCGATTACTACGAACTTTTTCCGGCTCCCCCCTTATAAAGGGGGGCTGGGGGGGATCGAAAAATTGTATCTCTAGCATTCAAGACTAAGAAACCGGGTTTTGGAAACAATACCTTCGCCAAAATAAAAAATACTATTTGTAGCTTATGTAGGTCGGGCTCCGCTGTCGGAAACCCAACAAAATCGTTGGATTGTGCTACGAAGATGTTGGGTTGCGCTATCGCTCCACCCAACCTACGAGAAAATGGCGAAGGTTTTGAGAAAAACCCGGCTTCTGGCTAACCGTCAAATTATTAATTATTAATTGTTAATTGTTAATTATTAATTGATATCAGCATCGAAGTCGCCCCCAAACATAGTAGGATAACTCTGCAACAAGAGCGATCGCTGGGGTACGCCGATGGGGATACCCGCTTCGTCGAAAGCAATTTTTAAACGACGGCGAAATTCCCGCGCCACGCTCCACTGGAACCCGGGTAAAGTCCTAATCCAGATCGCAATCTCGATACCCGCGTGAGACAAATTATTAACCCCCAAAATATCCACCGGTTCTAAAACTCTCTCCCCCCACTCCGCATCTTGATCTAACTTTTTCGATACCTCTTTAACTATCTCCAGGGCTTCCGTCACGTCGCTATCGTAATCAACTTCCACGGTAAAATTAATTCGCGACCAATCTTTAGTCAGATTATGAACCGTATGAATGCTGCTATTAGAAACCGTACTCAAACGCCCGTCAACTCCTCGCAACTGAGTCATGCGCAGATTAATTTTTTCCACAACGCCGCTGGCATGACCGACATTAATAATATCCCCGAGAGCGTATTGGTCTTCTAACAAAACCAAGGCCCCATTAATAACATCTCTAATTAAATTTTGCGAACTGAAGGAAATAGCAAAACCGATAATTCCCGCACCCGCTAAAACTGGACCTATGGGAATATCTAATTCCTGCAAAATGCCTATTATCCCAATACTAGCTAAAGCCACCGCGAGCAATCCTTTCGCTACATGAGAAACCGTAGTTATCCGCGCCGCAATTCTCGACGCTCTTTTAGATGTCATGGACTGTCTTTCCAGCCATTTTTTCAACAACCAATCTATCAAGACGACGCAGGCTTTTATGGCTAAATAAGTAGCAAGAGCGATCGCCACGATTACTTCCTTCGTAACGAACATATCCTGGAGCGATCTAGTCTGAGGAAATCGCCCTAAAATCCAAGTAATAGCCCCCAACCAGAACATTATATGAGTTATTTGCAGCAGACCCCTTAAAAAACTATTAATATTTTGCTGTCGCTCCCAAATTAGCTGCTGTTTTTCGGCCGCTTCCGATTCAGAATATTTGGAACTTTTATCGCTTTTATTTTCCTGCCCTTCTAAATTTTTATTATCTGTTATCCGCCGTTCTAATTCTCGTTCTTGTTGGCATCTTTCCTTATATTCTTCTAATAACTTTTTTTGCATAAATATTAAGAGAAAGCTACCCAAAACAGCACCGAAAATAACCGCGCCAGAAAGCACAAATTGACTGTTCAAATAATCGGAACTGCGCTCTATTTGGGCTCGAACTAGAGCCGGTTTAATAATAGCAATTAATTCATTAGCCAAATCCGATTCCGATAAGCCATGAATTTGAGCGTCTAGTTTAGTAACGGCAATTAAAGGGCGAGAGTTTAATTGTTCCCCATCGTTGACAACAATTAAATTTTGCTCTTCGCCTTTTTCTACTGAAAAATCGAGGCTGGCGGCGTCGAAACCGCTTTCTAGTATTTGCTGCAAACTTTCCTCGTACATTTTAACTCGCATCTCAATAGGCGAAGCAGGATTATTAGTGCCTACTTTTAGTCCGCTTCCCGCCATTGCGGCGATTTGGAATAATTCGCGACCGTCTAGTATTATGGGTGCGTAAACTATCTCGCTGTTAGCAGTTTTGTTAGGCTCGGTATTTGGCGAAAGTAGATCGTTAGTTTGTCCGAAAGCGAGTGGATTTAGACTAATTACCAGAGCAAAAGTTAAGATACTAACTATGAGAAAATTGATGGCTTTAGTTTGCCTAGAAATAATTCCTTTGAGGATCGATGTTGCATCCGCAACGCTGCGCGAACGCCTAAATACAATTAGATATAAATTTAGCATCGTTGTTTTTAATTGTTTTAATAACTTTATATCACGGACGGGGAAGTTTGTCAAGTGCGGGGGAGCGATCGTTCTTTTTAACTCAATAATATCAAGTCGCAACAAACAACCATAAAAAAATCAAGCCCAATCAAAAATACCATTCGTAGGTTGGGTGTAGCGGAGCGAAACCCAACAAAATCCTTTGGTTTCGCGCTCGAAGATGTTGGGTTACACTGCGTTCCACCCAACCTACAAGATGCGCCCGCGTTAGTATTGTCAAAGAAACCCGGTTTCTTAAGATTAGCTTAGGATTTTGAATTGCTATATTTTTTAAAAAAACGACAAATAAAATGAAATTGCTATAGCATTTTTAAACGATCTTTCAACTCCCGATCGCCACATAAGTTACCGGGTTCTTGTTTTTAATAACCTTCCCCTCCTCCACCGCTCTTTTTAACCAAAATCTTACCTGTCCCACTTGCACTTCCAAACGTTCCGCAAGAACTTTATCCTCCAGCGGCTCTCCTAAATTGCGGAGTATAAACGGCAAAACCGCCTCGTAAACGTCTTTCGGACCATGTTCGGCCGCCGGCTGACTGGTTGAAACTTCCGACAGCACCCCTTCTTCTGCTATCTCCTCCTCCACTGGAGCGAGTTTCTGCTGCGGTTCTGCTATCTCCTCCTCCAGAGTCGCAACTATCTCCTCTATCTCTTCCGGTAAAGTCTCGAAAGTTGCCTCCTCTTCCTTGATAGAAACCTCCTGGGCCAACAGTTGCCACAAACGCTTATTCCACGGTTCTTCAGGAAAAGCGATCGCTCCTTTTTTCCATAGTTCTCTATTTCCTTCTGGCACGTTTCCCCCGAACCGGACGAATAGCGGCACCTTTGTAATTTTCTCCAAAGCATCCACCGCCCCAGACCAAGTACCGCCCTTACCAACAGCAGAACTAACAACCAAAGCGCGATCGCCCAAAGCGTAAATATATTTATTGCGCGTCATGGCACGATTCGTCGTGAAACGAACATCCACGCCCCAAGGAGAAACTAAAGTCAACCTGCCCTCCGCCATGCCCCAGCGATATTTAGCCGAAAGGGCCGCTTTCGTCAAACTGTCCGGTAACACCCCCACAGCAGTTCCCCCCGCCTCTAGGGCCCCCAGCATCGCATTAATATCCACTCCCCGCGCCCCACCGGAAATTATCTGCACTCCCTCCTCCGCGCAAGCAGCGCCAACCCTTTGAGTATAAGCGATCGCCTCCTCATCCGCATCCCGAGAACCCACAACCGCCAACCCTCCCCGGGAGAGCAACTCCATCCTTCCGATACCGTAGAGAATTGGTGGAGCCAAATGTAGGAGATTTTCCTTAAGAGATTGAGGATATTCCCCGTCGCCTCGCCCCACTATCCAAACTTCTCGATCGCTCCATTTTACCAGAGCCTTCCTCAACATCAAATCCCGGTGTAGTAAAGCAATTATCCTCGCGCTATCGAAGCGATCGCCCTCAATTTCTGCCAACTTATTGCGTCCCGTTGGTGTTAGTAAATCCCCCGGGCGCATTTGATTTTCCCGCAGGCAAACTTCCAGAGCATTATAGTCCCTCAAATTCAGAGGTTTAGCAGTATTATAGAAATCTTTTTCTAAATTCGCCCATAGCAGCAAAATTGCTTCAGTGTCCGGCGATAATTGATAGTCCAACACGATTTTTAAACCGATGCATCTCAAGTTTGCAAATAGACAAAAAAGGAATTAACAACCAACTTTCCTACAACTGATAATCAAAACCCGCCAGCAGCAAACCCGCCGCCAACAAACTCCCCAAACAGGCGATCGCCAAATTCGTCATATTAGACTGACTCGCCGACGCCATCGCCGTATTCAGATCTGGCGCAGTCAAACGCTCGTAATTTTTCACCGCCACCGAAGTTTCTGGGAGGGAAGAAATGAAACTCCCCAAGAAATAATGCAACCCGGCAAAAATAGCCGTCCCAAAAACATTACTCAATGCCCCTTCATAAATAGTCGTGCAAGCCACAAACATAGTATTTAAAACATAACACAATCCTATCAGCCCCGCAGTTCCCAGAAAAAACTTAAACCAACTCGCCTCCTCTTCCTCCTCGGCGATATCCTCAAACAATTCCGGGCGTTTTTTCTTCAATTTTCCCTCGTAGAAAAAGAACAAACAAATCCCCGCCAAACACAAAACACTTCCAAGCAGCAACCAAGGAAAACTTCTGGGAGTAGTTGCACCGGGTAAGGAAGAAAATTCCGATTGACCGGTTATCGACCAATAGGCCGTTGTCGCAAAGGCAAACATAACTAATGACATCAGCAAATGCCAAACAAAGATCGTCTTTTCTTTCTTCGCCAGGTAAATAAAATTTTTAATTTTGTTAGTTTTGCCCAACAATAACCACTTCCCCATAACAATTAATGGAGCCACGAGAAACATGAGGTAAATATTAGCAAAATTCGAGCCTAATGGAGTTGCGATTCCTCCCAACCTTCCTATGCTCAAAGACAGCAGCATTAAAAATAATTCGGGGTTATTGGTACTAGAATTAATTACTAAAGTTCGCTTATCTCTCCCCCAATATTTCCCCGCCAAACCCGCAGCGGAGTCCGTCATCATATCGGTCGCTTTAGGAATTAACCACAGGCAAAAAATTACTCCTATTATGGCTGATATTGTTAGGAAAATAATTTCATTAGTAGAGTCGTGGAGTTGAATAATTAAGGTTTCCATTTGTTAGTTGTTAATTGTTAGTTGTTAATTGTTAATTGTTAGTTGTTAATTGTTAGTTGTTATAGGAATCCGGGCAGGGATTATGAAAAATTAGGGGGCCAGAAACCGGGTTTCTTTAAGAAACCCGGTTTCTAAAATCAATACCTTCGCCAAAATCAAAAATACCATTAGTAGGTTGGGTGTAGCGGAGCGAAACCCAACAAAATCCTTGGATTTGGCTCCCGTTGATGTTGGGTTGCGCTGTCGCTCCACCCAACCTACAAGAAAATGGCTCGATTCAATAATTGCCAATTATTAATTATTAATTGCCAATTATTAATTATTAATTATTAATTGTTAATTGTTAATTATTCCTAAAAACAAAAAATACCATTTCACCTTAATTCTTACTACAGTGAAATGGTATTTTTAACCCGGAGCAGGTCCGCAAGTGTAAACCGACTTTTTTTTGCCTACTAACACCAAGAACAAACGTTCCAAAAGGGATTAGCTATTACCTACCCCGAGGCAAACCTGGAGGAGTTATGCCTTCGACTCTTTGGCGGAATTCTTCCACTTCTGGACTGAAACCGATGGGGAAGACTGCTACGACATTCTCATGGGGACGAGGTATAATTACCCAGGTTTCCAGAGTAGCACCAAAGGTTTTTTCCACTGCTTCAATACCGGCGTCCATAGAGGTTTTTACCTCGGAAACATCGCCGCGAATTTGAACGGTAAACCTAGCGCTACCAACCCTGATGTAACCCACCACAGTGACTCTACCTGCTTTTACCATTGCATCGGCCGCTGCTAGGATGCCGGGAAAACCCTTAGTTTCTAGCGCTCCAATTGCTTGTTGTGACATTCTGTTTCTCCTGAAAAATTAGTTAATTAATGCCCCAAATTATTGTAATAATTTTAGCTACCAATTTTGCTTTCGCGATCGCTAATATTTAACTTGGCCCGTTAATAGTTTGATGAAACTTTATTGGGAACTTCAAGACCTAAATTGTTCGCTGACTTCCGTGTAATGAATTGGTAGCACCGTTACAATATTTTCCGGTGGGTTGGGAATGATGTACCAGCTATCAACTATGCCACCGAAGACCTTTTCTGCCGCTTCTATGCCCGCTTCTACTGAGGGGTTAACCTCAGAGGTGGGGCCTCGAACCGCTACGAGAAAGTGGGCCCTTTCTGCGATGCCGTAATAGACTATGGTTACTCGTGCGGCTTTGACCATTGCATCGCCTGCGGCGAGGACTGCTGGAAAACCGATGGTCTCTATGACTCCTACTGCTTCTGGCATCGGAGAACTCCTCATTTAATTGGAAGGCATAAACTTCATTCTAAGGCTTAATGGCGATCGCTCGTTAATTATTGTTCTTTCTTACTGTTTTAGATTTTAGATTTGTTTGCGAAGTTTGGCTTATCATAGAAGTTTCATTAAGTCAATAGGTATTAAAACGCTTTTTATCCTTTTTTTACTTGTTTTCTTCTACTTGGGGCAGTGCATCTCATATTTGCCAGCAGACTTTTACTGCCAACGTTCTAATTTCAAAAACCGAATGCAAGCATTTGTGTCTAATAAATAACTCAAAGTAGTTCCTCCCTTTTTTCGTACTCGCCTTGCTCTGGACGAACTAAATCCCCTTCCCAAGTGCCTGCCACTTCTTCAAAAAAACCTGGAGAATAGCCTAAATTTTCTCGATTTATATCTAATTTTTTACCTTTTGTAGTTTGAAGGTCGCGGGCAAAGTTCAAAAGTTCAGCTAACAACGAATCAGGTAGAGATTCTATTTCTTTCAACAGTAATTCTTTAACAGTCATAAGCAGTTATTAGAATAACGAACGGTTCGATCGTAACAGATTTTACCCGGACAGGCACTCGGGCCCGTCCTACGGATTAACAGTTGGGAAAATGTTAATTGTTAATTAATAGCGATCGCCCCCTCGCCCCCGAAATCGTTTTCCTCAGACTCCGATACCAAATCCACCGATAAATTCATTCGATCGAGTTGTGCCGCACCGAAAAAGGTAGCAAAAGAAACATCCGCCGCATCCCGACCGGTGCTAATCCTGATAATACCATCCAAAGGCACCAACCGAGTCGCATCGAACAGATACCAGCGATCGCCCAGATAAGCCTCGAAGCAAGCATGAAAATCCGGCGGCTGTAATTTATAAGCATAAGCAGAGACAAAACGCGCCGGAATATTCAAAGCGCGACAGAAAGCAATAGCCAAATGAGCGAAATCCCGACAAACCCCCGTCCTCTGGGTCGCCGTATCGTAAGCAGAAGTTTGCGAGTCGCTGCTACCAGACACATACTGCACCTTATCGTAGATCCAATTGCAAATAGCCGTAACCCGCGAATAGTCTGGCACCAGCTCCCCAAACTCCGACATCGCCAAACCAAACAACAAATCCGACTGACAATAACGACTCGGATAGAGATAGTGTAGAGTGTCCGCCGGAAGTTCCGCCGGGGGAGTTTCGCGAATGCTATTAGGGTCGCCCCAAAAATAAGACACCTCCACCGTGGCGCTATAAGAAATTTCAAAATCTCCCTCTGGAGGGTTGACTCGGAGGTAGCGATTTTGCTCGAAAAGACCCCTGTATTCCTCTGGAGATAGAGATGGTTTTATGTAGAGGTCTTCGCCCACAATTTTTTGAACGTTATTCTCCACAGGTTGGATGTTAAAGACTGCGGGAGTCTGTTGTTGGAGAGTGTAGCCTAGTTGACAGCGCAAATCAAATGTTTTCATAGTACCCTAATGATTAAGTACGGTGCGCTTTAGCGCACTCGATAAAAGTAAAACGCACTGGAGTTAAGAAAGTGAATATCAAAACCCCTTTTTTACTGCTAAAAGAGACCTTTACCCAATGGCAAAAAGATAAAGCGCCAGTTTTGGCAGCAGCATTAACTTATTATACGGTGTTTTCCATCGCCCCGTTATTAATTATTGCCATCGCGATCGCCGGCTTTATCTTCGGCGAAGAAGCTGCCCGAGGGCAACTCGTAGAAAGACTAGAAGCGGAAGTCGGCACCTCCGTCGCCCAAACCATCCAAATGCTCATAGTCAATATTTCCCGCCCCCAGTCGGGAATTATCGCCACAGTCTTAGGCGTTGCCACTATCTTCTGGGGCGCTTCGAGCATATTTACCCATCTCAAAAACGCCCTCAATACTGTCTGGAACGTTTCTCTACCGCCAAAACGGGGAGTAATGGCATTAGTAGCAGACAGGGTATTGTCGTTATTTATGGTATTGGGAGTAGGTTTTGTGCTGATCTTCTTCTTGACAGCTAGCGCCGTATTAGCTGCAGCTAACGAAATGTTGAGCGCTTGGCTTAATACCCCGGAAGTTGTCTGGCATCAAATCGATTTTCTGGTTTCTTTTTTAGTAATGATGGTTTTATTTGCCTGTATGTTTAAATTTCTCCCAGACGTAAAAATTGCCTGGGGCGACGTTTGGATCGGGGCGGCAATTACAGCAGTATTATTTACCATCGGCAAAATTTTAATCGGCTTTTATCTCGGTAAAAGTACCGTTGCTTCTGCTTACGGCATAGCAGGTTCTTTTGTAATCTTATTATTGTGGATTAATTACTCGGCGCAAATACTCTTTTTTGGAGCGGAATTTACCCAAGTTTGGGCTAACCGCTACGGTTCGCGCATCGTCTATAAAAAAAGGGGTTATTTGAAAACAAAATCGCCAGAAGAAAAAGAAAAAGACCTCCCACCAAAGGAATAGAAATTACCAAAAATCGGGCATGGGAAAGAGAGAATGGGGAGCGGTTAATTTCTTATTATTGGTGAGTATAGCATTTATCGAATCGGTGAAGTACATTTTCGATCCCCCCCAGCCCCCCTTGAAAAGGGGGGAGCTAGATTGTTTTCAAAGTCCCCCTTTTTAAGGGGGATTTAGGGGGATCGATCCG
>JAXHVR010000103.1:17780-19372 GCA_034189005.1 Cyanobacteriota bacterium | reverse complement strand
GGTTTTTTACTACCCGGTTTAATAATTATTGCCCTATTAATAACAGCATTATTTTTAAATTATCCAAAACTGCTGCCCAGATTGCCCCTAGCAGGTAGAATACTTGAAGCCCGCCAAATGCTAAACTTTACCGAGTTAAGCTTGCCTTTGAGTTGTGGAGTGCCGATTTTGACTGCTTTGGATTTGGTACGGGGTTTGTGTGCCGCAAGCCCGGTTCTGGGCAGCAAAGAAATGGCCGCTAATTTGAAAAAAGCTCGACAGCGAGTGAAAAAAGGGGCTACCCTCAGCGAGAGCTTGCAAGGTAAGTTACCAGCAGTGGCGGCGGGGGCGATCGCTACGGGAGAAGAAACAGGCCGCTTGGATGAGGCATTAGAAAAGTTGGCAGAATATTATCAACGAGAGCTAGCAGAGAGTATCGGCCAATTAAAAGGAATTTTAGTCCCCGTTAGCATAGTAGCTATGGGGGGAGTTGTGGGACTGTTGGGTTATGGAGCGATCGCCACCTTAATTAATTCTTTGCCAGATTAAACTCTGGCTCCAGCAGGTCGCAAGCCATACCTCAACTATGGTATTAAAGTCGTTATATTACTTTCAAATTGGAGTTTTAAGCATGAAATCAAGAAATTGGTTCCGTTTGCCCGGAATATTTCTCGGAGCAATGGCAGGTGTGGTCCTCACTGGCACTGGGGCCTTTGCTGCCGACAGAGTAGTAGTCAACGTCTTCGGAGGAGCTATTCAAGCTCCCATTAACGTAAAAGACCTTGCGACATTTGCCGAAACTGGCAAGAAAACTAAAACCATCGCCCAAGCAGTGGGAGTATCCGATGTCAACCCCGACACCCTCCGGGGATTAATGACTTTGGAATTAGGAGTGGATGTGGCTCAATTGGCCGACGCTCTGTACAGTCGGACTGGCTACACCGTAGCAGACAGCATCGGCGAGATTATTACTACCCGCAGCGGTTACGAAAGCGACAAGGCTTTGCGGGCCGCTCTGATCCTGGCTGCCGCAGATGACGGTAGGATCTCGTTTCTCGAAGTCCTAGAAGCATATCCCACCAGCGATATGTACATCCAGGTGGACAAGATTAACGATGTTGTTGACAGGGTAGAAGGCCTCCTCGAAAACCTCCAAGATCTATTTAATTAGTTTGACTGCAGGGGCGATGGTGGAGCGTCTTGGCGATCGACTGCTTCTATGTATTGACTATCTAGGAGAAATGCTCCTTTCTCAAAACGCACTCCCCAATAACCCCCCGGCCGCCGATCGAGAACTATTCCTTCTTCTCCCAAGCTAACTACGTTTGGGGGACGGAGTATGGGCATCGGTTCGGCGGTTTTGACGTAGGCAGGTTGGGCTACTAATTTGACTCTCTGGCCGATGGTGAATTTTTTTTCTTCCATTTTTTTAAAGCTTGACAGACATCGTTCTAGATCTTACTAGCGCCATAAGCCTAAAATGTTGGGTAAAGCAAAAGTTCGTAGTAATCGCTTTAGCGATTCATATTGATAAATCGCTAAAGCGATTACTACAAGCTAGCCTGCGAAGTAGGCCCACAATTTTAGCTGTGCAGTAGTTCGTAGTAATCGCT
>JAXHVR010000103.1:10560-17680 GCA_034189005.1 Cyanobacteriota bacterium | reverse complement strand
ATAAATCGCTAAAGCGATTACTACAAGCTAGCCTGCGAAGTAGGCCCACAATTTTAGCTGTGCAGTAGTTCGTAGTAATCGCTCTTAATGGGGCGCGGCGATCGTTTTTTTCTGCGGAAATTTGCGCCCCAGAGAATGGCAGAGCATTTTTGAAACCCAATATCTCCGCTCTTCCTCTGGGCAACGGCCATCAATTTGCTTCCCAAATTTAACCAAAACCTCAGAACCCCTCCAACTACTACAATAAGAACAGTGTCTCAAAGCTGGAGGTAAAAAGTCATGGCTACAAGTCGTCGCGTTTCCAAAGTCGCTTCCTTAATAAAAAGAGAAGTCAGCCAAATGTTGCTCCAGGGGATAAAAGACGATCGCGTTGGTATGGGAATGGTCAGCATTACCGATGTCGATGTCTCAGGAGACCTCCAACACGCCAAAATCTTCGTCAGTATCTACGGCACCGATGAAGTCCGCGAAGAAACTATGGCAGGTTTAAAGTCAGCCACTAGCTACGTCCGAGGCGAGTTAGGTCATAGGATGAACCTCCGCCGAACTCCAGAAGTCCTCTTCGTGGAAGACCGTTCTTTAGAAAGGGGCACCCAGATGATATCCCTGCTGAACAAACTCTCGGAAGAACGGGAAAAACGGGAAGCAGAAAACCCGAACTTGGATGCTGAAAATTCGGAAACTTAGCAATTTTTATTAATTGCTAATTGGGAAAATGTTAATTGGGAAAATGTTAATTGCCAATGCCTCTATCTTTAAGAGAAAAAGTCGCCCAAATGGTTGTAGTCCGCGCTTCCGGGCATTTATTTGACAGTCAAATTCGCTACCCCATCTGGGAACCCCCCGCCGCTAAACTCCAAAGTTGGATAAGCGACCTTGGGGTTGGTGGAGTTTTGCTGGTGGATGGCAGCGCCGCAGACTTGGCGGCCCGCACCGAACAATTACAGTCCTGGGCAAAAATTCCTCTTCTGATAGCTGCGGATATCGAACAAGGAGTGGGGCAGCGGTTTGCGGGGGCGACTTGGTTTCCGCCGCCAATGGCGATCGCTACCCTTGCCCGAGATAACCCCGCCCTCGCTCAAAACTACGCCGAACAAATGGGCGCTATTACTGCCAGAGAGGCAGTAGCGACAGGTTTGAACTGGATTTTAGCTCCCGTGGTGGACGTTAATAACAATCCCGACAACCCAGTTATTAACGTCCGCGCCTTTGGGGAAACACCGGCAACGGTTAGCAAGCTGGCAACTGCTTTTATTCGGGGGGCGCAACAATTCCCCGCGTTAACTACGGCCAAGCATTTCCCGGGGCACGGGGATACGGCCGTTGATTCTCATGTAGATTTGCCGGTGCTGCCCCATTCGGAATCTCGACTGGCAGAAATTGAATTGCCGCCTTTTGTGGAGGCGATCGCTGCAGGGGTTGACTCGGTGATGAGCGCCCATTTGTCTATCCCCGCCTGGGATGCTTCGCGCCCGGCGACTCTTTCTCCTGAAATTTTGACCGGTCGCCTCCGGGAGAAATTGGGCTTTGGGGGGTTAATCGTGACGGATGCTTTAGTGATGGGGGCGATCGCTCGTCGCTACGGTATCGAAGAATCTGCCGTTTTAGCAGTGGAAGCTGGGGCGGATATTTTGCTGATGCCCCTGGATGCGGAAGTTGTAGTCAAAGCTGTCTGCGCTGCCGTGGCCTCCGGGCGGATTTCGGAGGAACGCATCGATGACTCTCTCCAACGTATTCGGCAGGCTAAGGCTAAAGTTTTTCCTGGTTGGCAGATAGGAGGCGACAGGCCCCACTCGGAGACTTCTTCTACTCCTTCTTATTATTTATACGAACGCTTAGACAGGCCGGAGGCAAGGCAGACTGCTGCCGAGATTTTGCGCCATTCCCTGCGATGCGGTGGTTCTCTGCCTTTGCAGCCAGAGATTGCAGGGGGTGGGGGAAAGTTGCGGAATTTAATTTTGACCGACGATCTGCTTAATTGCCGATTTTTGGGCAACCATACTCCAGCGATCGCCATTCCGAACCAACTCGGCTACGAACTTCAAATAATTGACAGCAATTCCCCTAGCTTTGGGGCAGGTTATTTATCGGAAGATTTTGCTTTTACCTTGCTCCAATTGTTTATTCGCGGCAATCCTTTTAGACAACTCAGCACTACCATCGAAGCAGCTAGTCTATTGCTTAAAAGATTATTAAGAAGTTCTGAATTGTCCGGCCTCGTAATTTATGGTAGTCCTTATACCTTAGAATTATTTGCACCAGAACTGCCCTCAGACCTTCCTTATGTATTTTGCTACGGTCAGATGTCTGAGGCCCAGGCCATCGCACTCGAAGTTCTGTTTGGTGGCCTTCAGGAAGAAAAAAGAAGCAAGAGCAAATAATCTTTTTCCCTGACCAATAACTATTGACAAATCAATACTAAGTATGTTAAGTAGCGACCCGTTTGGTAAGAAAAGCCGAAGCGGGGCCTGTTGCTATATGGCGATCGGGATGTAAAAAAATTCAGGAAAAATTTTACTATAGCTGAGTTTCGTCCTATATCCGTCGAGCTACGGGCAAAATTGCAAAAATAAAAAATCCGGTAGTCGAACCCACTTTAGGGCCAAAAAAAGCAGAAATGTTAGGTTTTGATGACATTTGTTATTGTTATCAAAAAAGATTAATAAATTGTAACTTTCTATACTGAAACATTTTTTGTTTTAATTCCGGATTTTTGATTTATATTGTTAGTAGCAGGAACAAATTACTCAAACAAGGCCACGAAAACGATTATGACTTACACCGCAGTTCAATACTCATTAGACGTAATCAAAGACGAAGCAATGGACTTAGTGCATAAGGGCGTCCTCAGTCGTCAGCAGCCCATTTACACTCTCTGCCAATACATTCCAGCGCGGGAATGGGCTTGCATAGAGGGCGAGTTAGAGGAATGCAATTTTTTACTAAGAGACAGATTAGCTGATTTAATAGGCGATGAACAATGGGACAACGACTAACAATAGCAATTACTAGGCCAAATCAAGTAATTGGCCTAGTAGGGGCTAACGGAAGCGGATTTTGGATCGAGCCAGGGATTTAGAACTAATCCTGAGAGTCAGAATCTTGATACTGTTCTAATTCTGTCCTCAAGGCAATAATTTCCGCAGTCAACTCGTGAAGTTCTTCTTGTAAATTGGAACGGACAACATTCTCAGCAGGATCGTTTCTGGGGAAATCGGAAAGATTATCGGCATTGACCGTAGTTTCAGTCCCGCGCTGATGTAGCATACTATCGACAAAAGTCCGGGCATCGCGCTCGGTAGTTTCCCCTTTTTCAGCCCACTCCTCAGTTAGTTGGCTAAAATCCATCGAGTTAAAATTTGAATTTAATTTTTGCAGATTTTCGTCGCGTTTGTTGGGGTCTTGCAAGGTTTCCACCAAGAAAGAAGCAGCACCCAAGCTCGTGCGAAATCCTTTTTGTACTAATTCAGTTACGCTTTCCATTGGTTTTGTTTATTAAGACTATAACTACAAGACGGATGGGCTAGTTTTAACCAAACGCCAATTTATTCCCATTTAATAATTTACATAAAAAAACCGGTTTTTGCCGATGGCCGTTACTGACCTTCTGGTAGCTAGCACTGGGAAAACACCGATTTTTAGAAACCGGGTTTCTCTTACCAATACCTTCGCCATTTTCTTGTAGGTTGGGTGGAGCGATAGCGCAACCCAACATCAACGGGAGCAAAATCCAACGATTTTGTTGGGTTTCGCTTCGCTACACCCAACCTACGAATGGTATTTTTTCTTTTTGGCGAAGGTATTTTCTTACGAAACCCGGTTTCTTGGTTTATAGGAGAAACCCTGTTTCCTTCTTACTCTTCGCCGCCTTGAATTTTCAGCAGCGCGAAGCCACCTGCCAAACCGATTAAAATTACGACAAAAGACAATATAGCGGCATTAAAGATTTCACCAGCCATTCTCTAACTCTCCTCTGGGACGATAAATTGCATTTTAGATTACTCTAAAGTTTATCTTGCTTTGGTATTGGAAAGACAAAATATGCGACCTCGTTTAGCTATTACTCTAGGAGATCCGGCGGGCATCGGGCCGGAAGTCGTTTTGAAAGCTTTGGCAGAACCGGCGATCGCTCGTAGTTGCGACTTTACTTTAGTCGGCACCCAGAAGCTTTTGGAGCAAACTTATAAGCTGTTGAGTCCGGCACAACTTCTTGCCGACCCAGAAAGTTTGAAGATTTTAAATGTGGACTTGGAAAAAGGAGATATCGTCCCCGGTGAAGGGAATGGGGTTACTGGGGCCTTGAGTTTTGCTTATTTGGAGGAAGCGATCGCCCGGACTCTGGCAGGAGAGTTCCAGGGCATCGTCACGGCGCCCATTGCTAAAAATTACTGGCAAGCTGCGGGCCGGGACTATCCCGGCCAAACGGAACTGCTGGCGGAACGGGCAGGGGTCGAAAAGTTTGGGATGCTGTTCGTTGCCAAGTCTCCCCAGAGTAATTTCGTTCTCCGCACCCTTTTAGCCACCACCCATATTCCTTTATGTCAAGTGCCTTCGGCTTTAACGCCAGAATTAATGACTTTAAAATTAGAATTATTAATAAGTTGTTTGCGAGAGGATTTTGGGATCGAAAAACCGACTATTGCGGTGTCTGGTTTGAACCCTCATAGCGGGGAAGATGGGAAGTTAGGAAAGGAGGAGAAAGAGTGGTTAATTCCGTGGTTGAAAAAAGAGAGCGATCGCTTCTCGGACGTGCAATTATTAGGACCGATACCCCCAGACACGATGTGGGTAAAACCGGGTCAAGCTTGGCAGGGTAATAGTAATATTAAAGCAGCCGATGGTTATTTAGCTCTATATCACGACCAAGGATTAATTCCGGTGAAATTAATGGCATTCGATTTAGCAGTTAATACAACGATTGGTTTGCCATTTATTAGAACATCTCCAGACCACGGAACTGCTTTCGATATAGCAGGAAAAGGCATAGCCGATCCTACCAGTATGAAAGCAGCAATTGAATTAGCAATTGAATTAGTTAAGTAATTTTTGAACCCCTAAAGCTTGTTCGTAGCGATCGCTTGTAGTAATCGCTTTAGCGATTCATATTGATAAATCGCTAAAGCGATTACTACGAACTTTTGCTTTACTCACCATTTTAGCTGTGATGCGCTACTACTTTTAGCTAATAATCAAAGCATTACTATTGTTCGTCAGAGGTTCTCGCCTTTTTAATCATCTCTAGGATTGTTTCAGTTTCGCCAATTTCGTAAAGGCTAATCAAACCATCCTCAATAGTAAAGATTTGCTTAACTGTTGCATCCGCAAGTAAATTGCCCTGTAAATCCTTGATTACTTGATGAACGGTAACGACGTTTCGATTATTTTTGTCCGTCTCAAATTTTAGCGTCTCAAGCTCCGGTTGAATATCCTTAAATTGATTGGTCCAGTATTCGCGCACTGCGTCGCGTCCGCAAACAAAACCGCCTTCCAGTCCGTTCGCCCATTTCACATCCGGGCGCATAAACGAGATAATTGTTTCAATTTCACGGTTGTTAAAGGCATCGTATAAGTTTTGCAGAAATTGTTGATTTGAACTCATAATTATCGCCATACGCTACGAGTGAATGCCACTTACTTTATTAAGTTGTCACTTAATAAGATACCAATTATTTTGCATATCTGAGAAAATTGGTAGCCAAGGCAGATTGTCGTAGCACGTCTAGCTTAATTTAGTGGGTAAACTTCGCAGGCTAGCTTGTAGTAATCGCTTTAGCGATTCATAGATATAAATCGCTAAAGCGATTACTACGAACGATTAATAGAAACTTCGGCAACTTCTCCAGATACTATTTCATCTTTTGACTTCCGACTAAAGAATTTAAAATAAGTCGAAACTAAAAACTCCTTAATCGGCAACGCCACAAAAGTCAAAGGATTAACCGTGACAATAATGGTTCTAAAATCCGCTTTTGCCAACTTAACAATTTGCTCCGCAACCCAGTCGGCAGACATCACACCAATTGGATTTAGATTGCTCTTAAACGGCCCCAAAATTAACTTCCTGACCGTGCAAGGAGCATCTAATTTTCGCAAATTAACTAAATCTCCTAAAGCGCGTTTGGTTAGTTCGTAAAGAGGACTAAATGCAGGATTAACTTCCGCTTCCGAGGTATTAACCCAGACTTCTTTACAAGCAATATCTTTGTTATCGCGAACTGTTTCAAAGAACAATTCCATCAAGCGCAAGCTGGAGAATGTATTGACCTCGTAGGATTGAAAAATTGCTTCTTTGCTCCTCTCTCCATGGACGTTGATGCCGTGATTTAGAACCAAAATATCGACTTTTTCTAATAACTCGGCTAATGCTTTTTCTTTGCCTGCTTGCCAAGTAACGGTTTGAATTTCTCGGTCTTCGCCGTCGATATTTATGGTCACGGTTTGAGGTTTGGAGGTTAGGGCGATGACCTTAGCATCTGCTTTTTGGAGATGGAGTAAGAGCGATCGCCCTAAAGTTCCAGAAGCGCCGGTTACGGCAACAGTTTTACCTTTAAGAGAAAGAGCAGTTCCCATGAGTTTATCCACTAAAGTTAAAGTACCGCAAAAGTAAGCATTTTGATTGTCGAAATGGTGCCGCCAGTGGTAAGTGCGGTTGACAAAAAAACCGGAAGGCGGCGTTAAAAACGGACCGGGTAAATGAGTTAAGTCCGTTAATTCGTCAGCTTTTGGTACTCCCGTAGCGCGGGCGATCGCCGGCAATAAAAAACTAAAACAATACAGACAACCGAAGGACGCTCCCCATTTATATTCTGGCATCCAGATCGAGATTAAAACCCAGAAAATAAAACTCAAAAACAACATCACCACTGCTTCTGGTACGTCGTGATACCAGGAAGCTTGACGGTAAACCTTATCGCTAACGGGAGTTAAATTAGGGCGAAAAACGCGATGATGCCAGGCGTGCCACCGAGACAAAGGAGGGAAAATATGGGAGATAACGTGGTAAGAATCTCTGACTATTTCTGCTAATAAAATAGAAGCTACTGCCCAAGCAGCATTAATTATCCAGGAACTTGTCATATTAAAGTAGAACGGGCATCTTGCCTGTTAAAAAAACAACGTA
>JAXHVR010000103.1:0-10460 GCA_034189005.1 Cyanobacteriota bacterium | reverse complement strand
GTAAGAATCTCTGACTATTTCTGCTAATAAAATAGAAGCTACTGCCCAAGCAGCATTAATTATCCAGGAACTTGTCATATTAAAGTAGAACGGGCATCTTGCCTGTTAAAAAAACAACGTAAAACGGGCATATTGCCTGTTATGATTAATAGCGTAGAACAGGCCGGAATGCCTGTTTGAATAAGGCATCTAGCCCGTTCGGATAGTTAAAAGATAATTTTAATTTAAACTAACATAAAAATTAGGCGAGTAGGAGACATTTAAGTGGAACCGACAACTGCGGCGGACTGGATGGCCGTCGCCGACGAACGACTGGCCGATGCCGAAGCTATCTTAAAAGAAAGACCGGACTCTGTAGCTTCGGTGTACATGGCGGGTTATGCCATAGAATGCGCTCTCAAAGCACTTTTGCAAAAACGCGGCATTGCTTCTCCCAGTTATGGTAGAGAAGGACACGACCTTCGGGGGTTGTGGAGTGCAGCTAACCTGAATTTTTCCGCAAATCAGGATCCTCAAGGTACGCAAACATTTTTCTTTGAGGAGTGGAATACAGCTTTGCGTTATGAAAAATTTCTGCCGAGTAAGTCGGGTTTAAAGCAACAAGAGTTGTTGAAAGGGGCACGCAGATTAAAAGGATGGATTTATTTACAAATTAATCGCAGCAAACCGAGGCGTCTATGAATCACTCAGAAATTAAAGAACGCATCCAACGTAATATGGCAGATGCCAATTTAAAGATTGACGAACTTCGAGTTCAACCCGATCCTTATAGAGGTTGGCGTATAGCCGTCATTTCTCCAGGATTTGAGAGAAAGTATCCTTATGAAAGGAAGGATATAGCTTTCCAAGGACTCGAAGAGGTAATTATCGAATGGAGCAATTTATTGACTCCTGGGGAACGAGAATCAATGGGCTATCTTCCTATTGACTCGACTCTGGAAGATATTCCCTTGTGGCCGGAATCTCTCGCCCGCCAACCGAACCTGGAAGAGATAAAATTTCCCTCCCATTTAGACGGCAAACTAGCTCGCCCCATTTTCGCTGCGTTCTATTCTTATAAAGGAGGAATTGGCAGTTCCACTGCTTTAGCATACACCGCTCAAATTCTGGCAAGTCGAGGTCGCAAGGTTCTTTGCGTGGATATGGACTGGGAGTCGCCGACTTTACCTGCCTTGTTTGGCAAGGAGTCGGAAGTTAACCCGGAATTGGGCGTGGTGGATTTATTGTTAGCTTTAGACCAAGAAGAAACTCCCGATGTCTTTAAAAATGTTTTGCGTTTGTCGGCGACTGAGGAACTTTATTGTTTGCCGGCGGGCTCGCTTACTGCTAATTATGCCCGCAAGTTATGGTTAATGGCCCCGGAGGGTTGGTATCGGGAGGAGAGAAATCCTTTGCGGGAGTTGATGAAGATGTTGGGGGATTTGCCTTTTGAAGCGGATGTGGTTTTGCTGGATGCTAGTTCTGGTGTTTGTCCGATTAGCAGTCCGGTACTTTTCGATTTGGCCGATGTGGCGATCGCTTCTTTCTATCCCAACCCCCAATTTGAACGAGGTACCGCAAATTTAGTTCGAGGTTTACTCGCTTCTAAAACCAGACGCCGCGAATTATCCCTCACCCCAGAAGTAAGATTTCTGGTTTCTCCCATTCCCAATACTACGGAGGAGGTGGAGGAGAGAATTAAGCAAAAAGCGATGGAATGGATCCGAGAGTGGATTACTCTGGATGGGAAAAAGATGTTTGATGAGTCGGAGATTGCTCATTTTGTGGGTTATAAAGAGGCGATCGCTACTTCGGATAAAATTCTAATGGATTCTGATATTTGGCAAGACTTCGATCCAGTTGCAAACTGGTTGGAAAGTTTCCTGTAATTATTACTCAGCGATGGTAGTAATCGCTTTAGCGATTTAGATATGACTTGTTTTCAATCGCTAAAGCGATTACTACGAACCATTTTAATCGCAAAGCGCGATTATTCCTCAAAAATCGCAAAAATCTCCACCGTCTCATCTGGTTTCAAGCCGGTATATCGCGCCCTAATAGAAGTATTAGGTTTCACCGGCATCAGCGGCGTAATAGTTCCCAAAGACAGCAAATCTCCTTTCTTCAACCGCTTCCCCTCCGCCAGCAAACTATCCTTTATCCACAACACCACATTGAGAGGATTTCCTAATAAATTACTCCCCTTTCCCGTCGCCAAAACCGTACCATCCGCATCCAATATTTCCAAAGTCATATTCTTTAAACGACTTTCCCATTCTTCGGCGGAATCTAACAAAATAGGTTCCCCCACAATTCCATATCTGGCACCAACATTAATCGCTAAAATAGCGGGCGCGTCTAATTTCACGCCCGCACTGTAAACTAAGTCTGGTAATTCCAAAAAAGGAACTACCGCATCCAGAGAGGCTAATGCTTCTCTGGTAGTTTTAGCATTATTAATTTCTTCGCTGCCAACTCTTACCATTAAATCTCCCTCGCTAAAGGGACGACTGCCAAATTTAGGGGAAATAATTCTACCGTTTGGCAGCAGCATTTGTTGGAATAAGGTTCCTAACAACGGTTGGGAAACATTAAATTGTTTTTGTGCGGTTTCGCTGGTTAATCCGGCTTTATAACCAACTACTGGACCTAATTCTTTGCCGATTTCTCCGATGAATTGCTGTTTAATTTTTTGCGCTTCTTCGAGGGTTAAATTAGGAGCGATCGCCTTTGCTGGAGTTTTATTTAAGTAGCTTTCTACTAACTCAGAAGCTTGAGGCGAAATTACATTTTGAGCCGTTTCGCCCGCAGCAGCAGAACTTTTATTCCCATTTGACTTTAAGGCAAAAGGATTAATAACTGTTTTGACTGTTGCCGATACCAGTAAGACTATTAGCGATGCAGTAAAATACTTTATTTTTCCCTTCATTTCCAGTTATAAATAAGTCTGTGGATAACAGGTAAGATGCTCAAAAATCACAGGCAAGATGCCTGTTCTACGGTCGCAGGCATTGCTGCCCCTTCTACCAAAAACAAAACTCTTTTTGTTAAGAGAAGGATGGAGGCGGAACCGCTTCTGACAAGACATTTTGAATTAATTTTTCTATCCTCTTAAAGCGGTATTTAACTTTCCCACCCGTGCTAGTTCCATGAGAAATTGAGGCTTGAAAATCATCATCATCCGCCATTAAATCGATAAAGCGATCGCTTAAAACATCCTTTCTTTCTGTCAATATCTTTATCTCTTCTTCCGTTAAATTTCCCAAACTCACGGACCAAGCTTCAAACAAAGCTTTATTAATCGAATATTTCTTCTCTAAATCTTCTTTATCCCGCTTGCGAAAAGCAAACTTAGCGAAAATTTCGTTAGCCCCTGCCATGGCTTTAATAAACTTAGATTCTAGTAGTGCTAAATCCGCTTCTGGCATTTTATTTATTTCTACCATTGCGTCGTTTAAAAATACGTCCAAACTCTTAGAGCTATAATCCTGATAGTTAGTAATATTGAAAGCCAAAAACCTTAAAACAAATTCGCGATCGACCATCCTTTTTTTCCGCCAATCCCTAATGCCCGTTGCTTCTTTAAACTCTTCCGAGTCCGCTAAACTAGCCAAAACTTTTGGTGCTTTACCCGGGTTGAGGGCGTGGCGAAGTTCCTGGGGCGATAGGGGCAAACCGCCGCGATTTATTCTCCTAAAAATAGTGAATTTTACTTCTGGCGGGGTGCCTTTTTCGATGACATAAACTGTCAGCAAACTTTCTAAAATTCGCCGCTGGAAATTTCGAGGCAATTCGTCGTAACTTTTGTTTTCTAATTGCGGCAGAAATTCTAACCCTTTCAGGGTTAAATCTTTATCTTGAACGAACTCTTTCAAAGCAGTTAATCGTTGCAAACCGTCGATAACTAACCACCTATCTTCCTCTGTGGCATCCATATAAAATGCTGGCAGGGGAATGCGGATCAGAATTGATTCTATTAATCTGCTTTTAGCAGAAGTAGTCCAGATGCCGGCTTGACGTTGGAAGTCGGGGGCTAGGTCTAATTCCTCGTGGGCTATTCTGGAGAGAACTAAATCGATGGTCATCGGTCTAGTGTCAACTTTTATGAGGTTTGGATCGAAGGCCTCGATAATAATTTGCTCTTCTTCTTCTGCTTCGATGTCGCTATCTTCTTGCTCTGCCCAAGCGTCCGAGTCTAACTCCATTACTGGCGGTACTATTTTTATTTGGGCTGGCGTATTGTCGGTCATCGCAATTGTTCCTCTTAATTCTTATGCCCCATATTCTGCGTCAATATCGGCAAATCGGGTCTATTTTCGGTCTTTCGATTCTATCTTATTATGTCCCGAGGTCTGCCATTGGCAGAAATGGGCCATCGACTCCGTATTTTCTTTGATTTTTTTCAAATGGCCCATCTCCCTAGTTTGAAATTTTAGAATGTTAAAAAAGTTCGCGATCGCCCTACAAACGACAAGACTTGCGCGATCGCGTAGCTTCTATCTCCTGCCACCCATAAGAATAATGACTGATAGCGTCAATTTGGGGCGCAGCCCGACGGATCGCCTGCATCTGCACTTCCAGAGAAGGACGGTTAGTAAGAGGTGCCCCCCACAAACCGGCGATCGCCGGTTTAATCTTCGTACCCGCCGGTGCCATACTCAAAACCCTCTCTAGCTTAGAGACAATACAACTCGGATTGTTTTCCCCGCAAATAGCATAAGCCATTGGATGCCATTCTATATCCGTAGGAAACTGATCCCAAGGTTGCAACCGAGAATCAAAACCCTTATCCCGAATTTTGTTATTACCACCAGCGAAAAACACCGCCCCCGCCGAGAGACCTTTTCTCTTCACTGGTTGGACCGCCAAAGAGAGAAAATCCAAAACTCCCTGGGCGGCGTGGGCGACGCTGAGTTCCCAAAGTTGCTGCAGCAAACCTCCTCGATCGACTGGGGTCGGTTCCCTAGAAGCAGTGGTAGCAGGGGAATAAACCGTTTGCCACAGAGGACTGTTTCGATCGCCATCCAGTCGATTTACTTCCGAGAGATCGTTAGAAGTAATATATCCCTTGGCTAAAAATCGTTTAATCAACTCTCTGCCTCGATCGGTTTTTGCCCGCTGCAACAATACCTGCTGGGATGCTTTGCCGTAAATCCATAAATCCTTAACCCCACTCGCCACCGATGCTTCTCCCGTTCCTCGGAGGTAGCGAACGTAGTCGAATAAAACCCCTTGAGGTCTGCGTTTGAGGGTTTCATCTACCAACTTCGCATAATCTTGTCGCGCTTGGGGACTGTAGGGATCTACGAAAGCGTGGAAAGCGTGACTTTCTCCGAGTTGGTCTTGTAAATCTTCATTGTCTGGGACGACATCTATAGTTCTCTGACCTGCCCCATTGCGGGCGAGGGCATCTTGGCGATCGCTTCTTTGAGAATAGGTATAGCCGAAATTCATCGTAAACAGCCAGGCATAAGCTTTTAGACCCCGGTCTCGGGAGGCGGCGAGGGCTTGGGCTAATAGATCCACATTTTCATAAGGGCCCGCATTGCGGACTATGGAAGGCCAGGCCGTGGGGTTATTATTGGCGGGCAGCAACACCTGACCGTCGTAAAAAACTTCGATGTAAACTTCGTTATAGCCTTTGTTAACAATATCGTCGAGGATGCGGTTTAATTCCCCTGGTTTGGCATCGCAGGGATAGAGTCGCAGCCAAATTGCCTGAGTTCTGGGCCAGGTTCGCTGCCTACAGTTGCCCACCTCTCGGGCGTGTTGGATTAGTAGGTCTTTGTACTCTTTTTCACCTTGGGGGTTGCCGGTGAGGGCAGCTTTGCGGAGGTTTTCTTTCTGGGCGATCGCTTCTGGCGACTGGCGACAATAGGCCCCAGTTGCCGCCGACGCCGATTGTTGCTTCCAAAGTAGGGGGTTGCCTGCTATTGTCAAAACGACAGTTAGCAGGCTATTTAATATTCGGTTTTGTAGTTTTCTGGTGGTTCGCGCGGGAGTTGGTTTCATTGAAAAATAAAATAAGAGTGTTTTTTTAAAATTTGGCAGTCTAAGTAGGTAAGCAAAAATATTTACATAAAATTATTCTTGATTTCCCCGTAGAACAGGCGTCTCGCCTGTTCCAGATGTCCAATTAATTTTGCACCGGTACTTATTGCCAGCATCCAGAAGCAACTTCCCCCATATCTATGTCCGGTGGTAATAGTCCCCGAACCAGCGTGGGTTGTTCCCTCCTTTTAAAAACAGGCAAAATGTCACTTGTTTGTCCTTTTTAACCTGTCATCCTATTTTAGATCGTCCCAGGAAATAATTTCTATCCCGATGGGACAAAGCAGGATTAGTTCCATCTCTTCCGAAGGTCGAACCTAATCTCAGGATCCGTGACAGTATTAGTTAGTGCGACTTATGTCAAGTAAGTAATTAATAATTAATAATTAATAATTAATAATTAATAATTGGGTATCCACGCGCCATAAATGCTTAAGTAGGTAGACCAAAATATTTACATGAAATTATTCTTTATTTCCCCCGTAGAACAGGCGTCTCGCCTGTTCAATATGTTTAATTAATGTTGCACGGGTACTTAATTGCCGTTAACACAGGGTAGTTGGCATCCCCAAATTTTTGTTCAAATTATTTTGCAAGACTACTTAGAAACCCGGTTTTTAAAAAAAACCGGGTTTCTGGACTCCGTTAATTGGGAAAATATTAATCGATATAATATGAATTACGATCGCCTTAACGAAGCTAGTAAATTATTAATTGATGTCGCCGATAGACTTAAATTTATTGTTAGCGATACTTCCGCAGATAGCGGCACCCATTATCAAACAGTGGAAGCTGCTAAAGAAGCGGTTAAAAAAGCCTTAGCAGAAATGTCGGCGGCAATTAATCCGCCTATTGATTCTCATCTTCCACCAGAACTTTTAGCCAAAGCTGAAAAATTAGGAATTCCTTTAGATGATATCGAAGTTAGAGTTGCTATTTCCCAGCACGATATTTCTCAAGTGGCAGCTATTTTAGAAGAAATAGATAATAAAGCAGAATATGTCAGACGCAGGCGGGAATATTTCTTAATTCGACTGCCAGATATGCGCAAGGAAAAATTAGGACCGAGGCTGCCCGTAGTGACGGCAAAAGATTTTCAAGCGCCCTCGGAACCAATGCCTAAAGAGTTACTGGATGAGATTAAAGCTAAATACAATTTAGATCTATCGAACGAAAAGCGATCGCCTTCTCGATCTTCTTTATTTGAGAAGATTAAACAAGCAGAAGAAGCTCTAGGAGCAACAATTAAAAACGATAGTTTCGACCCAGGAGATGATGATGACGAAGAAATACCTTTTTAACCGCCCGCAGATATTAAACCATCGATATCCCCGCTGCAAATTGTTTTTAAATTAGCAGTAATCTTTTCAATATCCCAATCCCACCACTTAATTTCTAATAGTTTATTAATCGTTTCCTCGTCAAATCTTTTTCTAATAACTGTTGCCGGATTTCCCCCTACCACCGCGTAGGGTGGAACGTCTTTAGTGACGACAGAATTTGCCGCGATAATCGCACCATCTCCCACTTTAATTCCCGGCATAATCGTCGCACTATAACCCAGCCAAACATCATTACCGATAATCGTATCTCCTTTGTGCGGCCATTCCTCCGGCATCGCTATTTCCCAACCATTTTGAAATATAGGGAAAGGATAATTGGTCAGCCAATCCGTTCTGTGATTCCCCCCATTCATTATGAATTTGACATCGGAAGCAATGGAACAAAATTTGCCGATTATCAATTTATCGCCAATAAAATCAAAATGATAAAGTACGTTTTTTTCAAAGTTTTCTGGATTATCAAAATCGTCATAATAGGTGTAATCTCCAACAATAATATTAGGGTTTTTGATAATATTTTTCAGATAACAAAGCCTTTCAATTCCAGGAATCGGAAAGGGAGTATCCGGCGAGGGACCGTTAAGATTAGATTCCATATAATTCGTCCTTTTTAGTAGGTAGTAGCGCGTCACGGCTAAAATGCTGGGTAACATTGACACGGAAGCGCGTCCCCGCGTCCCCGCGTCCCCGCGTCCCCGCGTCCCCGCGTCCCCGCGTCCCCGCGTCTGCCCACCCACAATTTTAACTGTACAGCGCTAGTAGGGCGCGTGCGAAGCGCAACCCAACAAGATTTCGTTCCGGTGGCGCTACAACCATAATTTTCTTTCGGGGTCCGCTGCTATAGCAATCCGTGCAGGGATTATGAAAAATTAGGGGGCAAGAAACCCGGTTTCTCAAAGAAACCGGGTTTCTAAAATATCGCGAACGATCTACGGCTTGCTATATAAATCCTATCGTATTAACAGCAAGAATATTCATCCCCCGCCCAGAAACCCGGTTTCTCAAAGAAACCGGGTTTTTTCATTCCCAATTGCAGCAATACTGTAGGGGCTGCAATAACATTTTTAACTATTTCCCTTAAGTTCCTTATTAAGGAAACCGTCCTGTTTTCAACCTGCTAACTATAGTAAATAGCTGTTAACGGCTATTGAAAAGATTGTGACAGTTGGAAAATCGCACGTTAATTAACGGATTATTTCAATTATTTATGTTATTAGCAGCCCGACCAAATGCTGTTAATAAAATTATGTTTTATCCGGGAAAACAAGCGACTGCACCTGAAACAGATAGAGATAGAGAAAAACTAAAAAAACAAACTAAAAGGAGCAAACAATATGACTTCTAATAAACTAGCAGCTAACCCCATCAAATCCCGCCCCGCAGTCAGCAGCAATATTATTAAACTCTTCCTAGGAAAATTCAGATCGACGACGATCGCCTCCTTATTTATAGTTTTCGCCTACTTATTATCTGGAGCCGCTTTATCAAGAAATAACGCAGTGGCAGTAGAGATAGAAGGTTCCAGCGAAGAGCAGACGGCAATGGAAACAAGCGATAGCCTCATGGCAAACCGCAATTTGATGTCCCGCCTCGGCATTTCTAACCGCAGTCGCGATGGATACTTCGTCGATCGCGTAGTCGAACTAACCAACAAAGAAAGGGCTAAATACGGCTTAAAACCAGTCAAGCTAAATCTAGTCCTCAACCAAGTAGCTTTGCGTCACAGCCAAGACATGGCAATGCAAGACTTCTTCGACCACATCGGCCTAGACGGTTCCGAACCTTGGGACCGCATGAGCAGAGGAGGTTATCAATACTCCGTGGCAGCGGAAAACATTGCCGCCGGTTTTCTCACCCCAGAGACGGTAGTAAAAGCATGGATGGATAGTCCCGGACACCGGGCGAATATACTCGCCCCCGACGTCGAAGAGATCGGAATAGGTTATTATTTCTTAGGAAGCGATCGCGGTAAAGTCAACTACAAACATTACTGGACTCAAGTTTTTGGCACCCCGCCCATGTATTCCGCAGATCGTTAAGGTGGCCATCGCCGTAGAACAGGCATCTTGCCTGTTACCTTTTTTTTGCGATCGCCGTAGAACAGGCATCTTGCCTGTTACCTTTTTTTTGCGATCGCCGTAGAACAGGCATCTTGCCTGTTACCTTTTTTTTGCGATCGCCGTAGAACAGGCATCTTGCCTGTTCTACGGTTTGCGGTGAAAATTAGCGATCGCCTCCCACTCCCCCTCGGACAAAGGTTGCAGCGCAAACTCAACCCCAAAACACCCCTTCGCCGCTTCCACCAAAGCTTCTACAACCGTCCTTCTTAAAGCTTCTCCCCTCAAATTTAGCCTTGGAGACAACCCCTGCAAACTTTCCAAAACTTCTCCTGGGGCCTCCTCGCCGAAAACTTTAGCAAACAAATCTAAATCCGGTTCCAACAAAATCGAACCGTGTTGTAAAATAGAGCGATCGCGCCTCAATTGAGCGCTACCGATTAACTTAACCCCATTCGGCAAAACCAAATCCGCCCCAGTAGCAGTAGCAAAACAATTAGGATTGCGAATATAACCCCTACCCGCCTCGCCGTAAACTAACTCCACACCAAGCGATCGCCAACCCTCAATTAAAAACTCGCAAATCCTTCGATAAGCAGAAATCCGACTCCCAGCAACCCCCGACACCACCAAAGCATAAGTCAAATCTCCCTGATGCAAAACACCGCGCCCCCCACTCGGTCGCCTCACCAACTCTAATTTAGAACCGGACCAACTCAAATCCTGCCAAAAATCCGGGAAACGCTTTTGATGGTAGCCCAAAGAAATAGCGATCGGTTGCCAAGTATAAAACCTCAGCGTCGGTGGAATCCTCAAACGCCGATGTTCCTCCAGCAACCACTCATCGATCGCCATCTGTAGATATCCTTCTACTTCCAACGGTGGAATTAAACGCCAAACAGTCATTAAGCAATTATCTATGGGGAATTAATTATAGGGAATCGCTAAAGCGATTGCTACGAAAGGCGATTCCCAATTCTAGATTATCTATTGTCCGAATTCAGCTTGCAGAATATCGTCGTTATCGTCA
>JAXHVR010000102.1:12548-19552 GCA_034189005.1 Cyanobacteriota bacterium | reverse complement strand
AATAGAAAAGAAAGCGTTTTTGCAAATATGAGATGCTCCCTGCAAATATCTATAGCAATCCTAAATCTTATGCGATATTTTAGAAACCCGGTTTCTTGAAGAAACCGGGTTTCTGGCCCCCTAAAATGCAATTCTCCAGATAGAATTTCAAACCGTACCTTACTCTAATCCGTCAATTCCGTACCGGATGCTCAATTATTGGACGTTGGTTGTACGGGAAATATTGGTGCGACGTGAATGTTGATATTATAGAAGAACCAGCACAACAAAAGAATATTTCGGCGGCTGCTGAAATATTAGCTGGTTTGCGATTCGATAAAACTCTGATTCGGCAATTATTTCGGGAGGAACTCATGCAAGAATCTGTTATTTATCAAGACATTCTTCAAAAAGGGGAAATTCGCGGGGAAATGCGTGGGGAGAAACGCGGTTTAGAACGCGGTTTAGAACGTGGTTTAGAACGTGGAAAACGTCAAGGAGAAGCCACCCTAATTAATATGCTTTTAACTTGTCGTTTTGGTACGCTTCCTGACAATATCGGCGAAAAAATTCGTAATCTATCTATTTCCCAAATAGAGGAATTAGCTCGGACTCAATTAGATTTTTCTACCGTTGAAGATTTAGATAATTGGTTGGATAGGCAAAGTTAAAGTATTAACAATACCTTCGCCTGATGGCGAAAAAATACCATTAGTAGGTTGGGTGGAGCGACAGCGCAACCCAACATCAACGGGAGCAAAATTAAACGATTTTGTTGGGTTTCGCTACGCTACACCCAACCTACAAAAAAATGGCTACAAAAAAATGGCGAACGTATTGCTGCCAGAAACCGGGTTTTTAGTAAAAACCCGGTTTCTTAAATACCTACTATTCCCAACAACCCCGGACGTTTACCCTGTAAAATCCCTTCCCCAATTACCCAATTAAGATTAATCGAAATATCAAAAGACGCTGGAAAGAAATATAGGCTCTACCCGAATAGCAATGATGCTGGAAGGGCGAACTACCATATATTCTCCTTGAAGGTTTTTAATAGGAACGTTCATAAATTCTGAAGAGTCTTGTTTTGGCACTAAAACAGCAGTGTACCACTTTTGAAAATCTGGTAAAGTGGGAAAGCGTACTTCTTCGCGCGCTCCCCCTTCAAGCAAGAGGTGAACTGCAATTTCATCGGGTTTTCTAGCCATATCAAATTTTAGTTTTTTCTAGCAAAGCAACGGTAAAAAATAAACCTTAATTAAGGTTTATTCAACCACGAATACAATTTTATCTCAAACCCTCTAGACTCTGGGGCTTGGAGTTTTTCTCAAGACTTTTTTGTATTTTCCTACACAAGGAGAACGTTACCACATAAAATAGTTTGGGTTCAATCCCGGGGGCGGAGCGTCCCCTGGTTAGTCCTAGTTTAATTAATTACTAATTCTTCAACTATGCCCAAACGCGAAGATCTAAGCAAAATCCTCCTAGTTGGCTCCGGCCCCATCGTCATCGGTCAAGCCTGCGAATTTGACTACAGCGGCACTCAAGCCTGTAAAGCCTTGCGAGAAGAGGGTTTCGAGGTGGTATTGGTTAACTCCAACCCGGCCACGATTATGACGGACCCAGAGATTGCCGAACGTACTTACATAGAACCCCTGACCCCTGAACTCCTCGAAAAGGTCATCGCTAAAGAAAGGCCCGATGCCCTGCTGCCGACTATGGGGGGCCAAACGGCCCTAAACCTGGCCGTTGCTTTGGCTAAAAATGGGACGTTGGAAAAATATGGAGTGGAGCTAATCGGGGCCAAACTTCCTGCTATTGAAATGGCCGAAGACCGACTGTTATTTAAGGAGGCTATGGCCCGCATCGGGGTCAACGTCTGTCCCTCGGATATTGCTAGCAACCTAGAGGAGGCTAAGGAAATTGCTAACAAAATCGGCACTTACCCTCTCATTATTCGTCCTGCCTACACTCTGGGGGGCACTGGGGGCGGCATTGCCTACAACCAAGAAGAATACGAACTCATGGCCCAGGGGGGCATAGATGCTTCGCCGGTCTCCCAAATCTTAGTGGAGCAATCTCTTATCGGCTGGAAGGAGTACGAGTTAGAAGTAATGCGAGATTTGGCAGATAACGTAGTGATTATCTGTTCTATCGAAAATATCGACCCCATGGGCGTCCATACGGGAGATTCTATTACTGTTGCTCCAGCGCAGACTCTCACTGATAAGGAGTACCAGCGCTTGCGGGATGCTTCGATCGCTATTATCCGGGAGATCGGGGTGGAAACTGGCGGTTCTAACATCCAGTTTTCTGTCAACCCGGTTAATGGGGATGTGATTGTTATCG
Organism: Cyanobacteriota bacterium; assembly: GCA_034189005.1. Taxonomy (GTDB): domain Bacteria; phylum Cyanobacteriota; class Cyanobacteriia; order Cyanobacteriales; family Microcoleaceae; genus CALKCV01. The sequence goes on along the minus strand of JAXHVR010000102.1, from coordinate 17,224 downwards.
AGATGAACCCTCGGGTGAGTCGTTCTTCTGCTTTGGCGTCGAAGGCTACTGGTTTCCCGATCGCGAAGATGGCGGCGAAATTAGCTGTGGGTTACACCCTAGACGAAATTTCTAACGATATTACGAAAAAAACTCCCGCGAGTTTCGAGCCCTCTATCGATTATGTGGTGACGAAGATTCCTCGCTTTGCTTTTGAGAAGTTCCCTGGTTGCGAACCGGTCTTGACTACCCAGATGAAGTCTGTGGGAGAGGCTATGGCTATGGGGCGCACTTTCCAAGAGTCTTTCCAGAAGGCTTTGCGGTCTCTGGAAACGGGTCGCGCTGGTTTCGGTTGCGATAAGAAGGAGAAGTTGCCTAGTCTCGAACAGGTGCGAGGAATGTTGCGCGTCCCTAACCCAGAGAGAATTTTTTCCCTTCGCCATGCTTTGCTTTTGGGGATGACGGTGGAGGAGATTTATGAGTTGACCGGCATTGATGTTTGGTTCTTGGATAAGATGCAGGATCTCTTGGAGACTGAGAAGTTCCTCAAGCGGACTCCTCTAGGAGAGTTGACCCAGAAGCAGATGTGGGACGTGAAGCGGCAAGGTTTTAGCGATCGCCAAATTGCTTACGCGACTAAGACGGACGAGATGGATGTGAGGAATTTCCGCTTGGGTCTGGGAGTGAAGCCTGCTTATAAGACGGTGGATACTTGCGCGGCGGAGTTTGAGGCTTTTACTCCTTATTACTATTCTAGTTACGAGGAGGAGTCGGAGGTTTTGCCTTCGGATAAGCGTAAGGTGATGATTTTGGGGGGCGGGCCGAACCGTATCGGTCAGGGTATTGAGTTTGATTACTGCTGCTGTCATGCGAGTTATTCTTTGCAGGATGCGGGTTTCGAGACTATTATGGTGAATTCTAACCCGGAGACTGTTTCTACGGATTACGATACTAGCGATCGCCTCTATTTCGAGCCCCTTACTCTGGAGGATGTGACTAATATCATTGAGGCGGAAAAACCGGAGGGGATTATCATCCAGTTCGGCGGACAGACTCCTTTGAAGTTGGCGGTCTCTCTGGAGAAGTATTTGGAGGGTTGCGAGGGGACTAAGATCTGGGGAACTTCGCCTGATTCTATTGATATGGCGGAAAACCGGGAACGGTTTGAGAAGGTTTTGCGAGATTTGGATATTCGGCAGGCGGCTAACGGCTTGGCGAGGAGTTTTGAGGATGCCGCGCGGGTGGCCCGGGATATCGGCTATCCTGTGGTGGTGCGTCCTTCTTACGTTCTGGGGGGACGGGCTATGGAGATCGTTTATTCCGATGAGGAGTTGGAACGTTATATGGTGTTTGCCGTTCAGGTGGAACCAGACCATCCGATTTTAATTGATAAGTTTTTGGAAAATGCTGTGGAGGTGGATGTGGACGCGATCGCCGATTCTACCGGGCAGGTGGTTATTGGCGGCATTATGGAACATATCGAACAGGCGGGGATCCACTCTGGAGATTCTGCTTGTTCTATTCCTTATCAGTCTCTCTCGGATGCGGCGGTGGAGACTATTCGCCAGTGGACGGTGAGTTTGGCGAAGGCGCTGAAGGTGGTGGGGTTGATGAATATTCAGTTTGCCGTCCAGGGGGATACGGTTTATATTTTGGAGGCGAACCCGAGGGCGTCGCGGACGGTGCCTTTTGTTTCTAAGGCGATCGGGGTGCCTTTGGCGAAGATGGCGTCTTTGGTGATGTCTGGTAAGACTTTGGCGGAGTTGAAGTTTGTTGAGGAAGTTGTGCCGCAACAGGTTTCCGTGAAGGAGGCGGTTTTGCCTTTTGCTAAGTTTCCGGGAACGGATACTTTGTTGGGGCCGGAGATGCGTTCCACTGGGGAGGCTATGGGTATTGATTTGGATTTTGGTAAGGCTTTTGCTAAGGCGCAGCTTTCCGCCAGTCAGTTTTTGCCTTTGGAGGGGACGGTTTTTGTTTCCATGAGCGATCGGCACAAGGAACCTGTGATTCCGGTGGTTAAGGATTTGATTTCTCTAGGTTTTAAGGTGGTTGCGACTCAGGGAACCCAAGAGGTGTTGCGCGAGGAAGGTTTGGATGTGGAGTTGGCGCTGAAGTTGCACGAGGGTCGCCCCAATGTCAGCGATGGGATAAAAAATGGCGAGATTCAGTTGATTATTACTACTCCAAGCGGCGAGGAGTCCCGCCAAGATGGCATGACTATTCGCCGGACTGCTTTGAATTACAAGGTGCCGCTGATTACGACCATCGCCGGTGCGAAGGCGGTGGTAGCGGCGATTCGTTCTTTACAGTCTGGCGACCTGGAGGTTAAGGCGGTTCAAGACTATTATTAATTAATAATTAATAATTAATAATTAATAATTAGCATTTGTAGGTTGGGTGTAGCGCAGCGAAACCCAACATTAGGAGTGTTTGTTTCCCTCGTTGATGTTGGGTTGCGCTATCGCTCCACCCAACCTACAAGAAAATAGCTACTTGCGCGCGCTACCAAAACAATTATTAATTATTAATTATTAATTATTAATTATTAACTGCCTTCGGCCAAAGGATTAAGAAAAAAGTCCACCAAGCGAGGATGGGGAGGGCGACTAAGGCGGTTATCCACAAAATTTTCAAGATAAACCAGCTACCGCTAATAATAGTGATTCCGGTTAAAATAATCGACCATGGCTGACACCACCAGGGCTTATAATTCCAAGGATTAATTGGTTGGTTTTCTGTTGTTTTTTCCATTATCCGTACATCGGGCAAGATGCCCGATCGCTATGTTTTTATAATAGGCAAAATTACCTTATTTAAACCTTAACAGATCCGGGATAAAAATAGATGAAAAAATTCCCAAAAAAACCTCATCGCAAGCTCTATCTAACTTTATTATTATTCTTCGTCGGATACGCCGCCCTCTGGAACCTAGATAATCCAGAAGACACTACCGCCGAAATTTCTAATAATAATAACAGCACCGAAGAAGCCCCCATAGAGACAAAACTGGTAAACGACAAAGGACGCTACTTCTATAGTAACGGTCGATATGCCTTCGGACCCTTCACGGAAAAAATGCGCGAGCAATGTCGGGAGTGGGGAGGAGGCAACAGTTGCGCCACCAATAAATGGAGAGAAGCAATGTACCTAAGCGCCTACGGAGACCGTCGCTGTCCCCCAGGCGCCCGCTTCAACGGGATAATCGATTATTGCATCGAAGGCAGCGACGCCCTCGGGCCCTTTCCTGAAGAAATCGTCACCGCTTGCCAGAGAGAAGACGGGGGCAACTCCTGTAGCACCAATCGCTGGAACTATCGTTTCCTATATCGCCTGCTAAAAGAAGAAGGAGCCATAGCGGCAGCCCAAGGCCCCCCGCCCCAGTTCGTCTTGCTGGCCTACGACGGTTCCCGCTCCCTAGAAGCTTGGCAAAAATCCCGCCTATTTTCCCAATGCATGGAAGAGAAAGGAATAGACGTGCGTTTTACCTACTTTATCAGCGCCGTTTATTTCGTAACCAAAAGCGATCGCAACCTCTACAAACCCCCAGGAAAACGACGGGCCGGCAGTTCGGACATCGGCTGGGCCGACTCCCCGGAAAAGATAGCTTTGCGCTTAGAGCAAGTAAACCTCGCCCATAGCGAAGGCCACGAAATCGCCTCTCACGCCGTCGGACATTTCAACGGCAGCAAGTGGAGCGAGAGCGACTGGAACCGAGAATTCGATTATTTCGATAAATTTATCTTCTCCGCCGCCGAAATCAACAACTTATCAACCCCTCTAGCCTTCGATCGCACCGCCATCGAAGGTTTCCGCGCCCCCCTCCTGGGTCATAGCAAAGGCTTATACGAGACCTTAAGGAAAAAAGGTTTCCGCTACGATACCAGTAAAACCGCCAGTTCTAATTATTGGCCCCAGAAAGAAAACGAAGTTTGGAATTTTCCTCTAGCAAGCTTGAGATCGGCCAGAAGTCGAAAAAGGGTACTCTCAATGGATTACAACTTTTATTACCTCCACTCGAAAGCCAAGCCAAATGCAGCAAATAGCGATCGCTTCGAGGAAGACACCTTGCAGACTTACATCAATTACTTCCAAGAAAACTATAACGGCAACCGCGCCCCGGTACATATCGGCCATCACTTCTCCGCCTGGAACAAAGGCGCTTACTGGAGTGCGATGTTGCGGTTTGCGGAGAAAGTTTGCGGTTTGCCGGAGGTGCAGTGCGTTACTTATAGCGAGCTAGCAGATTTCATGGACTTGTTAGCCCCAGAAGCGATCGCTCTTTATCAGCAGGGAAAGTTTCCCCAAGTTCCAGGGGAAGATGGGGAGTCAGCCGGCTCTACTATTTCTAATTCCCAGGAAAAGGAGGTAAAATTGTTAGGAGAAGAGCCAGATGGGAATCTCTGCTATCCAGCAGCCCAAAGGTAATATCAATTAATAATTAATAATTAATAATTAATAATTGGGTTATTAGCATCTTGTAGGTTGGGTGGAGCGATAGCGCAACCCAACATTTTCGTATCAAAATCCAACGATTTTGTTGGGTTTCGCTACGAACAGACAATCGCTAAAGCGATTACTACGAACAGACAATCGCTAAAGCGATTACTACGAACAGACAATCGCTAAAGCGATTACTACGAACAGACAATCGCTAAAGCGATTACTACGAACAGACAATCGCTAAAGCGATTACTACG
>JAXHVR010000102.1:0-12448 GCA_034189005.1 Cyanobacteriota bacterium | reverse complement strand
AACTGACAATCGCTAAAGCGATTACTACGAACTGACAATCGCTAAAGCGATTACTACGAACTAATGGGAGGTCAAGTTATTATGAGATTTATCAGTCCGAAAACAGATTATGCCTTTAAAAAAATATTTGGTTCCGACCAAAGTAAAGACATTTTAATTAGTTTTCTCAATGCCATTATTTATGATGGCAAAAACAAGATAAAATCCCTTGAAATTATCGACCCCTATAACCCCGGTCAGGTTCAAACTTTAAAAGATAGCTTTTTAGACGTTAGGGCAGTTTTGGACGATAAGTCAAAAGTTATTATTGAGATGCAAGTTGCTAACGTAGCCGGTTTTGAAAATAGAGTAGTTTATAATGCCGCAAAGATGTACTCAAACCAGCTAAAACCGGGAGACGATTATCCAGAAATAAGACCGATAATAGCTTTAACAATTGTGGATTTTATTATGTTTGAAAAAATCGAGAAATTGATAACCAACTTTGTTTTAAAAGATAGACTAGAAAACTTTGAATACACTAAAGAGCAAATAGGTTTCGTCTTTGTAGAACTGCCGAAGTTTAAGAAGAGTTTGGAAGAGTTAGAAACTTTGACGGATAAATGGATTTATTTTATTAAAGAAGCGGCGGTTATGGAGGAAATCCCAGCTTCTTTAAAGGAAGTTCCAGAAATAGAAAAAGCTCTCAATATTGCCAACCGCGCTAATTTAACCCCTAAAGAATTGGAAGAGTTGCACGGACGCGAAACCTTAATTCGAGACCGTCGCGGTCAAATTGCTTTTGCGGAACGGCAGGGCATGGAAAAAGGCATGGAAAAAGGTAAAGTTGAGCAGGCGATCGCTCTGATAATGCTCGTACTGGAAGACCGCTTTGGAGAAGTTCCAAAAGATGAGATTACCCGTCAGCTTAACAATCTATCTTTAGATGATTTGGAAAGTTTAGTTAAAGCAGTTTTAAGGTTTAATTCTCTCGAAGATTTATCGAATTGGTTGGCAAATAAAGAAGATTTGTAGTAAATTTCGTAGGCTAGCTTGTAGTAATCGCTTTAGCGATTGATATTGATAAATCGCTAAAGCGATTACTACGAACTTTAATGTCAAAAAACCCAGTTTCTTGCCATTTCCACAATGTCTCTAACGAACCAGGCCGCCCAACAGGCAAAATCCCCCTCACCCGTAGAACAGGCATCTTGCCTGTTTCCCTTATCATTTGCCTGTTTTGGGAGCAGGTCAGTTTTGTAAATAAATTTTCTTTGCCTACTAACAACTGACAACTAACAACTAACAAAAAGCGGTAGATTCTTGGTTCGCTTCAAAGGTGAGGAAAAACCCCCTGTTTCCCTTATCATTTTACCTTTTTTAGATAAAAATTTCTAATCAAACCTTGACAAAATCCGTTTTCTAAGCTAAAGAGTTTGCCGTTAGCTTTAACTCAGGAGGCCAGAAGATTAGAAAAATTTTTATTAAATAATTAAGAATTAATCGCAACAGTATTACAATACAAAAACTGCTAAAGAGGGGGCCAGACAAAAAGCCCGTGGACTCTTCAGCAAAAGTAAACTAGCAAAGGTAAAAGACAATGAAAATCACTAGACGCCTTTTTCTAGCAGGCGGTACCGCTTTAGGTGCAGTAGCGATCGCCGAGCTCGGCAAAAGCCAAAGAGGACTTGCCCAAGGCGGAGGAGTAGTCAACCTCTATTCCGCCCGCCACTACGACACCGATAACGAACTCTACGACAGCTTCACCAGAAAAACCGGCATCCGGGTCAATTTGGTAGAAGGTAAAGGAGACGCCTTGCTAGAGAGGATAGTCAGCGAAGGTCGCAACAGCCCCGCCGATATCTTTATGACCGTAGACGCCGGCAATCTCTGGCGGGCAGAGCAAGCAGGAATTTGGCAGTCGACGCCTTCGACGGTACTAACCAACGCCATCCCCGACAACCTCCGCCACCCCAATAACTTCTGGTTTGGTTTCTCGAAACGGGTGCGGGCAATAATGTACAACAAGGATAAAGTCAATCCTTCCCAACTTTCGACCTATGAAGATTTGGCAAGCAACAAGTGGAAAGGTAAGATCGTCATCCGTTCTTCCAACAATATCTATAACCAATCTTTAGTAGCATCTCTCATCGGAGTTCGCGGCATCCCCGAGACGGAACAATGGGCCCGAGGTTTCGTCAGCAACTTCGCCCGCCCTCCAGAAGGTAACGATACCGCGCAAATAAAGGCAGTGGCGGCGGGTATTGGCGACATTGGCGTGGCGAATAGTTATTATTTGGCGCGTTTGGCATCTTCCAGCGATGCCCAGAATCAAGCGATCGCCCAAAAGGTAGGTATCTTCTTCCCCAACCAAGGCGGTCGCGGCGCCCACGTTAACATCAGCGGCGGCGGCGTCGTCAAGAATGCCCCCAATAAGGAAGGAGCTATTTTGTTCCTAGAACATTTGGCAAGTCCCGAGGCTCAGAAAATCTTCTCCCAAGGCAATAACGAATATCCCGCAGTTCCCGGAGTACCGGCGGCGTCGGTGTTGCAGAGTTTTGGCAATTTCAAAGGCGATACGATGAGCGTTTCCACCTACGGCAAGTTGAACCCAGAAGCAATTATGGTCATGGATCGCGCCGGCTGGAGGTAATTAACATTTTCCCAATTAACAATTAATTGCCCGGGCTCAATTACCTGGCTGCATCTCAATTTTGTTTGACAAATTGTAGAACAGGCATCTTGCCTGTTCTCCGCTGAATCGATGATTTACACCCGGATCGATCCCCCCCAGCCCCCCTTAAAAAGGGGGGAGCCGGAGGAGAGATTTTAGCTATTAGACCTCTTGCATAATTCGATTTTTATGTAGGGGCAAAGCATTTGGGAGACAATTTTTGTTGAAAACCAGAGGTTTTTAGGTCCAAATGCTTTGCCCCGTCTTTATTTTTGCAAGAGGTCTATTATTTTACACCTTTATAGCGATTATTGAATCGGTGAAGCAGACCCGATCGATCCCCCCCAGCCCCCCTTGAAAAGGGGGGAGCCGGAGGAGAGATTTTAGCTATTATTTTACACCTTTAATCGGTCGTGTTGATAAGAAAGGTCGCTAATACCAGTTTCCATCTGACAATCTTCGATAATTTGGTTTAACTCTAACCAAAAATCCCCTGGTTCGATTTGCTGAAGAATAATTTGAGCAATTTCATCTTGCTTGGCATCTGGTAACTCTTGTAATTTAGCCATCGCTTCTGCTAATAATTCAGTCATATTTGTAACCTCCTTTCCAATGCTGCATAAACAACATCAGTTTCAACACTCCCAAGCTATTGTAAACCTAAAAGGCAAAAACGCTCCACTACCGCACCAAATTTTTCAACTCTCGCCAGAGGGAAGGTTGACCGGAATTTGAAGCAGGATGGGTTAGGAGTCCGTGGGTGGGACTCAATAAAAAGGCGAGTACGAATAACCCCGATGCTACTAAAACGATCGCCGGTCCCGAGGGCAGGTTATAAAAGTAACTGACGTACATCCCGCTAATACTAGATATTACTCCGACTATTACTCCTAATATCATCATCTGATGCAGTCTTGTTACTAATAAATAAGCGGTTGCTGCGGGGGTTATTAACAGAGATAAAACTAAGACGACTCCCACTGCTTTGAGACTGGCAACTATAGTCATGCCCATTAACATCGTTAAGCCTAAATTCAGCAGGTTAACTGGCAAACCAGCCGCCTGAGAACCTAAAGGATCGAAGGTGTAAAATAGCAATTCTTTGTAAAGCAAAGCTACTACTAATAAAACAACTATTGCTATGATGAAAGTGTCGCGAACGTCGCCTACCGTGACTCCGAGAATGTTGCCGAAGAGGAAGTGATTGAGGTCTATTTTATTGTCTTTCTGAATAACCGTAATTAAGGTAATCCCCAGAGCAAAAAAGGCGGAAAAGACTACGCCCATGGCCGCATCTTCTTTGAGGGGCGATCGCGTCCTAATAATATTAATAAATACGGTGCTAATTACCCCGGCAATAAAAGCGCCAACAAAAATATTCGCGCCAACAATAAAGGCAATAGCTAAACCAGGCAACACGGAATGACTGATAGCATCGCCTAAAAGCGCCAATCTTTGCACCATTAAATAGCTGCCAACCACGGCACAAATAATGCCGATAATAATCGCCACGAGGAGCGATCGCTGCATGAAACTATATTGCAAAGGTTCGATGAGAGAGTTTAACATTTTTGGCAACGGATTATGTAACGTCGGGGGTTATTGGCGTAGAACAGGCATCCCTGCCTGTTCGCAAAAAAATCTTTGTTAACAGGCAAGATGCCTGTTCTACGGTTTTTTTTGTTAACAGGCATTCCGGCCTGTTCTACGCGGCTAATTCTCTTCTGGGGTCTGAAAAAAAGACAACTTTACCACCGTAGGCGCGGTGGAGATTTTCTTCTGTTAAGACAGCTTCTCTGGTTCCAGATGCAATTAATTCTTTATCGAGCAAAACTAGATCGTCAAAATTAGTAATAGATTCGCCTAAATCGTGATTGACTACAATTACTATTTTTCCCGCATTGGCTAATTCTCTAAAGATATTAAAAATAATACTTTCGGTCTTTTTATCCACCCCAACAAAGGGTTCGTCAAAACAGAAAATTTCCGCTTCTTGAGCCAAAGACCTAGCTAAAAATACTCGTTGTTGTTGTCCGCCGGAAAGTTGACCGATGGGGCGATCGCCATAATCGCTCATTCCTACCCTTCCTAAAGCATCCGCAGCGATGCGGCGACTGACTGCGGAAAAGCGGCGAAACCAACCAGTTTTTTTCACTCGCCCCATCATTACTACGTCCCAAACCGTGGCGGGATAAGTCCAGTCGATTTGCGATCGCTGGGGAACGTAGGCTAGTATTTCCAGGCGATCGTGCAAAGGTTTCTCCTCGTAGATCGCCGAACCGCTGCTAATAGGAATTAACCCCAACATTGCCTTTAATAAGGTACTTTTACCCGCTCCATTGGGACCGATGATGCCGGTTACTCTTCCTGGTTCTAGTTTCAGAGTAATGTCTCGCAGGGCCTCCACCGTCCGGTAACTAGCCCCTAAATGGCTTACGGTAATTGCGCTGGCGCTCTTCATGTCCTTTTCTCCCCTTGCTAATTTCATAGATTCCATCTAAATTATGAAAGGAATATGAAAAGATGTCAAGTAAATTACAAACAAATTAGCAACATGAGGGTTTTTACTCACAGGCAGGATGCCTGTTCTACGGGCCATAAGGGAAAATTGCGGGGGGCGATCGCCATCTTAGCGGGGTTGTGGATTAGCGGATGCGGCGGCGTCCAGTCTCCAGAAACTATTGCGCAAGAGAGCAATAGTAAACCGAAAGTAGTCTCCACCAGCACCATCATCGCGGATCTGACTGAAAAAATCGGCGGCGACGAAATCCAACACCAAGGCATCATGGAGCCCGGTGCCGATCCTCACGTTTACGAACCAGTGCCGATGGATAGCGTCGCCTTCGAGGAAGCGGCTTTAATTTTATATAACGGTTACAATCTCGAACCGGGGTTAATAAAATTGATGAACGCGGCCGGAGTCAATGCGAAAAAGTTAGCAGTAGGGGAAAAGGTCGAGCCCTTGCCCTTCGATAAGGAGGGAGAAATAGTAGCGGACCCTCACGTCTGGGGCAACGCGGAGAATGGGGTGACGATGGCGAATGCAATTCGGGATGCTTTAATCGAGTTGTCGCCAGAAGACAGAGAGGAATTTAGGGAAAATGCGGCGCGACTGACTCAGGAGTTGCAGCGGGTGGACGAGTGGATCGGGCGGCAAATAGCAACTATTCCTCCAGAGAGGCGGAGGTTGGTAACGACTCACGATGCTTTCCAATATTACGCAAAGGCTTACGGGTTGACGGTGACTGGAAGTTTAATCGGTATCAGTACGGAGGAACAACCAAGCGCGAAGACCGTGAAAAATTTGGCCGATGAGATCGAGGCGACGGGGGTGCCGGCGATTTTTGCGGAGACGACGATTAACCCCCAGTTGATTAGGACTGTAGCTGAGGAGGCGGGGGTTGAGTTGGCGCCGCGAGAGTTATATTCCGATTCCATTGGGGCGATCGGCAGCGAGGGGGATAGTTATATTAAGATGTTGATTTCTAATACTCGGACTATTGTTGAAGCTTTGGGCGGCGAGTACGAGGAACCGTAGAACAGGCGTCTCGCCTGTTACCCGTAGAACGGGCGTCTCGCCTGTTACCCGTAGAACGGGCGTCTCGCCTGTTCTTGTTCTATTTCATCCAGTAGGAGCGATCGCCTTTCTCATAACTGTTGAATGGGCTTTGGAGGTTCAAGAACCAGAAAGACAGCTATTCCTAGCCATTTTCTTGTAGGTTGGGTGGAGCGCCCCGCGCAACCCAACATCTTCGTAGCACAATCCAACGATTTTGTTGGGTTTCGCTACGCTACACCCAACCTACAAGAAAAATGGCGAAGGTATTGTGCGAGAAACCGGGTTTCTGGCCTCCGAATTTTTCATAACCCCTGCACGGATTGCTAAAATACCTCGCTCATTTCCAAAAACCAATTTTTCAGCTAGCCGTCCGACGTAATAAAATTAACTTATTAATTTACGAACCAGAACGGGAGGTCATTGTTCGATGGATTCCTCACTAAACTATCCAGATATCCTCAAAAAAACTGTGCGAGAAGCAACTCGCGACCAACCAAGTTTGCAACAGATAAAGCTATATCCTGTCTGCGATTTCGATTCCGGTCACTTCCTGGTAGTGGCTACAGGTTTAGATAAGCAAGGCTGGATGGACTTCATTCTCTTTCACGCTCGTTTGGTCGATCGCCAAGTCATTATAGAAATAGATAACTTTGAGGATGGGTTAACTTCTTCACTTATTGACGCTGGTATCCCCTCGCAGGATATCACCACCGGTTTTAATTATCGCAGAAGGGTTGCGGTGTCTTAAGATTAATGGGAAGTAGCGATCGCTCTTTTTATCGGTGGGAGCGATCGCTTTTTAATCCACCTGCGGTTAGCGGTCGCCTGTAGGGGCAAACAGAACGGGCGGTAAATTTTTGGAGAAAGCAGAAAACTAGATTTCCGAATGCTTTGCCCCGCCTTTGCGTTGGAACGCTTGCAATTCCAACCCCCGTGGCAATCTTACGCTCTTTTTAACCGCACCTCTTTACTCCTCACTCTCCATCTGCGAGATAATCTGCAAACTTCCTTCATAGGACAACTCCCCTTGCCGATTTTCGCTGGCGACTTGCTGCAAAAATTTTTGGTAATTCTGCCGAACTTTCTGAGTATGGGGATGCTCTTCTCCTAGTTGCGAAACAAACATAGTCACGGCTTCCAAATACAGGGGTTCCGCTTCGGCGTATCGCCCTTGGGACTTGTAAAGTGCTGCCAGGTTGTTGAGACTGGAGGCTATGTATGGATGTGCGGACCCTAGCAGTTGCTTTCTCATCTCCAAAGCCTCCAAATACAGGGGTTCCGCTTCGGCGTATCGCCCTTGGGACTCGTAAAGTGCTGCCAGGTTGTTGAGACTGGTGGCTATGTCTGGATGTGCGGACCCTAGCAGTTGCTTGTGCATATCCAATGCTTCTATTAACAGGGGTTCCGCTTCGGCGTATCGCCCTTGGGACTTGTAAAGTGCTGCCAGGTTGTTGAGACTGGAGGCAATGTATGGATGTGCGGACCCTAGCAGTTGCTTGTGCATATCCAATGCTTCCAAATACAGGGGTTCGGCTTCGGCGTATCGCTCTTGGGACTTGTAAAGTAAAGCCAGGTTGTTGAGACTGGAGGCAATGTCTGGATGTGCGGACCCTAGCAGTTGCTTTCTCATCTCCAAAGCTTCCAAATACAGGGGTTCCGCTTCGGCGTATCGCCCTTGGGACTCGTAAAGTCCTGCCAGATTGTTGAGACTTTGAGCAATGTCTGGATGTGCGGACCCTAGCAGTTGCTTTCTCATCTCCAAAGCTTCCAAATACAGGGGTTCCGCTTCGGCGTATCGCCCTTGGGACTTGTAAAGTGCTGCCAGGTTGTTGAGACTGGAGGCTATGTATGGATGTGCGGACCCTAGCAGTTGCTTTCTCATCTCCAAAGCTTCCAAATACAGGGGTTCCGCTTCGGCGTATCGCCCTTGGGACTTGTAAAGTGCTGCCAGGTTGTTGAGACTGGAGGCTATGTATGGATGTGCGGACCCTAGCAGTTGCTTGTGCATATCCAATGCTTCCAAATACAGGGGTTCCGCTTCGGCGTATCGCCCGAGTGAGTTGTAAAGTCCTGCCAGGTTGTTGAGACTGGAGGCAATGTCTGGATGTGCGGACCCTAGCAGTTGCTTTCTCATCTCCAATGCTTCCAAATACAGGGGTTCCGCTTCGGCGTATCGCCCTTGGGACTCGTAAAGTAAAGCCAGGTTGTTGAGACTGGTGGCAATGTATGGATGTGCGGACCCTAGCAGTTGCTTTCTCATCTCCAATGCTTCCAAATACAGGGGTTCCGCTTCGGCGTATCGCCCGAGTGAGTTGTAGAGAAATGCCAGGTTGTTGAGACTGGTGGCTATGTATGGATGTGCGGGCTCCAGACGGCTTTGAGTTATCTCTCTACATTGCTCTAACCAGGGTTCGGCGAAGTCATACAACCCCTGACCCTTATAAAATCTGCCCAAACCAAAAAAAGGCAAGATTAAATCGTCATCGCTCAACCAGTGGGTCAGCTTTGCCGCCACTTCGGAAATATGAGGAATCGCCGGCTCAAACCTTAAAATGTCCTCGCGAGTAGGTGTTTGGGGAATTTCCTCCGCCTCTGCCACCATCACCCGACAAACACCTCGCTTCATCTCCTCCACGGAGTTTGACTCTGGCAACTTCCCTCTGAAGAATTCTCGAATCAGTAGATGCAGTTGATAGCTACCCTCTTCCAGCCGTTGCAGCAGACTGGCACTAACTAAACTACTTTGCCAATCCTCCAAATCTTCCTCATCCACCTCCGGCAAACACCCCGCAACTAACCACCAAGGAATGGCCGCCGGGGCAAACAGACTCAGCAAGCGCCCCAACTCCCGCGTTTCGGAGTCCAACTCCTCCCAACTCAACTCAAAGGCAGCGGCGAGACCCCTTTCGGCAGTCATATCTTTAGACTTTCGTTTCAAGGACTTATGTTTTAAGCGTTTCGACTCCAACCGCTGCCGCGCTTTCGCCAAAGATAAATCCGGTCTGCGTTCCAAATAACGCGCCACTAACTCCAACCCCAAGGGCAAAAATCCTAAATCCCCACAAAGGGCTTTTGCCTCCTCTGGTTCTCCTTTTATCCGCCCCTCCCCAACAAAGGAAACTAACAACTCCAAAGCCGCCCCCTCCTCCAGCACTTCCAACTCTAACCGTTGGAAAGATTGCCCCAAGTCTTGGCAGCGGGTGGTAATCAAGACCTTAAATCTAGATTCAGCAGGAGGCAGAAAGTTAGAAATCTGCTCATATTCTGCCACATCGTCAAAAATTACCAGCACTTCTCCCTGCTGCCAGTTGCGCCAGCAGTAACGAATCTGAGTTTTTAAGTCTTCATCCTCTGGAGGATTTAAGTTTAGTTGCGACCTAGCAAAACTCAGAATCTGAATCCCCACCTCCGCGCCTCGGGCATCCAACCAGCAAACTCCACCGGGATAAGTCTTTTGGTGGAGGCGGCCATGGGCATATTGGAGAGCGAGTTCGGTTTTGCCGATGCCACCCATGCCGGTAATGGAAGTAATGGCCACTCGTTCCGTTTCCTGTAGCTTTTGGTGGAGGTTCTTTAAATCTTCCCCCCGACCGACGAAATTCTTCGCGCCAGTCCAACGCAGGTTTTGGGGAATGGTCTGGGGCGATGTTCCCGAAGCAAACAGTTGACCGCCCTGGTTATCCTGCCAGCGCAGATAAAGCACCGGGCGATACCACTGATTTCCCTCCACGCCCATGGCTTCTCGCCCCTGACTCACGGCGACCGCCAGAGAATTTTTCTGCCCCAGGGAACGATAAAACTGTTCCGTAAATTTAGTGGCGCTGTCAACTTCCACGGAATATTGCATCGCCACCACCGCCGGCAACCGATGGGCGATAAGCTTCTGCGCCGCACCGTTAAACACCGACTCACCGACTATTGCCATCCCCGACTGACAAGCGCTCAACACCACTAAGGCCACTCCCCCCGTTTGACTGCCTCCGTCGCTCAAACCGGACTGTTGCAGCAGAGTTCCCAGTTCTTTGGCGCTGATGTAATGGGCATCTCCATCCTCATCCTCAAAAACAAGATATCCTTGGGGTGACGGCAATTGTGTATTACACTTTCGGCATCCTTCGGCGTTTGGTCCCGGGTTCATCGCCCGGCATTCTGGGTTAGGACAGCGTTTGCCGAACAAACCATGCCCGTCAAAATGCAGGACGTGGGGCCCTTTATCTCCGGGAGGTTCGCTGAGGTAGGCTCTTAATTCTGCCAGTGTCGGTTCCTCCAGTTTGTTCAGAGAAATATCTCCCCTCCCGCTAGCAGTTTCCAACCCCTTGCGAACCGCTTTTTGTTCCTTGCGCGTGAGCCGTTTGAGGTCTAATTCCGAATCCGACGCCGCCGACGACACTAACAAAACATTCAGCTTGTCTGCCGTGGGCAGATTCGGAGGAACTGCCCCATAAGCAATATATCGAGCAAACTCCACTTGGTGATGGCAGAGAAAACCTCTCTCGTGCAACAGTTCCCACGGATAATCTGCCAGTCGCGATCGCTTCACCACATCCTCTTCCAACTTCAGCCGCACTACCAGTTTAGAAGACTTAGACTCCGCCAAACCGATAGACTGCTGCAACAGTCTTTCCACTCTACTACCTTGGGGAAACAGCGATCGATAGAGCGATCGACCGATATTAACCAGATAATCGTGGTGGAAAAGGGAGCGATCGCGGACTAAAACCCCCGCTGCCACCATCCAATCCTGCTCTCCCTCAGCGGAGAAAAAGTCAGGAGAGAAACTAGAAACCTCCAAAGTTCTGATAATTGTAATTCGCCAGTCGCGATCGCCATCTAGGAAAGGCAATGACGACTCAGTTTCTCCCTCTCCCGCTGGAGAGTGAGTAACGATAACTTTGAATCTAGTCTGGTTCTCAAGAGGTGACAAGTATAACTCTAGAAGTTCCATAGTTTTGTTTGCTTCCTTTTATTAGAAGTTTGGTTGACCCGAGCCTTTCGTAGTAGCCGCGATCGCCTTTTCCAACAATTCCTCCCAACGTTCAGGATAGCGCTTTTTATAAATTCCTAAAAGCTGCTCTTTATTCAAAAGCGGAGACAACTTAACCTTAACCTTCTGCACGTCATCGCGACTGCCACCGCCCCCCATCTCCAAAACGTAGATTTTAACTCCCGCTTTTCCTTCTTTTTTCACCGTCACCTGTAGCTCCAGTTCTACAGAATCAACAGCAAATATCGGAATATCTGTTTCGTTATCTGGCGACTGGGTAAGCAATTCCTGCTTGACCTGTTGAATCAACTCCGTCAATCCGATCGACTTTTCCTCGCTCATATTCCTCCTTTATCTATGTGCCGACCATTATATTCAATTATGCTTCAGCGGTTATTAGTCCCTCAGCCAGCAGTAATCGCCTAAACCTCATCGAACCTTCTTTTCTTATGGCTGCCGAAAATTAAATAGTCCCTCTGGCCCCAGCAGAGGTTTTAGACCCCAACTGTCCAGTCAAAGAAATGGACGTCAAATTTTCTTTCCGAATAGCTATGGCCATCCTCCTAATAACCAACCCATAAAAAATGGCCAATTGAGCCAATTATTGTCCAAATTTTGCGTGCAAATTGCGCGCATTTTTGGGCAATGTCTTTTTGTTCGCCTTGATTCTGATGTCCCACCCCTATGGCCCCCCCGGACATTACCAGGAAGCGAGGGTTGAGTCGAACCCACGAAAAATAGGTTATCTATAGAAACTTTTATTATAAATATATTTAATAGTAGGGTGCGCATCGCGCACCAGATAAATTTTTATCGCTAAAGCGATTACTACAAGCGATTTTTATCGCTAAAGCGATTATTACAAGCGATTTTTATCGCTAAAGCGATTACTACAAGCGATTTTTATCGCTAAAGCGATTACTACAAGCGATTTCTATCGTACTACTGGGGGGTAATTTGGTCAAATTGCAGAGGTAGCTTTTTTCTGCTAATATAAATTGACTCCAGCCAAGAAAAAGGTTCCATGACTGTCATTTTATCTACTGTTATCCCAGTGGCGTGCATCGTTTTGGTCGGCTTCATTGTCGGCAAAACTATGCAATTAGACCTCTCCACCCTGTCGCGTCTCGTACTCTACGTTCTAACTCCGGCGATCGTGGCCGACAGTCTCTACCGCACTACTCTCAGCGCGGAAAATGCTGCTGGTATGTTTTTGGGTTTTGCTCTTACTTATTTCTTATTATGTCTGGTA
>JAXHVR010000101.1:17736-19563 GCA_034189005.1 Cyanobacteriota bacterium | reverse complement strand
TTACTATGAAGATCGAACCGACGGACGATGAATTATTGCCCCAGTCAATTCGCAGCTTGGAATATATAGATTTAACTGGGGAGCTAGAGGAAGCCGGATACCAGGAAGGCGTGGATAAATTGATAAAAGAATTGGCAGAAAATGCGCTTTATTACCAGCAGCATAAGGTGTTGTTAGTTAAGGCTATTAAGTGGGAGCAACAAAACCGCAACCGGAGTCTTTTATTGCGGGGTTATAACCTGGAACATTATCAAAGTTGGTTGGAGGTGACGCGGACTAAAAATCTCCATCCACCGACAGATGTACAGGTAGAATTTATTGCCGAAAGTTCCAAGCAACCGCCAGATTCGGCTTTGGATGTTTTTATTTCTTATTCTCGGGCGGATGCCGATTTTGCCAGGCGGTTAAACAATGCTTTGCAAAGTCAGGGAAAAACAACTTGGTTCGACCAGGAAAGTATCGCCACGGGGACGGATTTTGGTCAGGAAATCGATCGGGGCATCGAACAGTCGGATAACTTTTTATTCGTTATATCTCCAGATTCGGTCAATTCTCCTTATTGTGCGGATGAGGTAGAAAGCGCGAAGGCTTTAAATAAAAGGTTTGTTACGGTGTTGCATCGAAGGGTGAATACGGGGGACTTACATCCAGAGTTGGCGAAGGTGCAGTGGTTGGATTTTAATCGGCATGGGGGAGATTTTTTGGGGAATTTTAGCGAGTTGGTAAGGACGTTAGATACGGATAGGGAATATGTGCGGCAGCATACAAAGAAGTCGCAGAAGGCGTTGGAATGGAGCAAAAGGGATAAAAGTGTGGATTTATTGTTGCGGGGGAATGAATGCGTCAGGGCTTATGAGTGGTTGCAGGAAGTGGACCAACAAGGAAAACAACCGGAGTTGACCGAGTTGTTAAAGGAGTATATTGTCGCTAGTAACGACGAATTGCAGCGACAGCAGCTTCTAGAGGAGGAACGCCAGCAGCAAAAAATAGAAGCAGAACGTCAGCAGCGAGAGTTGCAAAAACAGAGACAAAAAGGGCTGATTTTATTTGGTCTTTTGGTGTTCGTCGGTGGATTATCTATATTTGCCTGGTTGCAAACCATCAAAGCCAATAATAAAAGCAAGATTGCCGATGCCTACAAATTAGCGGCTGAGTCTGAGAATGCTGCGGGCAATGGTTTCTACCTACGGGGTACCTTACTTGCTCTGGAGTCTGTGAATAAATCCCAAAGCTTAAAAAAGCCTGAGCTTGACTTGACCGCGAATAGTGCTTTACGTTCCGGTCTAACTTTGCTGCCTGATTCGATCTCGGAGGTTAACCACGGTGCCCCGGTAAGTGCAGTAGCCTTAAGCCCCGATGGGAAGTACCTGGCAACTGCAAGTGATGACAATACCGCCGGGGTGTGGTTGGCTGCCACGGGCAAGGAGGTAGCCAAGGTTAACCACGATGCCCCGGTAAGTGCAGTAGCCTTAAGCCCCGATGGGAAGTACCTGGCAACTGCAAGTGATGACAATACCGCCGGGGTGTGGTTGGCTGCCACGGGCAAGGAGGTAGCCAAGGTTAACCACGATGCCCCGGTAAGGGCTGTAGCCTTCAGCCGGGATGGCAAGTACCTTGCCACAGCCAGTTGGGACAATACCGCCGGGGTGTGGTTGGCTGCCACGGGCAAGGTGGTAGCCAAGGTTAACCACGATGCCCCGGTAAGTGCTGTAGCCTTCAGCCGGGATGGCAAGTACCTTGCCACAGCCAGTTGGGACAATACCGCCGGGGTGTGGTTGGCTGCCACGGGCAAGGTGGTAGCCAAGGTTAACCACGATGCCCCGGTAA
>JAXHVR010000101.1:16286-17636 GCA_034189005.1 Cyanobacteriota bacterium | reverse complement strand
GTGCTGTAGCCTTCAGCCCGGATGGCAAGTACCTTGCCACAGCCAGTTGGGACAATACCGCCGGGGTGTGGTTGGCTGCCACGGGCAAGGAGGTAGCCAAGGTTAACCACGATGACTGGGTATGGGCAGTAGCCTTCAGCCGGGATGGCAAGTACCTTGCCACAGCCAGTTGGGACAATACCGCCCGGGTGTGGTTGGCTGCCACGGGCAAGGAGGTAGCCAAGGTTAACCACGATGCCGACGTAATAGCAGTAGCCTTCAGCCGGGATGGCAAGTACCTTGCCACAGCCAGTTGGGACAATACCGCCCGGGTGTGGTTGGCTGCCACGGGCCAGGAGGTAGCCAAGGTTAACCACGATGACAGGGTAAGTGCAGTAGCCTTCAGCCGGGATGGGAAGTACCTGGCAACTGCAAGTGATGACAATACCGCCCGGGTGTGGTTGGCTTCCACGGGCGGGGTTACTAAGGTTAAACACGATGCCGACGTAATAGCAGTAGCCTTCAGCCGGGATGGGAAGTACCTGGCAACTGCAAGTGATGACAATACCGCCCGGGTGTGGTTGGCTTCCACGGGCCAGGAGGTAGCCAAGGTTAACCACGATGCCCCGGTAAGGGCTGTAGCCTTCAGCCCGGATGGCAAGTACCTGGCAACTGCAAGTGATGACAATACCGCCCGGGTGTGGTTGGCTTCCACGGGCAAGGAGGTCACTAAGGTTAAACACGATGACAGGGTAAGTGCAGTAGCCTTCAGCCGGGATGGGAAGTACCTGGCAACTGCAAGTGATGACAATACCGCCGGGGTGTGGTTGGCTGCCACGGGCAAGGTGGTAGCCAAGGTTAACCACGATACCCCGGTAAGTGCAGTAGCCTTAAGCCCCGATGGGAAGTACCTGGCAACTGCAAGTGATGACAATACCGCCGGGGTGTGGTTGGCTGCCACGGGCAAGGAGGTAGCCAAGGTTAACCACGATGCCCCGGTAAGGGCTGTAGCCTTCAGCCCCGATGGCAAGTACCTGGCTACTGCAAGTGATGACAATACCGCCCGAGTGTGGTTGGCTGCCACGGGCCAGGAGGTAGCCAAGGTTAAACACGATGACTGGGTATGGGCAGTAGCCTTCAGCCGGGATGGCAAGTACCTTGCCACAGCCAGTTGGGACAATACCGCCCGGGTGTGGTCCGCAAGCACTGGGGAAGAAATTGCCAAGGTTAACCACGATGCCGACGTAATAGCAGTAGCCTTCAGCCGGGATGGCAAGTACCTTGCCACAGCCAGTTGGGACAATACCGCCCGGGTGTGGTCCGCAAGCACTGGGGAAGAAATTGCCAAGGTTAACCACGATGCCGACGTAA
>JAXHVR010000101.1:0-16186 GCA_034189005.1 Cyanobacteriota bacterium | reverse complement strand
GCAGTAGCCTTCAGCCGGGATGGCAAGTACCTTGCCACAGCCAGTTGGGACAATACCGCCCGGGTGTGGTCCGCAAGCACTGGGGAAGAAATTGCCAAGGTTAACCACGATGCCGACGTAATAGCAGTAGCCTTCAGCCGGGATGGCAAGTACCTGGCAACTGCCAGCTCTGACAATACCGCCCGGGTGCATTTCTTGAAGCGAGAAGATATGCTAAAAGAAGCTTGTCGTCGCTTGCCTCGTAACTTAACTGCCTATGAGTGGAAAAGGTATATGGATAAAGAGCTGCGCCAGTACGAGAAAACTTGCGAAGATTTGCCGGTTCATCGGAGTTTGTTGGCAGAAGCTCGAAAGTTGGCACAGGAGAATAAAGTTGAAGAAGCAAAGCACTTATTGAGCGCGCTTCTCAAGTTCGACGACAAGATTGATTTGCTCCCGAAGACGGAAGCTATAGAACAAAACCCACGAACTGCCGCGAGTCAGTTTCAAGCTGAAGGTAAGGTGTCGGAGGGAGTTAAACAGGCAAACGACGGGAAGGTTGAGGAGGTGGTTCGTCTGTTCGAGGAAGCCCAAAAGTTAGAACCAGATATCGACCTCAACCTCAACACGGAGGAAATAGAAAACGACCCCGAGGCGGTGGCGCGGCAGTTAGTAGCCGAAAACAAGCTGTCGGAGGGAGTACGAAAAGCAGAAGACGGGAAAATTGAAGAGGCGATTCGTCTCTTCCAAGAAGCCCAAAAGTTAGAACCAGATATCGACCTCAACCCCAACCAAAAGGGAGAACAGATAAAGCCGGAGAAAGTGGCGCGGCGGTTGGCAGCTAAAAGCAAGCTGCGAGAAGGAGTACGAAAAGCAGAAGACGGGAAGGTTTCTGAGGCGATCGATCTCTTCCAACAAGCCCAAAAGTTAGAACCAGATATCGACCTCAACCCCAACCAAAAGGGAGAACAGATAAAGCCGGAGAAAGTGGCGCGGCGGTTGGCAGCTAAAAGCAAGGTGCGAGAAGGAGTACGAAAAGCAGAATATGGGGAAATTGAAAAAGCAATTAGCCTCTTCCAAGATGCCCAAGAGTTGCAACCAAATATAGACCTCAACCCCAACCAAAAGGGAGAACAGATAAAGCCGGAGAAAGTGGCGCGGCGGTTGGCAGCTAAAAGCAAGGTGCAGAAGGGAGTCCTACTGGCGGCAGAAGGAAAGGTTTCTGAGGCGATCGCTCTTTTCCAAAAAGCCCAAACTTTGCAACCGGATATCGACCTCTTCCCCTACACCGAGGAGATAGAAAACGACCCAGAAGCAGTGGCGCGGCTCCTAAGCGCTCCTTAGAGGGAATTAAGAAACCAGGTTTTTTTGTTTCAAAAAAACCTGGTTTCCAGGCTGCTTGCTAATCTACTCGCCGCCGCCTAACGTGATAGGTAGGAAAGGTACCGTAACCTTTAGCCAAAGGAGTTTGCCCCACATAATCGCAAGCAAACTCCTCCACTCCTTCCGAAGAGGCGATCGCTGCAAATTCCCGGCTGGAGTAAACCTTTCCCGGTGGGGCGATGGGCTCGATGCGGGCGGCGTGACTCACATGAGTCCCCCCATAACCTACGGTTTTTGTTATGGGATTAATATATCGATGGACGGGACCGGCGTGCAAGCCGATGCGCAAACTAAAGTCTTCGGGCAATCCAACCTTGGCCCAATCGGTATTTTGCACGAAATCGCACAACTCCAAAGCAAACAAACCGGCATCCCGCACGGTAGGAAAAACATAATACAAACCATCTCCCCAGGTGTTCTTGGCGACGGGTTTGCGATCGGATTTCGCTTCTACCTCCGCCACCCCGCCGAGAAAATAACGCACGAAGGACGACATCTGATTTTCTTTTAATTTAGAATAGCCCTTAACATCCCCAAACAACAGCGCCATAATCGATCGCTCCTCGGACTCTGGGGCATCGCTGCTAATAACCCCCGCTTCCCCACTGGCACTTACCTTTGTACTCCCAGAAGAGCGTAACAACGATTCCAAATCCACTATTTCTAAGCGATCGTGCCACTGCTGCCAATACTCCACCGCCGTGGCCGTACCGCCGATGCCCCCAGGTTTGCCGTTCCAGACTGCCATGGGCACCAGTTCGGTATCTAAATGTTCCGATCGCATCTTCGCCAAACCGTAGAGCAGGCGATTGGTGTATTCGTAGATGACGGCGCTTTCTTCGCCGACGTTGTAATGAGCGGGGACGATGGTCTCGGTGGCTCTTTGCATCACGCGATCGAACCTTTGGCGCCAATTGCTGCCGGGGATAACATCTACCGATTCTTTAATAAACTGTTCTCGCTCGTAGGGTAAAACGATGTGAAGTTCCCCGCCCAATTCTGCCATAGCTTCCAGAAACAAAATATCGCTGCCGCAAGCTGCGGAAGCGTAACCCAAACGGGCATCGAGTTTGAGGAGGCGATCGCGAATAGCTTCGTAAACCTCAGACTCCAGTTCCCGTGGAAACCTGGGAGTAGAACGGTCCGGCGTATCGATAATATGACCGCTAAACACTACCACCCGGGGAATTTGAAACCATTTTTTAATTAAACCCAAATCCCCATCGAGATGCTGCAAAATGGAAGTTGCATTGCGTCTAGTGGAACTCAAATTACCAAACTGCCCCCGCCCCATTTCCACAGCTTGCGAGTACCAATCTTCCGCAGCAGAGCGATCGCCCAAAATCAAAGCCGCCTCCCCCAGAGTCGCCAGCAACCAATAATCCCCGCTACTAGGTTTTCCCGGTGCCAACTCCTGCAAGCACTTATTGCGAACTTCTGTAGCGATCGCCCTTGCCTCCTCCCGTTTTCCCTGCAACAAAGTCATAGTCGCCGCATTAATACCCGGGTAATAACTGCCAGTGGTTTCATAAGCCTGCTTGTATCGCCCTGCAGCCGAAGCCAAATGGCCCTTTGCCTCATCGCGATCGCTTGCCTCCTCCCAGAGGTCTTTCTCAGTCCGGGCCAAAAGACTAATAGTTTCCCCATCGCTCTTTCCCGACTCCACCAACTGCAACAGCATGGCATTAGCTCGATGTGCGGCACCGCTTCGCGCCAAAGCCAAAGCCGTCAGTTGTTGCAAGCGCACGTCGCCCGGCCAACCTCGCAACCCTTCGGCTAAAATATCGTAAGCCATCAAAGGTTCCCCCAAATTGAGGATAGACTCCCCCAAAACTCGGTAAATATCGGGCACTGGGGGCTGAATATTGATAGTCTCGCGCCGAATTTGTTGCAAGCTGGATAAATTCAATTGGGAGGAATTTTTCAGACTATCGAGAATTAGCGACAAATTACCATTATCCACCGCCGCAGTAGCTTCGATCGCCCCAGGGGAACTTTCGATCCGATAGCCCAAAGCTAAGAGAGTTTTGATAACCCCCAGGGATATGACGCGATCGTACTCCTTCTCCGACTCCGGCAAATCGTCGTAGGGCACTAAACCTGGATGTTGTTTTTTAGCATCGTCCCGTTGGGGCCCGTATTCCCACCCTTCCCCCAAGCGTTGAGTTGACCAAATCTCGTGAGTGTTTTTAGCGATCGATTCCGTTATTTTCAGGTGTTCCGCCGTTAAGGTAACGTCGGAAGTGTCTATAGGTTCGGGTTTGTAACTCAAGGTTTGATTCTCCTTTGACAATATGCTAGGATCTATTTTATCCTAACCCATGAGGTTAGGTCCGCGACCGAACCCCATAACCCAATTGTTAATTATTAATTGTTAATTATTAATTGCCATGAACCGAGAAACAAACCCCCGAGTCGAAGATATCTTAAACTTTTGGTTTGGCGAACCAGAAGGCGCCGACTGCGGCAAACCGAGACAAATTTGGTTTGTCAAAAACCCTCATTTTGACAGAAAAGTGCGATCGCGCTTCTACCGCGACTACGAAGAAGCGGCCGCCGGCAACCTCGACTCTTGGCAAACCGCCCCAGAAAGCTGCCTGGCATTAATTCTTCTGCTCGATCAGTTCCCCCGAAATATGTTTCGAGGTGAAGAGCGATCGTTTGCCACGGACGATAAAGCCCTAAGCGCGGCCCAAAACGCCGTAGAACGAGGTTTCGACAAAGAGATGGTCCCCGTTAAGCGGTGGTTTATCTATTTACCCTACGAACACAGCGAAAACCTGATACATCAACAGCAATGCGTCGCCCTCTTCGAGCAACTTGCCGGGGATCCGGATAGCGCTTCTACCATTGAGTATGCCATTCGCCACTTTCAGGTAATCCAAAGATTCGGACGCTTTCCCCACCGAAACGAGATATTAGGCAGGGAAAACACCCCAGAAGAAGCGGAATTTCTCAAACAACCAGGTTCGTCGTTTTAATTAATAATTAATAATTAATAATGGCGATTCTTCTTCTTAGGCAGTTCGTAGTAATCGCTTTAGCGATTCTTCTTCTTAGGCAGTTCGTAGTAATCGCTTTAGCGATTCTTCTTCTTAATTTATCCCATCGTATCAATATTTAAAATGAGTCATGGGGGCAAATTAGGAACGATAAAATTGGTATAAAATCGCTAAAGCGATTACTACGAACCTCGATCGAATCGCTTTAGCAATTACTACGAACCTCGATCGAATCGCTAAAGCGATTACTACGAACCTTTATAAAATCGCTAAAGCGATCGCTACGAACCTTCCTACGAACCTTCCCAATTAACCAATTAAACTTGTTTGAGATTTATACTCATCGGCAGATAAAACTGCCCATTTAGAATCGCCTTTTAATTCCAGAACTTGTTGGTGATATTGCAACAAACTCAAACGGTGTCCCACGCTGACGAAAGTTGTTTTTGTATCTTGTAATTGCCGATAAAGTTCTGCCTCGTTTTGCAAATCTAAAGCGCTGGTAGCCTCATCCAAAATAGCATAGCGGGGTTTAGTAAGGAGCAACCGGGCAAAAGCTAGACGCTGTTGTTCTCCCAAAGACAACATATTATCCCACTGCAAAACTGTATCGAAACCATCAACTCTATCCGGCAAATCTTCTAAGTTTACTAATTTCAAAGCATGGCGCAATTCTTCTTCGCTAATATCTTCGCTGCTATTAGGATATAATAGCTGTTCTCGCAGGCTGCCTAAAATCATATAAGGGCGCTGGGGCAAAAACAACATTTCTTCTAATTCCGGTCGTACCAAACAACCGGTTCCAGACTTCCACAAACCGGCGATCGCCCGCAATAAAGAACTCTTACCGGCCCCACTTTGACCGACAATTAATAACCCTTCACCCTGACTAACAGTTACCGAAACATCGTTAACTAAAGTCTTTTGATAGTTAGGAGTTTCTAAAGTAACGTGCTGTAGCGCCAAAGGCGAATCTACCACCATATCGATTTTAGTTTCTCCCTCTCTCAGCATTTCTCTTGGTTCCTCCAAAACTTCTCTAAAGGTAGCCAAACGATTAATCCCAGCGGCAAAAGCGGTCAAAGAATCGATTTGATTTACTATTAAAGAAAACGCACCTAAAACCTGACTGAAAGCAAAACCCGCTTGAGTAATGTCTCCATATTCAATAGTGCCTTGAAAATAAATAGGAGCTAGTATTAAAGAAGGCAAAATAACAACCGCGTATCTATAGCCTGTAGTAAAATAATCAACATTTCGCTGCCAGCCGATCAACAGATTAAAGTTGCGCAAAGCTTCCGCAAATCTGCGCCTAATTTGAGATAATTCTTGCCCTTCGCCTTGATAAAATGCAATAGATTCTGCATTATCGCGAACGTGAACTAAGCCATATCGAAAATCTGCTTCTAGCCTGAGTTGATTGAAGTTAATAGGTATTAGTTTTCTCCCAAAAATAACCGAAACAGTCGTACCTGCAGCTGCGTAAATAATTAGAAAGATCGACAAAGGAATTGAAATAGACCAGAGAATGCCCGTGAAGGAAATCACGTCTATAACGGACCCCAGAATAACTAATAAAAAAGACAAACTTTGGCGGGTAAAAGATTTTATATCTTCGGATATCCTCTGATCTGGGTTGTCAATTTCACTATCGGAGTTAATATCATAATAAGCTCGATCTTGCAAGTAATTATCGAGAAATTTATTAGTCATCCAGTCTCGCCAAAACAACCCCAGCTTTTCCCGAGTGTAGCTGTAAATAACGACGATGGGAGTGCCGAGTGCAAATACCCCGGCATAGATAAACAAAAATCGCCAAAATGTATCCTCATCTTTTGTCGTTAATGCCGTGGTAAAAAAGTTACCCACATAACTAATAATGACGTTAAGACCGCTTACTGAGAGGGATAATAACAAAAGCAAGCCTAAGATCGTCCACTGCTGACTGCGGTTCGTTATTTTGTTGCGGTGCAAGACAAAAGCAATTATTGGGATCGCCAGCATTAAAATAACTACTAATATCAACTTCGATCCAGTAATTCCTGTTACGGTATCGACTAAACCTGGGGCGATCTCGTTAAAAACTTCGCCGAAAATCGCTTCGCTTCCCAAGGTAAGGATGCTAACTACTACAAACATCGCCGCAAATAGAAATATCATCAGCAGCGCTAACAAGCCTAAAAACACTCCACCTCCCCCTTTTTCTAAGGGGTAAAAATACGGTTGAGCGATCGCTAAAAACCGACTCCAAACATTTCGATCGAACTTGCTCATACTTTTTTTCCCGTAAAATTACATACTTGTGACAGAATAACATAAAACTAGCCATCGGTCTTCAGCAAAATTGCTTAATTATGTTGTTAGCTCAATTATTACTTGGATGCGAGTTTATATCGATCCCTGTTATTTTGGCCAAGAAATAATAAGACTTTGGCGGAGGCTTTTCTTTCTGAAAATACCTGGAAGCTTTTTTTTTGCTGTTTTGCCGGAGTTAAGTACAGGAGTTAATTACAGGAGTTAATTCGATTTTTAATTTTCAATTTAATTTAGATCGCCCTTTTAAAAAGAGGCCTCTATTTTGCCTTCGTCGCAGTTCTAAATCTTTTAGCGGGAGAATTAAGAGGGAGGGTGAGCCTTGAGAGCATAATCGCGAAACCGTTCCATATCCGCCTGAATGGTGGATTCGACGATATTACCTAAAAACAAATTGTCCATAATTTGACCCAAGATCCCGGGAATTTTGTAAGCCACAGTTAATTTAACAATGCTGCTCTCGCGGCGATCGTAAAATCGAACCGCCCCGCGATTGGGCAAACCATCTACAGACTCCCACTGAATAATCTGCTGGGGCACTAATTTAACTATCTTTGAGAGCCAAGTAAAATTAAATCCACCGCTTGCTAATTTCCATCTGGATAAATCTGGATTATCTTCGACAACTCTAACCGATTCGATCCACTTCATCCAGCGCGGCATCTGTTCTAAATCCGACCACAGACCCCAAACAAGCTCCATGGGAACTGCTACCTCTACCTGCACGCTATGCTCTAACCAATCTGTCATTTTTTTAATTATTAATTGAAATGCTTCCAAGCAAGCAGGAAGAGTGCTTTGAGAAACTAGATGTAAAACACTCTTCCTCCTTGCTTGGAACTGGTACTGTTTAAGAAACTGCAGCCACCGCAGCGGGTCCAGCAATTGCTTCTATATTCTGCAAAATTGCCGCCGCCGCCTGACGCCCGGAGATAGTCGCCCCTTCCATGCTGTCGATGTAGTCTTGCTGGGTGTAGCTACCAGCGAGGAAGAAATTAGGCACCGGTGTCTTTTGGGGCGGGCGGTAAGGATCCATGCCCGGGGCTTCTCGATAAAGAGATTGAGCGAGCTTAACCACGCTATACCAGGTCATGTTTAACCCCCGGGAGGACGGGAATAATTCCCGCACTTGCTCTAGAACGTGATGGGCGATCGCCTCATTATTCTGTTTAATAAAGGGGTCTCCAGGAGTCAACACCAATTGCAACAGAGAACCTTCTCCCTCGCGATAATAATCCCCCGGGCTCGTCAGCGCCAAATCTGCAAAACAGGAGAAGTCGGCATCTGGAGTGTAGAGCAGATTATCGAGCCCCGCAGCCTTGGCTAACTGCTCCCGTTGTTGGCGATCGTGCATTTCCGTCACCCAGCCATCGAAGCGCAATTGCACCGTCGCCACCGGTATGGCGTCTAATTTATAAATATTGTCAAATTCCGGCCATTTGCGCCAAGCTTCGGGCAAGATTCGTTGAACCCCCGGCACGTCGCCTGCGAAGACATAAGCATCTGCAGTAATAGTTTCTTCCGTCTCGCCGCTAGCTACCAGCAGACCGGTGACGCGAGTTTCTCCCCCGACTTCGGCAAATTGAATTTCCCGCACTCGTCGTCGGGTATGGATTTTTACCCCTCGGGCTTCTAAATATTCCACAATGGGCTTGTGCAAATATTCGTTGGGGGAACCTTCGAGCATTCGCAATACCGAGGCTTCGGTTTTGGTAGCAAAAAATTGAAAAATTGTCAGCATGCAGCGGGCAGAAATATTTTCCGCGTCGATAAAGCCCAGGGCATAAGCTATGGGGTTCCACATCCGCTTGATGCTGCCGTCGGAACCTCCGTGGGACTTAAACCAATCGGCAAAACTAACTTTGTCCAACTCGCGGATGCTTTTCATGGCCCCGTCGAAGTCAACTAAACCTCGAACGATGGGACTGATGCCTAGAGCGAGGGAGTTCTGAAGTTTATCTTGCAAAGATAGCTGAGATGTGGTGAAGAAGGCTTTTAAGCCGTTGAAGGGCGCCCCGGTGGGGAAGCGAAAATCTAGTTCTCCTAGTTTGCCGCCCTTGTTGACGAAGATATGTCTGTGTTCTTTGAGGCGGAGGTTATCGATGGCCCCTACTTTTTTCATTAAGTCAAATAGTTGGTAGTAGCAACCGAAGAAGACGTGCAACCCCATTTCCAGATGGTTGCCCTCGGCATCTACCCAACTTCCGACCTTTCCTCCCACGAAGGGACGAGATTCAAAGATTTCGATTTCATGTCCGGCATCGGCCAGTTCTACTGCCGTGGCCATGCCTGCCAGTCCTGCTCCTGCGATCGCAACCCGCATTCTCTATAATTCCTTTTTCAGTTTCGTTACAAATTGTAACAAAATTCAACCGCCTGGTTTGTAGCAAGCCGGTTCGTAAAACTCACCAAATGGGATCGATGTAAAGATTAACAGTCATTTCCTCTTTTCCCGGTGGTACGGCAGAGATGCAAGCACAAATAGTCTCGCCACCATCAACCTCCACCTCGCAGGCGTGACAATGGCCCATCAAACAACCGGTCGGAATATTAACCCCGGCGCGATGGGCTACTTCCAAAAGAGGTTCTCCAGCCTCAGCTTCTTCGGTAATATTATCGGGTAAAAATTTAATTTTCATAGGGAGCAAAATGTTAATTGTTAATTATTAATTGTTAATTATTAATTATTAATTATCCTATCTAAATCTAAATGTTCTGCCACGGAATCTGTCACGGAATTTAAAATCGCCTCTCGCTGTTCTCGATAATTAGAAATACCAGTAGGCAAAACATCTAACCCCCGCTTTTTCCTCAAAAAATTCAACCAAGAACGCCGCCAAGGACCGTTATCAAAAATACCGTGTAGGTAATTACCTAAAACCGATGTAGCTGTATTGACAATACCCAAACCAGGGTCATCAAATAAAGGTACAATATCGTCGGTGTTCTCTAATAATTGAGTTCGACCGTGATGAATTTCATAACCCTCCACTGGCAAACCTGCTAGGGGATAACTAGCTATTACCTGTCGCTGGCGAGTAATCTTCTTTGAACCAAGAAAAGTTTTAATAGGCAAAAATCCCAATCCTTTATATGTTCCTGGCTGACCTTCCATGCCATCGGCATCGACTAAAGTTTGACCCAACATTTGAAAACCGCCGCAAATTCCCATCACCGTTCCCCCGGCTTCTAAATATTTTTTCAACTCCTCGTCCATACCTGTTTTTTTCAGTTGTAACATATCGCCAATGGTAGTTTTAGAACCGGGAATAATCGCCGCATCGGGATAGCCTAGATTGTCTTTAAGTTGAAGATATTTAACAGTTACAGTTGGTTCTGCATCTAGGGCATCGAAGTCCGTGAAGTTAGAAATTCTAGGCAGTCTGAGTACGGCAATATTCAGGTCGGTTTTGTCCTTACTAGAACGACGTTCTAATAAACTAACAGAATCTTCGGCGGGGAAAACTTCATCTATCCAGGGAATCACTCCTAATACGGGTATCCCCGTTCTTTCTTCCAACCATTTAATGCCCGGTTCTAAGATCGATCGCTGCCCTCGGAATTTATTAATAACTACTCCTTTTATTAATTTTCTCTCCTCTGGTTCTAGCAGTTCTAAAGTTCCGACTACATGAGCAAAAGCACCGCCGCGATCGATATCTACTACCAGCAAAGTATCCGCATTCAAATGTTTGGCTACTCGCATATTAGTTAAATCTCGATGTTTGAGATTAATTTCCGCAGGACTCCCCGCCCCTTCGCAAACAATTACATCAAATTCTGCTCCTAAAATTGCCAAAGATTCTTGAATGCTTTGCCAGCCGATATCGAAGAATTTTTCATAATATTCCGACGCTTTTACTACTCCCGCAGGACGCCCTTTTAAAATAATTTGGGAAGTCATATCTCCCTGGGGCTTTAATAAAATTGGGTTCATTTCTATAGAGGGAGAAACTCCCGCCGCCCAAGCTTGCACTGCTTGTGCGTAGCCTATTTCTCCCCCATTAGCAGTGACATAAGAATTTAATGCCATATTTTGACCTTTAAAGGGAGCGACGCGGATACCTTTTCGCGCCAATATTCTACAAATCGAACTGGTTATTAAAGATTTTCCTGCATGGGAAGTAGTTCCCACAACCATTATGGCTTTCATAATAATTAACAATTAACAATTAACAATTAACAATTGGTTTTTTTGCAGCGATCGTTGTTTGTTTTGCACCATGGATTTTGGGTATTAAAAATTGGTCTATCGGCAATTAACAATTATTAATTATTAATTGTTAATTATTAATTGCTAAAAAGGCAATCGGAACCGACGGTTAATAAAATGATACAGGCGATCGCCAAACGTAGGGGCTGGCCATTGTCCTTGGGTTTGCCATTTGTCTATTAATAGGCGGCCCAGGGGAGTGAGGCGAAAGCTATCCGTAATTCCTTGTCCGTCCACCTCTCGCCGCAATAGGCCTACTTGAATGGACCAGAGGAGGTAATTTTCCACGGCCAGTTCGGAGGTAGGCGATCGCGTGTAGCCATTTTGGAGGCCTTCCGTAGAAGCGATCGCCCCCAATTCGACGCTTTGGTTCGCCATGGTCTCAAATAACTTTAGTTTAAACGGCGAACAGCGCAAAGCTCGTTCTGCTCGCACCACGGTAGCTTGGGGATATTCGATGGATTTAATCTCTTGGGACTCTACAGGGATCATCTCAAATTCTGATTTTTAAATTTAGATTTTAGATAGATTGGCAAGATGCCTAATAAACCTAAAATAACTGAAGTAAAGAATAAAACTCGAATCGCAAAAAGAGGAAACAGAAACAATGGTCTTAGCAGTAGGCACGAAAGCTCCCAGCTTCACCACCAAGAACACCAACGGCGAAACAGTATCTCTATCGGACTTTGCGGGTAAAACCGTGGTGATGTACTTCTATCCCAAAGACGACACCCCCGGTTGCACCAAAGAGGCCCAAAGCTTCCGGGACAACTATGCGGAATATCAAGGCAAAGAAATAGTCGTCTTGGGAGTCAGCCAGGATGACGAGGCATCCCACAAAGCCTTTACGGAAAAATATGGCCTGCCTTTCCAATTATTAGCAGATGTTGATGGTTCTATTACCAAAGCCTACGATGTCGATGGTGGCGGTTATTCCAAGCGCGTTAGTTACGTCATTAACGGCGAAGGTGCCATCACATTAGTAGATGAGAAGGTGAAAACCGACAGCCACGCCAAAGATATTTTGGCAGCAATAGGTTAATTAAGCTGGGGCCGTCACTGCCCCGAATTTTAAATATTGCTTTTTCTACCATCCGCCACCCTAAAAAAGATTTAAGGTGGCGGCTTTCTTCTGGGCTGTAAAATCGATGCTAAGTAATTAATAATTAATAATTAATAATTAATAATTGTTGGACATTCATCCTCTGAAGGCCGAATTACCGTTAATACAGCCACCGTCCGCGACCAAATTTTTGTTGAAATTCTGCGCCGGCCGCGACTACTTACGGAGGAAACGCGGCTTTTGCGCTTTTCGAGGGATCCGGATTTACAAAGGCCACTGGCGGATGAGACTGATATTTGCTTTCGTGACAAACTCAGAACAACTAAGGGACTAGGAATTTAATAACATACCGATGTTGGGTTGCGTTTCACTCCACCCAACCTACAAGGGACTGGTACTTTATTTTTTGGCTACTCCCTAACCGCTAACAAAAACCATTTATTTTTGGGTTTTTTGACTCGGGCGATGCACTCCCACTGGCTTCTACCAATATCTTTAGCTAAAACTATGACAACCAAACTTGTTACATATTTCGGTCCGAAAGAATTTTTGCTGCTGCAACCGACAACTATCTCGGGCAGCTACGACCCAGAGCAAGTCAAAACAGTTTCTCTAGTAGCGGAAGGAAAATATCCTTTGGGCGTTACCCACAATCCTCAGAGGGGGCTTTGGCACGTCATTCTAGAGAGAGGATTTAACGGGGCGGGTAATTCTCGGTGGTTCCTAATGACGGGAGTCGATCGCAACGGCAGGATTTTGGAACGAGAAATAATTAGTTTTAAAGTTAGCACGGCACCGGGTCCGAGTAAACCGTCGTCGATCTTAACTACCCTAGCAGATACTTTGTTTCAAGAAAAGGCGATTTTGCATCCGCAACGCTCCGCGAACGCCCCCGATGGTTTGACTGCGGAAGAAAAGGTCTTAGTGCCGACCGGTCAGACCTATAGAGTTAATAATTACGCGATCGTCGATGACTACCTCCAGGTGGAGCTCGGCAGTTTAATTGCACCCATTGGCAAGTTTGGCTATTTCAACGCCCAACAAGTACAATTAACTAAAGGGGCAAAAATTCTCTACTTTAACTCCGCAGACTTACCCCCAACGCCGCCTGGCACTCAACTGCTGTGGGTGAAAAATAAGACTAATATTAAAGTAAAACCAGAAGATAACCTCCAACTTCGCCCGGACGAACAAGCAGAGCTCGGTGCTGGAGAAACTTACCTAATTCGCGGCTATGCCCCTATTGGCGACCATTTCCGAGTTTCCCTGACTCAGCCTATTCTGGGATTTGGCGATAGCGGCTATGTCCCTTCCGATCGAGTGGAAATTGTCGATCGCGGGGAGATAGTGAAATTTAACCAACAAACCACTGCTATCCGGGTTCTCAACGATACGGTCTTGAAACGGCTGGCCATAGATGAAGCTTTCCTCAAACCGGAAGAAATGGTAACTTTGCCGGCGGGCATGACTTACGGAGTATCCAGCTACGCCTACGAAGACCGACACATGAAAGTTACTCTGACGGAAAATTTGCCTTATTTTGGCAACCGGGGTTATTTGTATCCCGATTTCGTCCAATTGCTGGCTAACAGTCAATCTTTGGCTACCATTAGCGAGCTTATTTATGAAGGGCCGACGGAAATTCTGGTGCAGCAACCGGTAGTTCTCAGGGGCAGGTTTAATCCTGCTAGCGGCAGCAACGTTACTTTTATCGCTGAGGATAAGTATCCTTTGCTTCTGGAGGTCGATCGCGCGGCGGGTACTTGGGAGGCGAATTTAAAGAACGGCTTTTATCTGACTGGTCCTCGCTGGTTGCGACTGAAAGTAACGGATAGTAAGGGCAAGACGGTGGAGAGTAAGGTAATTAATATCAACGTCACCACTGACGACCTGATGCCCGGGGAAGATTTGAAACTGCAGGTGGTTAAGGAGACTTTGTTTAAGGTGTCGCCGAGGGATAGCGGCAGTCTGAACCAACAACAAAAGTTTACGGTGCCGGCGGGTGAAACTTTTAAGGTGCGCAAGTATGGTTTGGTAGGGGCTCATCTTAAGGTGTTGCTAGATGAGGCGATCGCTCCTTTTGGCAATTTTGGCTATTTTTATCAGCCCCATGTGGAGTTGAGTAAGGGTTCTAAGCCGTTAATTTTTGATTTTGCCGACGTTCCCGATACTAATATCAGCGCTAAGATGCTGGTGGTTCAGAGGACGTTTATGAAAGCTGCGCCGGAAGATTCTTCGACTCTTGCGGAAAATGCAAAGGTGGAGTTGCTGCTGGGAGAAAATTACAGGATTACGGGTTATGCTTCCACCAGGGGTCATTTTCGGGTTACTCTCGGCGAGTCTATTCCCGGTTTCGGCAATGTGGGATATGTTTACTGGCGTCACGTTCAAATTAAGAAGTTTGACGAGGAGATTCTCTACAACCCCGATGCCATAACGGCTACCATTCGCCAAAGCACGTTTTTAAAGAAGGAACCGACGGACGAGAGGCAGTTAAACGATTCCGAGAAGGTCAGTTTGCCCGTGGGTCGGGTTTATGGAGTGTACAGTTACGCCCTCGAAGGCAATCACGTTAAGGTTTCGACTAGCGAGCAGTTTCCTGGTTTCGGCAATACGGGTTATTTGCTTCCCGGTGATGTTCTGTTCCAGCGAGGGGGCAAAACTTTCGATCCCATTCCCAAGGTGGTGGAGTTGAGCGTTCCCTATTTTTCTCAATTAGATAATCCTCGCTTTTATTGGTCCACTTGCAACGTGACTACCATTGCGATGGTTCTGTATTATTATGGGGAGCGATCGAGGTGGGGCGGTCAGTTGGAGGACGAGTTGTTGGAGTGGTGTTTCCGCAATTACGGTCAGGGGTCGCAAATGGATCACAGCGTTTTATCAGCATTAATTCGGGCTTACGGCTATGAAACTAGCTTTAGTACCACCCGTACCTGGGCTGAGGTGGATGCGGAGTTAATGAACCGCCGCCCGGTGGTGTTGCCGGGGGATTTTACTGCCAGCGGTCATATTGTCACGGCGATCGGATACACCCCAACTGGTTATATCGTTCACGATCCTTGGGGAGATGCCTTGACCGGTTATGCCGATACTAACGGTCGTCGCTTGTTTTATCCTTTTTCCTATCTAAATCGGGTTTCCGGTCCCGATGGCAATGTTTGGGGGCATTTTATTCGTCGTAAGTAGGGAATGCTTTGGCTTTGGTGAGGGGCGGTGCGCCCCTCCTTCCCCATGCGCTGCGCAGCTAAAATGGTTGGGTAAAGCAAAAGTTCGTAGTAATCGCTTTAGCGATTTATCTATATCAATCGCTAAAGCGATTACTACGAACAAGCGCCCCATAGCAGCAGAAGAAGAATTAGATTAGAGGCGATCGCTCCACTTCAAAATCCGTGCCGTGCTATAATCGAACTTAAACTTTAAATTAATCTGCGATTTAAGGACAATAAATCCATGCAATTAGAAGACTATTTCGACTTTCAAAGACCGGACGATATTCGACTCAAAGGCACGAGGGTAGGTATAGAAACTATCCTTTATGACTTCATCCATCGCTCCCGCACGCCGGAGGAAATTGCAAAAAATTATCCCTCAGTTTCCTTGGAACAAGTTTATGCTACTATTCTTTATTATTTGCACAATAAAGAAGCGGTAAGCAAATATATTGCCGACTGGTTAGAGTGGAGCCATCAGCAACGCAAAGCACAAGAATTAAACCCACCGCCGGGTATAGTTCGGTTGAGGAAATTAAAAGCGGAACGAGAAGCAAAAAGGAAAACCAATGAGTCTCAAATATCTGTTGGATGAAAATGTAGATCCCGTTTACAAAAACGAAATTAATCGGCGCAATCCCGATATAATTATATGGGTAGTTGGGGAACCATTAGCTCCTCCCAGAGGAACTTTAGACCCTGAAATTCTCTATTGGTGCGAAGAATATGACTTTGTTTTAGTAACAAATAACCGCGCATCTATGCCCGGTCATTTAATAGACCATATTAGGGAAGGTCGTCACGTTCCCGGGATTTTTACTCTCGGCGAAAACATAAGTATTGGCGAAAATATTAACGAGCTAACTTTTATTGCCGAGGCATCATTTGAAGACGAATATCGAGATACGATCGTTTATTTACCGAAGATTAAATAAGTAGAATTATGGTGGATTATAGCAATTTTCTGTCCTACCGAAAAATCCGTCATAATATCTGAGAAACCAGGTTTTTTCAAAAAACC
>JAXHVR010000100.1:0-19630 GCA_034189005.1 Cyanobacteriota bacterium | reverse complement strand
ATCTTTTTCTAAAAAGTTAGACAATCATATTGGAGCTATTTGGAATTTTATTCATCATTATAATAAATCTTTATCTTTTTCGGGCTTATGAGACCGTCACTACTTCTAACCCACTACCAAAATCTCTTCTATGGTTTCCTCATTGAGATCGACTTCTTTCTCTTTTAGAGCGTCCTCGCTGACATCTACTTTTTTCGTAGAGCTTCGATTTTCGTATGGGAACCGAACTAGATAAGTATCCCGTTTCAAACCTAAGAAACTCCAGACGAAACCTAACTTATTCCGGCCTTGAAGTACGAGTTGCTTGGCATACTCTTTAGGTACGAATGGTTCGAGAGACCAAAAGAGTTGAGCGTTGATAAACGAAGTGACACTGTCTCCTGGTTTTAGCAAAACAAAATCATCTGCTAACGGAGAACGGTGGGCATTTATGCCGCCGCTTGTTTTAACTTTTTTCCCATCTGCGGTAACAATTTCAGGTCGCAAATAAAAGAAAATAAAGCGGTAAGAATTAGGCGAGAGATTTATTACCCTAATCCCAAACTCGACAGAAGTACGAGCATCAATTTTTTGAGGAGGGATAGTCAAAACGGGTTCCGATATCAGAGTTTCAAAACGGATATTATTTGCTTCAGTAAATTTAGTCTCGAAAGGTTTCATAGGTTGACAATTGTTTAATTTTTATAAAAAATCGTTTTTCTAAAACATAACTCAACAAAAGGTACTAACACCATACCTCTCCATAGATTTTCGACCGACACTATTTTTTTAGTATTTTCGTTATATACTCTTGTTTCTGCATCTGAGTTTTTATATGCGAACCGAAGCCAATATTTACCTGCTTTGAGATTGTTAAAATACCAATATCCTCCATCTCCTCTAGCTATTTTGAGTCTCCATAGGTCATCTTTCCTCCCAATTAATTTGGCATGAGGAAAGAAAGTCACACTTTCTTTTGGCATTGCTAAAAGGAAATCAGATGTTAATTGAGTTTTCAGAATATTGCTGCTGTAGGAGCTATCTACTCTTTGCCAATTTGGAGTTATCAGTTCGGGAATTAAGGTGTTGTAAAAACGAAAAATTAAGTGAGTTTGAGTGTTATTTGTAATACGAATACCCATCTTTACCGGTATTTCTACTTTTTGATCTTGTAAAATAAATACTCTTTCTGGCACTAGAGCTTGAAAGCAAATGTCATCTACTTCTATTGCTTTGTCATTCAGTTTTGTAACTTCAACT
The DNA here is from genome assembly GCA_034189005.1 of Cyanobacteriota bacterium. Lineage (GTDB taxonomy): Bacteria > Cyanobacteriota > Cyanobacteriia > Cyanobacteriales > Microcoleaceae > CALKCV01. The sequence goes on along the minus strand of JAXHVR010000100.1, from coordinate 18,391 downwards.
AAGCGTAGATTTACATAAGATGTTGTTAAGCGATCGCCTTTCCTTTCTTTACTCTTTATACCCTGCTTTACTTGAGTTTTTCTGCCAGATTCAGTGCTGAATTTTAGTCGATAATTTCCTAGTTTTAATCCCTCAAAAACCCAGAAGTGAAATGAGTCATTCAGAGATGGAGAGCTACGAGCTGACAACTGTAGCTGTAGGGAATCCCCGTACCAACAAATTTGGGCTTGGATGGAGATAGACATCGCTCTTTGAGGATGCACCCACGAAGCATCTATTTTCCTAAAATAATCGATTGTTTTCGAGATAAAATCGATTATTTTATTCACCCAATTATCCTTATAAATTTCTGGTTCGTAGGTAGTTAATTTTCTTTTAAAAACTTGACCGCCCGCTGCTACCAGTTCTGGAGTAATTATGCGATCGCTCTTAAATTTCCAAGCTCTTAATGTCTGATTAGTCAAGCGAAGGCATAATCTAAAAGACGTATGTGCTAGTGTTTTTTTTTCTGGAATAGGCAATACGATCTCCTCTGGTTCCTATATTTCTAAAAGAATCCCATCAGCTTCCGAGGTATTGTTATTCAAGGATTGTTCCGATGTCATTTTGCTTAACCTCTCAATTTTTCCACCGTCAAGCACGGTTAGTTAGGCTCATTGCGGAGGATATTTTAGTCACTTTGATGTCCTACTCGACATTATTCTGGAGCGGGATAATCCAAATTCGCTTTGGTACTATAGTTTCAAACCGGACCCCACCAGTAACAGTGAAGTTGCTCTCGACAGATTCCTAATGTTTAAGATTGAACGCCGGGCCATTACAATTAGATTAGCATCATCTTCATTAAAAAATATACTCAGTAATATTAGTATTTTTTATCTATAGCAATCCGTGCAGGGGTTATGAAAAATTCTGAGGCCAGAAACCGGGTTTCTTCTGCGAAACCGGGTTTCTAAAATATCGCTACCAATTTAGGATTGCTATATATCGACCTACTCTTTTTTAAAAGTAATTCGATCGCTTGTATGACAGAAACTCGCTTTGCAATCCTGTAACACATTTACTCTGCCCCACTTCAAAATTTTACGCTTTTTTGACAGACAATAGTAATTCCAATTTTCCTCATAACCCGACCAAGCTAATATCTACAAATGGAGTTAATATTTCGCCAGTCCACAATCCTTCAATCTCTTGAGTTTTTTTCTTAAAACTATCGTAAAAATAACTGTTTTTTTGTTGGTTTTCATAAATTAATCTTAGCTTATATTTTCCCGCTATTAAAGATTTGAAAAAAAAAGTGGTTTCGTGAAAAATTATGCTTATTCCATATTTTTGACCGCAAATCCAATAAATTTTTGCTTCACAAAAAAAGCTTATAGTTTCTCCGGGTTTTGTCGAACAAAAATCAGATTCTAAGGGCTGTTCCGGATGAAGCCAACCTTCTCCAAATGGTGGTATCGCTTCACCGCTTTCTGCCTGAATAATTTCGGGAAATAAGGCAAAATGAAATTTAAAATTTACAGGGCGATCGCTATTATTAGTAATCCCGATCCCTATTTGCACGGGATAGCCTGGAGATGGGTGCAGCGGTGGCGCGAAGAAATGCCGTCTTATGTATGAAAGTTTCTCAATTAAGCTTCTTTTAGGCAGCACTAACACCCGCTTCGGCACTAGGGTTTCAAAGCGAATGCCATCTACTTCAGTGAAGTTGCTCTCGACAGATTCCATAAGTTTAAGATTGAACGCCGGACCATTAGGCGTTGCAAAAGACGGGATGCAGCCGCTTCATTATTTGCATTATGGCTGCGTTTTTTGGGCATTGACGACCCGCCCCTCTGCAAGCAACGCCAATAATTTTGGGGGCTTCAAAGGCGATCGCTACCAACCTAAAAACTCTCCCCAACTCCAAAATGAATCCGACTATCGCCCTTATCGTTCAAACCATAATCCACCCTAATCGAACCCAAAGGCGACTGAATGCGGATACCCGCACCATAACCAAAACCGCTACCCGGTTTATCCCGAGCCCCGCCAGGATTACCCACAACGCTACTTTGAGAATCAAAACTCGTACCCGCATCAAAAAACAAAGCACCCCCCAGAAACGACAACAGGGGAAAACGATACTCAACAGTTCCCAACACAAAAGTCCTAGCCGCCGCCAAATCCCCCTGATCGTAGCCGCGCACCGTATTAATCCCCCCAAGAGGAAAGGCCTCGTAAGGCGGCAGATCGCCGATAATATGACCCGCTTGAATATTAAACGCTAAAGCCTCATATCCCGGAGAAAACTCCGTAAATTCCACTGGAACGTAAAAACTGTAGCTGCCGCGCAGGCGATTGAGCGCAATACCAGACGAACCTATAGGAATAGATTGTTCCGTACCGAACCTCAACAAACCTCCAGAAGTAGGTTGGAGGCGACTGTTGCGGCTATCGTTGGCAATACCGAATTGCACCGTCAGCAGATCGTCTTCCCCAGAACTATCAATGCTCAACTTGTTACCCAATTCGTCTCTAGCAACAACATCCCCGTCGCTATCCTGGATGGCAATCCGTTCGTAGCGCAGCCCGAGAGAAGCCGTCCACTCAGCCCGCACAAAAGGATTTCGGCTCAACGGACGAATAAAACTAACTCCACCACCAGTACGGACTACCCTGGGGCGATCGCCATTAGCAAGTTCTACTTCTCGCTCTCCCCCATCAAAAATCACCGAAATCGATCGCCTTCTAAAAGCATTAACAGTATAAGAAGTACGGTAAGGATCCCCTGCAATCCAAGGATCCGTAAAGCTGAAATCCAACAGCAACAACCGCTCGCCGACCTGCACTTCCGCCCCTAAATTATGATTGTTACCCCCCAAATTTTGCTCCTGGTAGCTCACCGTTCCAAACAAACCGCTAGCGGAACTCACGCCACCACCCAAAGCCAGAGAACCGGTACTCCTCTCGATAACATTCACAATTACAATAGCTTTATTAGGATTGTCCGGTGCCGGTTCCAATCCCAAGCGCACGTCTTCAAAGATCCCTAAATTAAATACCCGCCTGAGATCGCTTTCTGCTATTTCTCGGTTAAACACATCCCCCACTTCCAGTTCTACTTCCCGAGTAATAATAAATTCCCGAGTGCGACCTTTTATGGGATTGCCATCTTCGTCGGTTTGTTCTCCATCGGAATCGAGAAAGCGGACCTGGATATCCTCTATTTCACCTTCGGCTACCTCTAGAGTTACGATGCCATCATCCCCTACTTCTGGAGCCCCCACTACTTGCGCCAACACATAGCCGTTTTCTTGATACCACTCGTTAATCTCTTCTACTCCCCCTTGAAAGGTGCGCAGGTTGAGGATGCTGCCGTATTGCCCGTCGAAGGCGGATTCTATTACTGACTCTGGCAGAGCTTGGCCCCCTTCTACAGCTACCGAACGCAGTACCGGGTTCGGTTCCACCTCGAAGGTTATCCGCACCCCCAATGGAGTATCCAAGGGTGTCGCGCGGACGTTTTGGAAGAAGCCGGTAGCAAAGATAGCGTTAATATCTTCTTGCAGTCGCGATCGAGTAGTGGTGCGTCCTGGTTGGGTGCTGATGACTTGGTAAACTAGATCTTCTAGTTCTCCTTCTACTCCTAAAACGAAGACTTCTGCTACCAGCACTTGGGGTTCGCTTCCCCCCGTCGATTCCCCGGGGAACTGAGCGACCTCGGACTGGGCCTGTTCTGAGTCTCCGGCTCCTGCTGCTGGCCCTTGTCCCTCTATCATTAAACTTTTCAATACTGACTCTGGGACGCTAGCGACGCTGAGAGCTTCTTGCAATTTGTTGTCGCCCTCCGCAGGTTTTTCTTTGAGGCTAGGATTGCCTGGCCCTTCAGATAGTTCGGCTCTTCTAGTGGCATCGGCACTCTGGGATGATGCCGCATCGGATAGTCCTAAATTGATTGAGGTAGCCAAAACTGCCACCAACACGGGAGATAAGCGCATATCGTTTTTTTGTTAATTAAATCCACACACCACTACGGTTTGAAAATTTGCTATTAAAAAATAGCTTCCAGTCGAGATTTTACTTCAACTAAAGCAGGTTGGTTGACTATAGGGATGCCCAATTTAGTATCGCAAATAAATTTGGCAATTATACCACTGCACGGTAAATTTATAAATTTACTTTGCCATAATTCGCTCTAGGACTTGTTGATAGGCCGATTCTATGTTGCCTAAGTCCTTGCGGAAGCGGTCTTTGTCCATTACTCGTTGTTTGGGATCCGTTTGGGATTGGTCCCAGAGTCGGCAAGTGTCGGGACTGATTTCGTCGGCGAGGATGAGATTGCCCTGGCCGTCGATACCAAATTCTAGCTTGAAGTCCACTAGGGTAATGCCGCACTGGTTAAAGAAGTCGGTGAGAATGTCGTTTATTTGTAGGGCGAAGCTTTTTAGTTGGTCTAGTTGTTCGGGTGAGGCTAGTTTTAGGAGGAGGAGGCGATCGCGAGTTAAAAGAGGATCTCCCAAGCTGTCGTTTTTATAGCAGTATTCGACGATAGTCGGTTCTATCGGCGTCCCTTCGGCAATGCCCGTTTGCTTGCAAAGACTGCCGGCTGCAATATTTCTAACGATGACTTCCACTGGCACGATGTTTACCCGTCGGACTCGCATTTGGTTCGGGGCGGGGCAGTCTATGAAGTGGTTGGGGATGCCTTTGGCCTCTAGTAGTTGAAATAGGCGGCTGGAGATAGTGCAGTTTATTTGACCTTTTTCGGCGATGGTGCCCCGTTTCTGAGCGTTGAAGGCTGTGGCATCGTCTTTGAAGTGGGTTAGCAATACTTCTGGCTCCTCGGTTGCATAGACGATTTTGGCTTTACCTTCGTAGAGTTTGCGCATAATAAATAGATAAATATTAATTTAATAGTGAAATTGCCTTAAGTAATTAATAATTAATAATTAATAATTAATAATTGTTGGACATTAATCCTCGGGGTGCCGAATTAGCGTTAATACCCGACCCGTCCGCGACCAAATTTTTGTTGAAATAATTTGGCACGACTACTTATTAATTTATCAAATAAAGGCGATCGTTTCTGCCTACTAACAACTAACAACTGACAACTAACAAAAAGAAAAACCTCCCACCCGAAGGCAGGAGGTTTTTTTAACTACCTAACAGACCAGGCATCAGTCAATCTAGATTGATTAACCGAACTTCCCGGCAGTAGAGGCAATTAGGAAGGCCGCGTAAGTCAAGATATAACCCACAGTGAAGTGAGCCAGACCAACTACACGAGCTTGAACGATTGACAGAGCAACGGGCTTGTCCTTCCAGCTAACTAGGTTAGCCAGAGGAGTGCGCTCGTGAGCCCAGACGAGAGTTTCGATCAGCTCTTGCCAGTAACCCCGCCAAGAGATGAGGAACATGAAACCGGTAGCCCAAACCAGGTGTCCGAAGAGGAACATCCAAGCCCAGACAGAAAGGTTATTCGTACCGAATGGGTTGTAACCGTTGATTAGCTGAGAAGAGTTCAGCCAGAGGTAGTCGCGGAACCAGCCCATCAGGTAAGTAGAAGACTGATTGAACTGAGCCACGTTACCTTGCCAGACGCACAGATGCTTCCAGTGCCAGTAGAAAGTTAACCAGCCCAGGGTGTTTAACATCCAGAACATAGCCAGATAGAAGGAGTCCCAAGCAGAGATATCGCAGGTGCCTCCACGACCGGGGCCATCGCAAGGGAATGCGTAGCCGAAGTCTTTCTTATCGGGCATTAGTTTGGAACCACGGGCATCTAAAGCGCCTTTTACCAGAATCAAAGTAGTGGTGTGCAAGCCCAGAGCGATCGCGTGGTGTACCAAGAAATCGCCAGGACCGATGGTTAAGAACAGAGAATTTGTTCCGCTGTTAATAGCATCCAGCCAGCCGGGCAACCAAACGTTACCGTAGTTAGGCCAAGCAGTAGCAGCAATGCTATCGGGGTTCGACAACAGCACGTCCATGCCATACAGGGCTTTACCCGAAGAAGCTTGAACGAACTGAGCAAACACTGGTTCGATGAGGATTTGTTTTTCGGGAGTACCGAAAGCGACCACAACATCGTTATGGACGTACAGACCGAGAGTGTGGAAGCCTAAGAACAGAGAAACCCAACTCAAGTGAGAGATGATTGCTTCTTTGTGATTCAACACCCGATCCAACACGTTGCCTTTGTTCTGCTCTGCATCGTAATCCCGTACCAAGAAAATAGCACCGTGGGCGAAAGCACCTACCATGATGAAACCAGCGATGTACTGGTGGTGGGTATAAAGTGCCGCCGTTGTGGTGTAATCTCGGGCGATGAAAGCGTAAGGCGGCATGGCGTACATATGCTGCGCCACCAGAGAGGTAATTACCCCTAAAGAGGCTAGAGCCAATGCCAGTTGGAAATGAAGGGAGTTGTTCAGAGTTTCGTACAGTCCTTGGTGAGGCAGGTTGAATTGACCTTCGCTCTTACCACCAACCAAGCCGGCTTTCGAGTCCAGCATTTCTTTGATGCTGTGACCGATACCGAACTGAGTCCGGTACATGTGACCGGCGACGATGAAGATGACCGCGATCGCCAAATGGTGATGAGCCATATCCGTCAGCCACAGAGACTCGGTTTGAGGGTGGAAACCGCCCAAGAATGTCAGAATTGCTGTTCCTGCACCTTGTGACGTACCGAAGACGTGTTGCGCTGTATCTGGGTTTTGAGCGTAAACTCCCCAGTTACCCGTAAAGAACGGACCCAAACCCGCAGGGTGTGGCAGAGTAGTCAGGAAATTATCCCAACCAACGTGCTGTCCGCGAGATTCTGGAATCGCAACGTGAACCAAGTGACCCGTCCAAGCCAAAGAGCTAACGCCGAACAGCCCTGCCAAGTGGTGGTTAAGGCGAGATTCAGCATTTTTGAACCAAGCCAAGCTGGGACGATACTTCGGCTGGAGGTGCAACCAACCTGCAAACAGCATCAAAGATGCTAATACTAGCAGGAAGATCGAACCCTGGTAGAGGTCGTTATTGGTCCTCATACCGATGGTGTACCACCAGTGGTAAACACCAGAGTATGCGATGTCAACTGGGTTAGAAGCACCCGCTTGGGTGAAGGCATCTACTGCTGCCTTTCCGAATTGCGGATCCCAAATCGCGTGGGCGATGGGACGCACGTTTAGAGGATCTTTAACCCACTCTTGAAAGTTGCCTTGCCAAGCAACGTGGAACAGGCTGCCTGAAGTCCAGAGGAAAATGATTGCCAGATGACCGAAGTGAGAAGCAAAAATCTTTTGGTAAAGATTTTCTTCTGTCATGCCATCGTGGGTTTCAAAGTCATGGGCAGTGGCAATCCCGTACCAGATCCGACGTGTTGTCGGGTCTGCAGCCAGGTCTTGGCTAAATTTTGGGAATTTTGTGGCCATAAAACTTCTCTTGAAATAGCGAGCTTGAAATAGCGAGCAAGTATCGCGGTTTACTGGAGATTTTAGATGGGATGGAGGATTGAGGAAAAATCAACCCCCCATCAAATATCTTAAACCTTATTTAGGTCTCATCCTACTGAAATTATTCGAGCTAAGAAGAACGCCCAAGTTGTGCCAATTCCTCCTAAGAGATAGTGGGCTACCCCCACTGCACGACCTTGAGTGATGCTCAGAGCTCGTGGCTGAATTGCTGGGGCTACTTTTAATTTATTATGCGCCCAAACAATGGATTCGATCAGCTCTTGCCAGTAGCCGCGACCGCTGAACAAGAACATCAAGCTAAAGGCCCAAACGAAGTGAGCCCCTAAGAACATCAAACCGTAAGCAGACAGTGCCGAACCATAAGAGTTCAGTACCTGAGAAGCTTGCGCCCACAGGAAGTCGCGCAACCAACCGTTAATAGTTATTGCACTTTGAGCAAAGTTGCCGTAAGTGATGTGATCCACGCTTCCGTCTGCTGCTACTGTTCCCCACATATCAGACTGCATCTTCCAGCTAAAGTGGAAAATCACAATTGACAGGGAGTTGTACATCCAGAACAGACCTAAGAACACATGGTCCCAAGCAGATACCTGACAGGTACCGCCGCGACCTGGACCGTCGCAAGGGAAGCGGAAGCCTAATTCGCTCTTGTCAGGAATTAAGCGAGAGCTACGGGCATACAGGACACCCTTAAGGAGGATTAAAGCTGTAACGTGAATGGTGAAGGCGTGGATGTGGTGAACCATAAAGTCCGCCGTACCAAGCGTCATTGGCATCATGGCTACCTTGCCGCCTACTGCTACTACATCGCCGCCAAAAATTGGACTTACGGATGAGAGTACGTTAGGTGCGGTATTTCCAGGAGCCAGAGCGTGTATGTTTTGAATCCACTGTGCGAAAACTGGCTGTAGTTGAATCCCCGTATCCGAGAACATATCCTGGGGACGACCAAAGGCACGCATTGTATCGTTGTGAACGTACAATCCGAAGCTGTGGAAGCCTAAGAATATGCACACCCAGTTCAAGTGGGAAATAATTGCATCCCGGTGACGGATTACCCGATCCAATAAGTTGTTAACGTTTTTGGCCGGATCGTAATCGCGCACCATGAAGATTGCGGCGTGAGCGCCGGCACCAACTATCAGGAATCCTCCAATCCACATATGGTGGGTGAATAGGGATAGCTGAGTTGGGTAATCTATCCCAATGTAGGGATATGGTGGCATTGCATACATGTGATGGGCAACTATGATGCTCAGAGAACCCATCATTGCCAGGTTGATGGCTAGCTGTGCGTGCCAAGAAGTAGTCAGGATTTCATACAGGCCTTTGTGTCCTTCTCCAGTGAATGGACCTTTATGAGCCTCTAGGATTTCCTTCATGCTGTGACCAATGCCCCAGTTTGTCCGGTACATGTGGCCAGCTACTATAAACAGCACTGCTAAAGCCAAGTGATGGTGCGCCGTGTCCGACAACCACAAGCTTCCTGTTTGTGGGTTTAAGCCGCCTTTGAAGGTCAGAAAGTCTGAGTATTCTGCCCAGTTCAAAGTGAAGAATGGCGTTAGCCCTTTTGCAAAACTAGGATACAACTCTGCCATCAACGATTTGTTCAATATGAACTCGTGAGGCAGGGGAATATCTTGTGGTGCAACTCCAGCATCCAGCAGCTTATTGATTGGCAGCGATACATGAATCTGGTGGCCTGCCCAAGACAAGCAACCTAGACCTAATAACCCTGCTAGGTGGTGGTTCATCATTGACTCCACGTTCTGGAACCATTCCAGTTTGGGAGCCTTTTTGTGATAATGGAACCAACCAGCAAATAGCATCAAAGCTGCCATTACTAATGCACCGATCGCAGTGCAATATAGCTGGAATTCGTTGGTTATGCCTGAAGCACGCCAAACATGGAACAGCCCCGAGGTGATTTGAATACCGTGGAAGCCGCCACCAACATCAGCGTTTAATATGTCTTGACCCACGATGGGCCATACTACTTGGGCGCTTGGTTTAATTCCGATGGGATCTGTCAACCAAGCTTCATAGTTGGAAAACTTGGCGCCGTGGAAGTAAGCTCCACTTAACCAAATAAAGATAACGGCCAGATGGCCAAAGTGAGCGCTGAAGATTTTGCGTGATACGTCTTCTAAGTCGCTGGTATGACTATCAAAGTCGTGAGCGTCTGCGTGGAGATTCCAAATCCAGGTGGTGGTTTTTGGACCTCTGGCTAGGGTGCGGTCAAAGTGACCCGGTTTGCCCCACTTCTCGAATGAGGTTGTTACGGGATCCTTATCTACCACTACCTTCACCTTGCGCTCTGGAGGACTTTTGGTCATGAAGACTCTCCTGTGCGTAAGACAATTGTGAACCGAATTAATGTTTGATATTCGCTTCTGATAATCTTTTTAACTAATTATCAGAACTTTCTGCAAGCTTTTGTTATATTACTTAACTTTGCAGTTTGAGGGGCCAAACTAACCCCTCTTTTCTGCCAAAAGGTATTCCTCGTTTTGGCATGGGTTTTGGTGACAACTCCCCAGTCACCTCATTTTTTCATGGTTTTTTAGGGCCATGTTGGTGTCTGAGGAGTTGTTATCAAAAATTATAGTGCTGTTTACCTAGTTAAATTTGGATCTTTACAATTGTTAAAAATTGATAGAGTGCCTCTTTAATAACGAGCATAAAAAACCTAGAAATGCACAAAAGTCAAGAGTTTTAGTTCTTTTTTAACAAAACTTAACGCAAGACTAATCGAGGGGAGCGGAGGGGAGCGAAGCTAACTCATCTCATGGGGACTGCTGAAAACTTTTAGAGTCTTCCTGGCTTTAGCTCGTTGTTCAAATTGTCAAATAAAATGTAAAGAATATTTGATTGAATTTGCGGCATTCTTACCTTGAAGTGCGGGTAAAAATGCCTTCGGTTCGGTTATAGTTGCTTGTAATACAAGTTATCATTCGCTAAGTAAAAATACCCTGGGAGTTTATAAAAGTGTTGGGCATCAATTGGCGGCAAACAGTAAGAAAAACAATACTAACATCGGTAATAACAGTAGTTTTAATGACGGGCCTGGGGGGCTGTGGCGATCGCCTCCCGGAATTGCCCAGTTTGGGCGAGGTGGAAGAGGCCATTAGCGTCCAAGTGCCGGAAATATCTGAAGTCTCTCCTCCTACAGCAATTCAAAAACTGGGTCGAGTCTTAGATCGATATCAACCTCAAGTCAGCATCGTCAGTCCTAAGCCGGAAGAAGTCCTTGAAGACAACATCATAAATGTCCAACTTGAAGTTAAAGACCTGCCAATTTTTAAATCGTATCTAGGGCTAGGTCCGCACTTAGAAGTAATCCTGGACAACCAACCCTACAAAAAAATTTATGACCTGGACGAACCGTTAAGCATAGAAGATCTAGAACCTGGAACCCACACCCTTCGAGTCTTTGCTAACCGTCCTTGGAATGAAAGCTTTAAAAATGAAGGGGCTTACGCCGAAAGCACTTTTCACGTCTTTACCAAAACTCCTAATAACAACCCAGAGTCTGGCCTGCCGCTATTAACCTACAACAGTCCCAGAGGTTTCTATGGCTCGGAGCCTATCCTGTTGGACTTTTACCTGAAGAACGCTCCTTTACACTTCGTTGCGGAAGAAAATCCAGAAGATGACATAGTAGATTGGCGAGTCAGAGTAACTGTTAATGGGACTAGCTTTAGTAGCGATCGCTGGCAGCCGATGTATCTTAAAGGCTTCAAACCGGGAAAAAACTGGATTAAGCTGGAATTCATCGACGAACTGGGGAACCCAATTAACAACGTTTATAACAACACTGCAAGATTAATTACTTACGAACCAGGCGACCCTGACACTTTAAGCAAATTAGTGCGAGGAGAAATCCCACTAACAGAAGTCCTTGCTATTGTCGATCCTAGCTACAAACCGGAAACAGTCGAACCAGAAGCACTTCCAGCTACCCCACCCCCGGAGGAAATGGAGGAAAGCTCTAGCGTTACATCTACTCTGGAGGAAGTTGGCGATCGCTATCTTCGCGGCCAAGAAGAACTAAGCCCGGCATTAATACCTGCTCTCCAAGAGAAAGAAGCTCCAGAAACCACAACCATAGAAGAGGAAGAGACACCGACTGGCGAACTATTAATAGAAGAAATAGTAGAAGAAGAACCAGCATCGGTTGGCCTGTCCGCTCCCGAAGCAGAACTTCCGGCAGCAGTGCCTACCATAGAAGAGGAAGAGACACCGGCTGGCGAACTATTAATAGAAGAAATAATAGAAGAAGAACCAGCAACAGTTGACCTGCTGGTTCCCGAAGCAGAAATTCCGGCAGCAGTGCTTACCATAGAAGAAGAAGAGACACCGACTGGCGAACTATTAATAGAAGAAGAACCAGCAAAAGTTGACCTGCTGGTTCCCGAAGCAGAAATTCCGGCAGCAGTGCTTACCATAGAAGGAGAAGAGACACCGACTGGCGAACTATTAATAGAAGAAATAGTAGAAGAAGAACCAGCAACAGTTGACCTGCTGGTTCCCGAAGCAGAAATTCCGGCAGCAGTGCCTACCATAGTGGAACCCTTGCCAGATGTTGAAACAATAACCCAAGAGCTAAATAAGACAGAAACGACTGACGATGAAACATTGTTAAATGGCTTGATCCGTAGATTTAAAGGTTTTGGCATCGGCACTTCCACCCAGCAAGAGCCAAATAATACAGAAACGACTGGTGATGAAACATTGTTAAATAGCTTGATCCGTAGATTTAAAGGTTTTGGCATCGGCACTTCCACCGAAGAACCGGCAGAAGTACAAACGGAAACTGCAACAGAGGAACCTGAGAATCTAGGAGAAGAAAAATTTAACTTCGGCAAATTATTAAATGGCTGGCGCAACAGATTTATTGGTGGCTCTGAAACTGTTCCTCCGACAGTTGTACCTACCTTGCCAGAAATAGTAGAAGAAGGGCCGGTACCGGAGCCTGCTGAGGAATTGTCTCCTCAAGAGTCTGCTAATTTAATACCAGAAAAAGAGGCAATTACTGAGGAGATAAAATCTGAAGCAGTTGAAGAATCGATCGCTCCTGAAATTATTGTTTCCCCTAGCACAAGTCAACTGGAACTAGAACCAGTTCCAGGCTCGGTAACTTCTGAGCCTTCTGAAGAAACGATTTCTCCAGAAACTACGTTAGTTCCGCAAGCCATTTCTGGAGAAAAAGAGGCAATTAAAGAGGAGATAGAGTTTTCCAGTCCAGAAACACTGGAACTGCTCGACAACGAAAACGTAACGGAAGTTATTGAGTATAAAAAAGAAGAAAAATCGGGGATTTTTGGAAATACAACTACTGAAAAAATAGTAGTTATCGAAAAGAACGATCCGGCCCCAAACACTCAACCCGAACTGCCGAATAATTCTGAATTTGAGTCTGAAATAGTAGTTACCGAATAGAAGGAGCTTGCCCCAAAGACTCAACCCGAACTGCCAAATAATTCTGAATTTGAGTCTTATGAAAAATTAGGGGGCAAGAAACCCGGTTTCTCAAAGAAACCGGGTTTCTAAAATATCACGAACGATCTACGGCTTGCTATAGGAATATTTTCTTTTTACAAATATGAGATGCTCCCAAAATATCTGACGTTTCCCTAGAGAAGAGGGTTCTGAGCGATCGCCCCTGTTTGCTAACTCAAACCTCTCCCGATAACTTAGGGAGAGGTTTCTCTTTTTTTACCTTGAAAAACGGATGGGCTTCTAATATTTTTAGAGCGAGAATATAAACTAGGATCGTGAAGGTTCGATTAGCAAGCAATTAGTAATACCAGTTTTATTTGATATGTGTCCAAAATACCAACACTTTAGGCAACAGGCAACAGGCAACAGGCAACAGATAAGAGCGTTTTTGGGTTTTTTCTACTGTTGCATGACTTTTTGGAAATGGTATAAGTACCCGTGCAAAATTAATTAGCTCTATGAAACAGGCGAGACGCCTGTTCTACGGGGAAATCCGGGGTCCAAAGATTTTTGCCTACCTACTTAATTAAAAACTTAGAATTACCTATTAAAAATCAACAGTGTAATAACTGTAAGATTTTTTCTACTTCATCGCATTGACCTACAATTCTTCTGACTGGTTCTGGCCAGACTCTAATCAAAGTAGGAGTAGCAGAAATGCGATCGGCATCTGCTTGCTCTGGGTGTTTGAAAACATCAATTACTTTCAAAGTGTAGGGATAACCTAAAGAATTTTCCAATATTTGATGTAAGTTTTCCAAAGTTTGCTTTGCGATCGCGCTGTTACTAGATACAAATAAGCGGAGAACATAGCCTTTTATTTCTGGCGAATTATCCAACAATGATAAATCAACTGGCAAATTTGACTCCAGAGAAGAAGAAGTAAAGCTAGATAGGGGGTCAAATTCTGAGTCAGTTTTTGATTGTTTTAAGCGAACCACTAAGTTATGATTTTCCCATAGTTGGGGGAACTGCTCGTAATAAGTACCCATTACCAATCGATCGCAAAATTCTTCCGACCAAGGAGCGGCTTGCCAAACCAAATCTCCCGTGTTAAAAACAGCATTTAATAATGCTTGATATCTTAAAACAGGAGGATAAGCTTCCGCAGAAACTCGCAGTTTTTGACTGCTAGGTTCTAGCCATTGGTCAATAGTAGCCGTGTATCCCGGTACTAAAAAATGCGGTGATTCTGATAGCCCTAAAATTTCTTGCAGCGCAGCACACAAATGGGTATGCCATCTACTTTTTTTATCAAAGTCCAGGCAATAAATTAAATCTCCCCCAGGTGTAAAGAGAGCAATACCTTTAAACGACTGGGGGAATTTTACTGGTTCTGAATTAAAAGAAATTGAAGCCCGATCTATTCCCAAGTTTCCAACATTCACTCTTTACTAGCCCTTTCTTATAGAAAATAGACTGCATTTATAATTTAGCTTCTGTTGAAAACTTAACCTGAAATACTTCACAATTTCTTTAAATTCTACCTCGAAGTATCTGAGCCATTTCATTTGGACTGGGGGACTGTTCCAGAGCTATTTCTTCACTAATGCGACCTTCTTGATAAAGCTCGAAAAGAGACCTGTTCATAGTGGTCATGCCTTCATAAGTATCTTTAAGCATGATTTGGTTGATTTCCTCAAATTGATCCTTGAGGATATATTCCCTAATTACGTCAGTATTAATCAAGATGTCGTGGAAAGCTGCCCGCTTACCATCGGTAGTTTTACACAACAACTGAGCAATAATTGCCACCAAAATTTCCGAGAGAGCGAGCTTAATAGCAGGCTGCTCTTCAGCAGAGAACATATCCAGAATACGAGTTAGGGTTTTAATAGCACTGTTAGTGTGCAGGGTTCCCATAACCAAGTGACCCGTTGAAGCCGCTTTAATGGCAATTCCGACTGTTTCTTTATCCCGGATCTCTCCGACGAGCATCAAATCTGGGTCTTGACGCAAAGCGCCTTTAAGAGCGTTAAAGAATTTGAGGGTATGGCGACCTACCTCGCGGTGCTTGATCAAACACTTTCGGCTTTCGTGAACAAATTCAACCGGATCCTCGATGGTGATGACGTGATAGGGGAAAGTGTCATTCATGTAGTCGATCATGGCGGCCATTGTTGTTGACTTACCGGAACCGGTAGGCCCTGTGACCAAAAGTAATCCTTTGTGGAAATGACATACTTTCTTGAAAACTTCTGGGAGGCGGAGTTGCTCCATCTTCAAAATAGTGGCCCCGATCAGTCGCAACACCATGGCAGGACCGGCCAGAGAGTCCAAAAGGCTGATCCTAATCCGCACGAAGCCCAGATCTGCCGCACCGTCAAAGTCTAAATTTTCTTGAAATGTCTGGATTTCTTCATCTGTGAGAATTTCGCGCAACCAAGCCATAAAGGTGTCTAGGTCGCTTTTGGAGTATTCTTCCAGTGCCACCAAGTCACCGCGTTGGCGAAACCGAGGTATTTCGTTGACGCCTAAGTGAATATCGGAAATTCCTTCTTCGTTGGCTCGCCAAACAATATCTCTTAAGTTCGGTTGTCCCGGAGCGAGACTTGGGCCTCGGTCTTTTGTCGGTTGTACTTCTGCTGGGGCTGCCGATCCAGAGTTTGAAGGAGTAGCTGGTGGCCCCCCTGGTGGCGCTGCTGCGCTCTTTGCTTGAGTTTTGCCGTTGGCTGCAGGGGGGCGTGGTATGCCAGGAGCGGGGGGACGTGGAGCCCGTGGGGGGGGTGCGGGTGGACGAGGTGGAGTTGATTTTGTCATAGTGCAGCTACCTTTAAATAGATTTCTGTTGTAGGCTCGAACAACTATTTATCCTACTGTAACGATTGTAAACGGTTAATTTCAAGGGGTGCATCTGAATATACTTCGCCCCAGGGATGGGGAACTGTTTAACTGGAGTGCTGGAAGGAAGAGATTTGCAGGCAAAAGGAAGCAAAAAAGATTAATTTTTTATAATTGGTGCGATGTCTAATTTTGATATTAACCCAAAAATCGCGCTGCGTTGTTAGCACTCCGTAGCTATAGCTATGTATTGCTTATTGCTAATATTAGAATGCCGCGTGCCACTTTTTAAAAGCGATCGAAGTTAGTCCGTTTAGTAAATAAAATTTTCGCCGTAAAGCGGAAAATTTCGTGCCTTTTATTTTTTGTGTTGAGTTTGTTTTGAGAGTAAAAGAGTTGTCGTGAATGTTTTTGCCTAAAATTAAAAATATATTTTTAGGTGTTTGTTTATATTAGTTTATTGAAACTATTTGTTTAAAAACAGATGTAAAATTAGCAGTAAAAGTTAGTTGACCTCGTTCTTTTTTCCAGAATAAGTACGATAAAATTGACAATATATATTTAAGCCAATGCCGAATTCCACCCCTGAGAATGCAGGTATCGGTGGATAATATTTTTATAAAGCGGGATTGCTTCGTTTCACTGGCAACGCGGTTTTGGGTTGATTCTATTCTCGATCTGCACCTCAAAAATAGATCGCAAATCCCGAATTTAAAAGGTAGCAGACCAAACAGAAAGGAGCGGATTTTAGGGCTATTTTTATTGTGTCTTAACTTCTTATCTAAACAACTATTATAATGTCCGCATATCCAGTTCAGGCAACAATTATATTATGAGAATAAACTAAACTTTAGAAAAGTTATAGATCGCGGGTAGAAAATATTTGAAGTTTTTGGTAGGGCTAATAGCCTTAACTTTTTGTCCCACAACAATAGCGCTCTCGGGATTGGAACTAGCTAAGGCCCAATCTAACCACGAGTGGTTGGTCGCTGTCGAATTTCCCGCTTTACCATGGCGAGATGCCACGGGCAGAATAGGGATTTATGTGAATTGCAATTAATTTCTTGCGAATAAATAATTGTGCGATCGCTGTTTCAATCCCTAATAGGGATTTAGGGAAATTGCAATACTTAAGAGAAATGATAGACATCCTCGCATAAGAGTTTCAATCCCTAATAGGGATTTAGGGAAATTGCAATATCGGACTGGTTGGTAACACCGGCAGAAGCACCGGTTTCAATCCCTAATAGGGATTTAGGGAAATTGCAATGCGCGTAACCACTTTCAACTTGTAGCTTTTCCGTTTCAATCCCTAATAGGGATTTAGGGAAATTGCAATTGTTTAAAATTATTTTTGCTTTTCCTATGCGGCCTGTATTGGTTTCAATCCCTAATAGGGATTTAGGGAAATTGCAATTGAAGAGTTCAAGGGAGAGTTGGAAGGCTATGCCGCGTTTCAATCCCTAATAGGGATTTAGGGAAATTGCAATACGTCCCACAGAAACCTTAGAGATTGCCCTTGTGCTAGTTTCAATCCCTAATAGGGATTTAGGGAAATTGCAATCAAGTTCATAACACAAGATGCCGTATCGGGTTCCTTGTTTCAATCCCTAATAGGGATTTAGGGAAATTGCAATACTTAATTCCCCGGTACGATAAGCCCACACCCGGGTTTCAATCCCTAATAGGGATTTAGGGAAATTGCAATTTTTTTTCAGAAGTTTTCCTATTTCGCTCATCGTTTCAATCCCTAATAGGGATTTAGGGAAATTGCAATATTCTTGCACCAATCTAGCCAACAATGACGTAAGTGGTTTCAATCCCTAATAGGGATTTAGGGAAATTGCAATCTGAGTTTGCGCTCGATGACGGATTAAAGTCTCTAGGGGTTTCAATCCCTAATAGGGATTTAGGGAAATTGCAATCTAGCGAAAATGCTGCCTTACCTTCCACCTTGCTTTCGTTTCAATCCCTAATAGGGATTTAGGGAAATTGCAATGCCGACGCTAGAATCAAAAATTCCTAGTCCGTTTCAATCCCTAATAGGGATTTAGGGAAATTGCAATTATTTGCTTCAAAAGTTGGGTTGTTTAGCGCCCACGTTTCAATCCCTAATAGGGATTTAGGGAAATTGCAATCGGCATTCTGTTATATCCCCGGATGCTGCGTTTTGTTTCAATCCCTAATAGGGATTTAGGGAAATTGCAATTTAATTCTGGGACACAGCCGCTTCCACAGCCGTAGTTGTTTCAATCCCTAATAGGGATTTAGGGAAATTGCAATGTTGCAGTTGCTAGGATGGGTGCTTTTCGCTTGCGTTTCAATCCCTAATAGGGATTTAGGGAAATTGCAATCGGGTGGTCGTCTTCTCTGGGAGCTTTGGTGGTAACGTTTCAATCCCTAATAGGGATTTAGGGAAATTGCAATAACCTCCTCGAACAAGCTAAACAGTTTAGCACTAAAGGTTTCAATCCCTAATAGGGATTTAGGGAAATTGCAATCCTGCAACCTTCCTTTTAGCGCTGCGATCGCGCTTGTTTCAATCCCTAATAGGGATTTAGGGAAATTGCAATCTTTTCTTGAGTGTCTTAGCGAAAGAGTAACTAAAGTGTTTCAATCCCTAATAGGGATTTAGGGAAATTGCAATTACGGGGATC
>JAXHVR010000010.1:84746-90085 GCA_034189005.1 Cyanobacteriota bacterium | reverse complement strand
ACTATACAAGCTGCTTCCCCGGCTAAAACTGCATTTTGAGTATGTAACTTTTGGTTGCCGTTCCACAAACAGAGGGGATGGCCGAAGTGTTTGACTGCGGTAACGTCCGCATCGAACATCGTGGCATATTCTTTTAAGATGCCTTTAAAATTGCGTCCGCGTCGCTGCCAAAAGGTACCGACTCCAATAGAATAACCGTCAGCTTTAGGAAAGTTCCAAGCATAACCGTTGTTCAGCATTCCAAATTCAAAATAAGCGCTGTTTATTTCTCGGTTTGCTACTGGTACTTCCGTTTCGATCGCCCCCCCGCCAAACAGATTTCTCTTATTAAAACCCAACCATTTTGCCATCGGTCCTTTGGCACCGTCGGCGGCTATTAAATAGCGAGATGTAAAGGATTCTTTGCTAGTGTTGATTTGCCAGCGGTCGCCCTTCCACTCTATACCAGTAACAGTCGTTTCATCTCTAATTTCTGCCCCCTGTTTTTGTGCTTGCTGGAGGATAAAATTATCGAATATTTCTCTCCGAACCATCCAAATTGGTTCTATGTTTTTCAATTCAACTTCTACTAATTCGTCGCAGTTCCAGCTATAACAAATCGAGTTCACTTTTAGAGAAATAGCCGGAGAAAAATCAAAATCAAACCACTCTTGGACGACGGGAGACACTCCGCCGCCGCAGGGTTTGTATCTGGGGAGAGATTCTTTTTCTAAAACCAAAACGGAACGTCCGCTTTTAGCTAGATGATAGGCGGCGCTGCTGCCTGCCGGACCGGAACCAACGATGATGCAATCAAACATAATAATTAGGAATTGGAAATTGGGAATTGGGTTTTTTATTTGGTTAAAACGTTAAGTTCTTGAGGTTCGCATTCCAGGTATTCTCCAGCTACGGGCAGCCAATCTTCGTTAAGGCGATCGCTTTGAATTGTTTCAACTAGAGAGGGCAAATTTTCTTGAGGAATTATTACTTTATAAACAAAAGAATCTTCCGACTTTAAAAAAGCATCTCGCAAATCTATTTCACCAGAACGAATAGATTGAAATCTGTGTTTTGAAATAGGAACGTAAAGCCAAACATCTTCTACTTCTGTTTCGTCTATCCAAACTGCTAAGAATATATGCCCCGTAAGATTTCTACAAGAAAAAAGACAAGGTTGGTCGTAATAGACATAAACTTCAATAATTTCTAGTTTTCCAAGATTAGTTAACTGGGGAAGAAGACTCATGAAAATCAGTGCTAGAAACAAAATGATTAAACACCGAACAGACAAGATGTCTGTTCTACGAAAAACACCCCAGAAACCTGGTTTAAAAAAACCAGGTTTCTTAATTATCAACGCTCCAGCAACCTCCATTTACTTAATTATTAATTATTAATTATTAATTATTAATTACCTCCTACGGATAAACAGCTTCGCCGCTACTGGGATCGAAAATAAACAAACAGTCAAAATCTAATTTAACGGTCAGCCGATCGCCCGGACGACAGCGCATATCTGCTGCTACTGGAAACAACAAATCTCTACCTTCAAATCCTTCCTTAGTCGAGACCAAACCCGCCCTAATTAAAGTTTCTTTTCCCAAAGGTTCTACCACTTTAACTTCTACCTCAACTGGCACTTTATCCAAAGCCCATAAATCCAGTTCTAATTTATATTTATTAGCAGAGTTAGAATCATTTTTTAACTCTATATGTTCCGGCCTAATTCCTAAATCGAAAGCTTGCCCGTCAGTGGGTCGTAACTTCTCCCTAATTGCTGGAGGACAAGTCAAAGATTGACTGCCGACCCAAAATAAACTATTGCCATAAATAGCAGGTAAAATATTCATAGGCGGGTTGCCGATGAAAGTGGCGATCGCTCTATTATTCGGTCGAGAATAAATGTGTTGCGGAGTGCCAATTTGTTGAATTCTACCTCCATTTAAAACTACAATTCTCTCCCCTAAAGTCATCGCTTCTATTTGGTCGTGGGTGACATAAATTGTCGTAATTCCTAACCTTTGATGCAGTTGTTTTAATTCCGCCCTAGTATCGTCTCGCAACTGGGCATCTAAATTGGATAAAGGTTCGTCTAAAAGAAACACTTTCGGTTCCCTAGCGATCGCTCTTCCCAATGCCACCCGCTGCTGTTGCCCCCCCGATAATTGTTTTGGTTTGCGGTCCAGGAGGCGTTCGATCGAGAGCGATCGCGCCACCCTTTCTACTCTTTCTTTGATTATACTCGCTTCGACCTTCCGCATCTTCAAACCAAAAGCCAAATTTTCCGCTACCGTCTTATGAGGATAAAGAGCATAATTCTGAAAAACCATCGCCACGTCGCGCTGGCGGGCGGGAACTTTATTAACTAAAGTATCTCCAATATAGAGGTTGCCGCCAGTGGCAGTTTCCAAACCGGCGATGGTTCGCATAATAGTAGATTTCCCGCAACCCGACGGCCCCACCAATACCCAAAATTGACCGTCCGGCACTTCAAAGCTAATATCCTCGATCGCGCTAACTTCTTGATAGCGTTTGGTAATCTTTTCCAAGCGAACTTTTGCCATCTTTAACAATTAATAATTAATAATTAATAATTAACAATTTGTAGGTCCGACTGGACGAACCTCCACCATACACCAACGGGTATTTTCCCAGGAGAGCAAGTTTTTTAAGACTTTGCCGCTGCCACCAACTTTTCTAATTTAGTGACTACCCGATCCAACTCGTCAACCAGAGGAGTTAATTGCGCGACAGACTCTCCCTGGCGCAAAGCAGTAACCAGCGATCGATAATACCAGAGACTCCCCTCCTTGCCACCTCCCTTAAACCGCTGCCAAACAGACTCGCCCATAACGCGATAATCCTTCAAAATCGACCAGGCATTGTACAGTTTATCAGCCGCCGACACCAATCGCACCGATGGCGAAGCAGTGAGGATATGGGCGATGTATGCTTCCTTGCGCGATCGCCAGGGAGGTTTGGGGTTACTATCCCCATCCGTGCAACCCTCCACGATGTCTGCCACCGTATCGCCAAAGCGGCGGCGAATTTCTAGGCCAGTAGGTGGCCCGCCCTGGTCCTCGATCGCGTCGTGAAGCAAAGCAGCGATGGCCTCATCTTCGTTGGCCCCGTATTCGAGGGCAATGCTGGCGGCACCCAACAAGTGGGCCAGGTATGGGATATTGCTGCCCTTGCGAGTTTGGGTGTCGTGTAATTCCTTAGCGTAAACTAGGGCTTCGGTAAATCGGTTTGAGAGCATAAGAAGTTTTACTTTTGAGGCTACTGGCTTTTATTAAGATAAACTAAAAAAATAAGTTTATGGCGCTTCCATGCAGTATTAATCTTAGAGTTCTCCTAAAACCACCTCTAAAATTATGGATAAATTTCGAGTAGAAGTTATTAGTAAAACTCCCAATCCGCAGCAAGTGATTTATGCTGCCCTTCACCAAGATTATAGCGAAGGATTTGTCTTTGACGGGCGGGAAGAATGGCCAAACGAATCTAAATGTGGAGAAATTATTGTCAAGCGTTTGCTAGCAGGAAATAGAGGACATTATGGGTGCATAGAACACTCGAATATTGTCTTTAATTGCGGCTATTTTCCTCACAGCGTCATGCAGCAGGCCAGAACTCACCGGGTGGGGGTTTCTTTTGACGTGCAAAGTTATCGTTTTTGTTCGGGTAAAGTTCTAGCAGTTGCTAAAGGAACCACACCCGTAGAGGAAGCTTTTTATCTGCGCCCGGTGGGAGATTATAGCGATCGCCAAGGCAAGCGTTATTATTATTCCCCCGAACAGCGCCAGGCAGATTTAGATTGGTGTTTGGAAGCGGCTAAATCCTACCAAAAAGATATAGAATATGGGATGTCTGAAGAACACGCTAGGGGAAAAATTCCTTTTGATTATCGCCAGCATTTTGTGGTTAGTTTTAATTGTCGCAGTTTGATGCACTTTTTAGATTTAAGGTTTAAACCAAACGCTCAATTGGAAATTCAAAAGTTATGCGAATTGATGTTTCCCCATTTCCAAGAATGGGTTCCCGCTATTGCTGAATGGTACGAAAAAAATCGCCTCGGTAAGGCAAAGTTATCGCCTTAATATAAGATAATGGAAGGTTATAGAGTATCTGTTTCAGTTAATTCACGGACTAAATTCCATGCCCCCTTTTCAAGGGGTAATTATAACTTAGTTATCCCTTTAATTATTCTACTCCTAAAATCTAAATGAAACTCAAAATTAAAAAACTAAACGAAACAGCAAAAATTCCTTACTACGCCCATCCCACCGATGCAGGTCTCGATTTATTTTCCACCGCAGAAGTGACAATTGCTCCCAATACCAGCAGGTTAATTCCTACGGGAATTGCTATAGAATTGCCGAGGGAAACCGAGGCACAAATTAGACCGAGAAGCGGGCTGGCACTCAAACATCAAATTACCGTGCTAAATAGTCCCGGTACTATAGATGAAGGCTATCGCGGGGAAATTGGGGTAATTTTAATCAATCACGGTAAAAGCGATTTTCAAGTTACTCCAGGAATGAAAATTGCTCAAATGGTAATTTCCCCCGTTTTATATGTAAAAGTAGAAGAAGTTGAGGAATTAAACTCAAGCGATCGCCTTACTGGAGGATTTGGATCGACAGGAACATGACAGAAGAATTATTTACGCGCCCCACCTGGGATGAATACTTTTTAATGATGGCTAAATTAGCCGCCACTCGTTCGACTTGTCTCGCCTTTCCCGTGGGGGCAGTTATTGTTAAAGATCGGCAGATTTTAGCTACTGGTTATAATGGCTCCCCCTCGGGTTCGGTTCATTGTACTTCTCAAGGTTTTTGTTACCCCGGTTTGAGCAGTTGCGATGCTAGTAAAACTTTACCTTCTCGTGCGGTTCACGCTGAAGCTAACGCGATCGCTCGTGCTGCAAAACACGGCATTTCTACTGCCGATGCGAGTATTTATGTCACCCTAGAACCCTGTATTTCTTGTTTGAAATTAATTATTTCTGCTGGTATTAAAGAGGCTTTTTACGAGACTACTTTTAACAGTGGAGATAAAGCGGCTTTAAGAGATATGTTTGTGAGCGATGGGTTGGTTACTCTCAAACAAATTAAGCTTTCTGAAAGTATGGCAAAAATGGGCGCGTCTTCTCTATTAAATCCTACTTCTGTTCTTAGGATAAATTAATTTAGTTCGTAGTAATCGCTTTAGCGATTGAGATAGGAATGGTTGTAACAATTAGTTTTGTTCGTAGTAATCGCTTTAGCGATTTAGATAGGACTGGTTGGAAGAATTAGTTTTGTTCGTAGTAATCGCTTTAGCGATTTAGATAGGACTGGTTGGAAGAATTAGTTTTG
>JAXHVR010000010.1:82160-84646 GCA_034189005.1 Cyanobacteriota bacterium | reverse complement strand
ACTGGTTGGAAGAATTAGTTTTGTTCGTAGTAATCGCTTTAGCGATTTAGATAGGACTGGTTGGAAGAATTAGTTTTGTTCGTAGTAATCGCTTTAGCGATTTAGATAGGACTGGTTGGAAATCGCTAAAGCGATTACTACGAACAGAAGAATCGCTAAAGCGATTACTACGAACAGAAGAATCGCTAAAGCGATTACTACGAACAGAAGAATCGCTAAAGCGATTACTACGAACAGAAGAATCGCTGAAGCGATTACTACGAACGGTTAATTTTCCGGAGAGCGATCGCCCCGACTTGTAGCCCCACTGGATGGCTGAAATTATCTGGTTGGGTTTCGCCTTTCGCTTCGCCCCACCGACCAAAAATAACGCACCAAAGAGAAGATTATGAACCAACAAACTATCTCTAAAACCACTAACGGGCAACTCAAAAAATTAGTGGGACTTTTGCCATTACTAATTCTCGCAGCCTGCGCCTCCCCAGAAACGGCTATGTATGACGAAAAGCCTAGCGGGCCGCCGCCTCCTCCTCGACCGTCCGAAGCAGAATCTAGAGAGTTCCAAGTCGGAAAGTCAGCGCCGCCCGCAGGTGACATCAGCCTATCCCCACAGGCAGTAACAAGAGGCCAGGTAGCTGCTGGGGGAACCACAACGGCAGTGCCAAATGCTCCACAACCTTTCTACTCCCAGGACAGTCTCAACAACTCCACCGCCCCCGAACCAAACCTGAGTACGGAAGAATACGATACCATCGACGATAACCCGTTTAAGATGGTAAAAAACGACCCCCTCTCGACCTTTTCTATCGATGTCGATACGGCATCTTATAGCAATTTACGCCGCTTTATTAACGAAGGTCGAGTACCTCCAAAAGATGCGGTCAGAATCGAAGAATTAATTAATTATTTCACCTACGACTATCCCCAACCAGAAGGCGATCGCCCTTTTTCTATTACTACGGAAATCTCCGACGCGCCCTGGAACCAAAAACATAAATTAGTCCGGGTTGGCTTGCAAGGGAAAAAAATTGTTACGGAAGATCTGCCTCCTAACAACTTAGTATTTCTCCTAGACGTTTCTGGTTCCATGAACTATGCCAACAAGCTGCCTTTAATTAAATCTGCTTTTCGGTTATTGGTTGACGAACTAACGGAGAAAGATACCGTTTCTATTGTCGTCTATGCCGGGGCAGCAGGTTTAGTTTTACCTCCAACCAGCGGCAACGAAAAAGATAAAATCTTAGCAGCGATCGAGCAGTTAGATGCCGGAGGTTCCACTGCGGGCGGAGAAGGAATTAAATTAGCTTACGAATTAGCCAAACGCTTTTATAAATCTTCTGGAAATAACCGCGTTATTCTAGCAACGGACGGCGATTTTAACGTCGGTCTTTCCAGCGATGCGGAGTTGGTTCGCCTGATAGAAAAATATCGCGACGAACAGATTTTCCTGACCGTATTGGGTTTTGGTACCGGCAATTTTAAAGATTCCAAAATGGAGCAACTGGCAGATAAAGGCAACGGCAATTACGCCTACATCGATAGCCTGCTGGAAGCGAAAAAAGTATTAGTAACCGAGATGGGAGCTACTCTTTTGACAATTGCAAAGGATGTCAAAATTCAAGTAGAATTTAACCCCGCAAAAATCCAGGCTTATCGTTTGATTGGTTATGAAAATCGGTTGTTAGCCGCCCAAGATTTTAACGACGATAAAAAAGATGCGGGAGAGTTAGGCGCCGGACATTCGGTGACTGCTCTTTATGAAGCGATCCCAGTGGGAGTGGAAACAGATGTTAAGTTGCCCGATTTTGAAGAGTTAAGGTATCAGCAAAATAACGTGGAACCATCTGCTTATAATAGCGATGAATTGATGTTAGTTAAGTTGCGTTATAAAGAACCGAAAGGAACTGTTTCTCAACTTATCCAGCAACCAGTTGTCGATGGCGGCGTGAAGTTTGAAAATGCTTCAAACGATTTTCAATTTGCGGCGGCGGTGGCTCAATTTGGGATGATTTTACGGGAGTCTGAGTATAAAGGCGATGCCAGTTTTAATGATGTCTTGAATTTGGCTAAAAAATCCAAGGGTGTTGATTTGGAAGGCTATCGCAGCGAGTTTATTAAAATGGTAGAAGCCACTCAAGGTTCGATAGGTAAAAAATAAAGTCGTTTGCCTGTCCTACTAGCGAAACACAGCTAAAATTGTGGGCAGACTTCGCAGGTTAGCTTGTAGTAATCGCTTTAGCGATTTATATAGATGAATCGCTAAAGCGATTACTACGAACTTTTGCTTTACTCACCATTTTAGCCGTTCTGGCGCTACTACTACTGCCAGAACGGCTAAAATTCTGGGTAAACTTCGTAGGCTTGTTTGTAGTAATCGCTTTAGCGATTTATATAGATGAATCGCTAAAGCGATTACTACGAACTTTTGCTTTACTCACCATTTTAGCCGTTCTGGCGCTACTACTACTGCCAGAACGGCTAAAATT
>JAXHVR010000010.1:77949-82060 GCA_034189005.1 Cyanobacteriota bacterium | reverse complement strand
CTGCCAGAACGGCTAAAATTCTGGGTAAACTTCGTAGGCTTGTTTGTAGTAATCGCTTTAGCGATTTATATAGATGAATCGCTAAAGCGATTACTACGAACTTTTGCTTTACTCACCATTTGAGCCGTTCTGGCGCTACTACTACTGCCAGAACGGCTAAAATTCTGGGTAAACTTCGTAGGCTTGTTTGTAGTAATCGCTTTAGCGATTTATATAGATGAATCGCTAAAGCGATTACTACGAACTTTTGCTTTACTCACCATTTGAGCGTAGATGCGCTACTACGTTTTTTTTACGGTCCATTACTCCGGCGAACTTCTGTAATTTGGTCCGCCGCGTCCAGAAGGGCCTGGGGCATATTTGGTCCAGTTAAAATAACATCTACATGAGGGGGACGCTTTTCTAACAACTCTAATACCTCTGCTTCTGGGATGAGGTTGAAATTAATGCCCAAACTTAACTCGTCGAGAACTACCAAAGAATACCGTCCCTCGCAGACGACTGCCTGGGTATAACGCCACAAGTCGGTTAAAGAACTTTTTTGGCTTTCGTCGAGTTCTGGAGTATCGATGCAACGGGGGAGGGCGCAGCGTATCCAATCTAAATTTTGCCCCAGACGTACTGGGTGCTTGTGTCCTTGATTAATTCCACCTTTGAGAAACTGGACTATTAAGACCGATGTCCCCTGTCCTGACATTCTCAGGGCATGGGCCATAACCGTGGTAAAAAAGTTGCGCTGGCTGCTGGTAAAGACTTGCACCAGTCCGGCGACGGTTAATGGTTGACTAATACGAAGGTTGAGGGTAGGTGTTTCTAGTTGTGCGACCATAGGCGTATCCATTTAGCGATTGATTTGGGACCGATTGGACCTTGCCCAATCTCGGTTCCCCTTTTAGAATATATAGCGTTTTCAGCTAAATTGACTGCTAGTTCAACACTATATCTGGGCCTGGGAGCCAAGGGGCGATCGCTGAAGAGGGAAAATTCGGTCAAATTGCCAAGGTCCAAATTAAAGTTGAACTTTTGGCTAATTTTGATTAAATTCAAACATGAATTACTGCCAAAGTAGGAGCAAACTGCTGTGAGACTGACAATTGTAGGAGGACCGGGTGCGGGCAAAGGAACTCAGGCCCCAAACCTGTGCGACAAGCTGGGCATCCCATTAATTTCCGTTGGGGATATCCTTAGAGGGGCGATCGCTCTTCAAACAGATTTAGGTATATTAGCGCGAGCTTATGTGGAAAAGGGCGAGCTGGTGCCGGACCCAACTATGATTCAATTTATCCGCCAGCGACTCACCGGGCCCGATATCGGTAGCGGCTGGCTGTTGGACGGCTACCCGCGCACTGCTTTTCAGGCCGAGGAGTTGGACTTTTTATTGGACGAGCTGGGACAAAGGCTGGACTGGGCTATTTATTTAGACGTGCCCCACGAGCTTTTGGTGAGTCGTACTTTGGCGCGATCGCGTGCGGACGACCTCCCAGAAATCGTCGAACGTCGCATCGAACTCTTCCAAGAACGCACTATTCCCTTAGTGGAGTATTACGAATATAAACAAAGACTCTTAAGGATCGATGGCAGGCGATCGGTCGAAGAAGTCCAGCAAGATATTTTGCACCAACTAAAAGCCAATTAATAATTGATAACTCTCAATTGTTAATTGTTAATTGTTAATTGTTAATTGTTAATTACTATGTCTTGGAAACGTCCCGATGGTAGAAAAGCAAATCAACTGCGTCCCGTCGCATTTCAACTAAACTATACTGGTTTTGCCGCCAGTTCCGTTCTCGCCCACTCGGGCGAGACCAAGGTACTCTGTACTGTAACCATCCAGCCTGGAGTGCCGAAGTTTTTACAAAATACGGGGCAAGGCTGGCTGACGGCTGAATATAGAATGTTACCGGGAGCTACTCCCCAAAGGCAAGGGCGAGAATTGATGAAGCTATCCGGTCGCACTCAGGAAATACAAAGACTGATCGGACGGAGTTTGCGCTCTGCTGTAGATTTTAATTTGTTAGGAGAGCGTACTATTATTGTCGATGCCGACGTTCTCCAGGCCGACGCGGGTACCCGCACTACTTCTATTACTGGAGGGTTTGTCGCCCTAGCCGATGCCCTGGCAAAGTTAGTGAAGGAAGGAGAATTAGAGCGATCGCCACTGGTCGGACAAGTAGCTGCTGTTTCCGTGGGACTGATAGAGGGGGAAGCCTTTTTAGATTTAAACTATACCGAAGACGTAGCTGCGGATATAGATTGCAATCTAGTGATGAACGACCGACTCGACATCATTGAAGTTCAGGGTACCGCTGAGAAAGAGAGTTTTTCTCGAACTCAGTTAAATCTAATTTTGGATTTTGCCGAAGGAGGAATTAAAGACTTATTTAAGGCACAGCGTAAAGCTTTAGGAGATGCTTTTCCCGGGTAAGTTGGGAAAGGGGAGACACCAGGAAGATGAATGAGGGAGGGAAGTAGGGGCGGTATTCCTCCATCGCCACGACAACCAACGACTGACAACTGACAACTAACAACTAACTAAATGAACAACTCCAAAATCTTCCTGGTATTATTTTTGAGCGTATTTATCGATTTAGTCGGCTTTGGAGTCATAATTCCATTGCTGGCCTTCTATGCCGAAAATTTCGGTGCTTCGCCGCAAGTTGTTACCCTAGTTGTAGCGACGTACTCGTTAATGCAATTTATCTTTATCCCTTTGTGGGGGAATTTGAGCGATCGCTTCGGTCGCCGTCCTATCATACTCGCGAGCATTGCCGGCAGCGGCATCTCCTATCTCTTATTTGCTTTTGCTAACTCTCTCTGGATGCTGTTTGCGGCGCGAGCCTTCTCTGGGGCAATGGGCTCGACCATTGCCGTAGCTCAGGCATATATGGCAGATATTACTACTCCAGAAAATAGGGCCCGAGGGATGGGTATTATCGGCGCGGCGATCGGTGCTTCTTTCACTCTCGGTCCTGCCATAGGCGGTATTTTAGCTGGTAGCGACCCCGAAAATCTCAATTTCCAATTACCCTTTTTTGCGGCGGCTTCCCTCTCGCTGGTAGCCTTAGTTTTTGCCGTCTTCGCTCTCCCAGAGTCGCGTTCTTCCGAAAGCGTAGCCGAGAAGCAGCAACAGTCGAAAAAAGGTATCTCGGCTTTGAAAGCAGTATCGAAAAATTCGCGAGGGTTGCTGTTTGTTAGCATTTTGTTTTTAGTGGGGGCTGCCTTCTCCGGTATAGAGTCGGTATTCACCCTGTGGACGGAACGAGAATTAGGCTGGGGACCGGAGCAAAATGGATATCTCTTTATGTTTATAGGCATAGTGGGCGTTCTCATACAGGGTGGATTAATCGGAACTCTTACCAAACGCTTTGAGGAAAGTCGATTGATGATTTTTGGGTTGCTCTGCCTGGGGATGGGGTTGGTGGTGATTCCCTTTTCTAGCAGCAGTCTGCCGTTGCTTTTAGCAGGGTGGATGCTAATAGGAATAGGTATCGCCATTTATCGACCGACTCTCAATAGTTTGCTCTCTCAGTCAACGCCAGCAGACAAGCTCGGCACTACCCTGGGGGCGGCACAATCAGCTTTTGCTTTGTCTAGGATTATAGGACCGGTTTGGGCAGGTTTTATCTTTTCTGTCTTGGGACGCGATTGGCCCTTTTTCAGCGGCGCCGTACTGTTATTGGTAGCAGTAGCGATCGCTCGGGTTGTTGTCAAAAAAGTCGCTGTTGGTAAAAATTAGGGTAGTGGTAAAGATGTAGTGACTGTTCGTAGTAATCGCTTTAGCGATTCATATCTTAGAATCGCTAAAGCGATTACTACGAACACGACCTACGAATGGTATTTTTTCTGCCATCAGGCGAAGGTATTGTCAAATCAAAAATGAATTGAGCAATATTACTTACCGGATTCCTTGGGAAGCAGGACGTAAAGGCGATCGCCTTTACCCAGTGGCAACTAATAGTCTATAATTCCTAGTTAACCCAAAAAACCCCAGTCCAATCCCATGTCCAACTTAAATACCCAGGTTCGCTCGGCCTTAGAATTTATTCCACCAGCCTTTAACCCGCAGGTTCTCCAAGGTGGCAAGCTCGTGCTTCCTTGGTGGCTAAAGTTT
>JAXHVR010000010.1:75320-77849 GCA_034189005.1 Cyanobacteriota bacterium | reverse complement strand
GTCCAATCCCATGTCCAACTTAAATACCCAGGTTCGCTCGGCCTTAGAATTTATTCCACCAGCCTTTAACCCGCAGGTTCTCCAAGGTGGCAAGCTCGTGCTTCCTTGGTGGCTAAAGTTTAAAACATCTATTAGCAATATTGAAGCCCAAAACCTAGAAACCCTCGCAGACCTTTACCAGCAGTTCGATGCCGGCAAAGCTCGGTTTTTAATGGCCTTCCGCCATCCCAGCATCGACGACCCCTTCTGTATGGGGCAGATGGTCTGGGACTTGCTGCCAAAAGCAGCCCAAAAACAGGGCATAACTCTCAAATCTCCAGTACATTCCCACTTTATCTACGATCGCGGCATTCCTCTCTGGGCGGGTTCGAGAGTGGGTTGGCTCTATTCTAGATTGGGCGGAACTCCCATCATGCGAGGCAGGATAGACCGAGCGGGGTTGCGTTCTGCCAGAGACCTATTTCTAAACGGCAAATTTCCCATAGCAGCCTCCCCAGAAGGAGCCACCAACGGTCATAACGAAAGGGTAAGCCCCCTGGAACCGGGCATCGCTCAAATGGGATTTTGGTGTGCTGAGGATATCTCTAAAGGCGATCGCTCCGAACTCGTCTTTATCGTCCCGGTGGGAATTCAATATTCATACATCGACGAACCTTGGGAAAATATAGAAAAACTCTTAACCCAGTTAGAAGTAGATAGCGGTTTACGAGGCGATGGAACCACCCCAAATGCCACTGTCGATCCTGCTTCCCTCGAACCGTCGGCCCTTTACGATCGCCTGATGAGGTTGGGAGGTCATTTACTGGTAACTATGGAAAACTTCTACCGCAGGTTCTACCACGAGAACTTACCAGAAACAGCGCCCAACAGCGACTCCGCCGACCCTAACCAAGCTCTAGCCGTTCGGATGAATGCTTTATTTAACGTTGCTTTGGGGGTAGCCGAGGAGTATTTCGACCTCAAACCCAAAGGTAATTTAATAGATCGCTGTCGCCGCTTAGAACAAGCCGGCTGGGATTACATCTATAGAGAAGATATCGAAAGCGTCGCCGCCATCTCCAGCGTAGAAAAAGGACTCGCAGATCTAATTGCCGAGGAAGCGAGCCTTCGGATGTGGCACATGAGGCTCGTAGAGAGCTTTGTCGCCGTTACTGGTTCTTACGTCAAAGAAAAACCGACCGCAGAACGATTTGCCGAAACAACTTTGCTATTATGGAATGTCATACGCAAGATTAAGGGAGGTAATCCCTTGAGCCGCCCAAGCTTGGGCAAACAACGGGTGCAGATGACCGTGGCAGAGCCGATTTGTGTTTCCGATCGCCTAGATGCTTATAAAGCTAGCCGTCGTTCGGCAGTAGCAGATCTAACTCGCGATTTACAAGTCGCTCTGGAAGGAACCATTAAACATTGAGCGTTAACCGTTAACCGTTAAGCATTAACCATGACCGATAGACCAGTAACTCCTTCGACTAACTCCGTCTCTCTTAAATTACTCGATCGACTAAGTGAAGAATTGCTAACTCCTCTGACTTCTATTCTGGGGATGGCAACCGTTTTGAGTCAGGAAATTTACGGCCCTTTAACCCCGAAACAAAAGGAATATGTAGATATTCTCAACGAAAGAGGTCGATATCTGCGATCGCTTGCAGAAGAAATAGTCGCTTTAGCAAAATTAACAGACAACAGTCTCAAACTGGCTCCCACAGCCATAGACCCGGACAATCTCTGCCAGCAGGCGATCGCTTCTCTGGAGCCAGTTGCCTCTAGGAAACAGGTAAAAATTACCCTTGAGCGAGGACTAAGGAATAGCATTAACCCCGAGAACTCCGGTTCGCAGTTGCTGTTATTGGATAAAAACATTTTCCAACAAATGCTGCAAAATCTACTTCTGAGCGTCATTGATATCGCAGATGCCGACAGTAGCATTAAGCTTCATCTTTCTCGCAAAGAACAAGAATTAGCTCTGGCACTGTGGATGTCTCATCCCGTCTTAGGAGAAAGCCTTCCTCACTCTCAACTTTACAGCGACAAATTATCAGCCCAAGAAGAAACAGCGCCACCCGCAGGCAACTCAAGCACCTTAGCCCCCGGACTAAATCGAGTCAAACTGACCTTTTCCGAGCTTGGTGAAGCGCTCTTAGAGGGAATGCATTCCGAAGCAAATCCTACAGCCAGCAAATCTCCCGACTTGCTCAGGTTCTTACTGGCCTGTCAGTTGCTACAATTGCAAGGAGGTACTCTCTCGATTCAAGGTTCCCCAGATTTAGGATACCGATATATTTTGTCGTTCCCCTTTAATAACCCGTAGAACAGGCATCTTGCCTGTTTTTCTAGGTTTTCCCCGTAGAACAGGCATCTTGCCTGTTTTTCTAGGTTTTCCCCGTAGAACAGGCATCTTGCCCGTTTTTCTAGGTTTTCCCCGTAGAACAGGCATCTTGCCTGTTTTTCTAGGTTTTCCCCGTAGAACAGGCATCTTGCCTGTTTTTCTAGGTTTTCCCCGTAGAACAGGCATCTTGCCTGTTTTTCTAG
>JAXHVR010000010.1:21403-75220 GCA_034189005.1 Cyanobacteriota bacterium | reverse complement strand
TTCTAGGTTTTCCCCGTAGAACAGGCATCTTGCCTGTTTTTCTAGGTTTTCCCCGTAGAACAGGCATCTTGCCTGTTTTTCTAGGTTTTCCCCGTAGAACAGGCATCTTGCCTGTTTTTCTTTTCCTTCACCTGTTTTTCCGTTCCTTAGCCTGTTTTTCCGTTCCTTAGCCTGTTTTTCTGTTCTATTCCCAACTCCCAATGGAAATGTTTTTACAACAATTAACTCTAACAAATTCACCTCTAAATAGATGGCGTCGCGCCAGCTACCTATCCAGTTGGGTAGGAGCCCTGTCTCAGTGGCGGCAAGGTAGCTGGTTAATGCAATGGGCAGAACCCCTCGGTTTTTTATTCCTAGCCATAGTCTTTGGTTTAGGACCATTTACTACCACCAGCTTAATAGGAGTATTATTAATAGCCTGCGGCGGCTTTTGGCTGTTATTGAGCGTTTGCGACGATTCTCAACAAAGTTTCACCCCCATTCATCTGCCGATCTTGCTTTACTGGGGCGTTGCAACCATAGCAACTGCCCTATCGCCAGAGAAAATGGCTGCATTTAACGGTTGGGTGAAACTGACTCTTTATTTATTGCTCTTCGCCTTAATAGCCCGAGTGTTGCGATCGCCCAAACTTCGTTCTTGGTTAATAACTATCTATCTCCTCGTTTCTCTACCAGTAGGCGTTTACGGCATCCGCCAATGGATCGATAAAGTACCGCCCCTCGCTACCTGGAACGATCCTAGCTCCGCTGGGGCGAATGCAACCCGCGCCTACAGCTATCTGGGGAATCCTAATTTGTTGGGCGCTTACTTGTTACCAGCAATTGCCTTAAGTTTGGTAGCGATTTTTGTCTGGCGCAGTTGGGCGCAAAAATCTCTTGCCGCGACTATATTAATCGTCAACTGTGCCTGTTTGCGTTATACCGGCAGTCGCGGCGCTTGGATCGGATTTGTCGTCATGGGATTTGCCTTTTTAATCTGTGGGTGGTATTGGCGGAAAAATAACCTGCCGCCCTTTTGGCGGAAATGGTCTTTGCCCATAGCTTTAGGAGGTTTGACCGCCTTGTTAGTTGTAGCAGTAGCCACCGTCGAACCTTTACGCGATCGCGTCGCCAGCATCGTTCAAATACGCGCCGACAGCAGCAATAACTATCGCATGAACGTTTGGATGTCTGCCTTAGAGATGGTCCGCGATCGCCCAATTCTCGGTATCGGTCCGGGCAACGATGTCTTTAATAAAATATATCCGCTATACCAGCGACCTCGCTATAGCGCTTTAAGCGCCTACTCCGTGCCTCTGGAGATAGCTGTAGAAACTGGCATGATTGGTTTAACGGCCTTTGCCTGGTTGTTGCTAACCATCTTGACTCAAGGATGGTTGCAACTGCGAAAATTGCGCGATAGCGGCAACCTCCAGGGATATTGGTTAATAGCAGCGATCGCCGCCATAGTTGGCATGATGGCCCACGCTTTAGTAGATACCGTCTGGTATCGTCCCCAAATCAATACTCTCTGGTGGTTGATGGTAGCGATCGTTGCCAGTTACTACAACGGACCTCTTGCAAACGTCGCTCCCACCGACCCTGCTGGTGAGAGAAATGCTTAAGAGATTTTGACCCTATATAGCAATCCTACTAAATGGCTGATGGAAAATTCGGAGGCCAGAAACCGGGTTTCTAAAATACCGCTTTATACCAACGGATTGCTATAACAACTAAAAAAGACTTCATTTTTACAACTGGGGCGCGGTCTAATAGACCTCGCCCCAGTTGTCACCAAAATCTCAAAATCTATTTCCCCGTTAAGCGTTAAACCTTCCCTCGACCGACTTCTGCAATTGCTCTATTCTGGAAATACACCCCCTGGCCGTGAGGGCAAAATGCTTGCCAGGGGACAGTTTTTCAACCGTCTTGGTTTTTTATCCGGCTTTTGCGAGCAATCTTTAGAAGCTAGAAGAAAGTTGGGTAGCAAATCTTACTATTTCCTCGAAAACTACGGTCGCGATCGCAACTAAAATTCCCAAAAATAACTACTTCTTTTAAGTTCGATCGAGACTCGGGAACAGTCAACCTCTACTGGAATTAATAATAAAAAAAACATTTTCAACCTAACTATTAGGAGGTTTCCCCATGAGTCAAGTTAAGCTCCAAGACAAAAAATTAAGTTCTAATCCCTTTAACACTTATCGCGATCCCAAAACCGGTCGGTGGGTTGTAGTCAGGTCTAAGTCTGCTATTAAAGGCGATCGTGTTGAGTTACTTTCTAGGGCCGCCTAGCATTCCAGGCGATCGTTTCCTAACATCGCAATACGAACACTCCAGATGATTTAACTCTAGAAAAATCAATACTAATAGCCACAGCTTAGATAGCCTTCTTTAAGATTAAAGAAGGCTATCTAATTTTTTCTGGCATCAAAAATGTTTCCATATTTTCTCCACAGGTAAAAATTATGATATAATCTAAGTCCATAGAACTTATTAGCCGTAAAAATGATGCATAAAAAAATAAATAATTACCAAAAACTAACGCAGTTCAAACTAAGCGTTAACTGGGCAATTATTATCTTAATAATGTTTTGTTTATCAATGCCAGTATTAGCAAAGTCATCTTCAAAACAACAAAAAAGACTCGAAAATGTCGAACGATTATTAAATACTTATCAATGCCAAATGTGCGACTTAAGAGAAACCGATTTAAGCGGCGAAGATTTGAGCGAAGTTGACCTCGTAGGAGCTAATTTAGAAAAAGCAAATTTAGCCGGTGCTAATTTAAGAGGAGCCCTTTTAAGCGGCGCAAATATGATCGAAGCTAACCTCTCTGGAGCCAATCTCAGCGGTGCAATTTTGCACGGTACTACTCTCAGGGAAGCTAATTTAATAGATGCCAATTTGTCTTGGGCCGATCTATATAGCGCTTACCTCGAAGAAGCTCGATTAAATGGCGCTAATTTGTCCAATGCAAATCTAAGTCAAGCCAAATTAGAACGAGCAGATTTATGCGATGCCATCTTGCCCGACGGCAAAAAAAAGGGTTGTTAATATGTCGCCTTAGTACTTCAAACCCACCGCCGAGATTTTATTGACGACTTTGATTTTGCCGCGACACACTGCCCGGAGCATTCTATTAATACTAAATTGTTCCTCTTGGGAGAGAGATTCATCTAAGATAGCTGCCATGAGTCCATAGCGATCGGCAAGGGTAATCTCCCCAGTAGTATTCACTTTCGCGAATAGCTCCCCAAGACCGGATGGAAGCAGATAAACAGGAGGTTCCATAGTTAATAGTCCTTTACTCGATGCTAATTATTAGTATCGAGTATTTTTTTGTTCTTGGCAGCGATCGCCAAAAGTAAATTAGGCGATCGATCTAACAGCTTGACCCGATCTAAATCCTCATTTATTGTGACAACTGGCAGCTTTAGCTGTGAGCCGCATCACATTGCCATGGCACTATCGATGAAGGCGAACCAACAGTTTACTGCTTTTTGGAAGGTTTTTTCTTAGTATTAGTTGGCAAAACAAATTAATTTACACTTGCTAATACTGCTCCCCATAGCATCAACATAAATCGAAAAAAAAGCCTCAACTAATCAAAACAAATCATTAGCATCAAAAAAATAAATCAACCTTCCAACTAACAACTAACAACTAACAATGCCCGCCATAAACCTTAATGTCGATCCCCCGTTGGTCCCCTTAAAAAGGGAGACTTGGATTTGCTCCGGCTCCCCCCTTCTCAAGGGGGGTTGGGGGGGATCGTCCCTTCTCAAGGGGGGTTGGGGGGTAGCCGCTCAATGTACCTCATAGTTTCAATAATGCCCGCCATAAATCTCAATCCGGTTAAAAAAAAGGGTAATTAACCAGCACCTTATGCTATAGCAAGCCGTAGATCGTTCGTGATATTTTAGAAACCCGGTTTCTTGCCCCAAAATTTTCATAATCCATGCACGGATTGCTATATATCCGCTTCGGATGCGTCGCACTCTAACCCTTCAAGTAGGACCACCTGGACTCTTTTTCAATTCAAGGCTAGCTAGTTTGGGATGCATCCCTCATTGCACCCCGGACGGTAGGATAATTTTTATGACTTGCAAAAACTTTTAAATTTTCCCGAAAAACAGTTGACAAATTAGAAATAAACAATTAAGATAAAATTAAGAGCAAAGAAAGTCAGCCTAATCTAGCGCAAACAGCACGACTCAAGTGCTGCTGGAGCGGAGGAACCAATTATAGGGGCTTATCTCTGACAAAAAGCTTTTGCCATAAGCTTGTGCTTGTTTGCAAAGCAAATCTCAAAAGCTTTGAGAAGGGCATTTCTCAGCCCTAGCCCGTCAGCTAACTTCGTAGGCATTGAGGAGAGACTGAAGGCAACCTTCTAACAATTAAAAATTAGACAGATTGTCGATTCAGCGTCCTTGGTTATTGTAGGTCTGATTTGTTATGCCTTGAAACCTCGAACCTGCTCGATATAAATGAACGCACAATTAAATATCTTTACATTCGCGCATTTCCTGCTAACTATATTGAAGCGGGTGCGCCGCTTTCTCACGCCCGATTTTCTTGTATTGCCTGCATTGGGATTTTTATGGGTGATGATGCTCTCGTTCATGGTTTCTACTTTTTTGAATACCCTAATGCCGAGCCCTTGTTTGCCTGCAGTTATTAATAGCGCTCTTAGTGTTTCTACGGTTTCAAAGAAATACTTAGAATTGGCACAAGTTCTCTGGAGTTACTCCGATGGCGACGGAGAAAGCTTCTCTGTCCCCCAGGTATCTTCTAAGAATACCCAAACTTTAGCTTCGATATAATCTCAATATTTCCCGTTAACTCATCACGATCGTAAATAAAACGGATGCATCTCAATTTTGAATAAAGCCAAGAATTTAACGCTTTTTGGTAATGGGTAATAGGTAATCGGTAATAGGAATATTGCATTTTTGCTTTCTCTGAGATGCTCCCAATAAAACTCCCCCCAGTACCCCTTAATTGGTGGTTAGGTGGGGAGTTTTATTTGTTGCGATCTTCCCAACCAAATCTCCCTTGCCAAGTCCGCGCCCTCCTCCCTTCCATATTCTTGAGGTTGTTCTTTCAACTCGTCCAGATTAAGGTAAGCTCAACATACAGTCCTTATTAACGAGCAAACAACCGCCAATATTATGCCTTGGCAAATATTCTTAAGCATCGTCATCCTAGCATCTACTCTCGCCCTCGTCATCTGGCGTCCCCGGAATTTAGGTATCGGTTTTTCTGCCCTGGGAGGAGCCCTTTTAACTTTAGCAATCGGTCTTGCCAACCCCGCCAGCTTTTCCGCCTTTGCCTGGGCGGTTTTGGCAAATACCACTTTTACTATAGTTGGATTAATAGGAATAAGCTGGGTTTTGCAGCAAACCGGCATCTTCCGTTGGTTTGGTTTGCGCCTGGCTTATTTGCCTCTAGGAAACGGTCGTTTGCTATTTGTCATTTTGTTATTAATAACAAGCGCGATCGCCTCTGTTTTTAGCAACTATGGCGCCGTCTTGCTTTTCCTACCCATAGTTCTCGAATTATTAGTATTATTAAAGTTTAGCCCCGCAGCAAGTTTTCCCTTTGTTTTCGCTATAGGCTTAATTGCCGATACCAGCAGCCTGCCTTTTACTATTAGCAATTTAGTTAATACTATTGCTGCTAGCGCCTCTAGCATTTCTTTTAGCAATTATGTCACGGTAATGTTTCCCGTTAATTTCGTAGCGATCGCCACTACCATCGCCGTTCTACTCTTCTACTTTTGGCCTTCTCTTCCCCCTCGCTACCAACCATTCGACTTAACTAAAAATGGTTTCCAACCAGCCCTTCCAGCTACTATTATTAAACTCCCCAAACCAGAAGACAATTCTCTCACATCTCCGACGCTAAATCCCCTCAATATCCCCTCGTTATCTCAAATATTTTCCCGTAATACTATTGCTTTAAAAACCTCGAAAATTTCCCAATTACTTTTTCATCCTTTTGTTCAGACCCTCCTTTTTTCCTGGGGAATGTACGTCATTGTTATCGGCATTGACAACAATTTAGCGATGGATTCCATGACATTTTTATTGACACAAATAGAAGGATGGGGAATTGCCTTAACTGTTGTGGCTGCTAGCTTCGTAGCTAGTTTGACTTCAGCTATTTCAACCAATTTACCAACCTCTTTAATCAATAGTTTAGCCATTCAATTAGCACCGATAACCGAACCAGCCATTAGAGAAGCAGCTCTCTATGGAAATATTATCGGCTGCGCGATCGCTGCTAAAATAACTCCCATCGGTAGCTTGTCCGGTCTTTTATGGCTTCACCTCGTAAAAAGCCGAGGATACCAGATAACCTGGTGGAATTATTGCCGCCTCAGTTTCATTTTTATTTTACCAATTTGGTTTGTAACTCTTTTGGGTTTAATAATCTGGCTTTCTTTGCTTCAAACCAGTTAATTACGCAGGTTGAAAAGATTAATAAAGGGAGCATCTCAATTTTGAAGAAAGCCAGGAAGAAACACGCTTTTTGGTAATGGGTAATGGGTAATTGGTAATAGGAAAAAAAGCATTTTTGCAAATATGAGATGCTCCCAGCGATAATTTAAGATCGCGAACTTGACGTTCCAGATAGGAACAACTATAATAGTCGTGACTAAACTTTCTAAAAGATAAGTAAAATAATGTTAACCGTCGCCGTCATCGACTACGATATGGGGAACTTGCACTCAGTCTGCAAAGGTTTAGAAAAGGCTGGCGTTATCCCAAAAATCACAGATTCTCCCGCAGAATTAGAACGAGCAAATGCCGTAGTATTGCCCGGAGTCGGTTCCTTCGACCCCGCAGTACAACATCTGCGATCGCGCAATTTAGAAGAACCAATTAAACAAATAATTGCCTCTGGCAAACCGTTTTTAGGTATCTGTTTGGGCTTGCAAATTTTGTTTGAAAGTAGCGAAGAAGGTAGCGAACCAGGACTCGGTATTTTTCCCGGAGTGGTACGTCGCTTTAAACCAGAACCGGGGCTTACCATTCCTCACATGGGCTGGAATCAACTACAACTAACCCAACCCCAGCATCCTCTCTGGAATAAGATTGGCGAAAATCCGTGGATGTATTTCGTTCATTCTTATTATGTAGATCCAGCCGATCCTCTTCTTCGCGCCGCCACCGTCCCCCACGGCACTCAAACTGTAACCGCCGCAGTGGCCCGGGATAATTTAATAGCCATGCAGTTCCACCCAGAAAAGTCCCATTCCACAGGACTGCAAATTTTGTCCAATTTTGCCGCTTGGGTTGCCGATGAGAGTTTGGTTTTGAAAGCCGGTTAAAAAACGCTCTTGTTTGTAGTAAGCGCTTCAGCGCTTTAATAGCCGTTAATTTAAAGCCGCTAAAGCTCTTACTAACAAACCGTTTGCCAAAAAACAATTCCTTCGCCTGCGCCCGATCGTAGGTTGGGTGTAGCTTCGCAGGGCGAACACTCCTAATGTTGGGTTGCGCTGTCGCTCCACCCAACCTACGAATGGTATTTTTTATTTTGGCGAAGGTATTGAAAAAACGAACCTTACAAATATAAAAATAGAATGAGAATTTATGGCAATCGCCAATTAAAAACCTTGCCAGGATTAGCAACTCGGCCTACCCTAGCCCGGGTGAGGGAAGCTGTCTTTAATATCTGGCAAGGTAGTATCCCTGATTGTCGCTGGCTGGACTTGTGCGCCGGCATCGGTTCCATGGGTGCCGAAGCCTTGTGCCGAGGAGCATCAAAAGCGATCGCTATCGAAAAATCTGGCCCGGCTTGCGCCGCTATCCGCCATAACTGGCAATTGGTAGCCAACGAATCTCAGGAAGTTCGGATATTGCGCAGAGACGCCCTCAAGGGCCTCAAGTCTTTGGCCCCAGAGCAATTCGATCGCATTTATTTCGACCCCCCCTATGCCAGCGATTTATATCAGCCGGTTTTGGAGGCCATCGCCTTAGAAAAACTCCTCGCACCAGAAGGCCAATTAGCCGTCGAACATACCGCCCAAGGCCCAGCGATCGAACCCATCCCCGCTTTAGAAATTTGTCAGCAGAAAATTTACGGCAATACTGCTGTAACTTTTTTTCGCCTCGCAGGAGACAAGACCGAGGGATTATAGGAGAGACAAAAATAGAGAATGGGGAATGGGTAATCGTCCTCCGAGTCCCTCGTCTTTTTTAGCCTCCGAGTTTATTGGGACGCTGATACTGTTGGTAAGCAGCAAAAAATAATCCCGCCAGGGTGACGAGAATTAGACCTAGCACGATGCCAGAAAGTAAAGGCTCAACCACGTTGCCAACTCCTTTTATTTAAACTTTTGTAACTTATTTTCATCCTACAAGCTTTGGCGGCAAAAAAAAACTTGTTCGTTCAAAATCAAAAACCAATTTAGATTAAATCTTAATTTTTAATTAAAACCAGATCTGGATATTAGAAGCGGGAGGTATGGAATAGATGCAGTCAGGAGTTAGGTTGAGTAAGTAAAAAAGCTTAAAATCAACCCGTTGATTTCTAGGGTGGGAACTGTTAAGCTATGTAAAAGGAAATTTAAAGTTTCTTGTAGATAGTTGTAGATAGTTTTAGAGATATAAAGATTTTGGATAACCAGTCCTCTAATACGGAAATGGATGTCCTCCTAAAGCGGAGTGCCCTAGTGGGTATGGCAGTTCTGCTAATAGCTGTATTGGCCATTGTCGCCGCAGGCAAATTACAGGCATCAGATCCTTACATGAAAACAGTATTGTCCCTGACTGGAGACCCACTTCAAGGTCATGCCATCTTTCAAATGAACTGCGCCGGTTGCCACATAAGCCGCAAAGAAAGCCAGGTAGGGCCAAGTTTAGAGAAAGTTTCTCACCGTAAATCAGAGGTAGGCATAGTCAAGCAGGTGATTACCGGCAAAACGCCGCCCATGCCCCAGTTCCAACCGAGTCCGCAAGAGATGGCGGATTTACTGAGTTATTTAAAAACTATCTGATAGCTGGCCATTAAAAAACCTGTCAGAAAGAGGACAGGTAGGGGAAAAAAGTTGTGTAAATAGGTAGATGGGGGTTGGCAAAATAGATTTAAGTTTGCTATATTAAGAAACCGTTGCCGGTGTAACTCAGTTGGTAGAGTAGCTGATTTGTAATCAGCCTGTCGCAGGTTCAAATCCTGTCACCGGCTTTGATAAAACTTAGATGCAGTAAAGATTTATAGGGGTAAAACATTGGGGCTGTACTAAAACTGTACTAAAGTTAAGTAAAAGTTGCCTCGATAGCAAAAAGGCGAGCTACAATAGTAGCGTGGCGCCTTTAGTGGTAGGTCTGTGAAAGCGGTTAGCGGAGGTTCGACTCCTCCAAGGTGCAGTGAAATCAAATAAACAAACAAGACGCCTTGGGGCTAGGCCCCATTGCTCGAAGGAAATATTTTGAGAAAACGAAATATTTTGAGAAAATAGGTATCGCAGCAGCATCTACTTGTAAATCCAGGCGTAGCTTTTTGCTAGTTATTTGTTCGAGGGATTCCCACAAAAACACACTAAAAAAATAGGACGGATGATGAGCTATGGGTCGCTGACAGGGCAAACCAAAGCGATCGAAGGGCATCTAAAATCCAAAAACAATAATTATAGGGGTAGTAAGAAGAGTGGCCAAAAAAGAAGAAATTGTAACCAAAGAAAAAACAGGCCAAGAAACCGAATCGGGGAGCTCGGGCATTTTTGTAGGCAGTTTTTTCAAAGGAACTAAAGAAGAATTAGATAAAGTGGCTTGGCCGAGCAGGCAGCAGCTAATAAGCGAGTCGGTAGCTGTACTGCTAATGGTTATTCTATCAGCCACCATAATCTACTTAGTCGATGAGTTGTTTAGCTGGGCAGCAGGAAAGGTGTTTGGATGATTAATTCAAACAAATCGCAAGTTTTAAGCGAAGAAGCGATCGAAGGATCCGAGGGAACCGATTTTTCAGAGAACATTTCTGAGAATATTTCAGATAATTTTTCAGACGGCGAGATTCGGTGGTATGCAGTGCAGGTAGCCTCGGGCTGCGAAAAGCGAGTCAAGGCTAATCTCACTCAGCGAATTCAAACTCTATCTGTAACAGATAAAATCTTCAAAATAGAAATCCCACATACCCCGGCAATCAAACTGCGCAAAGATGGCAGCCGACTACAGGGCGAGGAAAAAGTTTTTCCAGGCTATGTGTTGGTGCAGATGAGATTAAATTGGGAAAGCGAAGAAAAAAAATGGGTAATAGACGACGATGCCTGGCAGGTTGTCAAAAGCACCCCTAATGTGATTAACTTTGTAGGGGCAGAGCAGAAGCGTCGCTACGGGCGGGGTCGCGGACACGTCAAACCCTTGCCCCTGAGCCACTCGGAAGTAGAAAGAATCTTCCGGCGGGCAGAGGAGCAAGAGGCCGTAGTCAAAGTGTCAATGGCCGTGGGAGACCGGATTACGGTACTCTCAGGGCCGTTTAAAGACTTTGATGGCGACGTAATCGAAGTCAGCCCCGAACGAAATAAACTAAAGGCGTTACTGTCAATCTTTGGACGCGATACGCCAGTGGAATTAGAGTTTAATCAGGTTCAGAAACAGAATTAATGGCGAAAAAAGTTGTTGCGGTCATTAAGTTGGCCATTAATGCGGGTAAGGCTAATCCTTCACCGCCTATTGGTCCGGCTTTAGGTCAGCATGGCGTTAATATCATGGCCTTTTGTAAGGAGTATAACGCCAAAACTGCTGACCAGGCTGGTACTGTGGTGCCAGTAGAAATATCAGTATATGAGGATCGCAGTTTTACCTTCGTTCTCAAAACACCCCCAGCATCAGTTTTAATTAAAAAGGCTGCTGGTATAGAACGGGGTTCTAGCGAAGCCAATCGCGTAAAAGTAGGGTCCATAACCCGCTCTCAGTTACAAGAAATAGCCCAAACAAAAATGCCCGATCTTAACGCTAACGACGTTGAAGCGGCAATGAAAATTGTCGCCGGGACGGCTAGAAATATGGGTGTTACGATCGCAGACTGATGAATATCCCGGAATAATTAATAATTAATAATTAATAATTAATAATTTAGCAAGCCTAAATCATTCGTGATATTTTAGAAACCCGGTTTCTTGAAGAAACCGGGTTTCTGGCCCCAAAATTTTCATAATCCATTTAGGATTGCTATTGTTAGTTGTTAATTGTTAATCGGGAAAATGCAAACAATATAGGGGGAGAAGCAATGCTTCGCTAAGACCCCAGGAGTAACAAATGCCAAAAAAAGTATCCCGTCGATTGGAACAGCTTAGGGGGAAAATAGAGCAAAGGCCTTACGAACCCCTAGAAGCGATCGGCCTTCTGAAAGAAACAGCTACAGCAAAGTTCCCAGAAGCAGCAGAAGCTCATATCCGCTTGGGAATAGACCCTAAATACACGGACCAACAACTGCGAACTACGGTAACGCTCCCCAAAGGAACCGGTCAAACTATCCGTATAGCAGTATTGGCCAAGGGTGAGAAAGTGAATGAAGCTTTAAATGCTGGGGCCGACTTGGCAGGGTCTGAGGAA
The DNA here is from genome assembly GCA_034189005.1 of Cyanobacteriota bacterium. Lineage (GTDB taxonomy): Bacteria > Cyanobacteriota > Cyanobacteriia > Cyanobacteriales > Microcoleaceae > CALKCV01. The sequence continues at coordinate 63,680 of JAXHVR010000010.1, read as the reverse complement.
TTGATTAATGAAATAAGTCAAGGCATGATGGACTTCGATCGCCTAATAGCGACACCAGATATGATGCCCCAAGTGGCAAAGCTAGGTCGCTTGTTAGGTCCGAGGGGTCTGATGCCATCTCCGAAGGGAGGGACAGTGACACCTGACGTGGCCCAGGCTATCTCAGAATTTAAAGGGGGTAAGCTGGAATTTAGGGCAGACAGAACTGGCATCGTTCATGTTATGTTTGGCAAAGCTTCTTTCCCGGCTGAAGATTTGTTAATCAATCTCAAAGCCTTGCAAGAGTGTATAGACCGAAACCGTCCTTCCGGTGCAAAAGGTCGCTACTGGCGCAGCGTGTTTTTATCGGCTACAATGGGACCGGCTATTGAGATCGAGGCTAATACTTTGCGCGACCTCAAACTAGATGAAGGAGCGTAATCTGTAATTAGCGACTAAAAAAATAAATCGAAGAGCTGAAGACAGCAGGTGCTATTAGCTTAATTTCCTGCCGAGGTTCTTAGGGTTAAAAATTCAAAATTCAGAGGCGATCGAGGGTAAAAAATACCCTTAATTGAAGTGCTGTTTTGCGTTTTTGATTCTAAGCCTCGGCATTAAGACAATGCCGGGGTTTTTGGTTTTTATCCAGAGGTAAAGGAGGTGAAAAAGAACAATGGGCAAAACTAGAGAACAGAAACAGGAAATGCTCGAAGAGCTCAAGCAAACTTTGAGCGATGCCGAATTAGTGCTGGCGATCGACTATAAGGGATTATCTGTGGGGGAGATTACCGATTTGCGCAGGCGTCTGCTTAAGAAAGGCAGTAGCTGCACGGTCGCTAAAAATACCATCATGGGTATTGCCATTAAAGACGACAGCAAATGGCAGCCGATGGAGGAATTACTATCAGGCCCCAATGCTTTCCTGTTTATAAAAGACGACCTTGGTGCGGGCATTAAAGCTTACCAAGAATTCCAAAAAGCCACTAAGAAAACAGAATTCAAAGGTGGCGTGATGGAAGGGCGGGTGCTAAACGAGGCTGACGTCAAGGCGATCGCCGACTTACCGTCCAAGGAAGAGCTACTCGCGAAAGTTGCTGGTGCTATTAACAACGTGGCTACCAAGCTGGCCGTGGGTCTCAATGCCGTACCGACGAAAGTTGCTGTGGGCATTAACGAAGTTCCAGCTTCTCTCAATAGGGCTATCTCAGCGATCGCTCAAAAAGAAGAAGGGGACGCTAGCTAAAAAAGCTCCCCAAACAAAAGATGGATGGTGAATTTTTGGGTTAAGTTCTTGAAAATTCACTGCTAAAAATTGACACTTTACACGTTCATAAATCAGGAGATTATCAATGTCTGCAAAAACCGAAGAAATTCTAGAACAACTTAAGTCCCTTTCTCTGCTAGAAGCATCAGAATTAGTTTCGCAAATTGAAGAAGCTTTCGGCGTTAGCGCTGCTGCCCCTGCAGGAGGCATGATGATGCCGATGGGAATGCCAGGAGCCCCTGGTGCTGCTGCTGAGGAAGTCGAAGAGAAAACCGAGTTTGATGCAATTCTCGATGAGTTTCCTGCGGATAAGAAAATTGCCGTTCTTAAAGTGGTTCGCACTATCACCGGTCTGGGTCTGAAGGAAGCGAAAGATCTAGTAGAAGGCGCACCCAAACCAATTAAGGAAGGCATTGCTAAGGAAGCGGCTGACGATATTAAGAAACAACTCGAAGAAGCAGGCGCTAAGGTCACAGTTAAATAAACTGTTAGGTCTGCGTGGAGTAATGGGGTGCGCCCAAAGCGCACCCCATTTTTTTATGCTACTTCAAAAGAACGCCCGGTCGGTTTAAAGTCTTCTGTTTCTTGACGCTCCAATTTAGTCTTAATTTTCTCGAACAGTCTGACTGTTTCTAGGGGAAAGTATCGTTCCCCGCCACGCTGGCAAACGGTAGCTTTTACCTTCAAAGTTGCAGTATGACCGCCACCGCGCACGACTTCTGTTACTTCTTTTTCTACCATCTCGCCTGCGCAGACTGGACATTTTTCAAAAAGCATAATAGTTAATTTCTCCTTATACGCCAATCAATCCATCTAGCGGGATCGGGACGATAAACTGTAATTAGCACGGCTCCTCCCGTGTCTTGATTATAGCCCCAAACGCTATGAATTGGTTGACCTTCGTCGTTAGAACCGTATATCAAACAGCTTGGATAGGGTTTGTCGTCTGGGTAATCTTTTATAATTTCTCCATTCATAACTCAAAGGCATATTTCATCGATTTTTAAGCTATCTGCTTCTGCTTCTTTCCTCGCATGATTGGAAACCAGTATTCTGTTGGCATCAATGGCTTCTATAATGCGATCGATGTTCGTGGTGGGCCGTTGCTCCTAGTTTTTTTATAATTTTCGTTTTTTTATTATAGTTTTTTTTTTAGGTAAATATTGATGCGGCCTAATCTTTGCATATTAAGCTTTTTGAGTTCGATGGCAAAATAAAAAAAACAAAAATAGTTGGCAAATAACGACTCAGCGAGCTACAATCAGAATCATCGCAGTCATGTTTAGCAAAGGAGAAAAAAAATGCCAGGAAAAGACGTTGGGACAAAGTTAGATCAAAACTCCAACAAGAACAAGGGCGAGCCATACAAAATCGTTGAGCATTTGCAGAAAAATCGAGGTAAATTAATTTCTGAAGAAGAAATAGAAAAAGAAGTGAAGGTTACCAAAAGTTCGTCCTTTACCGGAGCCTATCACCGCGGTTACGTTTTGAGAGTACAGGGTGACAAAAAAAAATACTTTTATTTCTCTCCTAGAAAAGAAGACGTGCCCCACCTAAAAGAAGAGTTTGAAAAGGTGCGACACAAACCAACAGCAGAGCGAGACAAAAGACAGAATGAATTGGAACAGGAGTATGCAGCAAAATGCGAAAAGGCTTCTGGTAGTAAGCCAGATGCCGAGATAAAAAATCCTGTGCCACCTTCAAACGGGTCTTCAAAAATACAGTGGCAAGCGAAAATTGCAGCTGACAAGGATTTGGTGGAATTTCTAAAATCAACTGGCGGGCAGGATTCCGAAAAAATAAAGTTATTGGAGTTTAAAATTCAAGAAAAAGAAAAAATGCTTAACCAGTGGGAACAGATAGCAATTTAGCTTAGAGAGCTACGATCGCTTTAACCAAGGAAGCCGCCGCAGGCGAGCTTCTTTTTTTTCTTTTTTTACTAATATTGTTTTTTTATTGCCACGACTGGCTCTGTAAGAACCAGAAATCAAACTACCGACTTCTCATATCTCAAACTGGTATCTCAGAAACCAGGTTTTTCCAAAAAACCTGGTTTCTTAATCGGTCCTCTATCAGAATGCCATCGTTTGAATCATTGGATTGATTCAACAGATAGTTTTCGCCCATCGGTGACACAATCTTGCAAATAAAGACTAATTAGCTGTTGATAAGATATCCCTTCTTTTCGAGCGATCGCTTCAAAATATTCGATCGCATCAATTCCTAAAGAAATAGTCACTTGTTTTTTCAACTGTTTAGCAAAAGGATTAGGTCTTTTCTTCATTTTTGAAAGATCGTATTCTGGTTCCATTGGTTTATCTCCTATATTCTTTACTTTCGTTTTTAGTAGCTTTTCTTGCCGATATGATTCTGATGACAGAATCTTCTTCTCTAAAACAATGAACTACAATCAATATTCTCATTTTAGAACTCAGACCCAACAGTAAAAAACGCTCTTCATCTTGGGAGTGTTCTTCGTCCCAAAATTGAACGGCATAATCATCAAAGAAAACGGATTCAGCTTCTTCAAAAGAAATACCATGCTTTTGTTGATTAATTTTGTTTTTTTGCTCGTCCCACTGAAAGATTATTTGATTCATTTTTATAAATACTTAACCCTTTTTTTCGGCTATTTCCTATTTCATTCGACCTGCTGTAAAATATCTACACTCGATTTGTGAAAGAGATAAAAAGCAGTAAGATTAAAACCGAGGTTAGGGCAAACTAAACGGACATTTATCCTTACGCTTTTTCTAATAACTTATCCCCCGAATGCTTTGCCCCTACAGATATTTTTTCCAAACTACCGCTTTCTCATAGCCCTCATCTTGTCGAAAACATAACGGGAAATCTCGGGAAATATCTCCTCATCCTTAGCATAAGCTGGGTCTTCGGCGAAGACTGCCAAAATATAAATCGCGCGATCGTCCATCGTCCTAATAAAAGCAACATCCTGGCGGGATTTAGAAGTATAACCGACCTTAGAACCAAAATAAATATTAGTCGGCAATGACTCCCCAAGAAAACCTTTGATACCGTTACTGGGGTCGTTTTTCCATGCTTTCGGGTCTAAATCTCTGGTTAGCAAATATGCCATTCTGGTACTAAATTTGGTAGAAATAGCTTGCCGGGTATAAATTTCGTACATTAACCGGGCGGCATGATCGGTGGTTACTTGATTTTTTAAAAACTTGTTGGAGTCGTCTCGCAGTTGCACGTCGCGACCGACGGGCCCTGGGTTTTTCAAATAATAAATAGGATAATTTTTGCTGCTCAATACGATATTTTCGTAACCGGCGTCTTGGAAAAATTTATTAATACTTTTGCGTTTTTCTAACCAATTATCTAACTTTTCTCCAGCTAGCCTCGGTCCCGATTTACTATCAGTTATTGCATCCAAAATGCGACTGGCAGCATCGTTGTTAGATATCTCGATGGTTTGTTTGAGGTGATGATGAAAGTCTGATTCATTTTTAACAATTCCTTCTTCCACCGCACCATAAAAACCTACCATCCAAAATAATTTAGCGACGCTGGCAGGATACCTCAATTGTTCGTTTTTATAGCCAGCAAATCGATGAGTTTTGTTGCTGGTGACGTCTATTAAACTAATGGATAAAGACTCTGCGGGGAGTCCTTTGCGCCTGGCAAGATCCACTGCTTCGTTGACTATTCCTTGGAGTTGGTAGCTATAAACCTGGTTCGGTAGGTGGCGGACGTTATAGACAAATCCTAAATCTTCTTCGACTTTCGGAGGTGGGAGATAAGCGGGAGATAAAGACGGACTGGGAGTAATGACGGGGGGTTCTGGGGAACGCCGATTTCTAAAGGGAATAGTGGCGGTCCAACTAATGCTAATTAAGAAAATAATTAAGAAGAATATATTCCCATATTTTAAGCGGGAAAGTTTAACCGGTTTTCGGCGACGCAATTTAACGACGCGCCGCTTAACTGGACGGCGGGTTGGTTGGCGAGGGATTTGATAGGGTGGGTTCTGTAAGTGCATTTCGGTAATTTATAAGGAATTTAGAGGGCGATCGCCTGCTTACCAGTGGCAATTAGCGTTCATTTTATGTCCAGTTTGTAATCGGGCCATTGTTAATTATAGAATTTAGAGATTGGGGGTTGGGCGATCGCCGCGCCCCATCAAAGAGCAAATCGACTAAATTCTACCATCGGTCGGCTTGGGTTCCGTGCGTTTGACGTAAATCTGTCTAAATTATCCTAGAAGAGGCAATTTTCCACTTACCATCGACAAACTGTAAATTGTAAAGAACTTTAATAGTAGTTATTCCCCCTCTTTGCTCTTGCAGTTTACCATCTTGATAAAGCTGGGACTCTTCGGTAACTTTTACTATAATTTCGGCGCGATCGCCCTTAACGGAAAATCCATTTACTTCCTCAATTACTTGCACTCCATACTCATAATAAGCATTATTCTGTCGCAACCAATCGAGAGAACGCTTAGTAATTTCTTCATATTGAGAATCGACGGTTAATTCATTAGCTAATTGCACGTCATAAGGTGGTGCAAAAATGCTTTGCTTTGCCTTCAACCAGGAACTAATTAATTGTTTTGCTTCATTTTGGGAAATAGGATCGACAGGAATTTCTGGTTTATTTACAGGAAAAATAGAGTCTGAATAAGTATTTTTAGAAGGTAATGTAGAAGATGCAGATGGCGGCGCGGGAAAGCTTGGTGGTGGGGGAGTAGGGAGAGAAGCTGAGGAAGAAAATAAAGGTTTTAGTAAAGAATTTAAAACAACGCCAACGAGACAAAAACCAGCCGCCAAAGCGCCTAGCATCACCGTTTTTTGCTTCCTTCCTAATTTATTAAAAATTGCATTAATAGCGGGAACATGGAAGCCTTTTTTTTGCGATCCACTTACTGGAGGAGATAAAGTTCCAGAAGAAGTTGGCTCGTAAATTTCAGGGAGTTTAGTAGTTTCAATAGATGTCAAAGCTGCCAACATTTCCTTAGCAGCGGAGAAGCGATCGCCCGTATTAGACTCAATCGCCTTATCCAAAATACCAGCAAACGAACGGCTAATATTATCGGCAAATTCCACCCAAACAATCTCGCCAGTTTCCGGGTCGGCGGGCAAATTTTGAGGCAACTTTCCAGTCAGCAAATAAATAGCCGTCAACCCCAAACTATATAAATCGCTGGCATAAACAGGTCTGCCGGCGACTTGTTCGACAGCCATAAAACCGGGAGTACCAATAGCAATAGAAGGAGTAGCTTTACCTCCAGAGTCGGCTACAGTTTCCATAGATTCTTTAACCGCGCCAAAATCAATTAATACTGGCAGATTATCTCTGGCGCGCAAAATAATATTGTCCGGCTTAATATCCCGATGAATCATGCCCCGGCCATGTATATAATCGAGAACCGAGAGCAAACTTACTAAAATCTGCTTAACAGAATTCTCGCTGAGAGGTCCAGAATTGGCAACCTTTTGACCGAGGGTTTCTCCCTCGATCCATTCTTGTACGAGATAAAATTGGCCGTTATCGTCGCTAAAATAAGCGTAAAGTCGGGGAATTTGATGGTGATTTTCTCCCAAATCTTCCAAGATGGCCGCCTCTAGCTGGAAGCGTTCTGTTATTGCTTGGTAAAGTTTTGGGTTGTTGGTAGTGGATTTTAGTTGCTTGATGACGCAGTAGCGACCCGAAGGCATCTGGGTATCTTGTCCCAGAGAAGTTTCGCCAAAGCCGCCGCTGCTTATGGCCTTTATTACTCGATAGCGATTATTTAAAACAGTCGGTGCCCCATGAGAGGTTTGACCCATTTTTTGACTTTTAGAATACACGGTTGTTAGAAACTAAATTTACGATTAAAGATGAAAAATTTGTTTGGTTTAACGTTTTTAGGATTGGCGATCGCTGCCAACGGCTATTTTGACTTTTCTCGGAGTGCCCGGGCAAATCCCGCTTCTTATCAGATTAACACTTACATCAATGCTCGGCCATCTCTGCTGGGACAAGTTTCTTTGCCCCAAGACGGGGAGATGGAGGAGAAGAAAAGCGGGGAGGTTCCCGAAGGCCCGCCGAAAGCTAGTCTGGAGGAGTTATTAAAAGGATGGGAGGATAAACCGGAGGAAAGGGAAGAAGAGGTAGAAATAACTCCTGCTAAAAAACCAGTACCAGAGATAGAAGAGGATCCTCTTTTTAGGTCGGTTATCGAGTATGCGCTGGAGGAAGAATTACACGGGCGATCTATGCCGGAAATTATGCAGGCGATCGCCGATTATTTTCTGGGAGTTCCTTATAAAGCGGGTTTGTTAGATCGAGATAGTGAAGAGAAATTGGTAATTACTCTAGATGGGTTTGATTGCGTGTTGTTCGTGGAAACGGTTTTAGCGATCGCTAGAGGTATAGCAGTGGAAGATTATTCTTATTCCACTTTTGCCAACAATCTTAGCGAACAGCGTTACTGGAAAGGCGAACGGGATGGTTATTGCAGCCGATTGCACTATTTTTCCGAATGGATTGCCGATAATGACAAACGCGGCATTGTCGAAAATATTGCTAGCGACTTGGGAGGTTTGCGAGTCAACAAACCGCTTTATTTCATGAGTCAAAATCGCTGGAGTTATCCCCAAATCGCTAACAACAATGCTAATTATCAATGCCTTGTCAATATGGAGGATAACATCAGTCGCTTAAATATCGATTACATTCCCTACCAGCAAATCAGAAACGTTTACTCGCAACTAAAACCGGGGGATGTTGTGGCAGTAGCGACGGAAGTCGAAGGACTGGATGTGACTCATACCGGTTTAGTTTATCGTCTCCCAGATGGGAATATTGGTTTTATTCATGCTTCCCCTGCCGGTCAAGTGACGATTTCTCGGGATTTGCACAACTATATATGGAATGTGGAGAGTGCCATTGGCATTTTAGTAGCGCGACCTGCCGATCCTCGAATGTCGAGGTCAGATTATTAGAATTAGTTCGTAGTAATCGCTTTAGCGATTGTTCGTAGTAATCGCTTTAGCGATTGTTCGTAGTAATCGCTTTAGCGATTGTTCGTAGTAATCGCTTTAGCGATTGTTCGTAGTAATCGCTTTAGCGATTGTTCGTAGTAATCGCTTTAGCGATTGTTTGACTTTAAAGCACTAAAGTGCTTACTACAAACTGTCTTTTGGGTTATCAATTAACCTTTTTAAAGCACTAAAGTGCTTACTACAAACTGTCTTTTTAGCTTCTCAATTAACCTTTTTAAAGCACTAAAGTGCTTACTACAAACTGTCTTTTGGGTTATCAATTAACCTTTTTAAAGCACTAAAGTGCTTGCTACAAACTGTCTTATTTTTGAAGTAACTGGCTAGTAGTTTGCCCGCCGCCAGAGAAGACAATTTCGCTGCGGGAAGTTTTGCTATTTCTTGCAGGTAATGGAGTTAATTCTGGAGGTAAAGTGGAGACATAACCCCAATCTTTTAATAAAGTATTGAGTAAAACCTCTTGCCGATCGCGCAATTGAGCGACGTTGCTTCCTTTATTTAAAATTGCAAACCAAACAATGCCTTTATCCCGAGTAGGCAAAGCACCCGCTAAAGCACTGACATAATTGAGAGTCCCAGACTTGACTATTGATAATTTAGGCAGCATTTCCCGGGGTTCCAAAATCCCTTCATCCTTGCCAACAATAGTAAACACATCCCCCACGGTCATATTATATGGTTGAAGCAGGCGATCTATTGCTAAAAACATCCCCGTAGCTGCCCGGGGAGAAATGCGATTTTCTTCTCCCAAACCCGAACCATTTATTAGTTGAATTTCCCCTTGGGGAACTCCTACAGCTTTGGCTGCTTTTTGGGCTACTATTTGAGGTCCGCCGGCGGCATTTGCTAGCATATCTGCCATAAGATTGTTGCTGTATTGGTTCATCTTTTTGACAAGTTCTGCTAAAGGAAAAGAATAATGTTCGATTAAAGGCGTGACTTTCTCAGCAGTGGAAGGTAAAAATAGAACCGAACCGTTAATTACTACTTGCGGCCGAAGGGTTCCAGGAGGCAAAGTTTGATATTGAATTGCTGCTTCTCGCGACCAAATTTGACTGTTGAAAGCTTGTTTTAAAAAGCTGCCTGCTTTTACGGGGTTTACTTCAAAGTTCATGTAAAACTTATCGGTTATTATCAGACTGCCAGTTACTTTTTTGATGCCTATTTGGTTGAGGAGGTTGCCAATGGCGATCGCCTCTTCCCAAACAAATAACGGATCTTCCCCTCCTTTAACTACTAAATCTCCTTTTAATACTCCATTTTCTACAGGTCCGGTTGCGCCGATAGAAGTAATAAATTGATAGTCGGGACCGAAAGTTTTTAGGGCGACTAAGGAGGTTGCAGCTTTGGTAATAGAAGCAGCCGGCAGGGGAATTGTTCCTTGATGGTTGGCTAAGAGAGTATCGCCAGATTGCATCCATACTCCTTGATTTTGAGAAGAAAAGCCATTGGATACTAATCTATTTAAGTATTTTTGCACTTCGTCTGCCGTCGATATTTCTGGATTAATTTTAGGCACTATTAACGGTTTTTCTGGAATTTTTACTGCTGCTTTTACAGAAGGTTTGGGGCTTGGAGTAACAGAGGAAGATTGGGTTATCGTTTCTGGTGGTTCTGCGGATTTACAGGAGGTAATAATTGTTAATAGAAATAAAGATATTGTCGCAGTTACGGCAAAGCTTTTTAGTATCATTTTTATTTACTGTTATTTTGCTCTTGGTACTCAGGGCGATCGCCCGATAAAACAAACTATTTTGGGAGCATCGGGGGAATGTAGAAACCCAAAAGCCGAACGATTTTTGGTAATGGGTAATGGGGAAAACGGTAATAGGAATATTTTATTTTTACAGCCAAATCTCTTTTCCCTGTTGCCTGTTGCCTGTTCCCTGTTGCCTGTTGCCTAAAAGCGTTAAATTCTTGGTTTTCTTCATTCCCTCAATGCTCCCGCAAGTAATGGCTTCGGGGTATTATAACCTAAAACAGGATTGATGCCCGGAAATTTTATAAAAATTACAGCTTTTGTCTGCTGGTAAAGCAGTTCGATCGCATCTTAATTTTTTCTTTATGATGCCTTTGAGATTATGTATGCTAGCATTGGTCCAAGTATTTCAATGACTGACTGGGGCATTTTGCCCAATCTCCTTAATAATATCAAGTCGCAATAAATAACCATGCGGAAAATAAAGAGAGGAAAAAGGGGAATGCAAGGCAGAACAAATATCCTAGACTTTTCCATCAATTATTAATTATTAATTATTAATTGTTAATTGATATAAGTAGTTAAGCATACGGAATTCAAACAACCATTTATTTAAGTCCGAGACCTGTATTAATGGCGTTCTACTGTTAATTGCGGGTGGGTACTTAATAATTAATAATTAATAATTAATAATTAATAATTAATTACTTAGATGGTTTTTTGCCCAGACAAACGTATATAATCTAAGACAGGCTATAAATATGACTTATAAGACGGGGCAGGCGACGGTATTAAGCAGCAACCCATATTTAGAACTAAATAATAGAGGACAAATAGTAACTCTGGAATTGAGGGAGGAAAGTCATAGATTGGGGCGCGATCGCAACCGGGTAGATTTAGCAGTCCCCAACGACTGGTTAGTAATATCCAGCTATCACGCAACTTTAAGACGAGTGGGGGATAATTACCGTATTTATGACGGCGACTCGAAGCGATCGAGTACCAACGGATTATTTGTCAATCTCAGACGCATTACTCCCACGGAAGGTTATCTGCTGCAAAATGGAGTCGAAATCAAAATCGGTCTGGACCCTAGCAACCAAGTTTTGTTGAAGTATTATAACCCCAACGAATCGGTGGAAGTTGCCTCGATGCCTGCCCTGGAGTCTATATCTTTAAAAGATAGATCGGTTTTGTTAGGTCGCGATCGCGCGGCAACCCTCCAATTAGACTCCCCCGTAGTTTCCCGCCGCCACGCTACCATCGAACCGGATGGCAAGGGCAACTATATTTTAAGCGATCGCAGCACCAATGGGGTGTTTGTCAACAACAAACGGGTCAATAATTCCGTAACCTTGCTGGATAACGCTAAAATTCGCATCGGTTCTTTTATGCTAATTCGGCGGGGCGATCGCTTAGAAGTCTTCGACCGGGGCAAGCAAGTACGACTCGATAGCGATCGCTTAGTGCGAATAGTAAAAGACAAAAAAGGTAAAGACAAAACTCTTCTCAACGATATTTCCTTTCCAGTGGAACCAGGGCAGTTTGTCGCCTTAGTCGGAGGAAGCGGCGCGGGAAAATCAACTTTAATGCGAACCCTCTTAGGAATAGAGCCCACCAGCAGCAAAGGCAAAGTTTACATTAACGGCGACGACCTCAGAACTAACTTCAATATGTATCGAACTCAAATAGGCTACGTTCCCCAAGATGATATCATCCATCGGGATTTAACCGTTGCCGAAGTTTTGAATTATTCAGCCAAATTGCGACTGCCGCCAGATATTGATGCAGGCGCAGTAGTAGAGACTACTTTAGAACAAATCGAAATGTCCGACCGCAGAGACGTTTTGGTAAAAGATCTAAGCGGCGGTCAAAGGAAGCGAGTGAGTATAGGGGTGGAATTGCTGGCGGATCCGAAGTTGTTTTTCTTAGACGAACCGACCTCGGGATTAGACCCTGGTTTGGACCGAAAGATGATGCAACTGTTGCGCAAGCTAGCCGATCGCGGGCGAACTATAGTTCTGGTGACTCACGCTACTGCTAATATTACGGCTTGCGATCGTATCGCCTTTCTGGGCAAGGGCGGACGTTTGTGTTATTTCGGTCCTCCTGCGGAAGCGCTAGACTTTTTTGATGTCAAAAGCGGCAACTTCGCAGATATCTATAACCTACTGGAAACCGACGAACCCCAAGTTCAGGCGTGGGTTACGAAGTTTCGTCAATCTCCCTATTTTCGACATTACGTTGGCGATAGCCTCAGCGTTACCACCGCACCTCCACCCACTCCTACTGCGCCTCCCCAGAAAAAAAATATTGCTTTTTGGGAACAACTTTCTATCCTGACTCGGCGTTATTTAAAGTTAATTTTGCGCGACCCGATTAATCTGGGTTTAGGCTTATGTACGGCACCAATTAGTATTAGTTTAATCCTCCTCGCCATCAGAGACAAAGACCCATTGATTGGCGAACCGGAAGCAACTTTAGCACCTTTAGCTTTGCGAGTATTATTTGTATTTACTTGTGCCTGTCTTTGGGTAGGACTTTCGAGTTCTTTGCAAGAGATTGTTAAAGAAACTGCTATTTATACCCGGGAAAGATTAGTCAATTTGGGGTTATTTTCCTATCTTGGTTCTAAAGTTGTGGTTTTGTTTGCTTTGGGAGTTTTGCAAACCATTTTGATAACTGCCGTAATTTTAATTGGCTTTAAAAATCCACAACCAGAACTAATTTATTGGCCTATAGGCGTAATAATTACTACTATTTTGACTTTAATTAGTTGTATTAGTCTGGGGCTAACTATCTCGGCAGTTGTTAAAAATGGCTCTCAGGCTAATAGCGCTTTACCGCTAATCTTGCTGCCGCAGATTATTTTTTCTGGGGTTTTATTTAATATGGAAGGCTTGGCGGGTAAGTTGTCTTGGATAATGTTAAGTCGTTGGTCGGTGGGTGCTTATGCTTCTCTGGTTGATGTTAATAACATGGTTCCAGAGGCTATGAAATTACCCGATGGCAGCACGGTTCCTCTGCCCTTCGATGGGTCGGATGTTTACAATGCCACTTGGGGAAATTTAAGTTTAAATTGGGCGGTTTTATGTTTGCATACTTCGATCTATTTGGGCTTAACTATCTGGTTGCAAAAACGCAAGGATATTCTTTAATGGTAGTGGTTCGCAAGTAGCGTTCTAGAACCATAAATCTAGTTCGTAGTAATCGCTTTAGCGATTTATATAGATAAATCGCTAAAGCGATTACTACGAACTGTCATTATATTTTTACCACTACCAGAAAAACATACTAATAAAGCCAACAGAAAAAATATGAAATATTGGTTAATGAAATCGGAACCTACTGACTACAGTATTGCGGACATGAAGAAAGATGGAACGTGTATTTGGGATGGAGTCAGGAACTATCAAGCGAGAAATTTTCTGCGAAAAATGAATCGGGGAGATTTAGTTTTTTTCTATCATTCTAATACTAAACCACCAGGAATCGTCGGGTTAGTGCGAGCGATAGAAACTGGTATTGTGGATTCGACCCAATTCGATATAGATAGCATCTATTACGACGAAAAATCTAGTTTGGACGAACCGCGCTGGTTAACTGTAGCTGTGGAGTTTGTGGAAGAATTTCCCCGGTGCGTATCTCTGAAGCAATTGAAAGCAGATTTTGATGGCGACGAATTGTTGGTTGTTAGGCGGGGCAGTCGGTTGTCGGTGATGCCGGTGGCGGATGATGTTGCCGAGAAAATTTTGGCCATGAAATAGCGAATTATATCGGATTAATGGGTTATTAACTAATAGTTGAAATAGGCCATCGCTTTTCTTTGCTTGCTCCGATTTTCAACAGCAGTGCCCTACAAGACTAAACCAGAAACACTGCGAAGGGGCCTTTTAAAATGGCCAACAGCCATTACTACGAACGGGCCTTTTCAACAAAAGGCCCGCTGCTAAGGCCCAAAATCTTTTTATGTAAAGTTTTGTTGCGAAAACTGTAAAATTTTGCCGCCAATCCTAATAGAAACAATAGAGGGGTAGAACAAGCTCGATGGACCATCGATTTTGTTAACTATTTCCTCTAATCAAAAATCAAGCCAGTTTTAACTGTGAATTTTTGCCTTTTTGCAGTTCGAGGTTGGATCGCGACTGAGGAGTAATAGCGGGATACAAAGTCATAGATTAACTAAAGATTAAATTTAAGTAAATTAGCTCGATTTATATTTGGCCTTATATTATCCTTGTTTGAGGCTGATAGGGTTTTTTTGTCATTTTTTAGATCAAAAATTTTTTCCAGTTAGACGATCGTTATCGAACCAGTTAGGGTATTCTTTGAGTACGTTTGGGGAAACAAAAAAGATATTCCTGCAAGAAGAGGATGCGATCTACTGACTAATAGGTGATACTGGATGATAGGCCAGTTACGAAGGACTAAATCCTAAGGAAAAAATGACGAACATACTAGAACCAAAATCAGCAAATATCCCTTTAGTTCCGTCAGAGGAGGAACTGTCTCAGTTGGGGCAAATACCAATAAGCGGTATGGAACCAGAGGTATACAACCCCCCGTTTTTGTTTGGCGAACCTATCGAGTCCCCTCTGGCAGTCTCTGCCAATGCGCTCCAAACAGGAGGGGCGATCGACAACAGCGATAATACCGATATTCTTACCGGTCTAAAAGAAGGAGACCCCAACATCCCGCTGGAAGAAGAAGGATCGTCTCTAATAGAACCGCGCAACAAGAAAAAAAAAGACCCAGGCAATAATGCCAAACAGGCCCTTAATTTGGGCAAAGTGGGAGACGATCCGGTTAAGTATAGCGACGACATCGGCCTTAAGTCTGGCAAGAATACGGATAAAAACGACTACTACAAATTCACCCTCAACGGTAAAGAAAATGAGGTTGATATAGTGGTGGACGGTCTCAAAGATAATGCCAATGTAGAGTTGCTGGCAAAAAATGGTAAAACGGTTTTGTTTAAGTCCGCAGAAAAAGGTAAGAAAGCAGAAAGCATCAATGCTGACTTGGACAAAGGTACTTATTATCTACGAGTTTTCCCCCAGGGCAATGCTAAAACTAAATACGGTCTGAGTATTAGTGCGGAGGAAATACTCAAAGACCCCGATAGCAAACCTAGTGGGGCGACTAATTTAGGGCCTTTAGGTAAGAAGAAAAAAGTAATTAACGATGAAATAGGTTTTAAGGGCGGTGGTAGTCGGGATAATAGCGACCTCTACCAATTTACTCTAACCGAAAAATTCAACAATCTAAATATTGTTTTGGACGGTTTGAAAGACAATGCTAATATCGAACTCCTGGATAAAGACGGTGAAACAATAATCGACCAATCTCGGGCAAAAGGCAAGAGTAAGGAAATAATTGATGGCGTGTTAGACGCGGGTAGTTATTATCTAAAGGTACAACCTCAAGGAAATGCTAGAACTAGATATCGCTTGAGTTTTGACTCCGATAAAATAGACGATCCAGATGGAAAGCGGCAGCAGGCACAAGAAATCAAACTAGGTAAAAAACCTTGGAAAGTTAAAGACGAAATTGGTTTCCAAGTCGGAGGAAAGCGAGACCAAAAGGATTATTATGAGTTGGATTTGAAGAAGGATAGCGAAGTTAATCTTACTCTGGACGGTCTCAACCAAAATGCTGACTTGAAGCTGTTTAACGATCGAGGCAGTTTGCTCTACAGTTCGACTAATAAAGGTAAAGATGTCGAACAAATTAGCACCATTTTAGAGAAGGGCAAATATTATGCTTTGGTTCAACCAGTTGGAAGCGATCGCTCCGAATATACCCTCTCTCTGGATGCGGATAGTAACATCAAAGACCCAGATGCTCAATTACCAGGAAAAAATCTGGGCAAACTGAAGGCTAAACCTATTAATAAAACCGACGATATCGGTTTGAAGAAAAAAGGTTTTGTGGATACCAGCGATTTCTGGAGATTCCAATTAACTAAAGAAACTGATTTAACTATTAGCTTAGACAGGTTGAGTCAAAATGCCGATTTAGAACTGTACGACAAAGATGGAACTACTTTGATTTATAGTTCTAAGGAAAAAGGGAAACAGCCAGAAGAAATTAGCACGATCTTAGACAAAGGTACTTACTACATCAAGGTTAAACCAAATAGCGGCAGCAGTAGTAAATACAAATTGAGCGTTTCTGGCAATACGAAAATAGCCGAACCAGACGACGCTTTCCCGGGGACTAATTTGGGAGAGTTGGGAAATAAAAAGATTACTAAAAAAGACCGAGTTGGTTTTGAATCTTCTGGCAACGTCCGCGACTTGGGAGATTTTTACAACTTCAGTTTGACAGAAGCAAGGGATGTTAATATTACCCTCGACGGTTTGACTGGCGATGCTAAATTGAGTTTGTTGGGAACTGACGGAGGGGAAATAGAAGTTTCTAATAAGAAAGGAAAGAAAAATGAAGCGATCGACGCTCCTTTGCAGCCGGGAAATTATTATATCGGCGTGGAACCTGTTGGAGGTAAGGTTAAGACTAACTACAATTTGGGAGTAAGTTCTAATCTGTCTAAAGATGACTTTAATAATATTAAGAATGCTAAACAATTAGGCACTCTTAACTTGCAAGATACGGTGACAGAAAAGAACCGCGTCGGTTTCCAAGAAGGTATCCGTAAAGATGGTGGAGATTATTACGGTTTTAGCTTGAGCGAAGAGGCTAATGTTAATTTGTCTTTGGACGGTCTGAAGCAGGATGCTAATTTGTTCTTGCTGGATAGTAAGGGCAAAGAAGTTGGTAAATCTACTGTTAAAGGTTCTAAGACAGAAAGCATAGATAAGAAGTTAAAAGCGGGAGATTATTATGTCGGAGTTTTCCCCGCTGGTAAGGCAAAAACTGATTACGAATTGAGTCTGGGAGTTACTCAGAAAACTCTTGATTTATCTAGTTTGAAGTTCCAACCTTTAGATATTAAGGACGGACTGAAGGCGGGGGATAAGCTGAAGGTTAATTACCAGGTTAATAATATCGGTAATACTAAGGCTCGGGCCTTTGAGGTTGGCTTTTATTTGTCCCAGGATGAGGGCATAGACAGCAGCGATCGCCTTTTGGGCACGGCCAAGGTTAAGTCCCTTTCCGGTGGCAAGAATACGAAGAAACTGCCCAAGCAATTGACTTTGCCGGCGGGGGGGGACAATTTCTGGCAGGGGGCCGGGGACTATTATTTGGGCCTGGTGGTGGATAGCCAAGGGACCGTAACCGAAGGTAATGAATTGAATAATACTGCCAGTCAGAAGGTCAGTATCGACATTCCTAACGATTTGAGTGTCTCTGGCTTTAATACCGATAAGGAAGTAGTTAATCCCGGAGAACAGTTTAACGTTAGTTTGACGGTTAATAATACCGGCGGTTCGACTGCGGATACTTTCCGAGTTGGCTATTATTTCTCCCAAGATAATAAGGTCACTACCAGCGACACTCTCTTGGGCACCGATACTGTTAAAAAGTTGGCGGGTAACGCGACGACTAATCTCAGCAAGAAGCTGACTTTGCCGGGCAGCGTCGATGTCCCGATCGATTTTTATATTGGGGCGATCGCTGACGACCAAACTGCCTTCGTGGAAGTCAATGAAACTAATAATACTGCGAAGAAACAACTCTCCCTTCCCGACTCTCCAGATGACAATGCCGGCGGCGAACGAGCTCTGGCGCGGGATATCGGTGTCGTCGGCGAGGTGGCCCAGACATTCTCGGACTCTGTGGGAGATTTCTTCGGGGTTTCCCGAGACTACGACGACTATTACAAGCTCCAACTGGACCAGAAGAGCAGTCTCAACCTGAGTATGACTGGGTTGCAGTCTGATGCCAGTCTCTATTTATTCAATAGCAGCGGTAGTAGGATCGAGAGTTCCACTCTAGATGGCAATAAAAACGAGGCCATTTCCGAGAAACTGCTGCCGGGGACTTATTACGTCCAAGTGGACAATTACGGCGCCAACACTCCTTATAATTTAGAAGTCTCGGCACCGGCCTTGAGCTATCCAACGCCGCAAATTGCCGGGTGGAAGCGCGATAACGCTCTGGCTCTTGGTGCGGCGAGTGCTATTCCCATAGGGAAAACCGAGTATGTGGGCAACCCTCACGGGTTTCGCGAAGATTTGAGCGATTTCTACAAGTTCCAGGTGGGTGCCGACAGCAATGTTAAAGTCGATTTGACCGGGTTGAGCGCTAATGCGGATCTGGAGCTTTATAACAGCGAAGGCTCCTGGCTCGCGGAGTCGGAGACTCTTGAGAAGGCGAACGAAAATATTACTAAGAATTTAATTCCCGGGACTTACTTTATCGAGGTTCGCAGCGTTAACGATGCCGAGACTACTTACAATTTGCAGCTAACTGGAACGCCGCTGCCGAACAATGCTGCTGGAGAGACGGCGGATAAATCTTTAGATTTAGGCAGCCTCGCGGCACCGAAGTCCGCCAGCGATTGGGTGGGGGATATTGATGGTACGGATTATTACAAGTTTAGCGTGGATGGCAACAGCACGGTTAACCTCGATTTGACGGGAATAAGCGGCAATGCTGACTTGTACGTTTACGACAGTAACAACGATTTTCAAGGTAGCTCTAGTCAGTCTGGTAACGCCGATGAAAACATTACCACCAACTTAGAACCGGGGACTTATTTTGTCGGTGTCTTCGGTTCTTCTGCCAATACTAACTACAACTTGCAACTGTCGGCTACTCCGCGAGTTGATACTGCGGGCAACGACTTTAGCGGGGCCTTGCCTCTGGGTGCCCTTGGCAGCGCGACCCAGAGCGAGTGGGTGGGGGATTTCGACACGGACGATTACTACAGCTTTACTCTAGCTCAAACCAGCGCAGTCAACCTTGGTTTGACGGGGATGAACGGCAGTGCCGACATCGCGCTTTACAGCAGCGAGCAAAACTGGCTCGGCAGTTCCTCTAATTCCGGTAATGCCGATGAAGCCATTAGCCGCAACTTGGAAGCTGGAACTTATTACGTCGTGGTGGATGGCTTTGGCGTTGGTGCGGATTACAATCTAACTGCATCGGCTACGGCTCTTGTTGACTCGGCGGGGAACGCTTTTGAAACCGCCCGAGATTTAGGAGCCATTAGCGCCGCTCAAACTTTTGCCGACTGGGTGGGCGACGTTGACGACAGAGACTATTATAAATTTAGCGTCGGTGCCAACAGTTCCGTCAGCTTGAATTTGAGCGGTTTGGCAGCTAACGCTGACCTGTACCTCTACGACAGCGATCGAGACTGGGTCGATAGTTCGCAAAACAGCGACGCTGCCAGCGAAGCTATTACGGCTAACTTGCCCGCTGGCACTTATTACGCTCGGGTCGATCGCTCCAGCGGCCATACCAACTACAACCTGGATTTGTCGGCAACCCCCCTGACCTACTCAAGGGCAAACCTGGTGGGCAACACCGAACCTCAAACCAAGAATATCGGCGCTTTGGGTGCCGTCCAAACCTTTACCGATTTTGTCGGCAGTCAATACGACATCGCCACGGACAAGGAGGACTTCTACGAGTTTACCCTGCCCGAAGATGCCACGGTAAACCTCAGTCTGGGCGGTTTGAGCGCTAATGCCGACTTAACCTTGCGCAATAGCGAGGGTTCCTGGATAACTGATTCTAGTAACTTCTCCAATATTGCCGAGGCTATTACTCGCAACCTGGTAGCCGGTACTTACATCGTCGAAGTGGAGAGTATTGACGATGCCAGCACCGGTTATAACTTGCAACTCTCAGCAGTGGCGCATCCAGATGGGGCGGGCGACACTTTCGACACGGCGCGGTCAGTAGGCAACTTGGTAGGAACTCAAACCTTTAGCGACTGGGTGGGAGATATTGACGACGATGACTTCTATCAGTTCACCCTCGATGCCAACCGCACGGTTAATATCCAGCTATCGGGCGTCAGCGATGAAGTTCAACTAAATTTGTTTGATTCGACGGGCAATTGGATTTACCGCGACATCAACAATACGAGTATCGATCCGAATGTCGATATCGGTGCCGGTGAAACGGCATCAATTTCTGGGGTCTTAGCACCCGGTGTCTATTTTGTCGAGGTTGATAACTATAGCTTCGACGGTAGCTTCGGTACTAACTACAGTTTGAGTATGTCCGCCAGTTAACGGGTTTCGATTCGTTAGTAGCGATCGCTTTAGCGATTACTACTAACAACATCAGGGCCAGTGCGAAAGGGGAAAAAGTTCAGTGGTAAAGTTTGTTTTTTAAACTGCATATTTTTGGGGCAGTTCCTACTCAATAGACACAAGAGAGTGAAAACATAGCTATAGAGGCCATTAAAAAATAGTGTTTAGGTTTTATGCTTGGCCTCCTCAAATATTTTCTGCCAGCATAAACTAGGGCGATTTTTATTAAAATTGGCATTTAAAAAATTTAAAATTTTGTTGTTTTGTAAGGAGGAATTCGGCCACACCAAGTAATAGATGAATTAAAAAAAATTAAAGCAGAATTTTCCCATTTATTTTTGGCCTTATCTTTTAGTATATCGAGGCTAAACAGGTTTTTTTGTGTCTTTTTTTTTAGACTTGAAAATAATAAAAAATAAGGTGAAACACTCAGATAACAAGAATTTCAGAGATTATATAAAATCTAAAATAAAATTTAAAATAAAATTATAAAAAAAAGTTTGAATTTAAGAAATTAGTGTTACGATGAAATCGTCAAACGAAAAGTTCCAATTTTTTCATCTATCGTTGGACATATATTGAAGGCGAACCTCCTCTACAGCTACTGCGGAATTTCTCCGTTGGTGCTGCGGCGGCAGTTTGCAGTGCCTGCAATTGAAAATTTTGCTGCTAGGTTCGCTCCTCGCCCGCCGTGGGTTCCTGGGGCGAGCTAGGCGGTAAAGATACCCAGTTAACATTAAGGAGATTAGAGAATAAAGGATTATGCCTAACGACACCAGAGCAGATGCGTTAGATCTGGGAGTCATCGGACTAGAACCGACCGTAACCAACGATGAGATCGGTTTTAGAATAGATGGCAAACGGGAACGCAATGACTACTACAAATTCACCCTCGAACAGGAAAGCGACTTCAACCTGACCTTGGACAGGCTGGATGCCGATGCCAACGTCCAAGTATTAGATAGCGATGGTTCCGTAGTATTTCAGTCCAGGAAAAAGGGCAAGGGCCGAGAAGTTATCGATGCGGACTTAGAAGCAGGAGAATACTTCGTCCGCGTCTTGCCCAGAGGCGCAGCCCAAACCGACTACCGCCTGAGTCTCAACGCGGACCCCATAGCTGGCGGTGGCGACGATAAGCCCCCCGGTACTTCCCTGGGAACCCTCAGCGGTGAAGAGACTGTAGTTAACGATGAAATTGGCTTTACCAGAGGCGGCCAGCGGGACGAAGACGATTATTTCAGCTTTACCTTAGATAAGGATAGCGACTTCAGTCTCACCCTGGACCAACTGAAAGCAAATGCCAACGTTGAAATCTTAGACGGCGAAGGGGAAACGCTTCTGTTGCAGTCTTTCAGAAGAGGACGTACGGAAGAAAAGATAAACGCCATCTTGGAAAAAGGCGATTATGTGGTCCGGGTATTGCCACAAGGTGCGGCCAAAACTTCCTACCGCTTGGGATTGAACGCCGACGAAGTGCTGCCTCCGGAAGTGCTACCTGGCGCTGCCGTTGGCGACCTGACGGCTACAGAAGAACCGTTCTTCGTTATCGAAGATATCGGCTTCGGTGGTGGCAAGCAGCGCAACCAAAAGGACTACTACAGCTTTAGTTTGGACAAAGACGCTTCCTTCTACGGCGAATTAGACCAACTCCAGCGCGACGCCAATATCTATTTATACGAGTTCGACCCAAGAAAAAAGGGAAATAAAGCATTAGGGTCTCTGCTGAATAAATCTACCGTCAAGGGCAATAAGGTAGATACCATTAGCGAATTCTTGGAGGAAGGGAACTATGCCCTGGAGGTGCGTCCTAAAGGTGCGGCCAAGACGGACTACCGACTGGAACTGGACGCTCAGATAGATATAGACGACTTCCCCACTCGGGAAGCGGCGGACGACTTGGGCGAGTTGGTTGCCAGACCCACTAACAGGAAAAATAACGTCGGGTTATTGATAGGCGATCGCTTCCGAGACCAAGAAGACTGGTTCAAGTTCACCCTCAGCGAGGAGAAAAACGTTGACTTAACCACGGACGAGTTCCGAGTAAATGCGGCCAACGTCGAAATTTACGACAGCGAAGGCAACCGGCTCTACAGGTCCAAAAACAAAGGCAGGGCACCGGAACTGATTAACGAAACCTTCGATGCCGGTGACTATTATGTAAGAGTAGTTGCCCGGGGCAGCGGCAATACCAACTATCGCCTGAGTCTGAGCGCTGAGGCAGGCATCTCGCCAATAGATACCTTTCCCTTGGGAACTCTCGCATCTTCCACGGAATACAGCAATAGCGACAACATCGGTGGGGAACGCAGCGGGGAACGCAACGTGCTGGACGAATATACCTTCACTCTCAGCGAGTCCACCGACTTCAGCGCCACCCTAGACCAACTCCTGCAAAACGCCAACCTCGAACTCTATAAAGGTGGCACCCTGGTAGCAAGATCGGGCGAGTCGGGACGCACCGAAGAACTAATCGGCGAAGTCTTAGAGCCAGGCAATTACACCTTGCGAGTCATACCCGTAGGCAACGCCGAGACTCGCTACCGTCTGGGTATAGAAACCGAACCGGCAGGTGGGGGAGATGAATTTTTTGAGGTCGGTTCTTTAATCGGTCGGAGAAATAACGAGTACAAAAACAAAGACCAAATCGGCTTTACCGAAAGGGGTACTCGCAACGGCAACGACTTCTACAACTTCAGCTTGAGTGCCGAGAGCAACTTCACCCTAACCCTGGACGAAATAAAGCGGGATGCTAACGTGATGGTGTTGGATAGCGGAGGCAATATGGTCCTCAGCGGCTTCAACCCGGGCAACGCCCCAGAATTTGTCAGCGGAACCTTGGCAGCGGGAAACTACACCGTGCAAGTCTTCCCCGTGGGCAGCGCAAAAACTAACTATTTCCTGAAGATGAACGCCGATCCTATTACTGGCGGCGGTACCGACGATGGCGGTTCTGAGGTGGTCGTAGATCCGGTTACCGGAGTAGACCCCGATGGCACTGCTGCCACTGCTACAGACTTGGGCAGCGATCCCCTGACTCAAAGGGGCAAAGTCGGCTTTACCGAAGGCGGAGTTGAGGATGCCAGCGACTACTATAAATTTACGGTCGCTGCAACCGATGATGTCGGGATAGCTTTGGACGGTCTGAAGCAGAATGCCGATTTAACTCTCTTGGGTAGCGACGGGACAACCCCACTCGAAACCTCTTCTAATTCCGGCAACAACAGCGAATTTATTAGTACCACTTTAGCTCCGGGGGATTATTACCTGCGGGTTGATGCTGTCGGCAGCGCCCAAACCGATTATACGGTTCAATTTTTATAAGCTCGTTTGTAGAACAGGCATTTCGGCCTGTTCTACGGGGGAAGGCATCTAACAGGCATTTCGGCCTGATTCTACTTGCGAAACTCAAATTGTAAACAGAAAAAACAAAGGAAGAAAACAATGGCGGATATTCTTCAAGGAACATCTAGCGGCATCTGGGGAAAGGCGGACAAAGGACCGAACCCCAACCCTAAACTTTATCCCAAAGACCCCTCGGGTACCTTTCGCTGGGGAGAACCAGTAGATAAATCTCTCGAACCCAACGGTCTAATCTTTTCTGGAGGAAGTTTTACCCAGCAAATTGGCAAGGAGTTTGAAGTCGGCAAATTAAACTACTTCAACGGTTCGATTTTCGTGGATACGGCGGTAGAGTCGGTGCCGCTGCAAATTGAATTAGATTTAGACAGCCCCACAGACCAAACCCAAAAGTTTACCTTCGATTTGGACTTGGATACGAC
This sequence comes from Cyanobacteriota bacterium, assembly GCA_034189005.1. Classification (GTDB taxonomy): domain Bacteria; phylum Cyanobacteriota; class Cyanobacteriia; order Cyanobacteriales; family Microcoleaceae; genus CALKCV01. The sequence continues at coordinate 39,780 of JAXHVR010000010.1, read as the reverse complement.
TTTAGATACCTCCGACGACATAGAGGCATGGTCCGATTTTGTCTATTTTCCAGCGGTTGTGCCGAAGCAAACCTTCAACTTTGAGGGAGAAAAATACACCTTAGAGTTAACTGGTTTTAGTAAAGATGGGGGCAAAACCCTAGAAAACCGCTTCCGGGTGATGGAACAAGAAGGGGATGTAGCCAGCTTGTTCGCCAAAATCACCAAAGCACCTTTACCAAAGGACACCCCAGGAGATCCCACTGGCGACCCGGACGGTGCAATTGACATTGGCAACCTTAACGGTGGGGCAAAAGCATACCGCAACACCGACGAAATCGGTTTTACCGAAGGCGGCGTCCGCGACTTGCAAGATTTCTATAAGTTTACTCTCAGCAAGGAGAGCGAGGTTGACGTTACCCTAGACCAACTCAAACGCAACGCTAACGTTGAAATTCTGGATGTCGATGGCAGCACGGTTCTTTTCCAATCAATGGAAGCAAACCGGACTCGGGAAAATATTACCGAAAATTTAGAGCCGGGTACTTATTTCATCCGGGTTTATCCCGAAGGGGACGATCGCACCAAATACCGCTTGGGCGTCAGCGCGGAGGAACTGGTAGGGGAAAAGGACAAAATCGCTACGGCACTAGACTTAGGCAATATCGGACTGGAAGAAGTAACGGAACTCGACGACATAGGCTTCGGTCGGGGCAAAAACCGGGACGCACAAGATTACTACAAGTTTAGCATCAGCGAAAAGAGCGAATTTTTCCTCACCCTGGACCAGCTAAAGGCAAATGCTAACGTCCAGGTTTTAGATAGCGATGGTAGCACCCTTCTCTACCAGTCTGTCAACAAGGGTCGCAAGGCAGAAAAAATTAGCGAAGATTTAGATGCAGGCGATTACTACGTTCGCGTGATTCCCCAAGGCAGCGCCAAAAGCAACTATCGCCTGGGCCTGAGCGCTAATGTCATCGTCGAGGAAAACGACGACAGGGAACCGGGTAAAGATTTGGGAGCCATCACCGAACTAACCCCTGCCCTGGTCAGCGATAACCTCGGTCGCGGCACCGGTCGGCGGCGAGACCAGGTGGACTGGTACACCTTTACAGTGCCGGTTGAGAGCGATCTCAACCTGACCCTAGACCGACTGAGAGCGGATCTAAACGTAGAAATCTTCGACGACGGTGGCGAGTTAGTTGAGGAAGGCAAAAACTCAGGCCGCAAAGCTGAAAAGATCGAACTCGAAGACCTGGAAGCGGGAACCTACACCGTCAAGGTTTCGCCCAACGGTAACGCCAAGACTAACTATCGCTTGGGCATCACGGCGGCACTTCCTTACGTTGACGACTATCCCACTCCCGAAGAAGCTCTTGATTTAGGGGCGATCGTTCCCGGCGAGAAAGAGGTATTTAACAACGAAATGGGACGCACCGTCGGTCGTTCCGGCCGCGACACTGAAGACTGGGTCCGCTTTGAAATCGAGAAAGATAGCTTTGTCAGTATCGACCTGGGCCGCCTGCGTCAAGATATTAACATGACCTTGTACGACGACGACGGCGAAACCATTCTCAATAATGCCAGGGAAAAGGGCCGCGCTAACGAAAATATTAGCGTTTTATTGCTGGAAGGGACTTATTACGTCAAGGTAGTTCCCCAAGGCAACGCTCGCAGCGACTACCGGCTTACTGTCAATGGGGGCGGTGGTATAGGTGACAACTTTGATGTCGGCGATATCCTTTCCTTGGAAGGAAGCAGCTACAGCAATAGCGACAGAATTGGCTTTACCAGCAGCGGCTTTCGCAACACCATCGATCGCTACGAATTCAGCCTCAGCGAAGAGAGCGAGGTGGAGATTGACGTCACCGGACTGCGGGCAGATGCCAACATCATCTTGTACGAAAGCGACGGCAGTTTATTGCGCGATTCTCGGCAGAGCGGCCGCAAGAACGAAAATATTAGCGAGACTCTGGAAGCCGGCGATTATTATGTGAATGTGGAGCCCCAGAACGCTGCTAAAACCAAGTATAACCTGGACATTTTTGCCGCAGGCGATCCCATAGACCCAGACGGCGGTCCCGTTCCGGTAACCTCTCTGTACAACGACATCGGCACTCTGAGCGAAAGCTACAACAAGATTGATACTGTCGGTTTCGGCAGCGGCAGCAGTCGTGACGAAGTGGACTATTACCGCTTTAACCTGAGCGAAGAGAGGGGTCTGAGCATCACTTTGGAAAACCTGAGCGATAATATCAATCTGGAAGTGCTTGATGCCTCTGGCAGCAGTATATACACTTCTCGCAACAGCGGTAAGAAGAGCGAAACAATCGAAGAAGACTTCGATCCGGGAACTTACTACATAGGTGTGGAACCCCAAGGCAGCGCTCGGGGTAACTACACCCTCAATGTTACCGGTGGCGGTGAAGGCAGCGGCGTGGATCCAGACGGCGGTCGCCCCCCAGAAAACGTCAACGATATCGGCGTGCTGACTTCCTACGAGGATAGCGACTCCATCGGCTTCCAAGAAAGCGGCTATCGCGACGTCAACGACTACCGCAAGTTCACCTTGATCGAGCAGAGCAGCCTCAATATCAACCTGACCAACCTGACAGCCAACGCCGACCTAGAGTTAATCGACAGCGACGGTCGTACCTTGCTGAAGCGTTCTGCTAAGGGCGGCAGCGGCGATGAAAGCATCAACACCACTTTGGATGCGGGCGATTATTACGTCCGAGTGTTACCCAAGGGTGCTGCTAAAACCGCCTACGATCTGAATATGAGCGCTGGCAGCGTTGGGGGAACCGCAGACGACAACCCACCAGGAATTGCTCTCGGTACTGTTGCCGATCCTCTCACCCAAGGCGGTCTCATTGGCTTGACCGATGGGGGCGTAGCTGACACCAACGACTATTACAACTTTGTTGTCCCCTCCCCCGGTTTCGTTAGCGTCGAACTCGACGGCCTCAGCGGCAACGCTAACCTGGAGCTATACGACAACACTGGCAATGTACTCATTGGCAGTTCCACCAACTCCGGCACTAGCGCCGAGGAGATTGAAACCTTCTTGACTCCTGACACCTATGTGGTCCGCGTGTTCGGCCAAGGCAGTCAAACTGCTTACGATTTGAGCGTTTCCGCTTAATAGCAGCAGTAGGGCGTGCCATGCGCGTCTTACCTGTTTTCCGTAGAACAGACATTCCAGTCTGTTCTACCTCTCGCCCTCGTGGCTTTCTCGACGGTGGTGCATCTGGTATTTATATAAAAAATGTAGAAATAACTGTGGCGATCGCTTGTCAAGCTCAAAGTAGGGGGTAGGTCATAGAAAAGGTGAAAACTTAAATAAGGAATAGTCATTATGAGCAAGGCAACCAAAAGCAGTATCACAAACACAGTCGATCGCAAAGGTGGCTTAAATCCAGATGTAGTAGATGTAACTATTGTGCCTGGAGATGATGTCACCGTTGAGATCGCGGCCACAGTCCCTAAAAAAGATAGGAAATTTCCCCTGGATGTGGTTTTTCTCGCCGACCTTTCCGGTTCGTATCGGGATGACTTGCCAGTTTTGCAGGATTTAGTTCCGCAACTGGTCTCCTCAGTTCGAGACATTCAACCAAACAGCCAATTCGGTCTGGCATCCTATATTGATAAACCCAAGTCCCCCTTTGGCAACAGTCGCACAGATTACGTATATCAAACCGAACAAGGAATTACTTCATCTCGCGCCGATTTCCAAAAAGCTATGGATGGCTTGAAAATCGGTAGCGGCGCAGACGGTCCCGAGTCTCAACTTGAGGCATTGATGCAGGTAGCTCTCAGGGAAAAGGAAGTAGGCTACCGTAAGAACTCTCGCAAAGTTGTCGTTCTCTCTACAGATGCCGACTACCACGAAGCAGGAGATGGAAAAAGGGGAGGGATAAGAACCCCCAATAACGGCGATGATGTTCTGGATGGTTCTCCGGCAGGTACGGGGGAAGATTATCCAAGTATCGAACAGGTAAAAAATGCCTTACAAGAAGCGGGCATCGTTCCCATTTTTGCTGTCACTAACAACCAGGTCAAAAACTACGAAAAACTGGTGGATAAATTGGGGTTTGGTGCTGTCGAAAAGTTATCGCGGAATAGTTCCAACTTGGTAAAAGTGGTAACAAATGGCTTGGAGGACATCTTCGACGATTTAACGATGGTGCCCCAAAGCGATGACTTTAGTTACGTTAAAAATATCAAGCCTGCCACCTATGAAGATGTTCCTGGGGGGGAGAGTCGTACCTTTGAGGTGACGCTGGGTACTAAAGATGCTGATGCCGGCAAAGATCGCCTTTCCTTAGAAGTCTTGGGTTATGGAGAAACTGTAGTTAATGTCACCCCAGTTGTTAACACGAACCCGGTAGCCAAAAACGATCGAGTCGCCACTGACAAAGGCAACAAGCTGGTTATCAAACCAGAAGATTTGCTGAAAAACGATACGGACAAAGATGGGGACAAGTTAAGTATTAGCAAAGTAAGCAAGGCAACCAACGGCAAAGTGCAACTAGCTAAAAACGGTAGGATAACTTTTACCCCCGATAGAGGCTTTACCGGTAACGCTAGTTTTGAATATACCATCGACGACGGCAATAAAGGCAGCGACAGCGCCACGGTCACCGTTCAAGTCAAGGAAGCTAATTCTTCCCCCATCGCCAAAAATGACGGGGTGGTTTTTGTAGTACCCAAACCGTTTCAAACCATCCAAGCAGAAAGGTTACTGGAAAACGATACGGACAAAGACGGCGACAAGTTGACTATTACTAAAGTCAGCAACGCGACCAAGGGTGAAGTGGAATTAACTAAAAGCGGTGAAATAATTTTCACCCCCAGCGGAGACTACAGCAAGTTCGCTAGGGGAAGCTTTGAATACACCGTCAGCGATGGCAAAGGGGGTACGGATACGGCAAAGGCAACGGTGAGAAGAGTTGGGGACGAGTCTCGTTCTGCCCGCAGCGGTCTTACTGCTGGAGGAGAAGGACAGCGCTTTGTCTATGACGACTTGTTAGATGGGGGAACGATCGCTAACTTCGACGTAGGCAACGATATAATCGTTATCACCGACGTTTTAGACGGCGTTGGTTACGAGGGCAGTAACGCGATCGCCGACGAGTACGTTCGAGTTGTCTCCCGGGGCGCGGGGGCTATGGTTCAAATTGACCCCGACGGACCGGACGGACCGGAAAGCTTCCAACCTTTCGTTTCTGTTAAAGGTGTGACGGCAGAAGCACTCAACGATGCCAGTAACTTCGCGTTTTAATGCAACTAATCCCTGGGACAGGCATCTTGCCTGTCCCAGGGAGAAAATTTAAGGGTAAGGGACGCGCGAAGCGCACCTTACCTTTCTCCATGGCCGGAAAAGGCAATTTAATCCCCCTAAATGCCCCTTTGAAAGGGGGACTTAGAATTATTATGGCTCCCCCCTTCCAAAGGGGGAGTTGGGGGCGATAAATACAAACTTTTTATAGGACAAAAAAACTATGCCGTTCGACCCAGAAAAAAATAAAATAATTAAACTCGGCACTCTTACCGAAGAACCTACAACAAGAGTGGATGAAGTTGGTTTTACTAAAGGTAAAGATAGAGACGAACGAGATTTGTTTCAATTTACTTTAGACAAAAAAAGCGACTTTAACCTCAGCCTAGACCAACTGCAACAAAATGCAGATATTACTTTATTAGGTAGCGATCGCGCTACGATCGTCGATACTTCGAGAAATTCTAGTCAGGAACCGGAAAATATTAATACCTTTCTCGATGCCGGTACTTATTTCTTAGAAGTAGTACCGAAAGGAAGCGATCGCACCAATTATCTCCTGAGTTTAAATGCTAATACGGTAGATCGCTCGGGAGATAAATTAGAACAAGCAGAAAACCTCGGTATATTGAGGAAAAAAGGATTTTCCGTTAAAGACTCAATTGGTTTTAGTATTGGTGGCAGTCGCGACTCAAAAGATTACTACCAATTCAGTTTAAAACAAGAAAGCGACGTTACTATTAGCCTGGACGAATTGAAGCAAAATGCCAATATCGAGCTATTAGATAAAACCGGCAGTTTGCTCTTTAGTTCCACGGAAAGCGGCGCGGACATTGACAAAATTAATACCATCTTAGAACCGGATACCTACTACGTTCTGGTAGAACCATTTAGTGGCGATCGCACGGACTATCGTTTAAACTTAGTTGCCAACCCAAATATCAACGATCCCGACTCCCGACTCCCCGGTAACAACCTCAAAAAGCTCTCGGAGTCAAGACCGATAAATAAGCGCGGTCAAATCGGTTTCACTGAAGGAATGCGAGACCAGAGCGACTTCTACAAGTTTGAATTAGTAGAAGAAGGTAACGTCACTATAACCCTAGACGGACTGAAGCAAAATGCAGACATCGAACTGTACGATCGCTACAGCAGCCTTCCCATAGATACTGCGACAGAAAAAGGAACCGCGATCGACACTATCGAACGAATTTTGCAGAAAGACACTTATTATGTCAAAGTCAAACCAAAAGCTGCCGGCACCGACTACAAACTAAGTTTAAACGTCAACCCCGATATTATCGATGAAGATGGCATCCTGCCGGGTAAAGACCTCGGCAACCTTTCAGAATTAGAAAGCATCACCAAACGAGATCGCATCGGCTTTAAAAAAGGTAGTTTTGCAGACAGCAACGACTACTACCGCTTTACCCTGGGAGAGAGAAGCGATGTCAATATCACCCTCGACGACCTGGACGAAAACGCTAATATCTTTCTTCTCGACTTCCAAGGGGAAAAAATAGGTAAAGGCGGCACGAAGTCGGGAAGGAAGTCCGAGAATATCGGAGAAATTCTGAACGCGGGTACATACTACGTTCGGGTAGAGCGATCGGGAGTTGACAGCACTAAATATCGCTTGAAACTGACGGCGGACCCCGCAAGCGGAGACTATGCCACTCTGGGTCTGGCGAAAGAACTGGGGGATTTAAACTTGCAAGATGGTTTGACGGAACGCGATCGCATCGGTTTTAAAAGAGGCAGGGTAAACGACCCTAACGACTATTACAGCTTTCGGTTGACCGAGGAAAGCGATGTCAGCATCAACCTCGACGACCTCAGCGCTAACGCTCAGTTAGAACTACTCGACGACAAGGGCCAACCAATCGACGATAGCACTAGGGGAGGAAAGCGGTCTGAGGCGATAGGGCAAGTTTTAGAGCCGGGGCAATACTACGCTCGGGTTTTTCGATCTGGAAACGAAACTACCCCGTACCGCTTGCGTTTGGATGCAGAACCCTACATCGAAGACTATCCCAGTTTGGCAGAAGCTCGGGACTTCGGCGACCTTACTCCCGCAAGCAAAAAAGAACCTACTAAAATCGTCGAACGCAACCGAATAGGGTTTAAGCGAGGCAACCTTGCAGACACCGAGGACTTCTACAGCTTCACCCTCGCGGCGGAAACCGATGTCACCATCAAACTCGATGACATGAACGCTAACGGCAATTTAACCTTGCTAGATAGTAGCGGTAATGTTAAAGTAGAGAAAAAAAGAGGGGGGAAAAGACCCGAGACGATCGCTGAAATCTTGAGCCCTGGAACCTACGGCATAAAGGTTTCTCGCTCTGGTAACGACAGCACGCAATACCGCTTGGGGGTTACGGCAACCACTCCGTTTATAGACCCAGAAGTTATAGAACTAGGTAACATCGCGGGAACGGAGAAAGCAGCAGTGGAGCGAAACGATATAGGCTTAAAAAATGGAAGCGTCGTTAACAAAAACGATTTCTATAAATTCAGCATCGACGAACCGAGTAACTTCAGTCTGACATTAGACGATATAACTGCTAACGCTAACGTCTTGTTGTTTAAAGCGATCGACCCCAACCTCGGACGGATAGAAAGCAACCAAGAGAAAAAAAGGGAAGTCAAAGGAACGGGAAGCAACCCCATATCGTTCAAGCAAAAGTTGGATGCCGGCACCTACTACGCTCAAATTTTTCGCTCTGGCAATGCCAGCACTAATTACCGCTTGCGGCTCAATGCCGACCCCATAGAACCGTTTATCTCTTTCGAGAAAGCCAACCTCACCATTGCCGAAGGGAATCTCGGCGCGGACGGCAACCCAGCAGTTTCTAATTTAAACTTCAAGGTCAACCTCAGCGAACCCTCTCCCAAACTGGTAAGCGTCAATTACGCCGTTACGGGCAAAAATGCCACGGTGGTAGAAGATTTTGCTGCCACTACCGGTATCCTGAGTTTTGCCCCCGGGGAAGTTAGCAAAGAGATTGCGGTGCCCATTTTGGGAGACAACGTTATTGAGGGGAACGAAAAGTTCTTGGTCGGGTTGAGCGCTCCCGCTAATGGCAAATTTGACAAAAAAAGCGACTCTGTAGCTGTCGGTACGATTAGAAATGATGACCTTCCTAAAGTGTCTATCGAGAATCTAACCGTCGTCGAAGGAGATAAGGGCACGGAGAAAGCAACGCTGACGGTGAAGTTGGATCGGGCAATTAATAAAAATGTGAAGGTGGGATACTCTACGGAAGACGGTACTGCAATTGCTCCTACGGACTATAAGAAACTCCGCCAAAGCATTACTATTCCTAAGAATAAGACTGAGGCTAAATTCCGCATTCCCATCCAAGGAGACACCCAAATAGAAGCGGATGAGAATTTCTTCGTTAATCTGGTAAATCCCCAAAATGCCGACATCGGCAGCGGGCGGGCGACGGTTACGATCCAAGATAACGACGAGCCTTTTGTAAGGATAGATGATGCTAAGGTCAGTCTCCCGGAAGGCAATCTTGATGTCGCGGGCAACCCCACAGTTACTAATTTTCCTTTCGATGTTACTCTCAGCAGTGCTAGCACCAAAGCGGTGACGGTAAATTATACGGTAGAAGGGGCGCGGGCGACTGTTGGTGAAGATTTCACCGCGACGGCGGGAACTCTAACTTTTGTTCCTGGGGAGACTGCCAAGCAGGTTTTAGTGCCAGTTTTAGGGGACGATCGCTTTGAAGGAACCGAAAATTTTACTGTTAAGTTGAGCGAGGCAGTTGGTGCAAAATTACGCAAGGCGGACGAAGCGGAGGGTGTTATTGAAAACGATGACCTGCCCAAAATCGCGATCGCTGATGTCGAGGTCGCCGAAACGGGGAGGGCGTTATTTACAGTTACATTAGAACCCGCTAGCAATAAGGAAGTAACGGTGAGGTATGCCACGGGGGATGGTACGGCGATCGCCCCCAACGATTACGATCGCTCCGGCGGTCTAGTGAAATTTTCGCCTGGGCAGACGAGCCGTAAGTTCGGCGTAACGATTAAGGAAGACGAGGTGGCGGAGGGGAACGAGACTTTTGTTGTCAATCTCAAGAACGCTCAAAATGCCGAAATCGCAGACGGACAAGCTGTAGGCACTATTATTGACAACGATGTTGCCGTGGAACAGCGTCGCAGATCTCGATTAGAACCGGATGTTCTCACTGATGGTGGGAAGAGCGATGGCGCCAACAGCGACTATGCGGTAATTGCTAACTTCGACCCCGCTAAAGATACTATCCAACTCCACGATGGCGCTAGCGATTACCTAGTGGCTAGCAATGACATGGATGGGGCAATGTATCTAGGGAACAACGAAGCAGAGTTAATCGATATTGTCAAGGATAGCGGTTTTAGTTTCGTCTAAATTGGTTAAGCAGTAAATCTCCCAAGAATGCCCCGCTACGGGGGCGCTCTTTGTAATTAATAATTAATAATTAATAATTAATAATTGTCGGAGGTTCTGCCAGAGTGCCGATGAAGCGTTAATACAAGCGCCATTCGCGATCGAATTTTTGTTTTAATTCCGCCTGCGGCGATCGCTTATATTTTTCTGCACTTACTCCTAGAACTAGAAAAGGGCGATCGAGAGGTCGGCAGCATCATCCACTTTGTCACATCGATCGCCTTTTTGGTGTTTTATGGAATGCAGCGTTTTGCTTGGAGAGTTTCCAAAGACAAAAACTCCCAGTCTGGGGATTTGCTTTTCTAGATTTAACTTGGATTTTTCTGCGTCTATAACTTTCTGCTGGTCTATTCGATCCCGGAACTGTTCGAGAGTAATTGGATTTTTGTATTTCTCTATGTCATAGCAATGGGATTTCATTTGCTGCATAACGACTACAGAGGGGAGAATTAAGAAACCCGGTTTTTGCCAAAAACCCTGTTTCTGGCATGGGATAAAGCGATCGCCCCCTTGACAAAAGCCCAAGGTAGATATGGGTTACGAATAAATCCCACTTACTTAAGGCTTAGAATTCTGATTTTACCCTAAAAACCTGTTACAATCATCAGCTTAACTCAACAAATTCCCACCCCAAAAAACCATGCGCGAATTTTATCCATCCATCCAACCCTATAACCAAGGAACCTTAAAAGTCTCCGACATCCATACCCTTTACTACGAGGAATGCGGCAACCCCCAAGGCAAACCAGTAGTATTCTTACACGGCGGTCCGGGAGGCGGTTGTCCCTCCTATTATCGTCAATATTTCGACCCCAAAAAATGGCGAGTAATATTATTCGACCAACGGGGTGCCGGGAAAAGTACCCCCTATGCCGAATTAAAAGAAAATACCACATGGGATTTAGTCAGCGACATCGAAAAAATCCGAACTCATCTCAACATAGAAAACTGGTTCGTCTTCGGCGGCAGTTGGGGAAGCACCCTCGCCTTAGCCTACAGCGAAACCCATCCAGAACGCTGCAACGGCTTAATTTTACGCGGCATTTTTCTAGTGCGGAAGAAAGAAATCAACTGGTTTTATCAAGAAGGCGCAAGTAATATTTATCCCGACGCTTGGGAAGAATACTTAAAACCAATACCAGAAGCAGAAAGGGGCGATCTGGTAGCTGCTTATTATAAGCGTTTAACCAGCGACGATTCTAAAATTCGTTTGGAAGCAGCAAAAGCTTGGTCGATTTGGGAAGGAAGTACCAGCAAATTAATCCCAAACCAAGGAAACATCGCCGGATTTGGCAACAGTCATTTTGCCGAAGCATTTGCCAGGATCGAATGCCATTACTTCATCAACAATTGCTTTTTTGAACGAGAGAATTTCTTGCTCGAAAACGTCCATAAAATTAGGCATCTTCCCGGAGTAATCGTGCAAGGACGTTACGATATTCCTTGTCCGGTAGTATCCGCTTGGGAATTACATAAAGCTTGGCCGGAAGCAGAATTAATAATAGTTCCAGATGCCGGACATTCCATGACCGAACCAGGGATTAGAAGCGCTTTAATTGAAGCCACAGATAAGTTTGCTACATTGTAAATTATTTAGTTTTTATAAGTAGGTACGCAAAAATATTTACATAAAATTATTTCTTCTTCCCCCGTAGAACAGGCATCTTGCCTGTTCCGTATGTAATTAATTTTGCACGACTACTTAAATCCTAGAAATCGGCAAACTTTCCCGATGGCTAGACATCCGTGGATTTTTTAAGTTTCCCGAATTGTTATTTCAGGAAGAGGATAATTTATTTGTGTATTTAATTACAAGCCAGCCGACCGTAGCCAGTTGGCAGCCTAGAATTCAGAATAATTTATTGTATTGCCGGAAATAACTTAAATGAATAGAAACTTTTTATCTCGTTCTCGGATTAACTCTTGCGGTCTCGTCGCCGCCATCTGTTTGGGCCTGAGCGCAGTTAACATCGCTGCTTTCTCTCCCCAGGCGATCGCCCAACAACAACAACAAACAAGAACCTTGAGCGTTACCGGTCAGGGAAGGGTAAGTATTCCTACCAGCAAGAGCGTGGTGCGTTTGGGTATTCAAGCAGAGGGTAAAACTGCCGTCGAAGTCCAACAAGAAGTAGCCAGGCGATCGTCTGCCGTGGTGGAGTTGTTGCGATCGCGCAAAGTAGAAAAATTAGAAACTACCGGTATTAGTTTGAATCCGGTTTATAACTACCAAAACAACCGCCAATTGCTGACTGGATATACCGCGACTAATACCGTCAGCTTTCGCCTCGACACCGCCGAAACAGGTAAGTTGCTCGATGATGCCGTCAAAGCCGGAGCCAGTAGAATAGATGGTGTTAGTTTTGTGGCCACCGACGAGGCCATAGAGCGAGCCCGACAGCAAGCACTACAACAGGCCACCAGAGACGCGGGAAAACAGGCCGATGCCGTGTTAAGCGCTCTCAATCTTACTCGTCGCGGTGTAGTCAGCATTTCAATTAACAGCGCCAGCGCCCCCATGCCTCAACGTTTGATGCGAAGCGCTTCTCTTCAAGCCGAGTCTGCCACTACTCCCGTAATCGGAGGCGAGCAAGAAGTACGAGCTTCTGTCACCTTGGAAATTAGTTATTAATTTTTAGTTAGCACCAGGGGGACGACATCAATGTCGTCCCCTTTGTCATTTTGTTATAAGTTAAAGTAAGAATAATAGTTATACTAAAAAAACTAATAAAAATCAAACTAGCCTTCTAAAAGCGATCGCCAGCCTTGCATTTATTGAGCAGCTTGCAATTAACCCCAACACTCGATACAATTCTTAAAATACTTTTCATATTTATCCCCGGCTTCTAAGAGTGGCCTATATGCTTGAGGCAAAAATTAAAGCCCAGAAAGCCAGGGACACTTGCAGCCGGGGAAAATAAAAAACAGCGATCGAGCGTCGGGAAGATACCCCCAAATAACATTCACAAACTATCTCAAGCAATTGTCAAAGTTTGCGAACCTTAAATGGTATCTGAAAATACATTTGATACAGACATTAATCAAAGGAGGAGCGTAGTAAATGGGACTACCCTGGTACCGAGTACACACAGTCGTCCTGAACGATCCGGGGCGTTTAATATCCGTACACCTAATGCATACAGCCCTAGTGGCTGGCTGGGCAGGATCGATGGCCCTGTACGAACTAGCAATTTACGATCCCAGCGATCCTATTTTGAACCCCATGTGGCGTCAAGGAATGTTCGTGATGCCATTTATGGCCCGACTAGGCGTCACCGAATCCTGGGGCGGTTGGAGCGTCACAGGCGAAGCCGCTACCAACCCGGGCCTCTGGTCTTTTGAAGGAGTAGCAGCAACCCACATCATCCTGTCTGGCTTGCTATTCCTAGCAGCCGTGTGGCATTGGGTTTTTTGGGACTTAGAGCTATTCTTCGACCAACGCACCGGCGAACCAGCTCTTGACTTGCCGAAAATGTTTGGCATTCATTTATTCCTATCCGGTTTGCTCTGTTTTGGTTTTGGTGCCTTCCACTTAACCGGCGTATTTGGCCCGGGGATGTGGGTATCAGATCCTTACGGGATAACGGGCACAGTGCAACCCGTCGCGCCATCCTGGGGGCCGGAAGGCTTTAACCCCTTCAACGCAGGGGGAATAGTAGCCCACCATATCGCAGCCGGAGTCGTAGGCATTATTGGAGGCCTATTCCACTTATCAGTACGACCGCCGGAGCGACTCTACAGAGCCCTGCGCATGGGAAACATCGAGACAGTATTATCCAGCAGTATTGCCGCTGTCTTCTTCGCAGCCTTCGTAGTAGCAGGTACCATGTGGTACGGCAGTGCGGCCACTCCCATAGAACTATTTGGCCCAACCCGCTATCAGTGGGATAGCGGTTACTTCCAGCAAGAAATCCAGCGTCGAGTCCAAACAAGTTTAGCCGAAGGAAAAACTCAATCGGAAGCTTGGTTAGAAATACCCGAAAAATTAGCCTTCTACGATTACGTCGGTAACAGCCCCGCCAAAGGTGGTTTGTTCCGCGTAGGTCCGATGGTCAAAGGCGATGGCATAGCCCAAACTTGGCAAGGCCATCCAGTCTTTACCGACAAGAATGGCGAACAATTATTCGTGCGTCGCTTGCCGAACTTCTTTGAAACCTTCCCAGTGGTCTTGACCGACCGCGAAGGTGTAGTTCGCGCCGATATTCCTTTCCGTCGCGCGGAGTCCAAATACAACTTCGAGCAACAAGGCGTAACAGTTAGCTTCTACGGAGGCGACTTAGACGGTCAAAGCTTTACTAACCCTACGTTGGTCAAGCAATACGCTCGTAAGGCCCAAGGCGGCGAGCCCTTTGAATTCGATCGCGAAACATTAAACTCTGACGGGGTATTCCGTACCAGCACTCGCGGTTGGTTTACTTTCGGTCATGCCTGTTTTGCCCTGCTGTTCTTCTTCGGTCATATCTGGCATGGATGCCGCACTCTCTTCCGAGATGTGTTTGCCGGTGTCGATCCAGATCTAGAAGAGCAAGTAGAATTTGGTCTCTTCCAGAAACTGGGTGACTTAAGTACCCGGAGACAGGAAGGTTAAAATATTGGCCAAGTATGTTATGGCAATGGAGGACTGCTGTTCGTCCAGCCATTAAATTAAAAGGTCGCTTTTAATTAGTCCAAGGAAATACCTTTACTTCAAAGTAAAAGTATTTCCTTGGACTTTTATTTGCCGATCGTTGCTAAACTAATAATACAAACGCATATTCAGGAAATTCTGAGATGGAAAGTGCCGCTTATATTTTAGTTTTGGCTTTAGGAATAGGAGTTTTATTTTTTGCGATCGCTTTCCGCGATCCACCCCGGATCGGCAAGTAACTAGCAAAAAACCTTTTACTAAGTCAGTGCCAGCGCTCCGGAGTGCTGAGGGCTACGTCAAAAGTGCCTCCTCAGTTCTCCCTCGCGCTTCTACCACAGTCCTAAATAGTGACTGTGGGCCAATTAGCAGAGTATTGGGAAAAAATAGCTAAAAAAATACGCAAATCTTAGGGAACAGGAGTCCGACATACTAAGATCGTGCAGTGTCCAGTCTGCCAGCACCCAAACAGTCGCGTACTAGAATCGCGCTCCACCGAAGCAGGTCAAAGCATCCGCCGCAGGCGAGAGTGTTTGAATTGCCAGCATCGCTTTACTACTTACGAACGAATAGAGTTTATTCCTATTACAGTAATGAAAAGGGATGGGTCTCGGGAGTCCTTCGATAAATCGAAGTTACTCCGAGGTATTATCCGTTCTTGCGAAAAGACCGGTATTGCTTCTGGGGAAATCGAAGCGATGGTTGAGGAGATAGAAGCCGAAATCCAAGGGCGATCGCTACGAGAAATTACCAGCTCGGAAATCGGCGAGTTAGTTTTAGAAAGATTGCGGCATTTAAGCGAAGTAGCCTACATCCGTTTTGCCTCCGTTTATCGGCAATTCCAAGGTATTAGAGATTTTGTAGATACCTTAAACCAACTGCAAAATGAAACTAAAGGGCCAACCGACATTCATCAATCCTTGCCGACGATAAACTGAAAATTTTAAAATATGTTACGATACGAGTTTTGCAACAGTTAGAATTCTGCTGTAATCTAGGGAATTGCTCCTAAATTAAGAGGCGGTAAGTTCAGAAGGGGTAAGTTGAGATTGAGGGGCAGGGGTGCATCCCTACTTTGAAGCGACCTATTTTGAAGCAACCTATTTTGAAGCGAACCAAAGAGCGATCGCTATGCAGGGCAATTGTTAATGGGTAACGCCAAAATCCATTTTCTATTTTCCAAAAGACAAAATATTAAGGTATTTTTGCAAATATGGGATCCACCGATAAGGTGCTAGGCTGATAGGCGCGGGAGGTAAGGCCACCGCATTCTTCAAAACATCAATCTCTGACAATAATCTCTGACAATAATCTCTGACAATAATCTCTGAGAAGAAGAACAATTAAGGGGAGAAATCTAAAACAATAATACACATGATCGATTCAAACACAACAACAAAAGATGTAGGCTTCACTCACGAAGATTTTGCAGCCCTACTAGACAAGTACGACTACCACTTTAGTCCTGGGGACGTAGTGCCGGGGACAGTTTTCAGCATAGAACCAAGAGGGGCATTAATTGACATCGGTGCAAAAACAGCGGCATATATTCCCATCCAGGAAATGTCAATTAATCGGGTCGAAGCACCAGAAGAAGTGTTGCAGGCCAACGAAACAAGAGAATTTTTTATTCTAACAGATGAAAATGAAGATGGACAACTAACCCTGTCCATCCGACGCATAGAATATATGCGGGCCTGGGAAAGGGTGCGCCAACTGCAAGCTGAAGATGCAACGGTGCGATCGGAGGTCTTCGCTACCAACCGTGGTGGTGCATTAGTAAGGATAGAAGGATTGCGCGGCTTTATCCCAGGTTCTCATATAAGCACCCGCAAACCGAAGGAAGATTTAGTAAACGAAGAACTACCTCTGAAATTCTTAGAGGTAGATGAAGAGCGCAACCGCCTAGTTCTCAGCCACCGCCGCGCCCTAGTAGAACGGAAGATGAACCGCCTAGAAGTAGGGGAAGTAGTCATAGGTAACGTACGCGGTATCAAGCCCTACGGTGCATTTATAGACATTGGCGGAGTCAGCGGTTTGCTCCATATTTCAGAAATTTCCCACGACCATATCGACACCCCCAGCAGCGTCTTTAAAGTCAATGACGAACTAAAAGTAATGATCATTGACCTAGATTCGGATAGGGGCAGGATTTCCCTCTCAACTAAGCAATTAGAACCAGAACCCGGCGCGATGGTAAAAAATCCCGACCTCGTTTACGACAAAGCAGAGGAGATGGCTGCTAAATTCAGGGAAAAAATGATGGCCGAACAGCGAGGTGAGACCGTCACTCAAGAGACTGCGGTATCAGAGGAAGTGGCAGAGGCATCTTCTGAGGAAGCACCAGAAGAAGCAGCTACAGAAGTAACTTCTGAGGAAGCACCAGCAGAAGCAACAGCATCGGTGACACCAGAAGAAGCACCTGAGGAGGCAACCACAGAAACGCAACAAGAAGCAGAAGAAGCACCAGAAGAGGTAGTTTCAGAAGCAGAAACTTCGCCACCGGAAGAAGAAGAAGAACCAAAAACAGAAGAAGAATAGCTTATAAATTGGTTAATGGCAGAGGAATAGAGAAAAGGAATTTTAGTTGTTCGACTAATAAAATTCTAATCTCTCTTCCTCAATTGTTTTTATAGGCAACCACAGCAGACGCGCGGAGCGAGCTTCCGAGAAAAAATGGTGACAATTAAGTGTGGGGGAGCGACTTTCCCCAATATTCAAGCAATAATTTTTGATAAAGACGGGACTTTAGAGGATTCTCAAGAGTTATTGAGAAATTTGGGGCAAAAGCGATCGCGACTGATAGATGCCAAAATTCCTGGAATAGGAGAACCTCTATCAATGGCCTTTGGTATCGATGGCAATAGGATGGAGCCAACTGGTTTATTGGCGGTAGGTAGCAGGCGAGAAAATGAAATCGCCGCCGCCGCCTATATTGCTGAAACGGGTCGAGGCTGGGTAGAATCTTTGGCCATAGCTCGCAATGCCTTTAGCGAAGCCGATGCAATTATAAAAAGAGATGTCCCATCTCCCCTATTCATGGGTAGTCTGGAAGTGTTAAAGGCTCTCTGGGAGTCGGGCATAAAGCTAGGAATTCTTTCCGCAGACTCTACTGCAAGAGTGCAAACTTTTGTCAAACACTATCAACTAGAAGATTACCTCCAACTGCTAATGGGAGTTGATTCTGGCCCGAGCAAGCCCGAACCAGCCCTATTTCTGGAGGCTTGTCAAAAATTGGCAGTGGAACCAGGCGAGACTTTGATGGTAGGAGATTCTCCCTCAGATTGGGAAATGGCACAAAAAGCAGGGGCCGCAGGTTCTATTGGTATTTGTTGGGGAAAGTCAGAAGCTAGCCATTTACAAGCAGCAGATGTGGCGATCGCTAGTTTGGCAGAAATTAAAGTTCTCCCAGCAGAAAAACTAGATTAAGTAGGTAAGAGAGTAGCAAAAAAATAAAGTACCAGTCCCTTGTAGGTTGGGTGGAGTGGAACGCAACCCAACATCGGTATGTTATTAAATTGCTAGTCCCTAAGCAAAAATATTTACATAAAATTATTCTTGATTTCCCCGTAGAACAGGCGTCTCGCCTGTTTCAGATGTCCAATTAATTTTGCACGGGTACTTAAATCTCCTTTCTAGATCTTAATTAAAATCTAGAGCGAAAAATAAGCAACATTAGGTTTGGGTGCAACGACTATAAAAAATAGTTAAACTTCCCAGAAGCTCTCGAACTACTTTGTTATACTAGACACTCCCGGCAACTAAAGAAAAAGAAACTGACAAAAACTATTTCCCGTTGTCAAGAGGGAAAAATAATTTAGGGCGATCTTCTAAGAAGAAAAGCTTTTCAAATTAACTATGGGAAAATCTGCTTTCGTAGTGTTTTGAATCCTTTTCGTGACAGAAAATAGCATCTCAAACAATAATTATTGGAGGATTAACTTTTGTCTAATCGTTACCTATTCACCTCAGAGTCCGTAACCGAAGGACATCCAGATAAAATCTGCGACCAAATCTCGGACACTATCTTAGATTCTCTCCTCGCAGGA
>JAXHVR010000010.1:12981-21303 GCA_034189005.1 Cyanobacteriota bacterium | reverse complement strand
ATTGGAGGATTAACTTTTGTCTAATCGTTACCTATTCACCTCAGAGTCCGTAACCGAAGGACATCCAGATAAAATCTGCGACCAAATCTCGGACACTATCTTAGATTCTCTCCTCGCAGGAGACCCCAAAAGTCGCGTCGCCGCCGAAGTAGTAGTCAACACCGGTTTGGTACTGATCACTGGAGAGATTACCAGCAAAACCCAGGTAAATTACATAGAATTAGCCCGCAAGAAAATAGCAGAGATAGGCTACGTCCACGCCGAAAACGGTTTCTCTGCCGACAGTTGCTCCGTACTGGTAGCTCTCGATGCCCAATCTCCAGATATCGCTCAGGGGGTGGACGCGGCCAAGGAATCTCGCGACAAGATGAGCGAAGAAGAATTAGATGCTATTGGGGCAGGAGACCAAGGGTTGATGTTTGGCTTTGCCTGCAACGAAACCCCGGAAATGATGCCTTTACCCATCAGTCTAGCTCACCGGCTCTCCCGCCAACTGACGGCGGTGCGAAAAACAGGGGAACTTTCCTATTTACGGCCAGACGGCAAAACCCAAGTGACGGTTATCTATGAAGACGGACGACCAGTAGGCATCGATACGATTCTTATTTCTACCCAACACACTGCCAGCATCGGCGATCTGACAGAACAATCTGCTATCCAGGCAAAGATTAAGGAAGATCTTTGGAAAAGCGTGGTGGAACCAATGTTTGCCGACCTTGAGATCAAGCCGGATGCAGAAACTCGCTTCCTTGTCAACCCTACGGGCAAGTTTGTGGTAGGCGGGCCTCAAGGGGATTCGGGACTTACGGGACGGAAAATCATCGTGGATACTTATGGCGGTTATTCCCGTCACGGCGGCGGCGCTTTTTCTGGCAAAGATCCCACGAAAGTAGATCGCAGCGCTGCTTATGCCTGTCGTTATATTGCTAAAAATATTGTGGCTGCTGGTTTGGCAGAGAAATGCGAAGTTATGGTTAGTTACGCGATCGGCGTGGCAAGACCTGTAAGTATGGCCATAGAGACTTTCGGTACTGGCAAAGTTGAGGAAGAAAAGTTGCTCGAAGTTGTGAAAAACAACTTTGAACTGCGTCCTGCCGGAATTATTCAGACCTTTAACTTGCAAAAGTTGCCGGGAGAAAGAGGCGGTCGTTTCTTCCAAGATGTGGCGGCTTACGGTCATTTGGGACGCACCGATTTAGATTTGCCTTGGGAGCAAACTGATAAGGTGGAGTTGCTCAAAGAAGCATTCAGTCCTCAGTTAGCTTCCGTGGGATAGTTTTGAGGCGAAGTTGAGGATAAACGATCGCTCTTGGAGGCGATGGGAGAAGGGGGAACCAGGAGCGATCGCTTTTGCTGCCCCCTTCTTTTTTCTCTTTCTGGCTTAATCCATCGGCTCTAGCCTTTCATTAGCAATTAAGTAGGTAGGCAAAAATATTTAGAAAAAGATTTCCCCGTAGAACAGGCGTCTCGCCTGTTCCAGATCTCTAATTAATTTTGCACGGGTACTTAGTTTAAGCTAAAAAAATAGAAAATAGGTGTGTAGGGGGTTTTTTTAAAATATGAATCCAGCAATAGCGCTCGGCCCTAAAAAGCAATATTCAGTATTAGGACTGCCAGTGGACTGCACGGAGGACTATGTAAATTACTTGCTCTCTCGTTTAGAGCAGAGGTTAGGAACTCATGTGGTTACGCTTAATGCAGAAATGGCTATGCAGGCAGAGGGAGATCCGAACCTAGCTCGAATCATCCAGCAAGCGGAACTTGTAGTTCCAGATGGTTCGGGGATTATTTTATATTTGCGCTTAAAAGGTGTATCTCAAAAACGCTGTCCGGGTATTGAATTAGCAGAATCTTTGTTAGTAAAAGCGGCTAATTTGGACGATAATAACTCGATTTTTTTCTATGGGGGAAAACCGGGTGTAGCGATGGCAGCCGGAGGGAGTTTGCAAGAAAAAATAGGGGGGTTAGAGATTGCCTCTCAACACGGTTATCTAGCTCCAGAAGAAGAAAAAGAATTACTTCAAACCCTCAAAGATTTACAGCCTAGAATCATATTAGTTGGTTTGGGAGTGCCCCGGCAAGAATTTTGGATTGCCGAAAATAGGCATATTTGTCCCGAGGCTTTATGGATCGGTGTTGGTGGTTGTTTTGACATTTGGGCGGGTATGAAAAAACGGGCGCCTGCTTGGTTTTGTGACAATCATCTCGAATGGCTTTATCGACTTTATCAAGAACCTTGGCGTTGGCGAAGGATGTTAGCCTTGCCGAAATTTGCGATTAAAGCGGTTATGGCTAATATCAATTAATAATTAATAATTAATAATTAATAATTAATAATTGGGTTCTTCTGCTATAACCGCTCTAATTGTTAATTGTTAATTGTTAATTGTTAATATCTAGCAATCCGTGCAGGGATTATGAAAAATTAGGGGGCAAGAAACCCGGTTTCTCAAACAATACCAACGCCAAAATAAAAAATACCATTCGTAGGTTGGGTGGAGCGACAGCGCAACCCAACATTAGGAGTGTTCGTTTCGCTTCGCCATTTTTTTGTAGGTTGGGTGGAGCGATAGCGCAACCCAACATCAACGGGAGCATAATCCAACGATTTTGTTGGGTTTCGCTTCGCTGCACCCAACCTACAAATGGTATTTTTTCTTTTTGGCGAAGGTATTAAATTAAGAAACCGGGTTTTTTCAAAAAACCCGGTTTCTTGACTATGGATGAATATCCCCGCCGCAAAGATGAGATGCACCCAAATTAAAACTTCAATAATAGAGTAATAATTTACCGCCCTATTTCTATTTAACTATTACTCCATCTTTAAATGCCTCTCTAAAAAAGCCGTAGTTTTCTCCCAAGCATCTTCCGCTGCTTCGGCATTATAGCGAGTGCCGGAAGGATTAGCAAAAGCGTGATTTGCATCTTCGTAAATATAAATTTCAGCCGATTTATTCAGAGATTTCAAAACTGTTTCAAACTCGCGAGCTTTTTCTGGGGGCGGGTTTTTATCTAGTTCTCCAAAAATTCCTAAAATTGGCATTTGCAAAGGTTCGAGCAAGCGAGGATTAGTTTCTATGCCGTTGCCGTAATAAATAACATTCGCATCTAACTCTTGAGGAAATAATAGAGCAGTTTTAAAAGACATTGTGCCGCCAAAACACCAACCGATACTAGCAATTTTGGGGGCTTTTTCTTGCTTTTCCAGATATTGATAAGCTTGCCGGAGGTTTACTTCTAATATCTGGGGGTTTGCTTCGGCAGCTTGTTTGAGTTGGGCGGCTTTTTCCGGATCGCCCCCTACTTCACCTCCATACAAGTCAACCGCCAGGGCAGTATATCCCTCTCCTGCCAGACGGCGAGTCATGGCTTTAATATTGTCGTTGAGGCCCCACCATTCGTGGATGACTATTAATGCGGGTAAAGGGCCTGTTTCTCCTTCCGGGCGGGCCAGATAACCGGTAAAAGATAAATCGTTATAGCTGCCGTAGGTGACAGTTTCCCCCTCTACGGAGACTTTAGGGGCGATCGCTACCAAGGGAGTGGCCGCAGGATAGTCGCCGTAATGAGCCTCCATAAGAAGATCGGTGTCGTTGTTGGGGCCCTGGGCGATCGTGGCATTGGAGTAAGTTGCCCAAGAAATACTTAAGACGAAAGCAACCAGGGCGGGTAGAAAGAATTTGCGCATTGGTGGAAGCATTAAAAACTTGAGTTTGACTTGAGTTTAACTCTAATTGTCATCGGCATCCAAGAGGCCCAAGTATTCTCTATGGACGGGCCATTTACTGTAACTTCACAATCCCAACAACTTCTTTACAGAATCTTTAAATCAAGGGGAACTACCCCTCATAGCAAATAAGTTATGATGTGTTATTAAGATGTACCCTGATGGCTGAGAGAGTTGCCCGAGTGACTCTCTCTTTTTTTTGGTCGTTCGCTCTCAACAATTGAAGGCCACGATTATGTTTGCCGTCTGGAAAGAAAATTTGCCGTTACAGAGGCCTCTAGGGCAAAATATTAATAGATAAAAATTTAAGATAATTTGTCCCAAACCAGCATGAAACTTATCAAAAAAACCACGCTTCACTACCAGGACGATCGCTCGGATAAAATCTACGAAGTGGAGCTTTGCAACCTAGGGGAAGACCGTTACATAGTTAATTTTCGTTACGGTCGTCGGGGAGGGAAACTTAAAGAAGGTACAAAAACAGATGCAGGAGTAATCTTACCAAAAGCGCAACAAATATTCGATAAATTAGTTGGAGAAAAAGTCAAAAAAGGTTATCGCGACACGAGCGAAACACCCCCCAGAGAAACCTCTCCACCTCCACAAGAAAGCTCAACCCAAACTATAGCAAAAGCAGAGCTTCGCAAACAAGCAATTATGCAACATCTGGAGGGTACGAGTAATAGTGAATGGTCTTTAGATAGAGTTATTTGGCGGGCTGGAGAACTTAAAATTGCCGAAGCAACTCCCCTATTAATTGAACTCATCGGCAGGGGCAGACCATTAAAAGATTATTGTATTGCTTGGGCATTAGGCTGGTGCGGTGGCGAAGGTGCTATCCCTGCTTTAATGGAACTCTATAAAAATAGCTCTTCTCCAGAATTTGTTCGTCGCATTTCTTTTGAAGCATTGCTCAAATTATCAGACGAACAAACTAGGGCAGAATTGCAAAATGAAATAGCAGAACTTCTGCCAGCAGAAATTCATAATTTAGTTATTCAGGGTTCGGCAGAAAGCTTAACTGAAGCAGTAAACGAACATTTAGAAAATGGTAAGCAAAATGATTTCGCAATTCTAGACCGCCTCTATCAAATAAATAGCGAAAATGCGCGAAGTGCCCTCTTAGAAATATTAAAAACAGCCCCGCTGCAACGCAACTATTTCCAACGAATTCGCCACATATTTAAAATGGCAGAATATCGCCGCGATGCCGAAGTATTTGGAATTATTGCTTATCGATTTGAAAAGGAACCTCCGGCAGAATGGCGGCTTTACAGTCCTAAGACCCGTGAATATTTACGACGAAGAGTTTGGAATGCATTAAAACAATTAGGAGAAGAAAATAACCCAGACTATATTAAAATGGCAGTAGAAATTTTGCTTAAATATGCAGATTTCGATGCCGTCAATCCTAAATCTTCGAACCTTTCTCAGTGGGACAGTAAGACGCGCCGATATAATAGTATTGCTCGCAAGTGGGATGCCTACGCGAGTTACTTAAGTTTCGGTCATATTCTCTACGAAAATAGTCCCCGCTATATTTTATTGAATAATACTAAAGCGTGGCGGTGTCGATCTAATTATCAACCAGGAGACCCGGAACCAAAAAATAGAGAAGAAGCCTTTCCTCAGTTGTGGGATGCCCATCCAGAAGCTTTGGTAAAATTGCTTTTAGAAAGCCATTGTCGTCCGGTTCATCATTTTGCTGTTAAAGCTTTAAAAAGTAATCGTAAATTCTGCGAACAATTAGACATTAATACCTTAATAAAATTGCTGGAGAAGGCCTACGGAGTAACGGCGGAATTTGCTTTTGAGTTAGTAGGCGATCGCTACGATCGGGCTAACCCCAATTTTCAATTAGTTTTAGGGTTAGCAAACTGCCTGCTTTCCCAAGGCCGCCAACAAGCTTATAGCTGGATAGACGCACAACGTCAAATATTTCTAAACAACAGTAATTTCATAGCCAGTTTAGTTACCAGCAAACAACAAGAAACTCGTCAATTTGCCAATAGCTTGCTCGCTTCCTCAATTTTAAACGATGACGCAGCCAAAGTTTTAATCGGACAAATAATTATCCAAGTATTAGCATTTAATCCAGAGGCAGAAGGAATAGGAAAAATAGTAGATGACATCGCAGATACTCTACTAACAAATTTTAGCCCGCAACTGCGAAAATTAGGCATGGGAGTCATCGTAGATCTCTTGCAACATCCCATCGTAGAAGTGCAAGAATTAGGGGCAATAATGTTGTTAGACCGCGAAACTCCAGCGGCCGAATTACCATCAGAATTAATCGAGTCTTTAATCGAATCTCCTTACGAACAAGTGCGAGGTATTGGCATCAGGATATTCGGTCAATTGCCAGAGGAAACTTTAATAAGCGATCGCCAACTTGTTATTCTAGCAATGGCTGTCAGTTCGGAGGAAGATATTCGTAATGCTGTTAAACCCATAATTGCTCGTTTGGCGGCAGCTAACTCAGCATTTTGTCTTGAGTTTGCTTTGGATTCGATAGAGTTTTTATTAGTACCAGAAAAAGCCGAAGGAATTCACAGTTACTTAGTAGCTTTGTTGCGCGACGATCTGCCCGGATGGATGAAGAGTATTGAGAAAGAAAGAGCAATGGAGTTAGTTCGGGCTAAGTCTAACTACGCCAAAGAAATAGGCGGTTTAATTTTGCAAGAAAATAGTCGAGATTGGGCGGCAGAATTTGAGACTATTAAGATAGTGAAACTGGCAAGCAATCAAATCTTAGCAGTGCGCCAGGGAGCGTGGCAAATGTTCTCCGAAAATATCGAAAAGTTTCGTAGCAATACCCGGGAAATGTTAGCAGCCGTGAGGATATTAGAATCGAAGTGGGATGATTCTCGCGACTTTGCCTGGAAGCTGTTTAATGAAACTTTTACCGAGGCAGATTGGTCTCCAGAAGTAACGGTCAGTATCTGCGATAGCGTTCGAGATGAGGTGCGTCAGTTTGGACGGGAGTTAGTTACGAGCTATTTTGAAGATAGTTGCGGTCAGGATTATTTGTTAAAATTTAGCGAGCATCCTTCCGGGGATATGCAGATGTTTGCTACCAATTTTTTGGAGAATTATGCTGCGGATAATCCTCAAAAATTGCGGGAGTTGATGCCCTATTTTGTTAGGGTTTTATCTGGAGTAAATCGCGGCGGGGTGGCGAAACGGCGAGTATTTGCTTTCTTAGATAAAGAGGCACAAAAAAGCAAAGATTCAGCGCGGGTTGTGGCGGAGATTTTGACTGGGCAATCTGTTACAATTGCTATTGGGGATAAGGCTAGGGCGATTCAAACTATGTTGAAGATTAATAAATCTTTTCCAGATATTTCTTTACCAATTACAGTTAAACCTGTTTCGGAAGTAAGAATTTAGCGGGGGGTGCATTTTAATTTTTCAGAGTAGAACAGGCGTCTCGCCTGTTATCCCAAACGTAGAACAGGCGTCTCGCCTGTTATCCGTTCAGTTGTTAGTTGAAATAATCTTTTGGGAAATATGAGATGCAGTGGTTAGAGGGGAATTTGAGAAAGGATTTTGGAGAAGATTTACGGCATGAGTTGTTGGTGGGACAAGGGATAAATTAGCCATTAGCCAATGCCCAAAGGATTGCTATAATGAAACTAAATCGAAAGCTTGCCTGATTTGTAGGCGATCGCTTGGGAATGTTATAATAGAATAGAAAATCTCTAGTTGTGGTAGAATAAGTAAGTGAGTAACGAAATTATAGGCATCAGAAAAGCTGTAAAACCAGCGGAAGCTACTCCACCAAAGCAGATGGAATCCGAGCAGGAAAGTTCCTATAAACTTAATAGACCTGCTAGGATCGAACCGAAGGAAGAAACTACTTCTCAAGGGGAACAAAAACCCTACACGCCCATTCGTCCAAAGCGATTTGAACGAAAAGAAGAAACTACTAAAAAAGAGTTCTCAAAGCCATCTTTTCCCAAAAAACAATCTCGCTTTGAAAAACCCAAAAAACCCGCATTAGTTGAGAGAATCTCCGAGGCTACTAATGCCAAGGGCGAAGTCTTCAAAGAAGGAGATGGAATTCTAGTGTTATCTCCTTGGGCTCGGGAGGTAGAAGGGAAAATTACTGGTTTTTACAAAGGTTCAAAAGGTTCTATTTTTGCTGAATTTGTTCCTCAAACATCTTTGCCTCAATGGAATTGGGAAAAAGGTTGTATTCGCGTCAAATTGTTAAAACCAGCTTCAGAGCCTGTCGCTAATAATTAAGCAATCATAAATAAAAGGAATAGTTTGTTACTCTCAGTTATAGCATTCATCGAATCGGTGAAGTGCATTTTTCCTCCCGCGTTCGTCCCCCTTTTTTAGGGGGAATTTGACTGGTTCCCCCCTTTTTAGAGGGGGGCGAGGGGGGATCGTCATATCCTATCTCATACATTCAAGAATTGGTATATAATTCTTTGATAATCGATCTGTTTGGAATAAGAACTGGGAGAAAATAAAGAACCTTCAACTGCAGCATAAAAAACAATTTATGCTGCAGTTGAACGTGCTTTAAAATGGGTATTAACGGGAGCATCTCATGGAAGTAAAAATCAAATATTCCTATTACCTAT
>JAXHVR010000010.1:0-12881 GCA_034189005.1 Cyanobacteriota bacterium | reverse complement strand
AAAATAAAGAACCTTCAACTGCAGCATAAAAAACAATTTATGCTGCAGTTGAACGTGCTTTAAAATGGGTATTAACGGGAGCATCTCATGGAAGTAAAAATCAAATATTCCTATTACCTATACCTATTACCTATTACCAAAAATCGTTCAGTTTTTGGGTTTCTACATTCCCTCGATGCTCCCGGTATTAACGACTATAAAAACTTTTATTTATGACCGTAATTAGGCTATCTCAACAACAATTAAACGTCCTCACAGGCTGTCCGAGAAAATTCCAAAATCTCTATCTAGATAACCTAAGTTCCCCCACAACTTACGAACAACAAGAACGCCTGACTTGGGGCAGTCGCTTCCACTTATTAATGCAGCAAAGAGAATTGGGATTACCCATTAAACCTTTAGTAGAAGAATATCCAGAAATGGAGGAATGCTTAAACTCTTTTATCGACACTGCTAAAGAAATATTTCCTAACTCGAAAAACAACCAAACCTTTCGGCAAGCAGAACATACTCGAAGCATTACTTTTCAAGGCTATATCTTGACGGTTATTTACGATTTATTAATTCTCGATCGCCACTACGCTTTTATTTTAGATTGGAAAACCTATAGCCGTCCCCAGGATAAAAATGATTTGGCAACAAACTGGCAGACTCGCCTCTATCCTTTTGTTATGGTAGAAACTAGCCATTATCTGCCAGAACAAGTCTCCATGACTTATTGGTTTGTTCGACCTCAAGAAAAACAGCTACCCGAAAACCTCAAATTTTCCTATAATCAACAGAGGCACGAAAAAACTCGGCAAGATTTAAGCCAAATATTGAACCAGTTAAACTATTGGCTGGAACGGTATAAGCAGGATGGCGAATTCTTTCCTCAAATAGATGCATCTACTGGCCTTTGCAATTATTGTCAATTTGCTACTCGGTGTCAGCGCCATCAAAATAACAGTCCACCAGTAGCAGAGTTGGAGGCCCAGGATTTTACAAAAGACTGGTTGCCCAATCTCGATAATATCGAAGAAGTCTCAATTTAGTTTCTCCCAACAGTAGAAAAATAAGGCCATAGAGACCAAATTGGTCTCATTTTCCGCAAACCGAAAAATAAGGCCAAAAATATCTAATTGGTCTCATTTTTCCAGGATTATAGCCTGCCCGCGGATTAGTGCCGAGACTTCTCAACCAGAATCTCAAAAATGCTATAACAATTGTCTCAAAAATCTAGGCTGAATTACTAAGAACGCTATGTCATCAAGAATACTTGTTGTGGACGACGAGCCCGATTTTGAATCCCTGATTGTTCGTAATTTTAGAAAAAAAATTAGAAAAAAGGAACTAGAATTTTTATTTGCTGGTAATGGGGCAGAAGCATTGGAAGTTTTAAAAGAAGACTCCAATATAGATATGGTAATAAGCGACATTAATATGCCGATTCTTGATGGGCTGACTTTGCTCGATCGCTTGATGCATAACTATCCAGAGATCAAGGCAGTGATTGTTTCTGCTTATGATGATATGGACAAAATTAGAACGGCAATGAATCGCGGGGCTTTTGACTTTTTAACCAAGCCTATAGATTTTGGGGATTTGGAAATTACGATTAATAAAACGATAAAAAATACTCGACAACTGAAAGAAAATAAGCGGTTGAGACAAGAAAAACAAGAAGCTGAAGCTGCTAATAGGGCAAAAAGCGTGTTCTTGGCAAATATGAGCCACGAGCTAAGAACTCCGTTAAACGCTATCATTGGCTACAGCGAAATTATGTTGGAAGATGCTGTGGATTTAGGCTTGGAGACTTCGATCCCAGATTTAACTAAAATTCAAACTGCGGGCAGACATTTACTATCAATAATTAATGATATTCTCGACCTTTCTAAAGTCGAAGCGGGGAAGATGGAACTACACATGGAACCGTTCGATATTGAGAGTTTGATTGATAACGTACTTAGCACTATTCAGCCGACCATAGAGAAAAATTGTAACGTTTTAGAAGTAATATTTGAAGACCCCATAGAATTAATAAGAGCAGATTTGACTAAGCTGCGACAGGTGATTTTGAACCTCCTCAGTAATGCGGCTAAGTTTACTGAAAATGGCAAAATTACTTTGAAAGTAAGAGAGGCTACTGATGAAGAAAAACAAGGAATTGAAGCTCGGAAAAAAGATTGCGATCGCTTAAAAGATGGGAAGCGTCAATATATCCTCATTAGCGTTGCCGATACTGGTATTGGTATTTCTTACGAGCATCTGGAGCATTTATTTGAACCTTTCACTCAGGCAGATTCTTCGACTACGCGCAAGTATGGCGGTACTGGTTTGGGATTGGCTATTAGTCGTCATTTCTGCAAGATGATGGGGGGAGATATTAGCGTCGAAAGCGAATTGGGTAAGGGGTCGGTTTTTACTGTGACATTGCCTGTGAAAATAGAAACTTCTTCTAATAATTAATAATTAATAATTAATAATTAAGGGAAAGATTAGGGTAACAAAAATGAATAGAAACACCCCAGTTCCATAGTATTAGGATAGATAATAGTAGGATTTGAGAGATGAGCGAAACTAGGGAAAAATGGCAAATAAAACCTCAAACAGAATTGCCAGAATCCTATATTGAAACAGTTAAAAATAATGTAGGCGATCGCCCCTGCCTACATCTCTCTCAATTGCTGTGGCAGCGAGGAATTAAAGAACCCGAAAAATTAGCTGGATTTTTAAACCCAGAACTATATCCATCGGCTAGTCCCTTTGAATTTGGAGAAGAAATAAAGACCGCAGTAGAAAGAATTGTATTAGCTTTCAACCAGAAACAAAAAGTAGCTATTTGGGGCGACTTCGACGCGGACGGCATCACTTCTACTTCGGTTCTCTGGGAAGGACTAGGAGAATTCTTTCCTCAAAAAGAACGTTTAACTTATTACATACCCAACCGCATAACAGAATCCCACGGTCTTAATTTCAAGGGAATTGATGCCTTAGCCAAAGAAGATTTTAACTTAATTATTACCTGCGATACGGGCAGTACTAATATAGAAGAAATTGAATATGCAAGGGGTCTGGGAATCGATCTAATCGTCACCGACCATCACACCTTGCCGGCAGAACGTCCCCCAGTAGTAGCGATCGTAAATCCGCGCTACTTACCCAAAGAACATCCAATGTATCATCTTTCTGGAGTGGCAGTTGCCTATAAATTAATCGAAGCTCTTTATCAAACTTTACCAGAGATTCCCCAAGGTCATAAAGAAGATTTATTAGATTTAGTAGCCATTGGTTTAATTGCCGATTTAGTAGAATTAAGCGGAGATTGTCGTTATTTAGCACAAATGGGAATTAAAAAGATAGGAGAACAACTGAAAAATCCCACCCGACCGGGGGTTGCTAAATTGCTTTCTTTATGTAAAAAAACAGGCGATCGCCCCACAGATATTTCCTTTGGTATCGGCCCTAGAATCAACGCCGTAAGTCGGATTATGGGAGATGCGAGTTTTTGCGTCGAACTACTCACTAACCCGGACCCGGTATTCTGCGAAAAATTGGCCTTAGAAACGGAATTGGCCAACACTCGCCGCAAATCTTTACAAAAAAATGTGGCTAAAGAGGCCGCCCTGAAATTGAATAAAATGGACCTCTCTACTACTAGAGTCATTGTCCTAAGCGACCCCCAATGGCCTGTAGGAGTTTTGGGCTTAGTAGCAGCAGAAATTGCCAGGGAATATTGCCGCCCCGCTATTTTGCTGACTACAGAAGGAATGGAAGAGCATAATTTGGCAAGAGGTTCTGCCCGTTCTGTGGATAAAATAGATTTATATGAATTGGTCCAAGGTCAAGCACATTTGTTGCATCGCTTCGGCGGCCATCCTTTCGCTGCGGGGTTGAGTCTGGCAGTGGAGAATATTCCCTTGTTTGCCGATGGCATTAACCAACAACTAGGCCAAACATTACCCGGGGGGCAGTTTTTGACCGCAACAGTGGAAACTGACCTGATAGTTACGGTTTCAGAATTAGGCCAGGATTTATTTCGAGAACTTAAGCTTATCGAACCTTGCGGCATGGGCAACCCGGTGCCTCAATTGCTAATTAAAAATTGTTGGTTTAGAAACCCTTGGCATCAAAATCAAAAGGATTTGCGGGGCAATAAAATTAGTTATATAAAAACGGACTTTGAAATTTTCGATGAGTCCAGCGAGACAGGTTTTCCCGGTATATGGTGGGGTCATTATAAAGATGAGATTCCTTCGGAGGATAGGCGATGCGATGCTGCGGTCGAGTTGGATTTTAATACTTATAAAAAGCGTTATGAGGTAAGATTAGTCGCGCTGCGGCCTTGTTCTCAGGAAATTCCCCTCGTTTCTGAAGACCGCTTAGATTGGATCTTGGACTGGCGAAATGGAGTAGGGGAAGATTCGCCTTCTGCGATGTTGGTTAGGGACTGTCCTACCAGTTGGGAAAATTTGCGAGTGCAGTTTCGCAGAGCATTTCATAGAAATAAGAAATTGGCGATCGCCTATTCTCTACCCCCATCTACTCCAGCAACAGAAATTTTACAAAAGTCCATAGGCATTGCTAAATATTTATCTCGCACCGGACGATCGGCCACCCGCCAGCAACTTTTACAGAAGTTGGGCATAGGCGAAATGAGTCTGAAAATAGGTTTTAAGATAATTAAACAATTGGGGTTTAATGTAAAGTATAGGGCCGGTCTTTTTCACATCTCGTTTCAGGAGATAGCCGCCAAACAAGGCCAAAGCTATTCGTCCAATTCCCAAGAACTATCTAGGACTATAGAGCAATTTTTGGCCTCGGTGCGAGAAGAACAGTTTAGACGTAAATATTTTAATGAAGTGCCCGTGGCTACAATTAAAGCAATGGCAGCTAGGACTGTTTTGGCACGGGGGGAGGCAAATTCAGCAGATAAAGATTCTGTTGAAAGCTCTATTCCTTTTTAAAGCAATAAAAAAGAATTATGGATCGAAGGCGATCGCTAGCTCCTTAGGCCCTAAAATAAAAAAAGCTCCTGCTAGCTCCCCAATTAATAGGCCATACATTGGGAAAATAGGGAAATAAGAAAAGATTAACTTTACCCCGGAACCAGGATCGCCGCACTACTACCTACCCTCATAATATCCCATAGCAGGGTTGACTACAGGAAATTGATTATGCTCGTTTGTCCTCAATGTAAATTTGAAAATCCAAATAACCACAAATTTTGTCAAAAATGTGGCGCTTCCTTAACCCACAAAAAATGCGATTCATGTGGCAGTGAGGTTGCTTGGAGCGAGAAAAAATGTGACAATTGTGGGGCCTTTACAGGTCTTGTCTGGATGGCAGTTTTGGCCAAAAACACAAACAAAGAGTTTGAGATGGAGGCTTTGGGGACGCAAGAAGAGCCACTAGCAGGAGCAATTTCTAAGTCCCAAAATTCGGCGGCATCTGCCCGGGATGCCATAGAGTCCGCCGTATCGGACTCAATTACTCAGGGGGCAAACTACGAGTCCGGTTCTTTATTAGAGATAGAGTCAACTACGACGGCGGCAGAAGGGGCAGGGGAGTTTGAGAATTTAGATATCGATCTGCCGGGAGGAACATCGACAGAGAATATTTCAGAGAATATTTCTGGCGAAATTGAGGAGTCCGAGAGCGGATCGATGGATAAAACTGAGGATTTATTGAGGAGGGAAGAGCCAGAAAACTTAGAAGGTAGAGAAGCTCCATATCTGGGGCAGCGAGAGTCCTTAGAACTGCCGGAGGCTTATGAGGGGACGGGGCGATCGCAAAATCCTGCCATGACGCCGGGACAGTATATAGACTCTCAGAAACGCTATCAACTTTTAGAAACTTTATCTCCAAGAAAGCCGGGAGATGTAGAATTAGCGAGGGTTTTAGATTGTCAGCCCCTACAAATATCTCTGTTGAAAGCTTTATTGGTAACAAGAGAGATGCCCGCCCAACAAGCAAACATACCATCTGGAGCGCAAACTTTGGTTAAATCAGAAAATACTGGAATAGAAGCTTTGGTAACGCCTGAAATTGCGAAGGGTTATCTAGAGCTAAAGTGTAAATTTCCCTATCATCTACCAGCAGTTCACGATGCCTGGCAGCAAAAGGGGGAACAAGTTGTTTTATTAGAAGACTGCTCCGCTTGGTCTCTGCTATCCCAATTGTGGGAAAACGACCGAACGGGGCAGTTACAATTGGTAGATTGGCTGTACGAGATGAGCGAACTGTGGATAGCTCTAGGAGAGTGGAATTGCCGTCAAAGTTTGCTGGAGTTAGATAATTTGCGGGTTTACCCTTATAAGGTAGGGGATAGTCAGCCAGTTTGCCTGCAAAGGTTGTATTCCGACACGGAAGAGATAAAATTGGAAGGGTTGATGGAGCTATGGTTGGACTTGTTTCATCGGTCTCAAAGAACTTTGTTCGGTCCTCTGGCAGATTTCGTACACGATCTGCGATCGGGTAATATAAAGGAGATAGAGGAGGTGCGATCGCGCCTGGAATCTACTAGAGAGCAACTAACGCAAGAGGAAGAATCAAATTCCCCGGGTACTGTATTGCAGTCAGAGGAAAGCTTGGAGGGGGAAACAACAATAGGAGAACAATCGACTTCTATCCTGGCGAAGCAATTGGTGTCATTAGAAAGTGTCGGTCGCACTCATGTGGGCAAGACGCGAGAGCATAACGAAGACTTTTTCGGCATCCAAACTAATATAGAAGGCTTAGATAGTCCCGATGGCAGAACCTTGGAGGCAAAGGGGCTTTATATTATTTGCGATGGTATGGGAGGACACGCCGGTGGGGAGATAGCCAGTAAATTGGCTGTGGATGTCCTCAAGCAATATTTTACGGCCAATTGGCGGGGGGATTTGCCTTCTGAGTCAACTATTCGGGAGGGAATTTTTCTAGCTAACCAGGCTATTTATGATGTCAATCAAGAAGAGGTGCGCTCTGGTAGCGCTCGCATGGGTACGACTTTGGTGATGGCAATGGTGCGCAATGCTAAGTTTGCGATCGCTCATGTAGGAGACAGCCGCATCTATCGCTTTACTCGCAGTCGGGGATTGCAACAGTTGACAGTAGATCACGAGGTAGGTCAGCGAGAAATTAAGCGGGGTGTTGACCCAAAAATGGCTTATTCTCGCCCGGATGCTTATCAACTGACTCAGGCTCTGGGGCCGCGAGATGAGGATTATGTGATGCCGGAGGTGCAGTTTTTCAATTTTGATGAGGATACGGTGCTGATTTTGGCATCCGACGGACTAACTGATAACGATCTTTTGGAAAATCACTACCAGAGCGAGATCGCTCCGCTGCTAGAGCCACAGAGCAATCTCGAAGAGGGGGTACAGCAAGCGATCGAGCTGGCAAATGAAGAAAATGGCCACGATAATATTACCGTTATTGCGATCGTCGCTAAGGTCCAACCCGGGAGGCTTTAGATCCTAGAGAGCCTATCTCTATCTAAAAAGTCCTGGTTTTTATTTTTAGAGAGAAAATTGCGAATCTATCTGAAATAGAAAACCTAAAATTTAAAATCTAAAATTTAAAATCAATGGTGGTTACGCTAACACTTTTAGATGCCGAACACCAGAAAGCTCTAGAAACTTGGGAGTTTGAAAACCCGTCAGTTATTAAGGTAGGTCGAGCTACTGATAATGACGTGACGATCTCAGATAATCTGGTATCGAGACACCACTTGCAACTTCAGAAAATAGGCGATTCTCCTTCTAGCAATAGTTGGATGGTGTTAAGTAAGGGCACGAATGGTACTTTTGTCAATGGGGTTTCGATAAGTCAAACTACCATATCCAATGGTTGCGAGCTCGAACTAGCCCGTGGCGGACCCATACTGCTATTTCAGGTTCAAACACAATCTTATAGCGCGGGACAGTGCTGCTCCCGGGGGGGCGAAAACCCACCGTCAGCTTTGTTCTGTATTTACTGCGGCAAACCAATAAGGGTCGAGCGGACTATCCGTCAATATCAAGTATTGCGGATATTGGGTCAGGGCGGTATGGGTACTACTTATTTGGCATGGGACTCCCAGTGGCCCCAGCGCGCGCAAAATCGCTCCAGTTACCCGGGGGCGGCTGTGGTGGTACTGAAAGAAATGAATGCGGATCTAGCTCGAATTCGCAAGGCACAGGAATTGTTCGAACGAGAGGCGCGTACTCTTAAATGCCTAGACCATCCGGGAGTTCCTCAGTTTTTAGACTTTTTTGTGGAGGAGGATAAAAAATACCTGGTCATGGAGACTATCCACGGTCAGGATTTAGAAAAGATCGTTTACGAGGGCGGTCCCGTGCCTCCCCCCCAGGCGATCGCCTGGATGATTCAGACTTGCGATATTTTGGGTTATCTTCATTCCCTTTCCCCTCCTCTCATTCATCGAGATATTAAGCCGGCTAATTTGTTGGTGCGTCGCACTGATAATAGGGTTGTGGTTCTGGATTTTGGTGCGGTTAAGGAGATCGGTACTCCTTTGGGAACTCGCATTGGCGCTGAAGGTTATAGCGCCCCAGAACAAGACCGAGGGCAACCTTTGACTAAATCGGATTTGTATGCCGTTGGCTCTAGCCTGATTTTTTTGCTGACCGGTCAAAGTCCTATGAAATTTTACGATAACCGAGGGAAGGGTTATCGTTTTTATGTCGATAGCGTTCCTACCATTACGTCGGAGTTGCGATCGGTTATAGAGAAGGTGACGGCACCTAAGCCTGGCAGTCGCTATGGATCTGCTATGGAGCTAGCTGCTGCCCTGGGAGAGTGTCTCTAGGAAGGCTAGACCTATTGTTTGAGCGGGCTAACTGGGTTTTTTTTTAGTCTTTTGACGAACTGACTTGAGGCGCAAGGTTTTTTTGAAGAAAAAATGCGATCGAGCTTATTTTCGTTGGAATTATTTCTGTTTTTACCGCGCCAGAGCGGCAGACTAGAGGCGATCGCCGCGATGGTTTCGTTGAAAACCATGTCTGTAGCAACCAGCAAATTCGCTCTTTTTTTGCTTTCTCTATGGCTAGAGAAAAAATCAAAAGGATCTCTTGAGGTTTTAAACCTCCGCCTCTTCTTCCCAGGCATCAACTGCTAATAGTTCGCTAATGGGATCTTGCATCGCAAAACCAAACTCTTGAAGTTCGCTTTTCCAATAGGGCCATTTATCACCAAAAAGAAGGGCTATTTTCCAGATGCTATCCTTCGGTTTTATGATGTCGGATTTTACCAGAGAATTTACTTGACGCTGAAACTTTTCCATCGGGTGTAGAACCTGTTGGATCATAATACTTTATTTTTTTCTAAACTAAATTGTTGGAATTCTCAAATTTACTTCCCCTGTATCGCTTTTTTTACCTACTTTTTATTAAAAGTAATTAGCCTTGGCACTGCCGCGCCCTTTGTTATTGGGCTTTGGTTATTAGCTTTTGGTAGATATTTTTGCGGTGTAGGAGGAAGCTCTTTTACCTTTTTTATACAGTAGCATATTTGTTTCGCTCGTTTTCGTTCATAATTAAAATTTAATTCAAATCAAAGATAGATAACTAATTATTATCTTTGGTGGGGAAAATACTATTTTGGGACTGTTGAAAAAAATAGGGCATTATGGTATTGGCGGAGCGAATATTAAATAAAACAA
Source organism: Cyanobacteriota bacterium (assembly GCA_034189005.1). GTDB lineage: Bacteria > Cyanobacteriota > Cyanobacteriia > Cyanobacteriales > Microcoleaceae > CALKCV01. The sequence goes on along the minus strand of JAXHVR010000010.1, from coordinate 3,256 downwards.
TGAAAAATAAAACTATAAGTTATGAAACCGCAAAAGCTCTCAATCTTTACCAGTGCAATAAAAAAAGGCTTTTTGAGAAGAAGTTAAAAATTTTTAGGCCATTTAATCCCAAGCGAAAGAGTTATTCTATGGCAGAATTTGGCGATCGCTCCCCTACGATCGACTTGATGCCGATGGCTGAGGGCCAGATATGTCAACCTGAATGTTGAGGGCGTGAAACCTGGAGGGTTTAACCCCTTTGGAAATGGGATTGCGAGGCGCAACCCAAAGGACAGTGAAAGAGCGATCGCGCTAGGAGAAATTATCGCTCTTCTGGTTCTTCTAACTCTTCGTCAGAAATGCCCGCACGTCTCAACAGTTCTAACAAGCGCGTTAACTGCTTTCCCTGTTGTTCCAACTGCTTTCCCTGTTGTTCCAACTGCTTTCGTTGCTGTTCCAACTGCTGCCGATCCAATGCCAATTTCTCCGATCGCCAGAGCAACATATTTCCATCGCTATCCCACCAACGCAACCAATACCCCGTACGTCCGTCTTTAGAACCTTGCCAAACACCGAGAAATAGATCGATGGAGGGTATCCAATAGCGTTCGTTAGCATCGGGTATTTGCGGCGAGTAGCGACCTGACTTTAACTGGTAAACCTCTACCCTGCCAGAAGGTGGATCGAAAATTACATACCTGGGGACTTTTAATATCTGCTCGTAAAACCACCACTTTCCGTAAGGATGGGTGGGTTTTACAGAATATTCGCCGTTATCTTTATCCGATAAAAATTCCATGACCGCCGAGGGCAGATCTCCTTCGGCATAAGGAGTGTAACTTTTACGAATTGTGTCGGCGGGCAAAGGCTTGACAAAGGGAATATATACCCAGTCGGGAGCTTTCACTACTGTTTTGCCGGCCACGCGAGCGCAGATGCCAAAGTTAGAGGCAATGACAACGGAATCTGTAACCAAATCTGCGGCAAGTAATAGTTCTCGCAAGTCGCCCGCTAGTGTTGGATGTTCTAAGTTTTCCACTGGATCGTCTGGTAGTTCAAAATCGGACGGTAGTTTTTCCCAGGTTACAGGATAGTCTGTAACTTCTGCTACTATTGTTTCAGTCATCTCTATTATTATGACTCGATTGGCTTGTTTGGTGGGATCTTAGCATATTTTTGCTTCAGCAGGATCGACCTGCTAAAATTGTTCCGAGCGATCGCGCTATTCATCTGTTAAGGCTTTTGCAATAAAATGAAAACTTCTAAAAACCGTATCAAACCTAAATCCTGGCCCATAGAAAGACTGCCTGGGTTAAGTCCCGAACAGCAAGCTCAACTTGTGGGGTGCGGCATTACCAGCACTGGCAAGTTACTCCAGACTGTCAGAACTCCAGAACACAAATTAGCCCTAGCAAATGAGTTGCAACTTAACATAAAATATGTTAAAAAATGGGTAGCTTTGGCGGATTTAGCCAGAGTTCCGAGCGTTGGTTGCCAATATTGCGGGCTGTTGCTTCATGCAGGGGTTGCTACGGCGACTCAGTTGGCGCAGATGTCGGTATCGAGCTTACACCAACAAGTTCTCAAGCTTCAAGTGGCTACCATGCAACGTCGAGACCTCTGTCCGGGGGTAGAGGAAGTACAAAATTGGATCGAAGAGGCAAAGAGGTTTTCAACAATTAATAATTAATAATTAATAATTAATAATTGATTATTATTTTGATAATCGATTTTGCGTATTGGTTTTTTCTACTCTATCTAATATAGCAATCCGTGCAGGGGTTATGAAAAATTCGGAGGCCAGAAACCCGGTTTCTTCAAGAAACCGGGTTTCTAAAATATCGCAAATTATTTAGGATTGCTATACTATTTTTCCAAATTAGTTCGGAATGTCAATTTTTACCAATAAGCAAAAAGGGCGATCGCTCTTAACTATCCTTCTTACTCTAGTAGCTACCTTGGGAAGTATTGCATCTATCTTATTTCTCTGGCTGCTTTTCTCTGTAGAACTAAGCATAGAGAAAGAATTGCCTGCTGCTTATGCTGTTAAAACAGCAGAAAACTACGAATCGGAAGCAGCTAAATCGGGCTTTCTGGAAGAAATAGCTATTAAGAGCAAACTCTCCGGGAGCGCTAAAATTACGCTCTGTAACCTACAACATCAATGCAGGCATTTGCACGGAAATGTTGCTCCCCTAAGCGCGGCAAGCTTGATAAAATTGCCAATTGCTGTTGCTGTATTTAATAAAATAACCGCCGAACAGATCGATTTGGATGCGGAGATTTATTTAGAGGAAGAAAATATGACGGAAGAGGATTTTTCCGCATTAGAAGGCGGTAATAATTATCCTCTGAGGCAGTTATTAGCGGAAACTATTATTAACAGCAGCAACAGCGCGCCGAATCAATTAATAGATTACCTCACCAGAGATTATATCAATCAAGTGTTAGAAGAACGGGGCTATCAGCAGACTCGGGTTAATTCAAAGTTTATCGGCGAAAGTACGGTTCCTGTGAATTTGGGAGAATTGAAAAATAGCTTAAATACTCGCGAATTAACGGGGATGATGGTGCAAATTTATAACCTAGAGCATCCAGGAGACGACTTATTAATAAAAATACTCGGACTGCAGCACGATCGCGAATTAGGATATGCGGCTTTGCAAGGGACAAAAGCTCGATGGTTGGGAGAAAAAACGGGGCAAACTTCTTCTGTTTTGGGTACGACTTTGGCGATGAGAGTTGCCGGGCAGATTTATATCTTGACGGTAATTGATGATGGAGAATACACCGAGGAAGCTATTCGCAGTAGCATCGCTAAAATTGCGGATTATCTCGATCGCAATGGTGGTTTGTAGCGATCGCTTTAGGGATTTAGATAAGATTTGTTTGAAATCGCGAAGAGCGATCGCTACAAACAGATTTTAAATATTTGTTAGGCGGTTAAATTTAATTCGGGAAAAATCGGCGATCGCTCTCTCGAAACAAATTAACGGCATATTCGCCATCCACTATTTCATAAAAAAAAATAGGAATGGGGATTCAATAATTTGTCAAAAAGCTCAAAAAGGAGGTTAAATTCGTAGCAGGGCATAGGCATTCGGAAAGGAGATTTTGCCGATCGCAATTATTATTTATTCCCCAATGCTGTTGCCCCTACATATTTTTCGGGTTCTTGTCTGCCACAGACCTTAATTTGCTGTGAAAATCCGTGTGTTTGAGGCTGCCGGGAATATACTCCCTTACTACTGATTCTTCCTCCGTTTTCTCAACTTCC
>JAXHVR010000001.1:56129-130863 GCA_034189005.1 Cyanobacteriota bacterium | reverse complement strand
GTTTGCAAGACGAAATTTTACAGCAGCAAGATTTCCATACTAGCATACCTTTGCGGGTTCGCGCTCTCTTGCCTTCTAGTTTTGAAGAAAATGGTAAAGGTTTGCTTATTAGAGCCTCTTTTGTGCAAGCTAGCCAGTGGATAGATAAAGAAATAGAGGGCTGTAATTACATTCTATGGACATCTTCATTAATTAATAATTAATAATTAATAATTAATAATTAGGGCTTTGGGCCTTTTGAAAATCTGTAACTAAATACTCTCCCACAAAAGGCAAACCGCCAATAGCAGGTAACAGATAGCGGGAAGTACAGAGTATCGCTAAAGCAGCAGCGGTGGGGGCGCTGAAATAGGGCTGATAAAAGGCGATCAAAGCAGCATCGCGAGTGCCAATTCCCGCGAAGGTTAAAGGCAATAAACCTGCTAAAATTGCAAGGGGTGAAAGGGCAAGATTTGCTAGAAATGGCGTCCAAGCACCCAGGGCTAGGATAAATAGCCAAATTTGTAATAGATGGAGAAACCAGATCCAGATAGAAACAAGAGTTACCTTAGCTAACAAAGCTTTATTGCTCCAGAAATAAGTTTGCATTTCCTGCCAGGATATCTGCAAACTTTCCAGTTTAGATTTGATTTTATCTGGAGCAATTTTTTTGCCTAAATTGAAAAATATCTGAGATATTTTTTCCGAACTCAGTAATAATATCCCTGTCACCAGTCCGAAAGCCACGCTGCTAGTCATTAGCCAAAATAACCAATCTTTAGCTGGATAAAGTAGCAAGCCAAAGGCACACCAGAGAAGCAAGGATAATAAATCGCAAGCTTTCTCAAAAATAACTAACGATAGAGATAGAGAACCATCTAAATGTCCTCGCTGTTTGATAAAATAAGCCTTAGCAATATCCCCCATTTTTGATGGTAATATCATATTTAAGACGCTAGCTGCTAGGATTAAGCGATTTGCTTCGCCAAATCCTAATCTCTGCCCTCTAGGCATTAGTTGTTGCAGTCGCCAGGCAGTCAACATTGTTAAGGGCACGACCATGCCTAGACTAACTACCATCCATTGGCTCTGACAATTCTTAAATACCTCTATTAATTTCAGGAAGTCTATTTTCCAGTAAATAGCTGCTAGAATTAATAAACTAACAATTAAAGATATAATTTTTTTCACGTCTTTGTCATTCCTATCTAGTTTATTTATGCGTTTATTCTACATTAGCATCATTGCTTCGCGATCGCCGTTGAATTTCTTCCAAAAGCTTGCGGTTAGCTGCCATCAAGTCAGCAACGAGACCAAACATCCACAATTGAAAGCCAATTAAGATCGCGATCGCAGCAAGAATTAAACTGGGAATGCGAGTTCTTTCGCTACCCATAAAGAAATATACCAACCAGCGAATACCTAAAATCGTCCCCGCCCCGAAGGGAATACTTCCTAATAAGAAAAAGAAGCGTAGGGGCTTGTACAGCATGAAGATGCGAAGGATCGTCAAGAACGATCGCGCTACATAATTCCAGTTACCCCGTACTAAGCGAGATGGTCGCAAGGCAGGATTGGTTCTAATTGGCACTGAGGTAATTGCTATTCCTTTTTGTCCGGCTTGGATAATTGTCTCTAGGGTATAGGTATAGCTATTAAAAACATTTAGTTGCATAGCAGCATTGCGGCTGAAGGCTCGAAAACCGCTCGGGGCATCGGGAATATCTGTCTTAGAAGCAAGACGTACTACCCAACTTCCTAGTTTTTGCAGTCGCTTCTTGAGCGGGGAAAATTCAGGGTTTGTTTGAACGTCTCGCGCGCCTACTACTATTTCTGCCCTTCCATCGAGAATGGGTCTAATTAATTTGGGGATGTCATCCGCACAGTATTGATTATCTGCGTCTGTATTGACTATAATATCTGCCCCCGATCGGACGGATGCTTCCAGTCCGGCCATAAATGCTTTGGCTAAACCTTGGTTTTGGGAAAAATTGACTATGCGATCGACCCCGTAGATTTTTGCTACTTCTACCGTGCGATCGCGACTGCCATCATTAATGACCAACCACTCGACGGTATCGACCCCGGGTAGCTGACGCGGCAGTTCCTTAAGAGCTATTGCTAGGGTTTCTTCTTCGTTATAGCAGGGTATTTGGATAATCAGTTTTGTCATCGCAGAAGATTTTTTTGACTAAATTGGGGAGTGGTCTGTGGGAAGAGGGTGGGGAGTGTTGGGAGGGTGGGAAGAAAACCAAAAAGTTAGTTAAATTCTACCTATCGCGGTTTTCCTGCACCCTCCCTACACTCCCCACGCTCCCCACACTCCCCACACTCCCCACACTCTTGCCACGCCCTAACCGGATAGAGTTTCGTAAAAAATATTCATTAGCTTTTACAAGCCCAAGGATAGTTTACGCACAATGGAATTGACCACACAAAACCAGTGGACTTGAATTCTTCAAACAATTCCGGCTGAGGGGATCCTACTACAGTCAAAACTTGTGTAGTGCGACCGGAGCGACCGATCCTCGCCTGGGCGTGGCAAGTTATGCATGAAGAGCCAAATACAGTGTTCTGTTCCGTGATAGAATTGCCCAACAGCGTCGGCTTTCCCGTTACGTCAACAAAGCTGATTTGAGTCCCTTTCAGGCGATAGTTTTTAAATTGCTCGCCCCATTCTCCTGTTAGTCCGTTAGCAGCAAATAATTGCTCCAATTCTGGGGTTAATTCTTCGCTGGCATATTTAAGATCTCTTGTATCGTTTGGTCGGACGACATGGGGAGTTACGCCAAAGTTATCCACGCAGCCGATATCATCGCAGCGACCTAGATTGTCAACCCATTCAAAGCTCGCCCAGAACCAGTTTGGCAGTTCTTTGGTAATAACGTGCATGGCACGCATACCGACTAGAGTTCCATCTTTGGTGTAATTCCAGTGATATTTGTCCTTTTCCGATTCGCTAATTGGCACCCAATCAGCTTTCACTTCCATCGCATCAGTAGGAAACTCAATTTTTTCGTCGCTAGCATAGGCTTCGATTAAACCTTCCCTATTCCAGAGCTTATTATTAACTATATAATCAAAGGTTGCGCGGTTGCGACGGACTTCTTCGACCCTCTCTTCGGAAGAATTAATTAATTCTGTTCCGGGAATTATTTGTTTGTCGGCAGCTTCTAGGAATAAGTTAATGCTGCGCTCTCGAAGTATCTTCCTGCGCGGGGCCTCGGCACTTCCGCAGGTTTCGGGCCATGTTGGTTGTTCCCGCAGGAAGGTCTCGGCATTATCTGTCCAAGTTTCCCAAATACTGTTATTCGTTCCCGGACATTGTGTTGGTGCTTTCTGATTTACTTTGGCAAATAATGTCCAAGCGTGCTTGTCCATAAAATAGCTGCTGCCACTCGTGTTAATCTCAAACTCAGTCTCGTAGGGATTCGAGTTAATCTCCTTTGGCATTTCTGCTGCTAAGGTCGGGAAAATTTGAGTTAGATATAAGCAGATTGCCAGCAGACAAAATCCTATGCTTTGCAATAAGCTTGTTTTTTCTAGTTTCATCGTCTTTAGATTTATAGGGGAGGCAAAATCGATGGTTCGCCAAATATTATAATAAGCGATCGCCATACTGTCAAGCTGCGCGATCGCTTTTACTTGCGTATAAGCTCGAACTAGACTAATAGACCTCTTCACAAATAACGAATTGGGAACTGTGCCTCAACGGTCCACGAAGCTTTTCTGGAGATATCTAATTTAGCAACGTTACCCATTTTTGAATACATAGTCATCTTTGAAGTAGTGGGGTCGATGGAGAAGCTGACATCGTGCAGTTCCTTCCTCAGATATATGTAGTCATTACTCGCTCCAATAATGTATTTATCGTCACCAGCCTTGCTAGGGAACAGGTAATTAACCCATCCTGACTTAAACAACACCAATCGATCTGACTCGTTTACTTCTAGGTTCCAGCCCCCTTCGTAGTTTCCTAGAAGCGATTCTACTTCCTCGCGTTTAACTGTATATGATGATACTTTTTCCTCAATTTGTTTGGGCAATTCTTCGACGTATTCCTGGTATTCTTTGCGATAATCAATGAATTGGGATTCATCAAGATCGCTGCCGTAGAGGCTTTTGATAAACTCCTTAGCCATCTCCAACATAAAGTAGAAACCAGACCAACTATTCGTGAGGATAATCAATCCGACATTTTTATCTGGAACTACCATCAGCCAAGTTACCCAAGCAGGAAGAAGACCCCCGTGGGCGATCGCTTCAATTATGCGGTTGTCGGTTGTTAGTTCGACGAATTGTATCTCCCAACCCAGACCATATTTAGTCTTGTTAGTTAGACCCGGAAACCCAGGGGCATCAATCGTGTCATTCCAAGTCTTTTCCAGGCTTGCAGGGGTGATAATTTGGTTGCCATTAATTGCAACGCCTTTGTTTAAAAGCATCCTGGCATAAAGACTCAAGTCCATAGCATTTGAGACTACTTGACCACCAGGGGCCATGCCATTAACGTTGCTAATGTTGATGGGGGCTTTTTCCATCAAACTTCCCTGTCCGTTGGTAGCATTTAGCCCGTAACTGCTGGCATAGTCGCTACTAATGCTCGAAGGAATCGGTGTAATGCTGGTCTTCGTCATCCCAATGGGTTCAAAGAGCTTCTGGCCCATCAAATTCTTGTATTCTTGCAGCAATTGCGATGTTTCTAAACCCCGCATCAACGGAGAAAAATAACCGCTGCTGGCATAAGATTCGTTCCCGTAATGAAATTTCTCTCCAGGTATTGCCCTAAAAGGGGCAGCGGGCAAGGACGCGATCGAATACGCTGCTGAGTGTCGATCCCAATATTTGTTATTGGCACCGTCGTAAGGGCCGATCGGATCTCCTATGCCCGATCGCATCCCGATTACATGGCGCACTTGTAAATTGTCTGTGGTTTGGCGATCGGCAAACTTAAACTGGGGGCTAATGTCTTTCACCAATGTGTCCCAATCAAAAATCCCTGCCTCCACTTGGGTCGCATTCATTATGCTCGTCATTGATTTGCTAATCGAACCGATGGGGAAAACCGTTTCAGGAGTCACCGGTTCCCCTGTTTCGAGGTTCCTAACGCCATAGCCTGCAACTTTTATTAAATCGCTTCCTTCCACGATCGCCAATGCCGCACCGGGAACCTGGTAATATTCTCGTTCTTCTTCAAATTTTTTCTCAAAATCGTCTAATAAGTTGTAATCTATAGCCATTCTACTCTCTTGCTATGCATCAATGCGATCGTTCAAACCTTGGGTGGGAAAGAGCGGGAAGCGTGGGGTTTAATTCCACTTTTTCCAGGTTCGCTCTTCCCACACTCCCCACACTCCCCACACTTCCCACACTCCCCACACTCCCCGCACTCCCCGCACTCCCCACACTCCCACAACTTTATGCCGCCCAGCGTTTCACCTCTCCCATCACCGATGTCATGGTGACTCCCGATGCCGAGTTGAGGTAGAAATTCACTTCGTTTTTGTTTTTACTCCCTTTTTCCAAGGAATCGCTGTTGTTCGATGCCCAAATGATGAATTGATTCTCTCCTTGAGACATTTTGCCGGGTTTACTTGGATATAAATAATAAATCCAGCCAGTTTTAGACAACACCAGATAATTATTCTTATCGACTTCCACGGTCCATCCCCCATGATAGTTGCCTAGAATTCCAGCAACATCATCTTCTTGTACTTTATAGCTAGCTGGAGGGTTTCCTTGACCTTTTATGGTTTGGTGAATGTTCTGTTTATAATAGTGATGAACGTTCACATCGAATGTTAAATCTTCACCGTAAGCCAACTTCAGCAATTCTTGTCCCATTTCCAGTGCCAGATACCGACCGGACGAATTATTGGTTAGAATTACTAACCCCAGGTTAGAGTCTGGAACCACCTGTATCCATGATAACCAGGCAGGAAGAAAGCCACCATGACAGTAAACTGTAAAGCTACTATCCTTATAGGGGATCGTGTCTATTTCCCAACCCAAGCCATACTTAACGTCATTGGTAAGACCGGGTATTCCTCCCCCCGTATCAATGCGAGGTTTCCAAAGTTCTTGCAAGTTTTCCGAACTTACCGCGCGATGTCCGCTTGAGGGCACGACACCATCATTTAACAGAGTCATGGCATAAGTACTCAAATCTATAGCATTTGAAACAATCTGACCTGCTGGAGCAATGCCGTTAATATTGTTCGTGCTAGTGCAGCCCATTTCTAGTGGAGTCAGCTCGGCATTTTCGCATTTGAGTCCGTAACTGACAGCATAATTGTCAGTTATACTAGATAGGTCTGATGTGATGTGGGTGTTTTTCAGTCCAATTGGATTAAACACCTTCTTGTACATCAAGTTCTTATAAGCTTGGAGCATTTGAGAGGGATCGACTCCCTGCTGCAACGGACTTAAATAGCCTGCACTGGCGTAGATCTCGTTGTTGTAATAAAAAACAGTGCCAGGTTCTGCTAGAATAGGTGGAGTTGCCAAGGATTTCATCAAGTATGCAGGGGACTGTTCGTTCCAGTAAATCGAATTGTATAGACCTGCACTATCGTAAGGACTTGCAGGCTCTCCCAGGCCCGTTGACATACTCATTAAATGATAAACTTTCAACTGGTCTGTGTAGGAAGCATTAGGAAATTTATACATCGGGCTAACGTCTTTGACCAATGTATCCCAGGTAAAATGTCCCTCATCTACTTGGGTAGCATTCATCAGCGCTGTGAATGACTTGCTCATCGAACCCAGGGGACAAACTGTTTCTGGTGTCATCGGTTCCTTCGTCTCTAAACTCCGCACCCCCAACCCTGCGGCAAAGATTAATTGCTTGTTCTGTACGATCGCTGCAGAAACCCCTGGTACGTTATATTTCTCCCAGGCTCTCCAAAGCTTGTTATAGAATTTTTTTAAATCGCTTTGAGACAATTCATGGGTCATTTTTTCGATCTCCTTTGTATGTTCAAATTTTCTGGTTTTTTCTCAAAATTCAACCCACAATTAGGGTTTGAATGTAACTTTTTATAAATCTCCCCACACTCCCCACACTCCCCACACTCCCCACACTCCCCACACTCCCCACACTCCCCACACTCCCCACACTCCCCACACTCCCCACACTCCCCCCTCTTCTCACGCTCTAAATTGGACGCTTGCAGGGCGACTCCTCTTTAGGTTCGTAAACCATGCTTTTAGCCTGCCATTGCAGCAGTTCTTCTTCGGACCATTTGTGATAAGCTCCCCCTTCTGTCGGTTCGGGAAGATTTAGATCCAGTCCTAGCTTTTCTTCGAGCCATTTCTGAAAAGTATAGTGATACGACATTACCGCTCCGCCCGTGCCGTGGGGCCGATCCCATCGGGCTAGCAAAGAATCTCCGAAGTGAAATTTGTCAGTTTCGCCGTTACTCATATAACGAATGACCGGATGCAAGAAGGCAGCGCAGGATGTGTCAAGCGGATCTGATGGCCCCATGAAACTCAGACTTGGTTCGGAAAACTTTTTAAATCCGAATTCGAGAGTTAGGATCAAGACGTGCCGATCGCCAAAATCTTGTTCTTCCACATACTTTAACGGCAGTTCTCGATAATAACTTGCTTCTTTGAAGTCGCGAGATACTACCAGCACGTCGCACAGCACGCCGTAGAGTTGGAACAGCGCCGCTGAAACGCTAAAACGATCGTACATCAAGTTCAAGAACTTCTGGCAGTCGAAGGGAGCGAAGGTCTCGTGGGGATAGGGCACTTCCTCGAAGCGCTCTTCTAAGTAATGAAATAAGGTGCGGATATTATATCGGTAGCCGTGAATGAACCCCGATGCTGCTTGGCGATCGTTGCCTTGCATCGCTCCACCAATAAAAAATAGATTTTCTACATTCACTGATTCCCACATGGGAGAAAGCTTCGCGTACTGTCCGTCTTTCCAAGTTAGCGGCTCTATATCTGGGTCGAAGAGAGAGTTCGGCGCCCACTTCCAACCAGTACAGCGAATGATGAAGTCATATTCGCGAGTCAGCTTCAAGGTTCCAGGGACTGAGGCATTGGGAAAGTCGTATTCGTGGTTTGTCTGTAAGGTATTCTCCGACGCTTTGCTAATTTTTGTGATCCGAGGACTTAGCACTGCATGAAGAGACTTCAACTGGTACATATCAAAGATATTGTTATTTACCGCTCGCAAGTCTCCGACGAAGTGAGTGTCCCAGGCAAATTTTACCGGATGCTTTGTCAAGATATGAACGAACGCCGCTGTCCCGGATAAATAATCTGCTGTCTCGAATGCTGAATTTCCTTGACCCATAATTCCCACCCGCTTGTTTCGATAGACTTCCAGGTCCAACGGTTGGTCTTCGTAGTCGGTAGTCAGTTCGATTCCTTCGATATCGTATGGGATTTTAGAAGCGACTGCCCCGAGGCCCATTAGCAATACTTGACATTTATAGATTTCTCCACTCTCGGTGAGGATGATAAATTGCCCATCGGTATCTTTTTTGATGGTGACGACCGTGACGCCGTATCCAATTCGCAGTTCAAATCGAGCGGCAAAATCTTGAAAATATTGGTACAGCAGGTCGGCATTGGGAAATAGCTCGTCGGTGTACTCAGTAAAGCGCATTTCTGGGTCGTCGTTCAACAGCGAATTCCAGTCGTGACGCCAGTTAAATTCCTCTTCTGTAAAATAGTTATATTTCTTGTTAATCGAGATTAACTGCCTATGCTTGGGGTTAGTTTTAAAAAACGAACCCGCTGTCTGTTGTTTTTCTAGAATTAGGTAATCCTTGCCATATTTTTCCAGGAAATATCCCATCTGAAGACCGCCTGGGCCTGCCCCGACGACAATATATTTGTAGTAGTTCTGGTCTGTTTTCATGTTCGTACTTTTTGATTTTTGTTAGCGATCGCTTGTCGCGTGGTTTGTTAGTAAAGTTTACCAGCGAAAACTCAAATCCGTTGTTGGGAACGTTCGTCTATCGCAACTTTAGTCAAGTCCGATCGCGAGCGCACAATTTTTGATAGAGGGCTTCAAAGTACCCCGCTTCGACTTCTGGTATCCTTTGCAGGAATTTCAGGATTTCTACTTCTCCTTGATATATTGCCATGTAGGGATCCTTGCGGATAAAATCTTCCGCTTCCGAGGGGGAATTTGCATTCAAGAAATAACAAATTTTTTCCATCGAAGAGTCTTCGTTACTCGCGACGCCCCCAAAAGCTAGAGAATCTTTGTTTTGGATGATAAAGGCAACGTGATCCTTGAGAAGTTGCTTTCTCAAGTCGTCCTTCTGTGGGTCTATGGTGCAGGAAATGGAGTAGATAGTCATTAAGCTTAACCTCGGGAGATCGAAAGGACTGTCGTAAGGGCGATCGCCTCATTCAATAGCCCAGATAATTTCTCAACTGTTCTGCTAGAAGGGGACTTTCGATGCACTGGTAATGATCGCCTTGAATCGATCGTACTTCTAAACCCCCAACTGCTAAAGCAGCCCAAGATTCTGATAAGTCCACACCTTCGTCCTCAACTGTTTCGCTAGCCGGAAACAGGACTATCTTGCCGGAATATGGCTCGGGACAATAGCGAAGCCGCGCGAGTATGTTGGCCTGGAAGACGTCGAACAGGCGACGCATTTGCGTTAGTCCCAGTTCTTCTGGAAGCACTCTGGCTATCTTAGCCTCTTCTAAGATATATGTCAAGTGGGCGTCGCGGTCTAGTTGCTGTAGGCGCTCTAGGGATATTGGCAGTTCTTTTCCTAAAAGAGCCCCCAGGTCTTGGGCGAAGTAGTAGGAAGCTAGGGTGGCATCATCTAAATCTACATTTAACGTTTCCGACAATAGACTCTTACGCCGATCGCTTACCCGAGCGATCGCTTGGGGCGTGTAACTGTCCGCTAATGCCAGCAAACCTATTTCTTCTCCCGAAGCGGACAACTGTTGTGCCATTTCAAAGGCGATCGCTCCTCCTAAAGACCAGCCTCCTAGATAGTAGGGACCGCTGGGGCGAACGGTCCGAACTGCCTTAATGTAACGGGTTGCCATCTCTTCGATACTGGTGAGGGGTTCTTCTTCTCCATCGAGACCTACCGACTGCAATCCATAAAAGGGCTGTTCTTCTCCCAGATGGCGCGCCAGACTGGCATAGCACAGGACATTACCGCCCACGGGATGGACCCAGAAAAAGGGCGACCGCTCTCCTTTTTGCTGAATGGGAACTAGGCAGCGATCGTCTCCAACAGACCGATCCCGGGCTATTTCTGCTGCTAAACCGGCAATAGTAGGACTGTTGAAGAGACTTTGCAAGGGTAACTCGATCTCAAAGAAGTTCTGCAAGCGATACATTACTTGCAGCGCCCGCAAGGAATGTCCTCCTAGCTGAAAGAAGTTCTCATCAATGCCGACATTTTCAATCTCTAATACTTCTTGCCAGATCTGCGCGATTTCCCGTTCGACTTCGTTCCGGGGGGTCGAACCCTCGCCTGTTTTTGCAGAAGCCATCTTTCCTGCTAGTTCGAGGCGATCTATTTCACCGCTATCGGTCAGGGGCATTTCCGGTATGTGTTTTAATTCCCAGGAAATAGGAGTACCGAAGCGATCGCTTGCTGCTGGGGCGGTCTTGCCGGGTATAGTTCCAGTGAAATAGACCGTTAATTTTTCTAAACCTTCGCATTCGGCTAGATAGCGCTGTATGTTGGCTTTGCTGCTATCTAAACCGACGGCTAACCTGCAAAGCCCCCTACTCATTCCTGCCAGAAAAGAGTTAATTCCTTGCTGTTTCTCAATGGGATAGTAACCGCGCCCTTGGCTGAGTTCTTTCATGGCCGAACCTCTACTCATGCCAGTTTCGTTCCACATACTCCAAGCAAAGCAATAGCTATGTAACTGACTCTGGTTTCTCTGGTAGTCGGAAAAAGCATCCAGAAAACTATTAGCTGCGGCGTAAGCGCCTACTGTCGTCCCGCCAAAAAAGCCGTTGACCGAAGAGAAGTTGATAAAAAGACTGCCGGGCTTATCTTTAATCAATTCATGCAAGACCCAGGTACCATATACCTTTGCCCCGAACGCTGCGGCAAAACCTGACTGGGTTTCTTCTACTAGCAAACGGCGACGGCTTATCCCCGCCAAGTGAATTATGCCATCCAACTCGCCCCAGTCGGACACGATGGCTGACATTGAGGCGCGATCGCTAATGTCCGCTTTTCCATAAACTACGCTGCCGCCGAACTGTTTTAGTCCCTCGATCGCCTCTAATTTTTCTCCCTGTAATTCTTTTCTCCCGACCAATAATAACCTGGCTCCATAATTTTCTAGCAGGTATTTAGCAATTTCTACCCCTATCCCTCCGAGTCCGCCGGTAATGAGATAGCTACCGCCTTGGCGAAAGGGTAATGGTTGGCATTTTTCGCCGGACCAGAGCCGTCGTTCGAGACGCGGAACTAAACGTCGTCCTTGGCGATAGGCTACTTCTGGTTCTCCCGCGAACTCCTGCATCTCTGCTAGAATTCGATCGCCATTTACTTCCACGGACTCCATAACTAAATCTACATGACGACAGTTCCACGCGGGTATTTCTTGGGGTATAGTTTTCAGCAACCCGAGAACTGAGGATTTTTCGTAAGCGATCTTGTCAGTGGAAGCGACTGACTGGCTCTGGTTGGAGATGCATAGTAGCTGGACTGGGGAGCGATCGCCTTGCACTCTTACCAGAGATCGTACGGAGAATAGCAAACTGTAAGCGCCGAGATATTGAGCGTTTTCTAATTCTGCCAGAGTGGAAATCTCCCCCCGGTCTTCGGTGTAGTTCCACAAATGCAGAAGCCGATGGATATTTTTCCCCTCAGTTGCTAGACTTTCTAATAACTGTTGATAATGTTCGGCATTTTTGGGGTCGATGGTGTAGCGATCGCCGCTTAGTTTGGTAAATTCCTCTGCTATAAATACTTTAATACTCTCCTGGTTTTCCTCTAACAGGCCACGATCGATATAATCCCCCAAGCCCAAGGAGTCCATAAATATTAATGTCTGCCCTGCCGATAATTGAGACAATTTGCGAACTTGTTTTGCTTGCCAAACTTGACGGTAAAACCAGTCCGGGAGAGCGTTCGCATTTTCCAGCAAGATATCTACTTCCTTGAGGATATCCTTAAATTCACCCGCTGCAAAAGCCCCTGCCAGTTGCGATCGCTGAATTTTGCCGATGGAAGTTTTGGGAATGACTTTCTTCTCTACTGGCAGTAAATAATCTGGTTTAATACCAATTTGACTGACTGCTTGCTGCTGAATTTCTGCTAACTTCTGCCGCAACCGGTCCTGCTGGCACGGAGTCGAGAAAAACAGCGCCAACTTATTCCCTTCTACAGATACCGCTGCCGAGTAGGAAACTTCTATCTCTGGAAGTTGTTCGATCGCCGCTTCGATTTCGTGACTGTAATAATTGACTCCATTAATAATAATAACATCTTTTTCCCGTCCGGTAATCGTTAAACGTCCGTCCTGTAAAAATCCGAGGTCTCCAGTAGCAAACCAGCCATCTGTAGTAAAGACTTCCCCCTGTAGTTCTTCGCCCTGATAATAACCCCGCGTCACTGGTTCCCCTTTTACTTGTAAAAAGCCGATGGCCCCAGATTCTATAACTTCATTTTCCGAATTAACGATCCGCAAAGAAACTCCAGGGATGGGAAGTCCTAATTCCGCAAAGGAACTCTCGGTTTGGTTCGCTTCTAGAAAGCGATCGGAAAAAGTCACCCCGGAAGAAGTTTCTGCCATGCCCCAAGAAGAATGCATCGCCCTAGCAGCTAACCCGTACCCGGAAAATAATTCCCAAAATCTTTGGGCAGTTTGGGGCGCTATGGGTTCGGCAGTATTCAATAAAGACCTCACAGCAGACAAATTCCAACTCCGCTGTTTAATTTCTGCGGCGCGATCGTTAACCAGGCTAAAGGCAAAATTAGGGCTCCAGGTAGTCGTCACTCCATAGCGTTCCAACCAGTCAAACCAGACCGTCGGTTCTTGCAAAACTAAGTCCGTAGGCCCGTGTATTTGTTGGCAACGGAGGAAGATGCAGCGGATACAGCAGCGAATTAGAGGTCCGGGATGGTCCAGAGGAAGCCAATTTAGAGAGATATCTTCTCTGGTAAATTGGCTGACTTGGGAGGTTGCCGCAACGCTGCTTAAGATATTCCGATGACTCAGCATTACTGCTTTTGGCATCCCCGTACTTCCAGAAGTAAGAAGTAGAATTGCTAAATCCTCCGGCTGAGTGAGATCGTAACTCGGTTCTGGGTCGTACTCGGCGAGGCGATCGCAGCTTTCTACTCGGAAACCTGCCGATACAGAAGCGATGGCCTCCACCAGAGCTTCGCTTGCTAGGACGACGGGCTTTTCTAGCATCTCCCAGGCATTCTGCAATTTCCGCACCGCATTATTGACTTGGCTATAAGTAGGGGCAACACTCAAGGGCACCGGCACGAACCCTCCCAGAATGCAGCCCCAAAATGCCGGAATGAAGTCTTGGGGATTTTTAATTTGCAGTATTACTTTATCTTGGGGCTGGAGACCCAGTGCTTTTAAACCTCCATTGATGCGTCGGGCCCGTTCGAGCAAATCCCCATACGATCGCCATAACTCCGTACCATCGCGCTGTATGTAGAGGATTTTATTACTGCTTTCTCTGGCGGCAACTGTCAATATTTCTGGCAGAGTACGCGGCAGTTCTTGCGGATATTGTAGCGGTCCTCCATGACTGATGGCTGGCGATCGCTTTGCCACTGGCGTTTCTAGGACTGTGGCGAGGCGGTCTTCTCCTACTGCCGGCGGGCTTGCTTGGGGCAGTAAGTCGGATAAATGTAAAGGTGGTAAAGTCTTAGTTTTCCCTCGAACTACTGCCGCCACGCGGTCTATTTCTGGAAGTTCTTGCAGTTGTTTTTCTATAGACCGTTGCAACTCTTCATCTAAGACCGGTATCCGACTCAGGGCCTCTTCGTCAATTTCTCCCCTATCTGTTAGGGGTAAAGCAGATATTTTTACATATCTATCTGGTTGTTGGTAGATGGAGAGTCTAGCTTGCAAGCGATGGTTCAGCTTCTCTGGTTCCGTCAATTGAGATGATAAGACTACATAAGCAACAACGAGGTTTTCTCGTTCTAATAAATAACAATCTTTGACTTCAGGATCGGACATCAATGCAACCTCTAGCTGTTGCAGTTTCAGAGGTTTGCTCAATTTCGGCAGCGAGGCCATCGCCGAGGCGATGTGGGTAGTTTGGTTAGCGGCGATCGCCTCCAATAGCGATCGTAAGTCTGCGGCGAGCGAGGCTATAGTCTTCTGGTCGAAGCGGGAGCGATCGTACTTGAGCCGTACCGATAATTCGGTCCCCGGACTGGCCATCACTGTCAGGGGATAATTACTATGTCCGGTTCCTTTAATTTGACTTACTCGCAAATCTCCCAAATTGTTGCCCGTAGCACCCGTCGGATAGTTCTGAAAAATCAGAATACTCTCAAACAAGGGCATACCCTGGGGCACTTCGCTCAGAGATTGAATTTCCACCAGAGGCATAAAGGAGTATTGTTGCCCTTCGACCTGTAGTGCCTGTAACTCTCTCAACCAAGACCATAGTTCTCCTGGTGCGGTCTCGGAAAGTTCCGGCAGTGTCACGCGGGCGGGCAAAGTAGCGATGGACACCCCCACCATTGATTCTATTCTCGCTAAAGAAGGGGGACGACCGGAAACCGTAACCCCAAAGACAACATCCGACTCCCCGCTGTAGGAACTCAGCACTAGGGCCCAGGCGGACTGTAATAGGGTATTTAACGTCAAACCATTTGCTTGGGACGAAGATTGTAAAGCTTTGGTAGTATCTTCTGGTAAATTAAAATGTTGCTCTTGGTAATCGGCGCGATCGCTTGTTGGCCCCTGAATGTAAGGCATGACCGTAGGCACTTTAAATCCCTGGAGGGTTTGTTGCCAGAATGCTTCTGCCTTGGATAGATCTTGCTCTTGGAGCCAAAGGATATAGTCTCGGAAGGGGAGGGGCGGCGGTAGATATAAATCTTTTCCCCGAGCGATCGCCTCGTAGAACTCAAACGCTTCCTTGAGAACTATCGCCATACTCCAACCATCCAGCAAGAGATGGTGCAAGCTCCAGATAAATTCGTAGCGTTCCGGTCCTAGATGGATTAAAGTACAGCGCATCAACGGCGCTTCGTCGAGCTCGAAACCTTGGCTTCTATCTTCCTGGAGAAAGAGCGATCGCCTTTCTTCTAATTCAGTCGCTCCCTCCCAGGATAGCTCCTCCCAAGGCAATTCTACCGTAGAACGAACCACCTGTAAAGGTTTTTCCAACTCGCTAGCGTGGAAAGAACTCCGCAACACCGGATGTCTGGCTACAACTCGATGCCATGCTTGCTCGAAAGCATCCACATTCAAAGCGCCTTCAAAAGTCCAAGCTAGCTGATGGAAATACATCCCCTCGCTCTGAGAGTAAAGACTGTGAAACAGAATACCCTGCTGCATGGGGCTTAGTTCGTAGATGTCTTCAATATCGCTCATCAATTAATAATTAATAATTAACATTTTCCCAATTAAATATAGCAATCCTAAACCGTTTGTCAAATAAATAAAAAATCAGGAGATTAAATGGACCGTTGGGCAAAGCATTCCGACATCCATTCTAACGATCCTCGCACCTCCCGGACGGTGTGGTTTAAGTAGGTATGCCAAAATATTTACATAAAATTATTTCTCCCAACCCCCCTAGAACAGGCGCTTTGGCCTGTTCCAGATGTCCAATTAATTTTGCACTGGTACTTAATCCAATTGCAGGTTACGACGTAAGTAACGTGTTGTTTCCTCAGAGACTGAGATATTAGTTTCGCTGGCTTTAGGAATCGAAATACCTGGAGGGGGAGCCGCAGGGGGAGCCCCAACGCTACGAGGGCTAGGACGGCGACGAAGAGTCTCAAGAGGTATATCCTTTAAGATACTTAGAATCTGAGTCCGCGTCTCGTCGCTTTCTAAGAGATTGGGCAACTTCTTGACTTGTCCGATTTGAGCGCCGATCATGTTAATGACATCATCATCGTCTAAAACAAACCAAATTTTAGCTCCTTCGAGGCTGTCGTCGGCGTTTTTGCTTACCCTCATGCCCCTGTGATTGTTCGACGCTCCCGTGTAATAAATAAATAAGCGCTTTTCCCTAGAAGGATATAAATGATAAATCCAGCCGTTCTTAAACAACACCAAGCGATTTTCTGCATCCATCTCTAAAGTCCATCCGCCTTGATAATTACCGAGAAGCACCTCGACATCGTTGTAATTGACCGTATATGAAGAGACTTTCTGGGGGAATGTCATTTCTAAGTCATTGACAAACTTATTATAACCCGCTTCGTTGTCGATGAAGTTGTTCAGGTCGGAGTCGTAGAACAAGTTCAGCAGTTCTTGATTCATCTCCATCGTAAACTCCCGACCAAAACAACCATTGCTGAGAATTACCATGCCCGCATTTTGCTCGGGAATTAGCATTTGCATGCAGGCCCAAGAGGGTAAAAAACCGCCATGATGCCGAACTGTAACTTTTTTATCGGCACTAGATTTGCGAGGAATCTCTTCTACCCACCAACCCATTCCGTAGGTTGTAACTCCCGTAATCCCCTCATGTTCGGTATTTGTGACAGTTTTCTTGCCTTCTATATTCCATAGTTGCTGTAGAGTGTTTGCATTAATTACCCTCTTGCCCTCGGGATTGACTCCATCATTTAAGATGGTAATCAGGTAACGGTTCATATCTTCAACGTTGGAAACTATCTGTCCTGCTGGACCCACGCCATTGATATAGTTAATACTAACCGGACCTTTCTCAAAAGTTTTAGCTTTTCCGCCGCTCATATCCAGACCGTAGGAAACGGCGTAGTCATCGCTAACGCTTGAGAGGGTACCATTTATAGAGCTACTTACCATCCCTATGGGATTAAAGACTTTCTGACGCACTAATTGCTTATAAGCGTGTAGCAATTCCGAGAGCGGCGTTTGGTTTTTCAAAGGTGTCAGATAACCTGCGCTTGCAAACAATTCGTTGTTATATAGATGTGCTCTTTCTTCGACATCTGCTGGGAAGCATGGCAAATCGGGAATAGTTTTGATCGTATAGATACCGGTTTGGTCGTTCCAATGACTTCCATTGATACCGAGAATTGCCGTACTAGGATCGTTGGGATCTGGAATCTTAGCAAAAGGGTCAATCGCACCATCTATCCCCGAATTCATTCCCATGAGGTCTTTTACGGTTACGTCGTAATTAATTGCAGGAGGAAATTGATACTGCGAGCTGATTTGCCGCACTGGAGTATCCCAAGCGAATACACCTTCATCCACTTGGGTGCCTACGGTTAAGGCCGTCACTGACTTACTCATGGAACCAATAGCGAAAACCGTTTTTGGTGTCACCTCCGCTTGTGCTTGCAAGTCCCGCAGTCCAAAGCCTTCGGAGACGACAACTTGACCGTTCTGGACGATACCTAATGCTGCTCCCGGTATGTTATAAAACTTCCTGCGAGCGTCGAATTTGCTCTTGAATTTTGCGATTTCTTCGGACGATAAACTTCTTTTCGAGGTATCCTCTTGCCACAAACTTTTTGCGATTGCAGGATTCCAGTTATAATCGCCGTTAGTTGTATGCTCCTGGAGACACCGATATCTTTGATTTTCCAATAAAACAATGTCACCTACTTTGTAGGTTTTATTCTGTTGTTGCCACTGGTTGTTTGTCATTTTTCGATACAAATAAACTACTTTGTTTTGAGAATCTGCCCGTCAATGGTTTAATCCAATTGCAGGTTTTTAATTAAGTAACGTGTTGTTTCCGGGGAAACTCTAATGTCCTGCTCGTCGATTTTGGGAATGTCCGATCGCTTCACCGAACTTTTGCCGGGAGTAGCAGGACGCTCGTTATTAACATCCTTTTCCTCCTCCGGTGGTTGATTCTTATTTGTCTGTGTCATTTTGTGCAATTTGGGCTTTTTAATTTGTGCTAAAAACGAACCAAGAAACTCCCCACCCTCCCCACCCTCCCCACCCTCCCCACACTTGGGGAGTATAACCTGAAATTTCCCCCTCCTGTTTTCCAATTTTAATCCAATTGCGTTTCCCTAATTGACTCAAGTGTTGTTTCCAGTGATATTTCGATTTTAGTTTCGTTGGCGTTAGGAATCTCTCGTAACAACGGCTCTTCATTCTCACTGTCGTTATTTAGTGATATTGAAGCATCAATGGTTTGTGGTTGCGAGATACTAGGAGAGGATACTTTCTCGGAATATTTTTTTGTGAATTTTCGATCGTTCTCGGCTATTCGATCTACGAGAGTTTGAATGTGCGACATACATTTGTTACTATGGCGAGAATCGCGACCGCTAATTTGTTCGCTAGCTATAATTAGAGACAGTATTTTTGTAGCTATACTAAAATTATTCTCCATTTTTCTTTGTGTTTCTTCTACCAATTCAACGTCATCTATATTTGCTGATTTTATATATTCTTCTATTTCTTTGTTTACCGTGCTGGCTGAATACGCAAAAGCTTTGTATAGCTTTGTTAATGCACGTCCCTCTAAATACTTCGCAACGCTAGGTTTGCGATCTGCTAATAGATGTAAGATCGCCTCTCTTTTTGACTCCTCTGGTAATTTATTTATTTCTCCAACTTTGAGTCCTGACATCATAAGAACAATCCCATCTACATCCATTTCATCCCGTTCTTTTGTAAACCAAATTTTCCCTTCTGTATACTCATCCTCATCTTCTTTTGGTTGTTTTACCTTCATTCCCCTGTGATCGTTTGATGCCACTATGTAATAAACATATTTTTTTTCTCGGGATAAAGCTAAGTGATAAATCCATCCGTTTTTATATAAAACCAATAGACTTGATTCTTCATCATGCTCTAAACTCCACCCTCCTTCATAATTACCTAATAGGTGCTTAACCTTGTCGCGTTCTATCTTTTCACTTGAAACTTTCTTCGCTATTGTTGTTTCTAACTTTGTGACAAATTTATTATGGTATGCTTCGTTGTCAATAAACTTTGTAGTGTCTATATCTTCATAGAGCAGCTTAAGCATTTCTTGATTCATTTCCATCGTAAACTCTCGACCAAAACAACCATTGGTGAGGATGACTATGCCTGCATTTCGATCTGGAACTAGCATCTGCATACAGGCCCAAGATGGTAAAAAACCGCCATGATGCAGGACTGTAACTTTTTCGTCCGAATTAGATTTTATCGGAATTTCTTCTACCCACCAACCCATTCCGTAGGTTACCTTTCCCGTAATCCCCTCATTATTGGTATTTTCTTGAAGAGTATGATTTTCGATCTTCCAAAGTTCCTCCAAAGTCTTAGTTTCGATCGCCTGCGTTTTCTTCTCGGGATCGAGCCCATCGTTCAAAAGAGTAATCAAGTAGCGGTTCATATCCTCAACGTTGGAAGCCACCTGACCCGCTGGGGCAAGGCCATTAATATAGTTACTACCGATCCCGCCTTTCTCGAAGATTTTTGCTTTTCCACCACTCACTTCTATACCATAGCTAATAGCATAGTCGTTACTAATGCTTGATAAAGTTCCTGTAATTCTCGTACATTTCATGCCCAGAGGTTGAAATACTTTATTCTGCATTAATTGGTTATATTCCTCTAGCAATCGGCTTGTCGGTTTTTTGTTTTTCAAAGGTGTCAGATAACCAGCACTTGCGAACAACTCGTTGTTATAAAAATATTTTCCCTTCGTGCCTTCTTTTGGCATATCCTTTTCTTTAGCTGGCAGATAGGAGATGTTTTTAATCACATATATTGGCGTTTGATCGTTCCAGTGCGCTGCATTTGAAGTGAATATATTATCCTCGATATTAATGTATCCAAGATGGACACCGCCTTCTATACCAGAATGCATATTCAATAAATCTGCTACCGTTATCACCTCGTTTCCTTGAAGAGGAAATTCGTACGCCGAACTTATTTCATTCACTTTTGTATTCCAATTATATAGTCCTTCATCTATTTGGGTGCCAATCATAAAAGCTGTCAATGACTTACTCATTGAACCTATTGCAAAAATTGTTTTTGGCGTCACGGGAGCTTTGGAATCCAAGTCCCGCAGTCCAAAGCCTTCGGAGACGACAACTTGACCGTTCTGGACGATACCCAATGCAGCTCCCGGTATTCGATAGAACTTCCTCCTTTCCTCAAATTTCTTCTTGAATTCTGCTAATTGTTTTTCTGATAATGTTGTTTGGGTTGATGTTTTTGTTGCTTCTGTCATTTTTCTTCTCCTTTTTGGTTTTCGATTTCGCTCGGACAACTTTGATTGATTTAATATTTACCGTTCGCGACGACGAGCTACTTCTTTATCGTAGCAACCTCTGAGGTTATCGTCTAGTCCCTATCTGTCATTTTTCTTCTGCGATTTGGGTTTCTTTATTTTAGCCAGGAAACTGTCTAGCTGCTTTCGATCTAACCTTGCCGCTGCGAAGTCCGAAGGCGTATGGCCTCCCGCCTCCGGTGCCGTGCAATGCTCTATCAGGGACTTCAAGCTCTCAGAGAAGGACTTGGCCAGACCTTCAACAGTTGTTCGTTTGTGAACCTTTTCGCTATAAATATAGTCCATTTGCAGCCGTCCGGCAACTACTAATCCGTTGACATCCAGCAGGCAATCGCGAGTCCCTAAAGAACTCCGATCGCTCCCCGATGACTCCTGGGCCATCCCCCATGCCATCTCTGGGGATTGTAACTTATTAGCTCCAGGGGTTGCAAATTGACCTAAATAGTTAAAACTAATTTCAGGTTGAGTAAGCTCTGCTAGTTGCTGGCGGACGGTCCCGTCGGGACTGAGATAGCGCAGGATGCCGTAACCAATTCCTTTATTAGGTATGCCCCGCAGTTGCTCTTTTATAGATTTTAGCGCCTCGGAGAGATTATCGACGGACTCCAGTTCCAAGGATACCGGAAAACGAGTTGTAAACCAACCCAAAGTCCGGGATAAGTTGACGCTGGAGCGATCGCTAAATATTTCTTCCCTGCCGTGGCCTTCTAAATCCACTAACAACGATTTACTGCCCGTGCATTTAGCAAAACTCAGTGCTAATGCTGTCAGCAGGACATCATTAATTTGAGTGTTGTAAGCTTTCGGGACTTCTTGGAGCAAGCTTTTAGTTTCTGCTTCTGTTAGGGATACCGATACCGTGCGACTGGAGCCAAAAGTATTGTCTTTCTTGCCTTCGGGATAGTCAACCGGGAGCGAGTTAATTTTGGTTCCAGACTGGGTTAGCCAATAATCTAACTCCTTAGCGAGATGAGGCGATCGCCCGTATTCTACTAACAGATTTGCCCAATCTTGGAAGGAGGTAGTTTTGGGTGGAAGGGACTCCTGCTGGTAAGCCCTTAACAAGTCTTCTAGCAGAATTCGCCACGACACGCCATCCACTGCTAAATGATGGATGACTAAGAAGAGAGTGTGGGGAGAGGGAGAAGACGCGGAGACGCGGAGACACGGAGACGCGGAGAGAGGGTTGTCACCGTGTCCCCGCGTCCCCGTGTCCCCGTTTCCTCCCGTTGAGGGAGAGGGGGGAGAGGGAGAAGACGCGGAGACGCGGAGACACGGAGACGCGGAGAGAGGGTTGTCACCGTGTCCCCGCGTCCCCGTGTCCCCGTTTCCTCCCGTTGAGGGAGAGGGGGGAGTTTTGGTAAATAAGACCGCCCGCATTATCGGTCCCTCTGCTAGATTCAAACTTGCTTGGATGTCGTTGGCGATCGCCGAAATCCGTCCCGACTGTTCTTCAACTGGAATGGCAGATAAATCCTCCACTTGAAAAGGTATCCTTTCCTCCTCTGGGGGAGAGTAAACTTGCTGCCAACCGGTCTCGGAGTCGATAAATCGGGCCCGCAGGGCGTCGTGATGGCTTAAGATTTTGGCCACCGCAGCTTTTAGAAGGAGCGGATCTATGTCTGGAGGCACCGACACTAGAACTGATTGATTGAAGTGGTGACGTGCGGGTAAATGCTGCTGGAAAAACCAATGTTGAATCGGAGTCAGGGGGGCCGAACCCGTTACTATACCTTGGCTAGCTTCTCTGGCCGTAGTAGTGCCCGCTACTGCTGCTAATTCCGCGATGGTCTGATGCTGGAATAGCTGTTTTGGGGTCAGTTGCAAACCGGCTCGCTCCGCCTTAGCGATGATTGAAATGCTCATTATCGAATCTCCACCCAAGGCAAAGAAGTTGTCGTTAATCCCCACTCGATCCACTCTCAAAATCTCGCTCCAGATAGCTGCTAATGTTTTTTCTGTAGGAGTTCTGGGGGCGACATAACCGACGGTTTCATCCCTTAGCTCCTCCGGTGCGGGAAGTCCGGCGCGGTTTACTTTGCCATTGGGAGTTAAGGGGAAAGCCTCCATAACAACAAAGGCCCCAGGGACCATATATTCGGGCAGTCTTTCTTTCAGGAAGCCGCGCAAGGTAGTGCTAGTTGGCGGTTCCGAGTAAGGGAGTATGTACCCTGTCAGACGCTTGTTGCCCGGTCGGTCTTCCCGGACTATGACTGCGGCTTCGCGCACTTGCGGGTGCTTGCTCAAAAGGGCTTCGATCTCTCCTAGTTCGATGCGGAAACCCCGGACTTTAACTTGATTGTCGATGCGACCCTTAAATTCGATGTTACCATCTCGCAAGTAACGCACTAAGTCTCCCGTTTTATAGAGGCGATCGCTCTCATAAGGATTTTCGATAAATCTTTCTGCTGTTAATTCAGCGCGGTTGAGATAGCCGCTAGCCAAACCGTCACCGCCAATATACAGTTCTCCCGGAACTCCTATGGGAACTCGTTGCAGGTTTTTATCGAGAACGTAAATAGTGGTATTAGAGATGGAACTGCCGATGGGCAGGTTGGTTGCGTCTTTCGGTACGGACTCTATTAGATACCAGGTGGAGAAGGTGGTGCTTTCCGTCGGTCCGTACATATGTAGCAGCCGTTGCGGCGGTCCTTTTTTCAGCGCTTCTGCTACCCAGGAGGGATCGACTGCTTCCCCTCCGAATAAAAGAGTTCTCAGGTGCTGGAATATATCTGGTACGACGCTGACTAACTGATTGAAAAGGGCTGTAGTCACAAACAAAATCGCGATCTTTTCTTCGCGCAGTTGGGTTGCCAGTTGTTCCGGCGAGAGCAGGGCTTCTTTGCTAATGCCTGCGAGCTTTGCCCCTCGCAGCAGCGCTCCCCATATTTCAAAGGTGGCGGCATCGAAGGAGATATTAGATGCTTGAGCTATGCAGTCGGACTGCTGTATTTCTACATAGTTGGTATCGAAAACGAGACGAGTTACCGCTCTCTGAATAGCCGCTACACCTTTGGGCTTGCCTGTAGAACCAGAGGTATAGATTAAGTAAGCTAGAGAAGTTGGTGTAACTTCCATGGGGAGATTGTCGCTGCTGAAGGTGGCGATCGCTTCCCAGTCTCTATCCAAGCAGACGAGGACCGCCTCATGTTCTGGCAGCTTTCCTAGCAATGTAGAGTTACTAATCAAAACTGGCACGCCGGCATCGGAGAGTATGTAAGCGATGCGCTCTGGGGGATAGTCGGGGTCGATGGGTACATAAGCTCCCCCTGCTTTGATAATGCCTAGCATGGCGGCGATCGCCTCTGGGGAGCGATCGAGGCAGAGACCCACTAGCACTTCTGGGCCTACGCCGCGAGCTTGCAGGTAATGTCCTAATTGGTTGGCGCGACGGTTTAACTGTTCGTAGGTGAGTTGTTCTCCGCCGTAACTTACTGCTATGGCATCGGGGGTCTTTTCGACTTGATCCTCAAATAACTCCGCGAGGGTTTTTTCCGCAGGATAGTTGGTTTTAGTATCGTTCCAGGACTGGAAGAGACGTTCTTCCGCATCTGTCAGCAGAGGCAATTCTCCTAATTGGCGATCGGGGTTGGCGACTATTCCTGCCAGCAACGTCTGGAAATGTCCGATGGCGCGGGCGATCGTCTCTCTGTCGAATAAGTCGCTGTTATATTCCCAGGAACCTTCGAGTCCGGTTTCTGTTTCCCACATCGATACTGTCAGGTCGAATTTCGCGCTCTGACTGTCTTGGCTCATGGGTTTTAGAGTCACGCCGGGCAGTTCTAGTTCTCCCATCGGCGCGTTTTGCAAGGCAAACATTACCTGGAATAGGGGACTGTAGCTCAGAGAACGTTCCGGTTGCAAAGCTTCTACTATTTGCTCGAAGGGGACGTCTTGGCGGTCGTATGCTTCCAGGGATCTTTCTCGCACGCGATCGAGCAACTGAGAAAAGGTCGGAGTTCCCGTTAAGTCCGCCCGCAATACTAAAGTGTTGATAAAAAAGCCAATGAGCGATTCCGTTTCGGCGCGGTTTCGGTTGGCGATCGGGGTGCCGATACAGATATCCTCTCGATCCGTATAGCGATAAAGCAAGGTCGCAAAGGCGCCGAAGAGAATCATAAATAGGGTTGCCCCGGATTTTTCGGCTAGAGTTTGGAGTTTTTGGGTTAATTCGGCGGATAGATGAAATTTATGACTGCTACCGCGAAAGCTTTGGAGTGGGGGGCGCGATCGGTCTGTGGGTAATTCCAATAATTCCGGCGCGCCAGAGAGGGTTTCCTTCCAGTAAGAAAGTTGAGTTTCTAGAGTTTCTCCGCTCAACCATTGCCGCTGCCAGACGGCGAAGTCTGCATATTGAAATGGTAGCTCCGCTAAGGGCGATGGTGCTTTGGATAAAAATGCCCCATACAATTGCGACAATTCGTTAATTAAGACCCCCATGGACCAGCCATCGGAGATAATATGGTGCAGGGTAAGTAACAGGTAGTGGGAGGAGGGCGATCGCCGCAATAATGTTACCCGGAGTAGGGGGTCGGTTGCTAAGTCGAAGGGTTTTTGCGCTTCGGCCATCGCTAAACCCTCGACTTCCTCATCTGACTTTAGGTCGATGACTGCTATGTTGAGTTTTAATTCTGGGGCTATCTGTTGGACAGGGAGTCCGTCTAATAGAGCGAAGTTAGTCCGCAGGATTTCGTGGCGTCGGACAATTTCTAGGAGCGATCGTTCTAAGGCGGCGAGGTCTAGTTCTCCCACCAGTTCTACTGCTGCCGGGATGTTGTAAGTGGAACTGCTACCTTCGATTTGCTCTAAAAACCACAGTCTTTGTTGGTTCCAGGATAGGGGAATTGGTTTTTCTCTGGAAACCGGCGCGATGGGCGGTACTTTTTCTTTCTGGACTGGGGAGTCTTTTTTCTGCGATCGGAGCTTTTTTAATACCAGTTCCCGTTGAGCGGGAGATAGTTTTTCTAATCGTTTTTGTAAGTCGCTCATAATATAGCAGTTTTATTTTAGTGACAGGACTGAATTTGACGATTTAGGCAAGAGGCAATAGGCAATAGGCAAGAGTAGGGAATAGGGAAACGGATAACAGGCAAGATGCCTGTTCTACATGCATTCGTTTAATTTTTGGCTTTTTTCAAATCGGTATAGATTTGCTTGGCAATAATGAGATTGCCATTTTTGGAGACGTGACAGAAATCTATATAAATGTCTTCGTCGCGATCGAATAAATTGGTGTAGTCTAGGATCCAGTCGCGCTTTCGTTCTTGCATTTTTGCTCGAACTAAGGGATATACTGCTTCATATTGCTTTCTTAATTCATTATCCCCTCCTGCATCTAAATGCAAAGCATCTAGTTTTGGGTTTCCAAAGAAAGCAACTGGTTGAAGTATTGCCAAAAACTCTATTCCTCTGGCCCTGGCGAGATCGCGGGCTGTTTCCCAATTATCGACCAGGGTAGATGCTATTTTTCTTGCTTTTTCCGGT
Organism: Cyanobacteriota bacterium; assembly: GCA_034189005.1. GTDB lineage: Bacteria > Cyanobacteriota > Cyanobacteriia > Cyanobacteriales > Microcoleaceae > CALKCV01. The sequence continues at coordinate 105,029 of JAXHVR010000001.1, read as the reverse complement.
CGTTCGTCGCAATTCATTGTCCGATCTAAGTTATTATTTCCGATCGCTCCTTTGCTCGCTACTAATGTTATTAAACTTCTGGTTCCCTGCAAAAAGAGCGAGTCCAGATATTGCGAGAATCGGCCTACAGGCGATCGCTCCGTTTTCTTTTCGAGCATTTGTCTTATCCCATCTGCAGTTCCGTATTCTTCTCCATTATTTTCGCTCCTACATAAATTAAGAACCTCGTTGACCCCATCATAAAAGACTGCAGCATTTATGGGTTCCCCCTCCAATGTTAAGAGGTTTATAAATCTATCTAGTTCCTGACGGGATGTAAAGTTTATCTCCCCCTTATTAAAGGTGTCTATCCCGGATATGCGATTGAATAAAGCCGGAATAGTTTCTCCATCTGGAACTCCAGTGCCCCAAACCGTCGAACCGCCAAAAAAATGTACGGACGGGACTAAATTAGGGGCGATCGCTCCATCTTGGCGCGCAGAAAGACGCGCATTTTCATGGACGCGATCGCCTCTATGGTCTATATGAATGGTTTCCCCCTCGAAGGGTTTTCTCGACCAGCCAATATAAGGCTCGAAGCGAGTTACTAATCGATCGAATTCCTGAAAATGCCGTTTAGCTGTATCTCGATCGCCCGCATAATTAGGCAAATTAGCTCGTTCGTCAACCCGATCGGCGTTCGCCTGCTGTTCTGCTAGTCCATAAACAAGCATAACAGTTTCGCTCGCCAAGTTGACTGCGAAGAGCAATAGCAAAGTAATGGCAATATTGACAATAATTATTTTGCCAGCATTTTTCATCATCGAGCTAAAACAGAGTGTAGATAAACGGCGCGAGTATAGAGCTTTGAGCGAAAATCATGAGACCGCCCACCGATAGCAGAGTTATTATCAGCGGCACTAGCCAATATTTTTGGCGATCTTTCAAAAATCCCGATAAGTCTTTTAAAAATTCCATAATAGGTGCTACCTTTTATTACAAATTCAACCAGACGACTGTTTTTGTCTCTAAATCGTGCTTTGTAGTAATCGCTTTAGCGATTTAGATAGATGAATCGCTAAAGCGATTACTACGAACGTTCGCTACATCTTTACCACTACCCTAACAACTAAGAAAACTATTATAACTCCAGTTGCTCGACTTCGCCTAGAATACTTTCCAAAAGATCGCTCCCTGCTTCTGCTAGGAGGCTTTCGGTAATAACGTCGGCCAATCCTGCCACGGTGGGGCGATCGAACGCAGTCCGCAGCGGTAAGTCTATCTCAAAGGCCGATCGCAATCGAGAAATCATTTGAGTTGCCAGCAGAGAATGTCCTCCTAAATTAAAGAAATTATCGTCAACTCCCACCCGTTCTACTGACAGCAAATCTTGCCATACTGCGGCAATCTGCTTTTCCGTATCGGTTTTGGGTTCGATATAATTAATTTCCGCTCGGGCCTTGGAGTCTGGCGCCCGAAGGGCATCTAGGTCTAATTTTCCGTTAGGAGTTAAGGGGAAAGCCTCTTGCAACACCAAAAAACTCGGAATCATAAATTGAGGTAATTGTTGTTTCAAGTAAGACTGCAATTCATGGATTAACAAGTTGGGACTATTCCATTTTTTCTCCGAAGGGTCGTTCTGCTCCTTCTGAGTGTCAATCCTTTCCTCTCCTCTGCCGCGATCGCGACCGATGGCATAGATATTATAAAGTCCTGTTTGCTCCAGCCAAGATTCTTGCTGGACGGTCAATTCAAATCCATGTTGTTCTAATAGTTGGGAGATGCGATCTAGTCTCCCGTCGAGGTCGTGAACTTCGACAACAAGTTGTTTTATTTTCAACCAATCTTCTGCTTCAATTCCCGCCAAGACATCCATCTCGCTTTTTTCCACATCGACCTTTAATAAATCGATCTGTTTTATTTCATATTCGCGGATTACATCCGAGACCGCGCGCATCTCGCAGGTGATTTCTTGGCGATCGGCAAACAATTCCGTTGCTAATCCATCTAGTTCGGCATTTGACAAGAGATTATTCTCTTGAGTTTCTCCGGCATTTTGTCTGTTCGCCAAAAAACGGTTCATCACTTTTTGTTCTTCTTCGATATCTGCGAAACCTCCAGAAACAACAGAGTTATTTGGGTAGTAAGTAAATGTTTCTGTTTTTACTCGGTCGGAAAGACCGCAGGAAAATAAGTTCGCGTTTAATCCGTATAGTTCTGCATTAAGACGCAATACTTCAAATACCTGCGGGATCGGTTCAAAAGCAAATATCTCTATATCCCGACCTTGTTGCCCCGCGAAGAGACTAAACATACCGATATTAGCCCCGACATCAAAGATACAATCCCCTGCTTTAATGGTAATTCCATGCCTGAGATATTCCGCATTCTCGAAGATTTCTTCATAGAGAAAATCCGTCTCATTTTTATTCAAATGAAATACGCTCGTGCCATTGGGCAGGTCGTAGATCGATCTTTCTTCGCCGCTCAAACGTAGCAACTGCTTAACTACACCTGCCGAGGTTCGATTGGGAATAATATAGGAAACTAAGTGTTTGTATTCTAGATTATCTTCTTTCACTACAACTATAGCTTCTTCTACCCCTGGATGCCCCGCGAGTACGGATTCTATTTCCCCAAGTTCTATCCGAAAACCGCGCACTTTTACTTGATTGTCGATCCGTCCTAAATACTCTAGGTTCCCCTTGGAGTTGTAACGACCTAAATCCCCTGTTTTGTAGAGATAGGCGTTAGGATCCGGACTGAAGGGATCGGCAATAAACTTCTCTGCCGTCAGTTGGGGGCGATCGAGATAACCCCTGGTGACTCCCCCTCCCCCTACATAAATCTCGCCCCACAATCCGATCGCTACTGGTTGCTGCCGCTCGTCTAAAATATAAGCGTAAAGGGAAGGTATCGGCACTCCGATGGAACTGCTGGAACTGTCTAAGTCTGCCATCGTCAAGGGGTAATAAGTGACGTGAACCGTAGTTTCCGTGATGCCGTACATATTAACTAACTGTGGCTTCCTATCGCCGTGACTAACGAACCAAGGTCGCAAGCTAGCTTTATCCAGCGCTTCCCCCCCAAAGATGACGTAACGCAGATTCACGTCTGCCTTGCGCTCTAGATCAACGGGGATAAACTGACGAAAGGCGGATGGGGTTTGATTTAACACGGTCACGCCTTTAGTCGCGACTAAATTATAAAAAGCTTCTGGATCCCGACTGGTTAGGTAAGGTACGACGATCGCTTTACCGCCATAAAGTAACGCTCCCCAAAGTTCCCAAACCGAGAAATCGAATGCATAAGAATGGAAGAGCGTCCAGACATCCGTTGCTGTAAAATCAAACAAAGACTCGGTAGCGGCGAACAAACTCCCGACATTTCGATGTCGTACTAATACTCCTTTTGGCTTCCCGGTGGAACCGGAAGTGTAGATTACATAAGCTAAATTGTCTGGATCGACACCGCTTCGCGGATTTTCCTGACTTTCGACGCTAAGGCGTTCCCTATCCCGGTCCAAGCAGAAAACTTTTGCCTTGGTATCTGGTAGCGATGGCAGAAATTTCTCTTGAGTCAGCAGCACCGATACTTGAGAATCTTCCAAAGTGTAAGCCAGACGTTCTTGGGGATAGTCTGGGTCGAGGGGAACGTAAGCACCGCCGGCTTTTAATATTCCTAACAAACCTACGACCGTCCAGAGCGATCGCTCCACGCAAATTCCTACCAAAACTTCTTGCCCCACTCCCAGAGAGCGTAATTGATGCGCTAGCTGGTTCGCTCGCGCGTTCAATTCTCCATAAGTCAGTCGTTCAGACTCAAACTCTACTGCCACAGCATCGGGGCTTTTAAGTACCTGTTGCTCGAAGGACTCGTGCAAGCATTTATCGGGAGAATATCGATCGCGATTGCCCCTCCAGGTCGATAGCTGCTGCTGTTTTTCCGCCGCAGTCAGCAAACTAAGTTCCCCGAGGTCTCCTTCCGGGTTATCGGCGATCGCCTCTAACAAAGTTTGGAAATGCCCCACCATCCTACCAATGGTATCCGCCTCAAAGCGGTCCGCATCGTAGGAGAGGGCTAACGATAGTTCCGGTCCGGGAATAACGATCGCCGTCAGGGGATAATTGGTTTGTTCTACCCCCGTTACTTTAGCGATCTCTAAATCACCAAATGTATGCTTAGATGCTTCGTCTAAGGGATAGTTCTCAAATACCAGCAAGCTTTCAAACAAAGGCATTCCTTCTGGGACTTGCGAACCGGCTTGAATTTCTACCAGAGGACTGTAGGAATACAAATCTCGTTCCCCTTGCTCGGAGAACAACTGTTGCAACCAAGGCAATAGTTCCCCGCCAGCCGGTACTCGAACTCGCACCGGAATTGTATTAATAAACAGGCCTACCATGGATTCTATCCCCGATAAGCTCGGAGTCCGACCGGAAACCGTCGCCCCAAACAGGATATCCGATTCCCCGCTATAGCGACTCAGCAGCAGGGCCCAGGCCCCTTGCACGATCGCATTCAAAGTCAAAGCATTGGCCCTGGCAAGGGACTGTAATGCTGCTGTAGTCTTTGCCGATAAATGCCCTTCTGCGTATGCTGACTTTTCTAAAGTTCTGTGCTGGGGGAGGCGACGATCTACCACCAGAGGAGTTGGAGTTATGAACCCATCGAGACTTTTTTCCCAGAAGGCTTTAGCTAGGGAGGAATCTTGTTTCTGCAACCAAGCAATATAATCCCGGTAAGGACGAACGGGAGTTAAAGATATTTCTTTACCAGAGGCGATCGCTTGATAGAAAGCCAATACTTCCTGGAGGATAACCGACAGACTCCAACCATCCGTCACCAAATGATGGTGAGACCAGACTAATTCATAACAGTCTGGTTCCAACTGTATTAAAGTCCAACGCATCAGCGGGGCTCGGTCGATAGGAAGTTGCCGCTCTAATTCTTCTTGCTTGAAGGCCTGCAAGCGCGACTGCCTTTCTGCCGAAGGCACCGACTGCCAGTCTAGGTTTTGCCAAGGCATTTTTACCGACTTTAACACTACTTGCAAGGGCTTTTCCCTACTTTCCGACACAAATAAAGTCCGCAATGCCGCGTGTCTTTCTACCACTCTCGCCCAGGCTCCCTCAAACGCTGCTACATCCAGATTTCCCCGCAACGTAAAGTTTAATTGCTGAAAGTAAATTCCAGATTCTGGCCTGTAGAGCGTATGAAAAAGCATACCCTCTTGCATGGGGGAAAGCGGATATATAGCTTCTATATTTTTTTTGTCTTTATTCACGAGCGTTCTTCCTTAAGTAGTTAACCATGCAGAAACTTAACAAAAATCTATTCGCGGACGGGGCTAGTATTAACGGTGAGTAGGAGCGTCTCGCCCGTTCAATATGTCTAATTAATTTGGCACTGGTACTTAATTCCCCATTGGCACGACGAGTCCAATAATTATTAATTATTAATTATTAATTATTAATTATTAATTACCAATTTATTTCTGCAACCAAATCGTCTAGTTCGGACTGGTCTAATGCTACATCCGGGAAATCTGAAGGCGTATAGCTGCCAGTCTCCGACGCAACGCAATGGTCGATAATCGAGTTCAATGCTTCGATAAAACCCCGCGCTAGCTGTTCTATCGTACTTTGTTTGTGGATATTTTCGCTGTAAGTCCAATCTAATTGTAACTTACCCTCAACTACCAATCCATTAAGTTCCAGTAAATACCGACGCTGACCCGATGGACTTTGCGTAGGCCCTGTCTCTTCGGAAGCCAATCCTCTAAAAATCGATTCTGACTGGGTTAGATCGAATTGCCCTAAGTAGTTAAAGCTTACCTCCGGTTGCCGATGGGATTTCAGGGTCGCATCCTGGCTGAGATAGCGCAAGATACCGTAACCGATACCTTTGGCGGGTATTTGTCGCAATTGCTCCTTGATCGATTTGAGCGCTTCTCCCGGTTGGTTGGCGGTGGCTTCTAGTTCCAAGCAAACGGGGAATCTAGTTGTAAACCAACCAACGGTCCGCGACAAATCTACATCGTCCCAGAGTTGTTCCCGTCCGTGACCTTCTAGCTCCACCAGCAGCCTGCGGTCCCCCGTCCGCGTTGCCCAACTTTGCGCTAATGCCGTCAGCAGTACCTCGTTAATTTGAGTATTGTAAGCCGATGGGACTTCTTGCAGCAGCAGGCGGGTTTGCTCTGCATTTAGGGATACTGTGACGGTTTTACTCGATGCTACGGTATTATTGCCTTTACTCTCTGGCAAATCTACTGGCATCGTCGCTACTTCCCTTCGCGATCGCTCTTGCCAATAATCTAATTCTCCCTCTAAGGCCTCAGAGCCAGCGTATTCTATTAGCCGCTCGGCCCAATCGCGGAAAGAAGTGGTTTTCGGGGGCAATTGGATGGTTTCTTCCCGGGCGGCTTGTTCGTAAGCGCTAGCAATATCTTCGAGCAAGATGCGCCAGGAGATGCCATCGACTGCTAAATGGTGGATTACTAATAAGAGGCGATAAGCCGTCCGGCACGCTTCGCGAACGCGAAGCGTTGCGGATGCAACATCGCTCCCTCGCGTCCCTAACTTAAATAAAACCGCCCGCATTATCGGTCCCTCTGCTAAATTCAAGCTGGCTTGAACTTCTGCGGCTGCCTCGGCCATGGCCTGTGGTTGTTTCTGCCCCTCAAGATCGGACAAGTCTGCCACAGCCAAGGGGACCGTCTCTTCCGCAGGGGCGATCGCCTGTTCTGGAGGCCAACCGCTGGCTCGCAAGCGCAAGGCATCGTGATGCAGGAGCAATTGCTCTAGGGCTTTCTGCAAATATTCTGGTTTTAGTTCGGGGGATACCTCTAATAGGAGCGATTGATTGAAGTGATGCGGTTCGGGTAAATTTTGCTCCCAGAACCAGTGCTGAATGGGAGTTAAGGGCATGGCCCCCGTAACTAGACCCTGTTCGGCAACGCTCCCCTGGGTCGCCCCCGCCACTGCGGCTAATTTAGCGATGGTCTGATGCTCGAAGAGTTGTTTGGGATTGAGGACTAAACCCGCTCGATTGGCTCGGGCGATGGCCTGAATGCTGATTATCGAGTCTCCACCGAGCTCGAAGAAATTGTCGTGAATGCTAACTTGTTTTAAGCTTAAAAGTTCGCTCCAAATCTCTGCCAAGCATTTCTCCTGGGGCGTGCGGGGTGCGACAAAACCGGTTTCGGAACTCGAAGTTACGTCTTGGGGGGCGGGGAGGGCGCGACGGTCTAGCTTACCGTTAGGGGTGAGGGGCATTGCCGAGAGATTGACAATGCTTGCCGGCACCATGTATTCTGGCAGTTTGCTCTTGAGGAAATCTCTCAGGGCGCTTGCGTTTGGGGCTTCTTCTTCAGCAGAAGGGACTATATAGCCGACGAGAAACTGGCGATCGCCTTCGGACCTGGCGATAACTGCGCATTGAGCTACTCCCGGATGCCCTCCTAAGATAGCTTCTATTTCTCCTAGTTCGATCCGGTAGCCGCGAATCTTAACTTGGTCGTCCATGCGACCGAGGAACTCGATATTACCATCTTCTCGGTAGCGACCCAAGTCTCCCGTTTTATAGAGACGGGCGTCGGGGCGATCGCTAAAAGGATCTCCGATGAATTTCTCTTCGGTTAACTCCGGGCGGTTCAGATAGCCCCTGGCGATGCCCGCCCCGCCGATATAGAGTTCTCCTTTTATGCCGATGGGAACCGGTCGCTGATGTCGGTCTAGAATATGGATTTGGGTATTGGCGATCGCCCGTCCGATGGGCACCGATGCTTCCTGCTGCCAATCTTGACAGTTATAAACCGTACTCCATACCGTCCCTTCTGTGGGACCGTATTCGTTAAACAGACCGCAGCGGGGTAGTAACTGGCGATGTCGCTCGATTAGTTTTCCCCCATAAGCTTCTCCAGCGACGATCGCTCCCCGCAGTGCCGAGAGTTGCTCTGGCGAGGCTTGCTCTAAAACTACGCCATACAGGGAAGGTATGCTCAATAAATATTCTACTTGATGCTCGGCGATCGCTCTTGCTAGCCGCTCTGGTTCTGTCTGAAACTGGGGCGATGGCAGTACCAATTTGCCCCCCTCGCACAGGGTCCAAAATATCCCTGCTACGGAACTATCGAAGGCAAAGGAAGATAGTAACAGGAACGAACCCGGCGGTTCTGGATAATAATGACAGCGGTTTGTCGTCGAATGAACTAAGTTTTTATGGCTTACTAAAACTCCTTTGGGCTTTCCGGTGGAGCCAGAGGTATAAATGACATAAACTAAATTCTCGGCGCTGACGCTGCTGCTAGGATTAGAATCGCTTTCTGCTGCTATCTCCTCCCACTCGGAATCTAGAGCAATTATTTGTCCCCAATGGGCGGGCAGTTCTTCTTCTAAATGCTCTTGAGTTAACAATACCGGAGGCTGGGCGTCTCCTAAGATAAAGGATATCCTCTCAAAAGGATAGCTCGCATCTATGGGAACGTAAGCGCCACCTGCTTTCAAAACCCCCAGTATTCCCACCAGCATTTCTAAGGAACGCTCTACACAAATCCCCACTAGCACGTCCGGTCCCACTCCCATTCCTTGCAAGTAATGGGCGAGTTGGTTGGCGCGTCGATTCAATTCTTTATATGTAAGCTGTTCTTCCTCAAATACTACTGCAACCCGCTCTGGGGTTTTCTCTGCTTGCGCTTGGATTAGTTGATGAATGCATCGATCGCATCCCTCGTCTGTTTTGCTTTCGTTCCATTTTGCCAGTAGTTCCCGTTCCCCTTCTGTTAATAATGGCAACTTCTCCAGTTTCGTTTCTGGTTCGCTCGCCATTGCAGTTATTAAAGTTTCGAGGTGTCCGAGGAGTCTAGCGATCGCCCCAGACTCGAAACTGGAGCGATCGTATGTTATTTCTAAGGTTAATTCTTGTCGATCTAACTTGGCTTTTAGGGCGATCGGGCAATCTCTATTTTCCCTAGTTTCCAGCTTAAGAACGTCGATGCTCTCGGACTGCGGTTCTAGTAGCTCTTCGGAGCGATCGCCGGCATAACTTACTAAACTAGATAGGTTGAAATTATCTATCTCGCTCCAATCTTGTATTTGTGCCGGGGAGTTGTAGGCGTATTGCTGTAGTTCTGCTTGTCGCGAGCCTAATTCTTGCAGCCAATCTCCCACCGAGACTTCCGGGGAAATGCTAACCCTGACTGGTAGGTCGTTTTCAAAAGTTCCTACTATTAACTCCGAGTCTGGTAGCTCTTGCGGGCGACCTGTAACCTCCATACCGAAGACTGCCTCTTGCGAGTCGTTATAACGACTCAACAGTAGCGCCCAGGCACCTTGCACGAGTATCTGCCACGAGGATACTATTTCTATTTTTAGTGGAATTTTTAGTTGTTGGCGTTCTTCACCGGATGCCGTTCCTCCATGCTGCGCGAACGCCAAGGTCGTTGATGATGAGGAAACTCCCTTTAAATTATTACTCCAGAAGGCTTCTGCTTCGGAGCGGTCTTGTTTTTTAACCCAGGCTATATAATCTTTAAATTCGGGGATTTCTGGTGTCTCTGGAGCGCGATCGCTATAGTTTTCCCATACTTCTTTTAAGAGCAAATAACTGCTTTGTTTGTCTAGGATTAAGCGATCGTATGTCAGCACTATTTTATGTCTTTCTTCTGAGAGCAGACCCACTGCTAGTCTGGCGAGGGGCGCTACGTCCCGTCTTACTATCTGCTGTCTTTCCCCTTCCAGAAAATTCTCTAGACTTTCGAGATTTTCTTCTTTTGAGAGGGTGACTTTGAGTTTTTTTACTACTACTTGCTGCGGACGTTCTAAATTTTTCCAGACAAATAAGGTTCGCAACACCGAGTGTCGATCTACCGTCTGTTGCCAAGCTCCTTCTAGTTTATCTAAATCTATAACCCCGCGAACCTCGCTAATTAATTGACCGCAACTCGGTTTTTCATTTGTGAAATTGGCTTCTTGTAATGGGGATAGTCGGTATATATCTTTAAGGTTTTTAATATCCATTTCGATCTTGATGGTTGAATGCCAGCATGGAAAAGGGCGCTTTGGTCGGAACAGGCGCTTTGGTCCGAACAGACGCTTTGGTCGGAACAGACGCTTTGGTCGGAACAGGCGCTTTGGTCGGAACAGGCGAGACGCCTGTTCTACGGTGTTCAATATAATTCTCTTTGCCCGTACAGACGCTTGGATCCGAACAGGCGAGACGCCTGTTCTACGGTGTTAAATATAATTCTCTTTGTCCGTACAGTCTCTCGGAGATTATGCCTCGACTCTGACACTCCGATACTAATTTATTGGCTTCGGCGAAGGAGCGACTTTGTTCGTAATTTTCAAAATGCATTAGATAACTCAGCCAAGGTTCGTACCCCATTGCATAGACATATACTTCTTGAGGTTGCAAGCTTTCGATTAAAGCGAGTCCCTTTTCATAGTCGCTACCGCTTGACTTGCGAGACTGGTCCATTTTTCGCGCCAAGGGTTTAATTAACAAACCTCCATAAGCCCAACTCAACGGCGCGCCATCGCATTGAACTCCCAAAAATACTAGATCTACTTTTCCCAGAGCCCCTTTAATATTATCGTAAAGCCTATATTCGCAATTAGTCGAATCTGCTCCCACCACGATCGCCTTATCTTGCAGGTCGATCGCATAAGCTGTTTTCGACCTAATCTTGATATCTGCGTGTTCCCCCAAAAAGGGCAAACCTGTAATGCTGCCACCTTCTACCTCTATTGTTTCCATTTCCTCGATTTCTATAACCTGCCGGAAACCGATATTCTGCAACAGCAATTTCATCGAAGGATCTGCCAGTTCGCCTCCATTATTTTTAGGCACGATCGCGGTTTTTGTTTTATGGCGCAGTTGTAGCAAGGTTTCCAGCATAAAGTGATCGTGGTGCTGGTGGGTGATTAGAAGATAATCTATGACTTCTGGTAAATCCGAGTAGGTGTAGCGATCGATGCCGCCCTCGTACTTATAGCTTATTAGCGGATCGCACAAAATGCTGACGTCTTTCGATTCGATTAAAATGCAGGCATGACCGAAATAACGCACCCTTACTGGTTCTTCTGTATATTTCTTCAGGGGCGCTGGGGCATCCTCTGTAAAAAACGATCGCCACAAACTCCCCCTATGACCGTTCTTAATATTTAGGATTTCTTCGATCGCGCCCAATGGTTTGGGAGTTTGTTTCATCTCGAACAACTCATCTAATCCCTCGTGACGAAAATGAACGTCCAGAGGCAAACTTTGTTCGTCTTCTAGTCTGGGGGTGCTGAAGATAAAAGGGCGATCGTCTTTTTCTACCAAAGATAGCGATAAGCTCTGAGACGATGTTTTATAATACTTACTTTTGTACAACAATCCTTCTATCAAACGAGCCGACGGAAGATTATTAAGATCGTAACTCAGTTCCACATAACCTTTCAATACTTCAGGCACTCGTTCGTACAAAGGTTCCATGGAATAGCCTTTTGCTTCCTCCATTAATAATAGATGCAGTTTTTTCAGTCCTTCTGCCAACTCTATGAGTTCTTCTTGCTCTGCTTTAGTTTTTTCTAGCAGCGCTTTAATTTCATCCACTTTACTAGCATCGTAGTTAATGAACGGACCGCCTTTCATCTTCGGATTTTGCAACGCTGAAACATGGAATTGCGGCGCGGCCACGAAGGATTCCATAATCTTGAAGTAGGAGTTCGTCATATACATAGATGCCGTCGCCGGCGCTATCAAGTAAGGCCAAGCATACCACTGATTGAATAATGGTTCTGCTTGCACGTTGGGTTTCAGATATACTTTTTGCTGGCTCATATGGGGTAATGATTTACTGTCATAGCGTTTCTCTATCTCGTTCGTAGTAATCGCTTTAGCGATTGATATAGATAAATCGCTAAAGCGATTACTACGAACAGTCACTGCATCTTTATCACTACCCCCCTTAAAAAGGGGGGTTAGGGGGGATCGAATATCGGTAAGTCTAACAAGGCAAGGCTATCTTGCCAATTTCCATCATCAACTTCTCGAACTCCAGACGGCTTAGTTCCGCCTCTGGGAAGTCTTGCTCAGTATAACCTCCCCTTTCCGCATCTGTCAATAGTTGTAAATTATTGAGTTCCATCCCTGGGTCTGCTACGATGCTTTCTAGCAATGTCTGGAAATGTCGAACCATTTGCACTGCGCTCGCGCGATCGAATAAATCTGTTTTATATCTCAACCTGCCTTTGAGACCTGATGGTATATATTCCAGAATTAATTCTAGGTCGAAAATCGCTGTCGGATTTTCAAATTCGAGCGATCGCACTTCCAAACCGCTTAACTCCAATCCTTCCACTGCCGTATCTTGCAGGGTGTACCATACCTGGAACAAAGGATTTCGACTCAAAGTTCGCTCTATCTTCAGTTCTTCTACTAACTTCTCAAAAGGAACGTGCTGATTTTCATAAGCTTCTAAGGTTACTCGACGCACCCGTTTTAACAGTTCCAGAAAACTAGGATTTCCGCTGAGGTCCGTTCGCAATACCAGGGTATTGATAAATAATCCAATCAGCGGTTCCGTCTCCTTCGGGTAACGGCTGCCGATGGGGGAACCGATCGCTATGTCTGCTTGAGAACTGTAACGATACAGTAAGGTCGAAAAAGCAGCCAGCACCACCATGTACAAAGTAGTTCCAGAGTTCTTGCTCAACTCTTTAAGTTTTGCAGTTATCTGGCTATCTAGCTTAAAAGTCTCGCTATCTCCTGCCATGCTATCTACTAGAGGCCGGGGGCGATCGGTCGGCAAGGCCAATAATGCTGGTGTCGAAGCTAGTTTTTCCTTCCAGTAATCTATTTGAGGTTTTAAGACCTCATCTTTGAGCCACTCCCGCTGCCAGACCGCAAAGTCTGCATATTGGATCGGTAATTCTGGCAGGGGCGAAGGCAAGTCCCGGACAAAGGCTTCATATAAACTCGACAATTCTTTAATGAAGATTACAGTTGACCAGCCATCGAAGACAATATGATGGATGGTAGAGAGCAGCACGTGGGATGTTTCTCCCAGTCGTAACAAGATATTTCTGATTACCGGCCCCTCGGCGAGGTCGAACGGTCGCGAGATTTCGGCCATCGCTAAAGAGCCTACTTCCGCATCCTTTTCCTCTGGAGACAACTCCTGCAAGTCTTTTATCGGTAAAGTGGCTGAAACGTCAGGAGCGATCGCTTGTACTGCCGTCTCGTCTGCTAGCTTGAAACTGGTTCGCAATGCTTCGTGGCGCCCGATAATCTCCGCAAGAGTTTTTTCTAAGGCCTCGACATTCAACGGGCCTTTAATTTCTAAAGCCGTTGACAAATTATAAGCCGCATTGCTTCCACCTTCTAACCTGTCTAGGAACCAAAGTCGTTGCTGAGTCCAGGATAGCGGGATTGCTTGGCTCCTGGATATCTTACTAATCTTAGGTTCTTCTGTTTCTTGCTGCAAATAGGCTAGCAGTTCGCTCTTGCGGTCTGCTAACTGCTGTCGTAATTCTGATGTTAGAGAGCCTTTGGGCGCATTACAGCGCAAGCGATCGCCTTGGGCCCAAACTTGAATGTCTTGCTTTTGCAAGTCTGCTAAAAACTCTGAAATGCTTTTCATAGTTAAATTTCTATTTCTTCTCTATCTGTCTGTTCCTGGTTCCCAGAGCGAGTCTGAGAGAGCATTTGCTCGATATTGCTAGCAATCTCTGCCACCGTTGGAGTTTCTAACAAACTTGCCAAAGATAATTTGACTGAAAACACTTCCCGCAATCTCGCAATTACTTGCGTAGCTAGCAAGGAATCACCACCTAAATCTAAAAAGTTATCGTGGATCCCTACTAAATCGATCGCTAAATAATCCTGCCATATTTTAGCCACCTTTTCCTCCGTCGGCGTATTTGGGGCTACATAATCATTACGCAGTTGGGGACGGGAGGAATAATTGGCTGAGGCTACTGCTGCTGGTTGGGACTCTTGCATGAAAATCCCTCCTGCCTTGCTCTTGGCTTGCTTTAGTCGCGCGTTCAAGTCAGCAGTGGAGACTATGACCTGGGGCAGGTTATTGCTTAAAATTCGTTTGAAAGCTTCTACCCCTTCTCGGGACTTGATGCCTCCACTGAGGTTTCTTTTGGTAGTGCGAGAGCTAGCAGCGATCGCCCCAGACCCATTTTTTTCTTTGTGTTCCTCCAGTCCGGGGAAACACACAACTATTTTCCCGATATGCTTGGCCCTTGCCATGTAGTTAAAAGCATCATTTATTTCTGTTGCTGGGAATACCTTCAGCGGTAGGGGAGTAAAGTCTCCTTTATCGAACCCCGCCCCTAGTTCTCGAAATATCTCGCTGAATTTTGGCAGTTCCGGTCCTACTAAGAGGGCAAAAAATGACAATCCTTTCTGAAATGGTTCCAGACCAAGTTTAGCGTTGCTGTAGATATCGCGCATTCCTATTTCTACGAACCGCCCGAAGTCCGCCATGACTTCAAAGTTTTTGGTAATAAATTCTCCAGCTAGGGAGTTCAAGATGACATCCACACCCTTTGAGTTGGTGTATTGCATGACTTCCTCGGCAAAATCGAGCGATCGCGAATCCATAATATATTCGACCCCCAGTCCCCGCAAAAATTCCCGTTTTTCCGGGTTTCCTGCCGTCGCAAAAATTTCCGCCCCCGCCCACTTGGCTACCTGTACCGCTGCCATCCCTACTCCTCCCGTGGCTGCATGAATGAGAACTCGCTCTTTGGCTCTGAGTCTAGCCAGTTCCACCAAACCGTAATAAGCGGTCATAAATGCCACTGGTATGGTTGCGGCTTCTTCTAAGCTGATGGATTTGGGTTTGGGAACTATTAACGAACTCGAACTCGTTATATACCTACTAAAGCAGTTGGAACCAAAGGTCATTACTTCATCTCCTACCTCAAATCCTGCTACTCCATCTCCTACCTTAACTATCTTACCCGCGCATTCTAAGCCAAATCTTACCGGAACACCTGGTTCGACCGGCATCATTCCCAATGCTCTGAGTACGTCTTTGAAATTCAGACCCGCTGCTAAAACCTCTATTTCTACTTCCCCACTCCCCGGTTGAACCCTGGGTGCTGGCTGAAAGTTGAGGGTTTCTAACAATCCTATGGAGCTAATTTCCAGACTGCTATTTTCGCTTTCCTCAAATAACTGTTTATTTTCAGTTTTGCTTTCTATGGCTATCATATTTTTCTCCTAAATTGAATAAATATTAACGATCCGCCGTTCGTGCCCGTTCGTAGTAATCGCTTTAGCGATTCATATCCATAATAAATCGCTAAAGCGATTACTACAAGCAAAATGTTGAGGCTCGAAAACTACTTCTGACCCACTACCCGAATTAATTATCGATCGCCCTCAAGGTATAGTCTTCAATCTCAACCATCACCGAGCCGGTCTCGTCTGCGATGATAACATTCATTTTCAAACTGGACGATTTCTCCTCTGGTAGATTTTGCTTGATATAACTGTAAGCTTTGGCTGGTATCGCTCCTTTGACCTGGATCTTTTTGTAACAGAAGGGCAGATAGGCGCCGTCTTTCTCTGTATTTTTCAATCCCATGAAACCGGTACCGGTATCTAATAGGGCCGGGTGTAGTTTATAATCTTCCATGTCGGCGATAAACTTTTCTGGCAGTTGCAGAAATGCCAATCCCTCATTTTCGCCAAACTTCACCCATTGTACGTTATCCCATCTCGGACCGAATTTTATTAAACCCCCTTGCGGTTCTTCCCCTGGGGCGGGAATTGGTTTTCCCTGGGGGCATCGGGCTTCTATTTCCGCGATCGCGATTGACTGGCGATCGCCTTCCTCTAAACTTACAACTTCTCCTTCACAATGCTTCTGCCATCGTTCCGAAGCTGCATCCAATAAGCTTACGACTTCAAATTCCCAGCCATCTCCCGCTTTCGTGAAAATCGTCCTCACCTCCTGGGTCTCCTTTGCTTTTACAGTTAGCGGAGTCAAGAAAAATACTTCCCGCATTAAGAGCGTTTCTTCCCCAGTCATCTCCTTCCATGCCGCCCTCACTATTTCTAAATACCCCGTTCCAGGCAGGGTCGCTGCCCCCATTACTATGTGTTCTCGCAACAACCAGTTTGCTTCTATGCTCGGGTTAGATATGTAGGTTTCTTTCCCGCTCGATTCTTCTACTATTTTATTGGAAAATAGCGGGTGGGAGGTTGCGGCAAACTTTGCTTCTGTTGTCGGTACTTTTTCCGTCCCCTCCACTGCCATGCCAACTTCCTGCCAGGCATCCCAGTTTATGGATATGGCAAATGCGCCCTTGGCGGTCTTATACTGAGCGAAGGCGTCGAGAAAAGCATTCGCAGCACAGTAGTCAACTTGACCTAAGACCGGAATAACAGCATTTAAAGAAGATGCCACCACGAAGAAATCTAGCTCTGTTTCATCCAGGAGGGCATCCAGAATCAGAGTACCCTTTACCTTGGGAGCCATAATTTTTTCGGCAATTTCTGGGGTTTTCTGCTGGATTAAGCCCCCACCGGGCACCCCCGCTGCGTGGATGACCCCGTTGATTTTACCAAAATGCCCCTCGGCAAGCTCGATCGCCTTCTCCATCTCCGAGAAATCCGCCACATCTGCCGATAGCGCTAACACTTCCCCTCCGAGTTTTTCCAACTCTTGCAACTTCTTAATTTTGCCTGCTACGCGATCGCTCCCATCGTGACTTGCCAACCATTCCTCCCACTTACTTCGTTCTGGGAAAGCCGATCGCCCGATTAGAACCAGTTTGGCTCCCACACTCTCTGCCAGATATTCCGCCAATACCAGTCCCATACCTCCCATGCCGCCAGTTATGAGATATACCCCTCCTTCGCGCAATCGCTCTATGCCTTGATTTTCTCGCTCTGACAGGGGTACGGGTGCATAGCTTTGTACCCAACGATGCTGCCCCCGATAGGCGATCGCCTCATCGGCGGAAGTCGCGCCCAACTCTGCTATCAGTTGCTCCACCAGTTCCTTGGTTCCCCCGCTCGGCATTTCGATATCGATACTGCTGCAGTTAATGCTAGGGCATTCCTGGGGAATAGTTTTAATCGGTCCTACCAGGGTTGCCCGTTCTGGAAGCAACCTTTCCTGTCCGGTCACATTTTGCAACCCGTTGGAGATTACTGCCAGTTGAAGCTCGCTATTTAAGTTCTGCTTCTCTAATGCTTGCACCAGGAACACCAGACTGTAAAATCCTCGCTCTAGCGCCCCTTGGATACCTTTCCAGTCGCACGGTTCCTCGCTACCTTCCAAACTCCACAGATGTCCCACGGTCTGGGGGATTTCCGGTAGTTCCGCCAACAATTTCTCGTAGTCGGAGACTTCTGTGGGGTTAATACTGTAAAGGTCATCTCCCAGTTTGGCAAAGGATTCTCCCATCTTGACTGCGATGGCCTCTTTACCGCGCGATCGCAGTGCCTTCGCCAGTTCCTCTCCTATACCGCCATCGTCAATAAATAGAAGAGCGCTATCTGGCAATTTACTCCCGGTCCCTAGTAGCGATCGGTTCCAAGTCGGCATATAAAACCAATCTGCCAGTTCTTCCTTTTTCCCGTACTCGCTCTCGCTGGTCCCTACTGCTGCTTCCGGCTGTTTTTGAGGATAAATCCAGTAACGCTGCCCCTCGAAAGGATAGGTGGGCAAAGCCAAGCGGTGGCGTCGCTCCTCGCTGTAGAATCCCGACCAGTCCACTGCTGCTCCAGCTAACCATAAGTTGCCCAAAGTTCCTAGCAGGAAATCTAGATCCGCCGATTCTTCTTGAGGATGACGCAAGGAAGTGAGGACTAACTGGGAGGCTGACTTATCGGGATGCCTTTTCGCCAACGTACTCAAGGTTCGTCCCGGGCCAACTTCCAGCAATACTCTGTCTGGTTCCGGCAATAAATTTTCCAAACCAGGTGCAAACAGCACCGTTTGACGCAAATGCTGTACCCAGTAGTTCGGGTCCGTCGCTTGAGCGATCGTTATCCAAGTTCCACTCAGGTTGGATATGTAGGGAATTTCCGGCGGATGGAGAGGGACTTGCTCTAAGCGCGCTGCAAACTCTTCTAACATCGGCTCCATCATTTGCGAATGAAAAGCATGGGATGCGTGGAGGCGACGACTTTCTATCTTGTCCGCTGCTAGTTCTTTTTCTAAAGCATCCACTGCGGCGAACGGGCCTGAAACTACGCAGCGAGATGGAGTGTTAATTGCTGCTACCGAGATTTCGCTGCCCAATCGTCCTTCTATTTCTGCTTTCGGCAGGGGAATAGAGAGCATGGCCCCCTTCTCCATTGACTGCATCAACTTGCCCCGGGCCGCCACCAGAGACAAGGCATCCTCTAGGGAGAAAACTCCTGCTATGCAGGCTGCTACATATTCTCCTATGCTGTGACCTATGGCTGCTTCTGGTTCTATTCCCCACTCGCGCCATAGCTGCACCAAGGCATACTCTACGGTAAAGATCGCTACTTGCGCTATTTTGGTTTCCTGCAGTTGTTGCGCTGCGACCTCGGCTTTCTCTGGTGTCGGATAAAGGAGGTCGCGCAGGTCGAGTTCTAATTCTGGCAGCAATAATTCCGCACACCGATCTACTTGCTCTGCAAAAACCGACTCGCTTTCATAGATTCCCCGACCCATATTTACATACTGACTCCCCTGACCGGAAAACATGAAGACAACCGGTCGCTCTTTAGCTTCCGTGGTATTAGAGAAAACCTGCCTGCGGTCTAATTCCCTTAATGCCTGCACCGCCTCGGAAGCCTCGTGGCAAAGCAGCATTCGTCTGTGGTTAAATTCTTTGCGCCCCACGGACAGGGTATATGCCACATCCGCGAGCTTAATTTCTGGATTTTGCTCTAAATAGGCCGCTATATTTTCGCTTATCCGATCTAGGGCCGTACTTGTTTTAGCTGACATTACCAGCATTTGGGTCGATCGCGATTCTCCCGATGCTTCTACTGACGGCGGTTCTTCTAAGATTAGATGAGCGTTAGTCCCGCCTATGCCAAAGGAGCTTACTCCCGCGCGGCGGGGACTCCCGTTGGTTTTCCATTCCGAGAGGCTGCTATTGACATAAAACGGACTGTTTTCAAAATCTATTTTAGGATTGGGCTTTTCAAAATGCAAGCTTGCCGGGATGAGTTTGTGCTTGAGCGCTAATAGAGTTTTGATCGTGCTAGCAGCCCCAGATGCCGCATCTGTATGACCTATATTAGTTTTTACAGATCCGATCGCGCAGAAATTTTTCTTATCCGTCTTGGCGGCAAATGCCTGCTTCAGGGCTTCGATTTCAATAGGATCGCCCAATTCCGTCCCCGTGCCGTGGGTTTCTATGTAACTAATGGTTTCTGGATCGACTCCCGCTACTGCTTGGGCTTCCGCGATCGCCGCTGCTTGACCGTCCACGCTCGGAGCGGTATAACCTATTTTCAAGGAACCATCGTTATTTATGGCCGAGCCTTTGATTATTCCTTCGATTTGGTCTCCGTCGGCCATCGCATCTGACAGTCGTTTCAGAACTACTATTGCTGCCCCATTGCCCCCTACGGTTCCTTTCGATGCAGCATCGAATGCCCGACAATGACCGTCTGGCGATAATATCATTCCTTCTTCGTATAAATAGCCTGTTTTGTGGGGAATTCTTGATGAAACTCCACCTACTAAAGCAATATCGCATTCACCGTTTAACAAACTTTGACAAGCTAGATGGAGCGCCACCAATGATGTAGAACAAGCCGTGTTTACGTTGACGCTCGGTCCTTTCAGATTCAGTTTGTATGAAACTCTAGTCGGTAAATAATCCTTATCGTTGGCCGTCACCAATTGATGTTGGTTGACTATTTTTAGTATGTCTGGATTTTGATAAATATTGTTGAGCAAGTAAGTGTTTATCCCTATGCCAGCATAGACACCTATCAAACCATCATATATGTCTGGATTGTAACCAGCCCTTTCTATTGCTTCCCAGGCACATTCTAAGAACATCCGCTGCTGGGGATCCATTAGCTTGGCTTCGCTAGGGCTCGTGCCAAAGAAGCTCGCATCAAACATATCGATGTCTGAGAGAACTCCTCCTGCTTTGACATAATTCTCCTTAGTCAATAATTCCCGATCGATTCCTTCTGCTAATAATTCTTCATCCGAAAACCGAGAAATCGATTCTACACCGTCTATGAGGTTCTGCCAATATTCTTCGACATTTTTTGCCCCCGGCAAACGACATGACATAGCGATCGCCGCTATTTCCAGATTATTTGTTGCGCGATCGTTCTCTGATTGCATCATTTTTTATACTTGAGTTGAGAGGATATTAAATTTAACGGTCAATTCGGCAGGCGAGACACCCGCCGTGCAGGCAGGCCTGCAAAAACGGCAGGCGAGACACCCGCCCTACGGTTTTTGGCGACGAGAGCGATGCCTTTGCCTGAGTTGGCGTTGCTGCTGCATTGCTTCGCGCGCCGCACCGCGAGCCTCCCCATAAGCGCTTGTGCTAGGAGAGTTTTTAATTTTGCCGCTCATCTGTTTGGCTAGAGCCGATATCGTTGGATATTGAAACAACTCTACCATCGACGGCTTTTGCGACAAAGACTCTATTTCCAGCAATTGATTGTAAACCTTTACCAACAGTAAAGAATTACCCCCCAATTCAAAAAAGTTATCATAAATGCCTACCTTCTCTATGTTGAGGACATCTTGCCACACCTTAGCAATATTTTTTTCCATCCCAGAATTGGGCTTGACATAATCTGCATCAGAGCGCACCTTAGCGTCTGGTGCTGGGAGTGCTTTGCGGTTTACCTTATTATTTGGCGTCAGAGGTAAGCCTGACATTACCACTAAAGCCGCCGGCACCATATACTCGGGCAGGTGCGCTCTGATGTATTCTCTGATATTTTTGACAAATTCTGCTTTTAACTCCTGACTTCCATTTTTTCCCGTCCCCGAAACCTCCGCAAACAACCGCTCATAAAACGGACTTTGCTTGAATCTTTGTTTGTAGTGATAAGAAATATGCTCGAAGTCGATCGCTTCTCCATTGCCTTTTAGCAATTGCCCTTTTATTGCATAATCTGGGTTCAGGTTATTGTCGCAAAGGCTTCTTCGACAAATTCCCTTTATGCGATCGCCTTTGGACACGGATAGTCCTGGCTCGAAAACAGGAAAGTAAATTGGCAGCCAGCAATGTTCGCGTTCTAAAATATCTATTTCCTCTCCCTTAACCGTATGCAGGTTCAGCCAAACTAAGAAACCATCTAACCTCCCAGACTTCCCTATCTCAAACTCCACCTCATGGGTTTCTTCTAAAACCACCGGTTTCGTGAAGTCTAAATCTTCTAATACTTGCACGTTTGACAGCACGTTTGACTTAGGAAAACGTTTAATACACACCCTTAAATCAAAGCTATATCCGACCTGCTCGAAAATCATATCGGTGTAATGCCCCGAAATCTTCGTGAATTTGGGATCCTCCAAAATTTCATCTGGGAGAGTTACAGCAGCAATCTTAGTCACGCTTCTTTCGGGAATCATGTTCCCCCCTTGCTTGAGTAACCGCCTGGAATCGTTTATAATAACGGCAGCCCCTTCAGACCCCCCGATAGCTCCCACAATTTCTGAAACGCATACATCTGCAAGCTCTGGTAATACCACCTTAGTTGCGTCTCCTACCACAACCTCTATTCTATCGGACAACCCCAGATTAGCAACGCAAGTTTCCGCCTGCCGTGCCGTGTTAGCATCTAGCTCGATCGCATAAATTTTTCTCGCTCCCGCCTCCGCACAAAATCTAGCTAAAATTGCATCTTTTCCCGTCCCAATTTCCACTACCACCTTATCTTTTACCGACTGCTTAATCGCCACTTGATAGCTTTGGTTGCGACGCACGTCGTTGGTCATTGCGTAATACAGCAACTCGTCATACACATAGTATTCCGCTACCGAAGGCCATAGCTCCACTCCCGTTTCATCATCATCCGAAGCTACCAAATCTCGCTTATCTTCTTCTTCAGGGACTACATAAGCTACTAGACGGCGATCGCCAGGCTGGTCTTCCCTCTGAATAACCACCGCTTCGCGCACGAATTCGTGCCGACTTAACAATGCTTCTATTTCTCCTAGCTCTATGCGGTAGCCGCGAATTTTTACCTGGTGGTCTATCCTGCCGATAAATTCGATATTACCATCCTCTCGGTAACGAGCTAAGTCGCCACTTTTGTAGAGACGGGAGCCTTTCACCTCGCTAAAAGGGTTAGGTATGAATTTTTTCTCCGTCAATTCCGGACGATTTAGATAGCCCCTAGATAATCCAGCTCCACCAATATGAAGTTCCCCTGGTACCCCTATCGGTACTGGTTGCAGATATTCGTCCAGGATATAAACCTTCACATTAGCAATAGGAACGCCTATAGGCGGCTTTTCGTTAGCATCAGTCACCTCAGCAGCAGTAGCGCAGACGCTTGCTTCCGAAGGACCGTAAGCGTTAAAAAATCGCCGTCCGGGAGACCATTTAGCGAATACCTCCCTAGATACCGCCTCCCCCGCCACAATCAATACTTTTAAGGATGGCAACTCTTCTGGCTCCAACACTGCTAAAGCCGCAGGTCCTATTATTGCATGAGTAACCCTTTGTTCCTGGAGCAAACTTAGTAAATTTTTTCCTAAAAGTAAGCTATCTTTTGTGCCTAAAACCAATCCCGCTCCCGATGTTACAGCCGTAAAAATCTCTGATACTGAAGCATCAAAGCTCAAAGAAGCAAACTGCAGAAAACGATCGCCCGGTTTTACATCAAATCTTTTCTTTAAGGCCCGTGCCATATTGCACGCTCCCTGGTGCAGACTTAATACCCCTTTGGGCTTGCCGGTAGAGCCAGAGGTGTAGATTACATAAGCTAGATTGTTGGGTTTGACCCCGGTTTCTTTATTTTCTTTGCTGTATTTCTCGATCGCTCCCCACTCTGCATCCAAGCATACCGTCCGGTGAGGATATTCCGAGAATGAATTAACAAACTTTTCCTTCGTCAGAAGCACTTTCAGCCCGGAATCATTCAACATATATGCCAAACGTTCTTGAGGATAGCTAGGATCTAGCGGCACATAAGCACCTCCCGCTTTGAGAATTCCCAGTATTGCCACGATCGCTTCCAACGATCGTTCTAAACATATTCCCACCAGTATTTCCGGTCCCACACCGAGGGTTTCTAGATAGCGGGCAAGTTGATTGCTGCGATCGTTTAGCTCCGAATAAGTTAGTTGCTTGTTCCCCAGCACCACTGCCACGGCATCTGGCGTTTGCCGCACTTGCTCTTCAAACAATTGATGGATGCATTTATCTGCTGGATAATCTTCTTGGGTGTCGTTCCATTCCACTAACAACTTCTGGTTGTCTTCTTTGCTTAGTAACGGTAACTCCCATATCTTGCGGTCTGGGTTTTCTAATACTGCCTCTAGCAGAGTTTGAAAATGTCTCAACCAGCGCTTAATCGTCGAGGCTGCTAACAACTGCGTGCTGTAATTTATCTCAAATGTTAGCTTGTTATTTTCATACTCGACGATCTTTCCATACAAGTCATAATCTTTAAAATCTAGCGGTTGAGGCTCTAAGGCTGTTTCTAATTCCCACATCTTCGGCGCCATCACTGACTTTTGCCAGCTAAACAATGTTGTTATTAGACGCGAGTTTGTGGAGTTATTTTGGCTCCGCAGGCCATCGGACAATCTGGCGAAGGGATAATTTTGATGCGTCTTAGCTTCTAAATACACCTTCTCGATCTGTTTTAGATAGTCTGAGAATGTTGTCGCCCTGCTCTCCAGCACGCTTCTAATTGGCAAGAGTTCTCCACAGCAGCCTACCAATTCTTCGCTCCCTGGAAAGTACCGTCCAGAGGTAGGCACTCCTACTATAAGATCTGACTGCCCGGTAAGTTTGTGTAAAAATAGTATGTATGCAGCTAGGGCGAGGGTTTGGTCGTCTTCTTTTTTAATAATGCGATCGCTTAGTTCGATCGACTCTTTCTCGATCTTATAATCCCTCTTACCCGGGCGATTCCAATCTGTCGGCAGGTTTAATCCCGGCAGTTCTCCCGCTAATTGATTCAACCAGTAGGCTTCATCCTCTGCCATTTGCCCGCTCTGGGTTTGCTTTTGAAGCCAGTTTATATATTCTTGAAATTGCTTTGGCTCTTGTAATTGAAACGTTTCGCCCTTGCACTCCGCTGAATACAGAACCCCTAATTCCTGGAGAATGCAGAACATCGATTGAAAATCTAGTCCGATATGATGGGCGCTCAAGACTAACCAATGAAGTTGTTCTTCTAGTTTCAGCACTTGCATCCGCCAAGGCGGTCCTGTATTAAGGTCGAAACTTTTTAGGTTCTCTTTGGCAAACCAATTTTGCGCTCTCGCGAGGCCATCGCCACCCTCATTAGAAAAGTCTAGTATCGGCAGTTCTATTTCCTGGGGCAGACTAATCTGCTGTCTCTCTCCCGATTGCAAAATTCTCGTCCGTAAAGCCTCGTGCCGAGCTACCACTTTTTTTATGGCCCGCTCCATCGCCTCCAATCTCAGCGGACCGCGCATTTCCACGTTAATCGATTGGTTATAGGCCATTGAACTTTCTGGCTCTAGTTTGCCTAAAATCCAAAGTTGTTTTTGCGCATCGCTCAATGGCAACGATATTTCACCATTGGCCCTAATTAGGTTTTGGGTTGATTTAGTGCCGCTCATGTAGTTTTATTTACCTTTTCACTGAATAATTTATTGGGCCTTACACGCGAGATTACCGTCGTCTCTTCTCATCCCTGACAGGCAAGTTTACCGTTTAGATAACTGAGGCGAAGTTTAATTAGATTCAGCCAGCAGCAACTTTAGCTCCGCCAGTAAGGATTTTAGCTTGTCGCACTTGTCGGGGTCGTCCCATGCCGAGAACTTCTTAGCTCTCTTAAAGATGTCCTCCATTTCGGTTTGGAGCTCTCCTCCTAGTTTTTTGGAGGCTTTTTTTTGCTTTACCAGCTTTTGAATTTGTCGTAGGCTCATAGATTGGGCGATCGCTTGTTCTAAAAGCTTTACGCGCTCTGACTCTGACTCTAGCTTGGCAATTTCTTTGGCTTTAGTGTAATCGATTCGACCCCGGCGCAGAGCTTCGAGAATTTCCGGCGGCAGCTTGAGCAGGGGCAGTTTAGTGCTTACGAAAGAACGCCAGTTTTTGTTCCCCAAATCGGCAAATACCTGCTCTACTACCGGCAGGTAATTACCCAAAGCGCTTTGGGTAATTTTACCCTTGGCCTCGTTTTCCAGCCGATAAAGCAAGGACACTACATCATTTAATTCTGATTCTAGTCTCGAAGCCAATAGCTGCAGGATACCCTCCGTCTCCTCCACTGGGTTCAAATTATGCCGCTGCAAGTTTTCCACCAGAGAATACTGTAAAGCTTCCGCGTCGGTCATCTCCCTCACCGTCACTGGGACAGCGGTTAAGCCTAACTCCATCGCGCCACGATATCTGCGTTCTCCTGCTACTATTTCATATTTATCAGCAAGAGGTCGCACGAGCAACGGCTGTAAGATGCCATTTTTTTTTATGCTGGCCACTAGCTGCTCGATCGCTTCTCTATCGAAGTAGCGCCGAGGTTGGCTGTATGCCGAAACAATCTGGTCGATAGGAATTGATGGCACGTCTTTTTGAGACTTTGAGCCATTGGGTTCAATATTCTTTGGGCTGGTTTCTATATCTATTATTTGCTGCATAGAAATCATCCGTAATTTTTTCAGGCATTCTCAATAGAATAATGCAGCCATCTTAGCTCGGACTTCTAGGCAAAGTCAAGAATATACCTTTGGCAGATGCTTAATTTTTATGTAGGTGCTAAAGCATAAAGGCCGTAAATTTGGTTTCAAAGCAGAGGTGTTTGTGTCTTTCTGCTTGGCCCCCTATTTATTTGGGCAAGCTCCTTTTTTACGCAAAGTTGTTATGAGTATGAGATAGTGAATTGGCAAATATGACTAAAATTGAGATCCACCCTCAATCTCAAACAAAAATTACCGTCGTTATGCTTTGCCCCCACCAAAAAATCGATCGTCCCTAAGAGCTCTAATGCGAAATTTAAAAGAGGAAATGTAGGAGGGACACGGGGGCAGGAAGCATTTCGCCCCGGAAGTCCAAGAGTTGGACGAGGATGAGGTAGCCGATCGCTAAAATCAGAGAAATAGCTCCAGTAACAATTGCGACGATTTTTGAACGTTCCATAATTTATTTTTGTCGGTTTTTTAAACTATTCTATAGCAATGGGTTTACGATCGAGAAACCGGGTTTCGTTACGATCCAGAAACCCGGTTTCTAAAATAAAAAATACCATTTGTAGTAGCGCTTAAGAGCTAAAATAGTGGGCAAACTTCGTAGGCTAGCTTGTAGTAATCGCTTTAGCGATTTATATCTATAAATCGCTAAAGCGATTACTACGAACTTTTGCTTTACCCACATTTTTAATCTAGATGCCCAACCTACAAGTTTTAGGGCGAAGGTATTGTTCAAGAAACCGGGTTTCTAAAATATCGCCTACTTAAGCGTTCGTTGTTAATTTTTACGCATTCGCAATACTTCTAAAAGAGTTAAAAATTCTGCCGGTTTTGGGGCGATCGCTTCTATTAATTCCCCCGTTACTGGATGCTGCAATTCTAAGCGCCAAGCGTGCAAAGCTTGACCGGTTAAATTAACTCCTAGCGATCGCCCGCTGCCATAAACCGGATCCCCGACTATGGGATGTCCTATTTTAGAAATATGCACTCGAATTTGATGAGTCCGACCGGTTTCTAACCGGAATTTCAGCAAACTATAATTACCCAATCTTTCCTCGACCTCCCAGTGCGTGACTGAGGGACGACCGCCTTTTTCTACTGGTACTACTGCCATTTTTTTCCTATCTACCGGATGGCGACCTATGGGTAAATCTATAGTGCCTTTTTCGGTTTTGGGGCTACCGAAGACTAGGCCTAAATATTCCCGGCGGGCAGTTTTTGCCTGGAATTGTCCTTGCAAACTGGAGCAGGCTAAATCGGTTTTGGCTACGGCGATCGCTCCAGTCGTATCTTTGTCTAAACGATGAACTATTCCCGGCCTTTGGACTCCGCCAATTCCTGCTAGAGTATCGCAGTAAGCTAGAAGTGCGTTTACCATAGTTCCTTCTGGATGTCCGGGGGCGGGATGTACCACTAAACCGGCTTGTTTGTTAATAATCAATAACTGTTCGTCTTCGTAGAGAATATCCAGAGGAATGTTATTCGCTTTTAGTTCCAGAGGTTCCGGTGGAGGGATAGTTACTTGGAAGCGATCGCCTGGTTTGACCGTTGCTTTCTTCGAGGTACAAATTTCGTCGTTAACTCTAACTTGACCTTGGGAGATTAGATTTTGGATCCGGGACCTAGAGATATCTGGCAAATTCTGAGATAACCACAGGTCGAGGCGGTGGTTTTGCTGCTTTGTTAGAGGTTCTGTTGCTTCTCGGAATTCTAAAATAATAGAATGTTCGTCGTTCATAGTGTTTGCTGCTATAATCTTCTCTACCTAAAGATAGAGTTCCGATGGACTCTTCTGCGGTAAGTTAGAATGTTACCACTTTATTGACTAGGTTAAGTTTCAATTATGACAGACGGTTTTTTATTAACTCGCGTTTTACTGCGCTTGGACACCGACGACGAAGATATTTATAAGGAATTATCCGCAGCAGCTTTTACCCCAGACGGTAATTTATGGGTTGGTTCGGACGAGTTATTAGGAGTAGAAAGACTTTCTCCCTTGGAACCTTTTGTGTTTGGCGATCGCCGCCATTTTAAGTTAGGGGATTTTGTCAATCTTTTTAACGACGAGGATGAAATCGACATCGAGGGAATGAGTTATTCCAACGATTATTTATGGTTCGTAGGTTCTCACAGCACCAAGCGGAAAAAACCTAAAGGAAAAGGCATCGAAAAAGACATCGAAAGATTATCTACAATTAAAGTAGATTTAAACAGATTTATGCTCGGTAGAGTCCCCGTAAAAGAGGAAGAATTAGTTAAATCTGTCTGCGAAGAAAGTAGGGAATTAACAGCAGCCTATCTGAAAACTTCCGAGAGTCGCAATATTCTCATAGATGCTCTTAAAGAAGACGAACATTTAGGTATTTTTGTATCCAATGAAATTCCTTCTAAAGACAACGGTTTAGATATTGAAGGATTAGCAGTACATGGCGATAAAATTTTTCTCGGTTTGCGCGGACCAGTTTTGCGAGGTTGGGCGGTTATTCTAGAAATAGAAGTAGAAGAAACAGAACCGGGAATTTTAACTTTAAAAAACATCGGAGAAGAGGGAGAACTTTATCGCAAACATTTCGTTTTTCTGAACGGGATGGGAATCAGAGAATTATGCCTGCATGGAGAAGATTTAATTATTTTAGCGGGGCCGACGATGGCTTTAGAAGCTTTAATGAGCGTGTTTTGTTTGAGAAATGTATTAGCGTTTGGAGGGAATAGAATTTTTGGGGAAGAAAGCGATCGCTTGGAGAAATTATTCGACCTACCTTTTAGTGATGGAAGCGACAATGCCGAAGGGTTAACCCTATTTCCTTGTTTTGGAGAAAGCAATAATTTAATGGTAGTTTATGACTCGCCAGACGACAGCAGAATAGTCTCACCAGGTCAGATTTTTGCCGATGTTTTTAGGTTAGAACCGTAAGTCCGTTCGTAGTAAGCGCTTTAGCGCTAAAAAACCAGAATTAAGAAACCCGGTTTTTTCAAAAAACCGGGTTTCTGTGCTTGGATTAATATTGCTAATCTTCTTCAAAAACAACCTCCCCCAAACCATCATCAAACTCAATTCCCAATTCATCTAAAGTAGTACCGAGAATCTGCGACAAATCCGTTAAAGAATTTTGATAATCTATCTTAGCATTCAGTTCCGCATTGCGGGCACCGACCACCCTTTCTTGAGCATCAACCACATCCTGAGCCCTAACATTTCCCACTCCAAATTTCAATTTGTCCTCTTCTATCTTTAGCAATTCTTCAGCTAATTCCGTAGCTTGGCGAGCTAGTTTCACTTCTTGCAAACTGAGGGTAACATCGCGGACCGCATTTACCACATCAATTTCTAAACTTTGCCGTGCTTCTAGTAAATTGTTTTGGGCTTGAATTAATCCTATTTGACTTTCCTTTAACTGTAATTTTCTCTCCTTCATATTGCCAAATTCTTGACTCAAATTAATGCCTGCTAGAAAATCTCCACTCGTTTCAGTTACGGTATTGATTGCGTTGTTGTAACCCGCACTTAAATCTAACTTCCAGCGCAGAGCATCTTCTGCTTCTAACATATCTAGTTCTGCTCTTTCTATAGCAATTTGTTCCTGCAAGTATGACGGTTGATTTAATAGTGCTAATTGG
Organism: Cyanobacteriota bacterium; assembly: GCA_034189005.1. Taxonomy (GTDB): domain Bacteria; phylum Cyanobacteriota; class Cyanobacteriia; order Cyanobacteriales; family Microcoleaceae; genus CALKCV01. The sequence continues at coordinate 75,616 of JAXHVR010000001.1, read as the reverse complement.
GTTATTTCTTCTAGATTTAAAGAAGGAGTTTCTACTTCTGTAAAATCTTCGGCGACAACTTCAATTTGGCGCTCTATATCCAGAATTTGAACTAAACTTAACTTTTGGCTAGCCAAATTACTCCTAGCTCTTAAGACAGCTAATTCTGCACCAGAAATTTCCTGCTGGATGCTCACTGCTTCTACTCTTGCTATTCTGCCCAGTTCGATTAAAAGTTCTGTTCTTTCCAGTCGTTCTCGGGCATTTTCGAGAGCTTTTTCTTGGATTTCTAATTGTTGTTGGGATTGAACTAAACCTCGATAAGTTTTGATGACGTTAGTAACCGTATCTATGACTGTAGATTTTAGCTGTAAAACGTTATTTGTTTCTTGCAGTCTGGCAATTTTGATGGGAAGTCTATTTATTTCCGAACCGGCACCTCTTAAGAGGGGTTGAGTCAAAGTTACTCCAAGGTTTTGACCTATGGAATTGAAGGCGTTTTCGCTGCCTTCTAAGCGACTGTTGGTGTTCCAATTTAGAGTTATTGTTGCCCCATTAGGAAGTCGGAGATCGACATCGGTTGATAAGTTTAAACCTCCACTATTAGGAAAAGGTAAAATGTTGTTGTCTCTTCCATCAATTTGTAGAGATGCCTCGGGGGTAAAGTTTGGGGAAAATATGTCTTCTGCTACTTCTAATCTATCTCTGTCAACGATGCGGTCTAGGTATTGATTTTTTAAGTTTCTGTTGTTTTCTAAGGCGAGCAAAATAGCATCGTTAAGGGTGATGACTATTCCGGCGTTTTGCTCGCTTTCTGCTGAAGTTTCTAAGACTTCTTCGCTTCTATTTTTATTTGTTTCTCTGCCGCTGGTACTTCCATTCGCGAGCAAGTCTGCTGCGGAGTTTCGAGGTGGGAGATTCCAACGTTCGATCGGGCTTGTTTCTGTTTTTGTTGCCGGTTCTTGGGAATTTTCATCGATTAGCGGGGGTTTTTCATCGATTAGCGGGGGTTTTTCATCGATTAGCGGGGGTTTTTTATTGACAGGCAAGATGCCTGTCCTACGGTCTATTTTATCTGTTTCTGGCTGTAAAAAATCTGTTGTTAAATCTGCTTCTTCGGTTTCATCCACTGGTGGAATATCTTCGCGGACAGGCAAGATGCCTGTCCTACGATCTTCGACAGGCAAGATGCTTTTCTCATCGACAGGCAAGATGCCTGTCCTACGATCTTCGCGGACAGGCAAGATGCCTGTCCTACGATCTTCGACAGGCAAGATGCCTGTCCTACGATCTGTCCGATCGCCTCCTATTTTCAATAAATTCGACGGCGAAGTTTCCTGCAAATTTAAACGTGGAACTGGTTCGATAATGGCGAAGATTTCCTCGGGAGGTTTGGGGGAGGGTTCGCTCTTTATTTCCTCCTTTTTTGGTTGTAATTGCTGCTGAAACTTTTCCCTTTCTTTTAAGAGAGTAGAAAGTTGGCGATCGCTTTCTATTTTCTCGCTAGCATCCACTCGGACGCTGGCAGAATTAGAACTAACAAACAGCCCCAAAAACGCTCCGGCAGTAGCTATTAAAATCAAGCCGAAACGTAATTTAGTAAAACTTCTTTCTGGAGGAGGATTTGGTGGTAAATGCATGATACAGAATAACCTCAAACAACTAAACAGCAATTATTAATTATTAATTATTAATTATTAATTGCTTAAGAGCGTAAAGCTTTAACCGGATCTATTTTACTGGCTTGTAAAGCGGGTAAAAATCCCGCCCCGACTCCTACCAGCAGAGCCGAACTTAAAGAAAAAACCGCCGTAGTGGCTTCAAATTGATATGGTAACTCATGATTATCTGTCACTAAAACAGTCAATCCGTGTACGGTAATAATAGCAGAAACACCCCCCAATAAACTCAAAAATACTGCTTCCAAAATAAACTGCAAAACAATTTCATAAGAAGTAGCGCCGATCGCTCTTCTGAGACCTATTTCTTTAGTACGTTCCGTCACCGAGGCGATGGTAATATTAGCGATGCCCACGCCGCCGACTAACAGAGAAATGCCGGCCAATAGCAAGAGGGAATTCGACACCATATCTAAAGTTGTTTGTTGTTCTTGAATGTCTTGGAGATTGTTGCGCTGGCTAATATATCGAGGCTGCAAGCGTTCTTGTAAAAGCTGTTCGGCTTGGTTTCCCAGCCTTTCTAAATCTTTAGCTTCTCTGGGTCGAATAATCAACCAGCTTAAGTCGCGGCTAGCAGTTGAAGCATAATAGGTAGATTGTGGTATTAACACCACATTTTGATTGACCCAGCCCGAACTTGACTTAATAACCCCTACAACTCTATAAGGTTTGCCTTCCATATAAACCAGTTGACCGATAGGATTGATATCTTTTTCTCTGGAATTTTGAGCTTTAAATAATTCGGTCTCTAGTAACTCGTCGATAATAGCCACAGACCGATATTGTTCGTGTTCTGTATCGGAAAACAAATTTCCTTTAATGGCGACAGTGCCGAGTGCATCGAAGTAGCCCGAAGAAATAGACTGCAATCTAACTTCTGTGGTGCGATCGCGAAATCTAAGGTCGTCCCAGTTAGCAAAAGCAACACCTGCTATGGCCTTCCAACCGATTAAACGTTGTTTTAAGAACTCCACATGCTCTAGCTGGAGTTCTTGTTCTCCCCAGACCGATATTCTGACGTGAGGAACATCTTTTTTCGCTAACTGTTCGGCGACAACCTGGCTGCTGATACTCCGCACTTGCAGGGAAGCGGTGACGGCGAAAACTCCCATAAATACTCCCAGCGTGGTGAGGGAGGAACGCAATAAGTTACCTCGCAAGGAAGAGGAAGTCATGGAGATTAGGTCGAAAGGTGAAAGACTCATCGTTTGGGTAATGGGTAATGGGTAATTGGTAATTGGTTAGTCTTCTGGTTCTTCGGACTCGATAATGGCGATCGCCCTCCCCGGTTCTAGTTTTTCTTCCAGGGGAGGCACGATCGCCTTATCTCCCAGATTCAAACCGGAAGTTATCTCTACTTCAATACCGTCATCCAATCCTAAAGTAACAGTTTTTTGTCGCGCCTTGCCTTCCGGGCCCTGTACCCAGACAAAATCGCGATCGCCCTCCTTTCCTACTAAATCTATTTCTAATACTGGCACGTCTTCTGCCTGTTCGAAAATAATCTTTACATTTACCGTCGTTCCCGGTATCAAACCCGCAGGATTATCCAACCTCACAGTTGCCCCCACCTTCGCAACCCCCGAAGATCTATTGTTATCGCTGCTGTCCCCGGCTTGCAAGGAGATATTCTCTACCCTGCCCCGGAGTGGTTCGGTCTCCGGTCCGATAACAGTAACTAAAGCTAGTTGATTCCGTTCCACTTTAGCCGCGCTAAGAGTAGAAAGAGCCAGAGCTACTAATTCTATATTTGGGTTTCCTACCGTTAATAAGTCATCTCCCCTTCCCAACCCATCTCCCGCTTTTACCTTAATATTTAGCACCCTACCGTTTATGGGAGAAATAATCGTACTATCCTCGATTTCTTGTAGAAATTTTTGGTAAGCAATTTCCTCTTTTTCCAATTCGATATTATTTTTCATAAGCTCTTCTTTTGCTGTTTGCAATTGAGACTCTGCTTCCCGCAATTGAGACTCTGCATCCCGCAATTCGGATTGAATTTGCTCTATTTCTTCTTCAATACCCTCTATTTCTTCTTGGATTTGTCTTTGAATATCCTGGTATTCTAATTTGTACTCTTCTAATAGAAGAATACTAGCTTCCAGTGTCTTTTCCGCAGTTCGTAGCTGCCCGCGTGTTTGCCGCAACTCTTTTTCTTGATCTAGTACTCGATCTCCGGCAATCAAGCCTAGATCGAATACCTTCTTTTGTATTTCCATTTTTTCTTTAGCTTCTTCTAATTCTAGTTCGGCATTAATTACTGCCCGGCGATGTTCTTCTAGATCGAGCTCGTGCCTTCTAATCTTAAAATCTTGCGATCGCAGTTCCTTTTCCTTGCGAGGTTCGTTTAGCTTCGCCCTAATTTCTTCTATCTTTTCTTTTATTTCTGCAACTGCTATTTTTTTTTCTGCAACTGCTATTTCCGCATTAGCAATATCCCTCTGCTTGCTTTCCAACTCTAGTTCGTTGATTCTCGTCTGTAATTGATATTCCTCAATTTTGCTTTCTCTCTCTGGGTTTCTCAGCCTAATTAATTCTTCCCCTGCAAAGATAGAATCTCCCACTGCCACAAACACCCTTTCTACCGCCCCTTCATCAGGAGTTTTAATAACTTGTTGGTTGCCTAATTTCACGCTTCCAGTTTCGTCGATGCCAATTCTTATGGTGCCTTTTTCTAGCGTAACCAACCGCACTTCTAAAGGTTCTTCCGGTTGTTGTTGATAGTAGTTATAAGCAAAATAACCGCCAAAACCCACGGCAGTTATCAGCGAAGAAAAAGCCAACCACTTTATACCAGTTTGATATCCTTTTTTGGCTTGAAGTTCCATATCAATAAATAATTATTTTTTTGTTTGTAGTAATCGCTTTAGCGATTTTTATTTTCTAATTTAAAGCACCAATCTAGTTCGTAGTAATCGCTAAAGCGATTAAACAACTACAATTTCAAGCACTAAAGTGCTTACTACGAACCAGTCAAATTTCAAGCACCATTATCCTTACTACAAAACCATATTGTCAACTATCGCGCACCCTAAAATTAATTCTACCAATTCTACACTAGCCCCCAGAGGCTCCGCTAAATAAAAATTAACCCCTGGATACTCTGTAGCGAAATGCTCCACCGAACGAGCGATCGCCTCAGTTATCCCTCCCTTAAATAAAAAGTATGGCACAATTCCAATTTGCCGATGTCCCTCGCGAACTAAAGCTAATATTTGCGAGTCCAAACTCGGAGATACAGACCAATATGCCGTAGAAACCGAGGTTTGGCACTTATGCTCTAGGTATTTCGCAATTTTTTCTACTGGTTCGTTGCCCCTGGGGCGGCGACTGCCGTGGGAAAGCAGAACCCAGCGATCGCAAGGATGGACTGCCATTTTAGCTGCCAGGAGGTCGCCCATACCCGGATGAGAACCGATATAGGGTCGGAGGTTTATAGAGATGGGACTATAACTTAGATTTTGAGAAAGTATATCTATTTCTGCCGGGATGTCTTCCGTGACGTGAACTCCCGGCAGTAGGAATAGAGGTATAACTTGAATTTCCGAGATGGGCAGCGTCAGGAGCGATCGCCCAAATTCTAAGAGTTGTTGGTGTAGGGTAGTTGGGCCCAGTTCTAAAGTACCGCTACCTACTAAAGAAGGTTCATTACCATTCTTGGAGTTATTTGTCAAGAGATAGAGGCGATCGGATAGGCGATCGGCCAATTGAGCCAGAGATTCCTGGGGCCGGGGGTCTCTGCTACCGTGGGAAACTAAGAAGTAAGCTGAAGGCAATTTTAACTGTGGATAACCTCGCTCTTAGTTTTAACAGGATTTTTTCTCTTTGTCAATTAATCTGTTATAAATAGGATTGATTTGCCCGTAAAACAGACATCTTGTCTGTTCGGTATGTAATTAATGTAACGAGTATAGCAAGCCGTAGATCGTTCGTGATATTTTAGAAACCCGGTTTCTTTAAGAAACCGGGTTTCTTGCCCCCAAATTTTTCATAATCCATTTAGGATTGCTATAGTTAATTAAAATACAATCTCTTTAATTATTAATTATTATTAATTATTAATTGCTTATGACAGTTCCATTTCCCCATCAACTAACACCCGAAACGGCTCTTTCCATAGCTGGTTTAACCTATTATCTAAAAGCAAGCCTCGAACAAGACCCCCAACTGCAACAAGTTTGGCTAATTGGGGAAGTATCGAGCGCGAACGATCATAAAAGTGGATTATATTTCACCCTATCCGACACCACAGACAAGGCATCTCTTAACTGCGTTGTTTGGAGAAATAGACTTTCTCAAATAGAACACATTCCAGAAGTCGGACAACAAGTATTTGTGAAAGGAAATATTAATCTTTATGCTCCCAAAGGCGACTATAAATTCATAGTAGATGACGTCTTGCCCGCCGGGGAAGGTTTGCAAAATCTCCGTTATTTACAATTACGCTCTCGTCTGGAAGCTGAAGGTTTGTTCGATCGCTCCAGGAAGCGAGTTTTGCCGAAATTTCCGAAAACTATAGCGGTATTAACTGCTCCAACAGCCGCTGCTTGGGGCGATATTCAAAGAAGTATTAAACAGCGATATCCGCAGATAAAAATTTTATTATCTCCTAGTTTGGTTCAGGGAAATAACGCTCCGCCATCCATCGTTGAAGCTATAGATAGAGTGGAAATGGACGGCAGGGCGGAGGTTTTAATAATAGCTCGCGGGGGCGGGGCAGTGGAAGATTTAGCTTGTTTTAACGATGAGAGAGTTATTAGAGCGATCGCCGATTGTTCGATACCGGTTATTACTGGTATCGGTCACGAAAGAGATGAATCTTTAGCAGATTTAGTTGCCGACGTCTGCGCCCATACTCCCACTAAAGCAGCAGAAATAGTAGTGCCAGATTATAAGTTACTTTATCGGGAACACCGAGAAAGATTGACGGCATTAATTGATGCGGTAGAAAGTCATTTTGCAGGGGAGAGCGATCGCTTGCTTTCTCTCAAAAAACGCTTAAAACGCTTGCCAACGACCTCGCGAAGCTTGGATAAAGCGGCTGTAAAATGTCAGATATTGCGAGAAAAATTAGGGGCGATCGACCCCAAAGCGGTATTGGGGAGGGGTTATGCGGCGGTGTTGAATGCCGAGGGAAAAACCGTTACTTCCAGCAATTCTGTAGCGGTGGATGGGGAGTTAATTGTTCGGTTGGCAGAGGGGAAAATTAAAGTGAAAGTTACGGAAGTTTTAGAGTAGTTGAAAATGGGAAAGCGGATGGATTTTCAAAATTTGTAGAGGTAAAGCATTCGCAGCGTTAGATATGGTAAAAAAACATCAAGCTAGCTTTTATATCAATTAATAATTAACATTTTCAGGGGTTAACATTGTTAACTCGCTTTAACTAACATTTTAAATGCCGAAACCCGTATATTTTCTAACCTCTGGTTCGTGAAAACCTAAGACAATATCTTCTTTGGGAAGTCCCGCATCTACCAATTCACCGGCTACCCCATCTTCGGTATTGTCGCACTGAATCCAAACTTTTTCGCCTATTATTTCAACATGAATCAGGCAACTATGAAAATGTTTTTGCTCCATCCACCCTTCAGAAATAATCAAATATTGCCCGTTTTGATTGTCAAAAGCAGCACGATTTTTAAAAGGAACGTTGGCATATTTTATCTGCGCGTAAGGTAGAAGAACTTGGCGGATAATATTCTGGTAATTTGCTAATTTATCCATTGCGCGATCGCCTCCTTTTCAGCATTAAAAATCATTAGTTTTAAGCTTTTATCTGCTAACAACATTTGACCGATTTCTATAGCGAATAACCGTTCAAATACCCTTTGCCTAATTGCTATGTAAAGCTCTCTTTCCGAACCGATGTAATCAAGACTTTTATAATACAAATAATATGAACCTAGAGCTTTTTTCAGTTCTTCAATTTCAGATTTACCAGCAAAACTTTTAACTTCTACAGCAATTTTTCGCCCTTCTTTTTCTGCCACTAACAGTTTTTCTGCTGCTAAATCAATAAAGATATCTTTTTTACCAATTTTAATACTTAGGGGGTCATCGGTAATCGCCCATCCATCTTTAATCAATGCTTTTTTTACGCATTCGTGGTAAATATCTTTAGCTGGCATTGTTTCATTCAAAATAATGGTAATCTGACCCCTAGAAAATATCACAGTTGTTTTCAGTCATCTCTCCTTACAACAACCCATCCATTTGTAATTCTTCGATCGCCTGCAAACCCCGAGGGTCTCCCACTCGCAACAAAGAAGACTGAGCATCTTCGCGGACTCCCATATCTTCCTCCTCCTCCAAAGCCTCGATTAAAGCATCTATGGCCCCGGCATAGACCACATTAGAGGGCAACTCCCGGCACAACTGCCCCAGAGCCCAAGCGCTATTACCCCGCACCGCCGGCATTTGGTCCTGTCGCATCGCTTCTATTAGCGGAGGTATGGCGCCGACAACAAATTCATAACCCACCTTGGCCATTTGCCCCAGAGAACTTGCCGCCCACAACCTCACAGCCGAAATATCAGTTCGCAAGGCATCCACCAATGGCGCTAAAGAACGGCGATCGCGGCAGTTGCCCAAGGCCCAAACTACTCCTTTGCGCACATAACCGTTAAAATCGCCGTGTAGCTGTGCGATTAAAGGTTCCACTGCATCGGGACTCGGGTTCCGTCCCAAACCGTAAGCCGCGCTGACTCGCACCAAAGGACAGTCATCGCTCAATAAATTAATTAAGTCTGGTATGGCCCGCTCGTCTTTGAGCTCGCAAAAGGCCCGGGCGGCGATAGTCCGTTGAGAGGGCTCGGCAGATTTGAGCAACGGCAACATTTCCTCTGGATCCGGCTTTGGGGGTTCCTCTTCCCCGATGTAATCCAGAGGGCTTTCGCCCGTAAAGGTAGCGTTGAGTTGGTTTAGATCTTGGTCGTCCATACACTTGAGTTTAACTCACCGCGAGCCAAATCGATCTGTTTTGGATTTTGGATTTTGTTGCTTTGGGGCCGTTGTCTTCCTCTTGGGTTCTTCAGGGCTCTTAAGGGCTCTTTCTCCCCCAGCAATCCGTAGATCGTTGGCGGTATTTTAGAAACCCGGTAACTTCTGCGAAACCGGGTTTCTGGCCTCCTAATTTTTCATAACCCCGTATTGCCCATTACCTATTACCTATTACCCATTACCTATTACCCATTACTAATTAATTGCCAACATTCGGAGGCGATCGCCCAATCTTCCTGAGTACGAACCACTAAAACTTCCACCGCAGAATTTTCTGTAGAAATAGCGGCATTTTTAGGAGAAGCGCTATTTTTTTCTCTATCTATTTCAACACCCAAAAACTCCAAACCACTGCAAGTTTCTTCTCTAACCGCCACCGCATTTTCTCCCACTCCACCAGTAAAAACTAAGACATCCAAACCTCCCAAACTCGCAACCATTTCTCCAATGCCGCAACGGAGGCGATGAACGTACATATCAAAAGCTAATTTCGCCTTTTCGTTTCCCCCATCCCTAGCTTTTAAAACCTCCCGCATATCTCCAGACTCGCCAAAAATTCCTTTCAAACCAGACTTTTTATTTAACACCAAATTCAACTCCCCAGCATCAAAATATTCGTTCTCAATTAAAAAGATTAAAATCCCCGCATCGATAGAACCGCTGCGAGTTCCCATCATTAATCCTTCTAAAGGAGTAAATCCCATCGTCGTATTAATACTAATACCATTTTTCACCGCCGCCAAAGAACAACCGTTCCCTAAATGACAGGTTACTATTCGCAAATCTTCCAAAGATTTACCCAAGATTTTAGCTGCCTTATCGCTGCAATATTTGTGACTGGTTCCGTGAAATCCATAGCGGCGAATTCCCATATCTAACCAATCGTAAGGTACCGGATAAGTTGCAACTTCTGGAGCAATTTTGCTGTGAAAAGCGGTATCGAAAACTGCTATTTGCGGCACGTTTTCTAATATCTTTTCGATCGCTTCTATTCCTTCTATATGGGCCGGGTTATGATTTGGGGCTAAAGGGATTAAATCGGCGATCGCTTTTTTTACTTCAGCAGTTATCAAAACAGACTCGGAATATTCCGTTCCGCCATGAACTACCCGATGCCCTACTGCTTCTATTTCCGAGATTTGGTTTAAAACCTTCGTCTCCCCCGACCTGAGAGTTTCTAACATTTTTGCCATACCTTCTTGGCGCTTTCTAGGGTTTAGTTGAATTTCTTGTTTGACTCCATTAGCTTCGACTTTCATCGAGGCAAAATCCCGAGAAGCAGTCCAGTCAATACTAGCCTCCCAGAGAGGTTCGAGAGGATTTTCTGGAACCGTATTTCCAGTGATGTCGTAGAGGCAACTTTTTTGAGAACTAGAACCAGCGTTTAACACTAATATTTTCATAATTTAGCAACAGATGAAACGAACGAGTTTTCAACAATTATTAATTATTAATTATTAATTATTAATTGTTATAGCAATCCTACTAAACTGGTTGTAAAAATTGGGGGCAAGAAACCCGGTTTCTCAAATATCCCATAAGACCAACCCATTGCTATAGTTAATTTTAAGTCAAAATAAATGCCGATGCGAAAACTCCGATAATGAGTTTGCGATCGGTGCCGGCCGCTTTGACTATTTTATTAATAAAACGTTTGTGCGATCGTATAGATTCCCGCTCGCAAAATGTGCCCAATTGGTTTTTTGGTGGGTGAAATGGGTTGGTTGTTTTTTCAACGTGCTTTCTCCCCAACCCCGCGTTTAAGCGATCGATTTAACAATACCTTCGCCATTTTGTCAAAAAAACCCAGTTTCTGACAGGCGAATTGGTCTGTTCAAAGGAACGACTCCCATCCGGTCCGCAAAATCCCCCCGTGGTATGGTAAAATTTTTAACTCGTAGGCAACGATGGGGAACCAGGCAACAGCCAAGCTCACCCACCGATAACCTAATTGTGAATTCATAAGATAGGAGAGGGAAAAATGAACAAAGAACAGAGCGAACAAAGCTGGAAACAACTAAACGACCAAATCATCGAACTCTACAGCAGCGGCAAATACGGAGAAGCGATACCCATAGGGCAACAAGCGCGAGAGCTAGCAGCGAAGATCTGGGGGCAGACTCATCCCAAAGTCGCCACTAGCTGCAACAACCTGGCAATGCTGTACGAAACGCAAAATCGTCTGGGGGAAGCGGAACCCTTGTATTTAGAAGCCATAGATATCGACAGGAAGACTTTAGATGCCGAGCATTCCCCACTTGTCACCCACCTCAACAACCTCGCTTCTTTGTACGAAACGCAAAATCGCCTGGAGGAAGCGGAACCCTTGTATTTAGAAGTCATAGATATCGACAGGAAAGCTTTACCCATCGACTATTCCTCACTTGCCACCCACCTCAACAACCTGGCAATGCTATACGAAACGCAAAATCGCCTAGAGGAAGCGGAAATATTGTATTTAGAAGCCATAGATATCGACAAGAAAGCTTTACCCATCGACCATCCCTCGCTAGCCACCCACCTCAACAACCTGGCTTCCTTGCTAGCAAAAACCGATCGCCCCAAAGCCGCCTTCAAACTGATGTTGCGGGCGAGCAAAGTCCAAGAAACCAACATCCAGCGGTACTTTGGTTCCAGTTCCGAGAGCGAACGCCTCGCCTACCTCGAAAGTATCCGAGGCGATTTTGAGGGCTTCCTCTCCTTAATTTACCAACACCTCCCCGACTCCAACGCCGCCAAGCAAGCCGCCCTCAACCTAGTGCTGAAACGCAAAGCCCTCACAAGCGCCGTCCCAGCGGCCTGTAACTCCCCTATCTTTGCCGAGCGCTATCCCCACTTACAAGATAAATTCGGGCAGTGGCAGCAACTCAGCGACAAACTCTTGCAACTCTCCTACGACATCCCCGGACCAGAAGAACTCGCCTTCCGCCAGGAGGAATTAGCCCTAGTGCAAAAACAACGCAACGACCTCGAAAAGCAGCTAGCGCGGGAAGTGCCAGAAATTCAGTTGCAAAAACAAACCGGCGGCCGGAAAGCCGTCGCCTTATGTCTGCCTGCGGGGGCGAGTTTGGTAGAGTTCGTACGGTTTCGCCTTTATAATTTAACAGAAGACCGCTACCAAGACACCCGCTACCTCGCTTTCATCCTACCCGCCGGTCAACCCGGGCAAGTTGAAATGGTTGACTTAGGAGACGCCGCCGCGATCGATAACCTCATTGCCCAATACCGCTATGCCCTAGTAACGCAGGACAAATCCTCCAATGCAGAGTCCGAGTCCGCGCCCCCAGCCAAACTCGATCTATATAATAAGAACGCCGGCAGCCAGTTGCGCGAAGCCGTCTTCGATAAACTGCGGCCATACCTGGGCAGTTGCCGCAACCTAGTCCTCGCCCCCGACGGAGACTTAAACCTAGCGCCCCTGGGAATATTGCCTCTGGAAGTGGGAGAAAGAAATTTGCGAGACGAATACGCCATCCACTCCGTCAGCAGCGGGCGGGAACTATTGCGCAATAATATCGAAGTCGGGCGCGAACCCGGGCCGGCCTTAACCGTAGGCGCCCCCAACTACGACCTCGGCAGGGGCGACAACTCGCCACCGGCAGACGACAGCGAGAAACCCGCCGCCACCGTAGCAGGCTGGCCCTTCCAACATATCCGCGAAACCGGAGATTTAGCCGCCGCCGTCGGGCAACGGTTGGGTGCCGAGGCTTTATTCGGAGATGCCGCCCTGATGGGAGAACTGTTGGCGAGGCGTTCTCCCAAAGTTCTCTTGGTAGCGACTCACGGTTTTTTCTTCTATAAGGGAGGACTCCAAGATTATTATCAGTTCGTGCTTGCCCTGTTACGCTGCCCCAAAGGCGAAGAGGAGAACATCTTACAGCAACACGAACATCTATTAGATAAGGAGTTGCTCGAAGTCATGGCAGAGATGGCGACTCAGCTAGCAGAAAACGACAACGAAGAGACAGCCAACTGGTTGCGGCAGTTCGCCCAACTCGTGGAAGAGAAAATTAACGCCCCCGCGCCCTCAGAAAACGACGCCGCCGACACCCCGTCCGCCATTGACCGCCTCGATGCCGAAGTCGAAGACCCGATGTTGCGTGTCGGCATCGCCCTCGCCGGCGCCAACACTTGGAGTTGTGGCGGCAAACTGCCCCCAAAAGCCGGCACCGGCATCATGTTCGCCCGAGACATGGCCGCTTTAGACCTGATGGCAACGGAACTGGTTATCTTAGCTGCCTGCCAAAGCGGTCTGGGAGACATCCCCACTGGGGAAGGAGTCTTAGGGTTGCGTCGCGCCGTTGCCGTTGCCGGTGCGAAAGCTCTGATAATGAGTTTGTGGTCCGTGCCGACTTATGCGACTATCTTATTAATGGAGCGTTTGTTTGATAATATCGATGCCGGCTGGCAACCGGCCGAAGCCTTGGAGATGGCGCAGGATTATGTTGAAAATGTCACTGTTGGGGAGTTGAAGGAAAGTGAGTTAGGGGAAAAGATATTAAGGAACTTGGAAATTATGGTTGATACCACCAGCAACAGTAATCTCTTGGAAATGAAACCTTTGGAACATCCTTATTATTGGGGGGCGTGGGTTTGTCAGGGTTGCAATTAGTAATTAATAATTAATAATTAATAATTACTAATTGGTTGTTTGGTGGTTTAAATGGTGTTTTTGGTAGTGGTAAAGATGTAGCGACAGTTCGTAGTAATCGCTTTAGCGATTTATCAATATGAATCGCTAAAGCGATCGCTACGAACAAGATTTATGGTTCTATAACGTTACTTCTGACTCACTACCCTCAAACTACTCAAGCTGTCATCAACTAAATTTGTAAGGTGTGTTGCACCAACCCTACTCAAGCTTTCATCTACCCATAGATAGATTAAGGAAAACTTAACTAACAGTTAACTTTAACAAAATATAAAAAAAATCTTAAACATCTCAGGCAGCCTCTAAATTCAGTGGCAAATTAACAGTAATGAAAAACTCAATAATAGAGGAAAATATGGTAGCCGCAAAAGAAAGAATAGAAAGCCAACAAAGCTTAAGCGACGAAGAAGCCCGCAAGATAGACGCCTATTGGCGGGCTTGCAACTATCTCTCGGCGGGCATGATTTATCTGCGGGAGAACCCCCTATTGAAAGAACCCCTCAAAGCAGAACAGGTCAAAAATAGGCTGCTGGGTCACTGGGGTTCGGACCCGGGGATGAGCTTCACCTACGTCCACATGAATAGATTAATCAAAAAATACGACCTCAACAGCATTTTCATCGCCGGTCCCGGCCACGGTGCCCCGGCAATTATTTCCAATACCTATTTAGAAGGGACTTACTCCGAGGTGTACCCCAATATGGGGGAGGACATCGAGGGGATGCAAAAATTCTTCAAGCAATTTTCTTTCCCCGGGGGTATCGGCAGTCACGTCACCCCAGAGACTCCCGGTTCGATCCACGAAGGAGGGGAGTTGGGGTACAGCGTCTCCCATGCCTACGGGGCAGCTTTCGATAACCCGGATCTAATCGTTACCTGTATGGTTGGCGACGGAGAGGCGGAAACCGGTCCCCTTGCCGCTGCCTGGCATTCTAATAAATTTCTCAACCCGATCCGGGATGGCGCGGTGCTGCCAGTTTTGCACTTGAACGGTTATAAAATCGCTAATCCCACGGTCTTATCTCGCATCACTCCCGAAGAGTTGCAAAGCTTGTTCGAGGGTTACGGTTATACTCCTTATGTGGTGGAAGGGGAAGAATTGCCGGAGATGCATTATAAGATGGCGGCGACTCTGGAGCATTGCGTTACTCAAATTCGCTCCGTTCAAGAGGAAGCTCGCAATAGCGGCAACCCCAAGCGCCCTCGGTGGCCGATGATTATCCTGCGGACTCCCAAAGGTTGGACCGGGCCGAAGGAAGTTGACGGTCATAAAGTGGAGGGTTTCTGGCGATCGCACCAGGTACCGATGTCAAAAATTCAAGGCAACCCCGAACATCTCAAACTCTTAGAAGACTGGTTGCGCAGCTATAAACCAGAGGAACTCTTCGACGAAAACGGTAAGTTAATTCCCGAACTCAAGGAACTCGCCCCCACTGGCAGCCGCCGCATGAGCGCCAACCCGATCGCTAATGGCGGTTTGGTTCGCAAAGCGCTGCTGATGCCGGACTTCCGCGACTACGCCGTGAATTTCTCCAAACCGGGAACCGAGTATGCGGAAAATACCCGAGTTATGGGTTACTTCCTCCGGGATATCATGGCGAAAAACATGACTAATTTCCGCGTTTTCGGTCCCGACGAAACAGCTTCTAACCGCCTCAACGCTATCTACGAAGTCACCAAGAAAACCTGGCTGGCAGAATTAAAACCGGAAGATGCCGACGGCAGCGAGCTTTCTGCGGACGGGCGGGTGATGGAAATTCTCAGCGAACACACCCTAGAAGGTTGGGTCGAGGGCTATCTGCTTACCGGGCGTCACGGTTTCTTCCACAGTTACGAAGCATTTATCCACGTCATCGACTCCATGTTCAACCAGCACGCGAAGTGGTTGGATATTTGCAAGCACGAGGTTCCGTGGCGATCGCCCATTTCCTCGCTCAATATTCTCCTCTCTTCTACGGTTTGGCGTCAGGACCACAACGGTTTCAGCCACCAAGACCCCGGCTTTTTGGATGTAGTAACGAACAAAAGCGCCACCGTCACCCGCATCTATCTTCCCCCAGATGCTAACTGCTTGCTGTCCGTAGCGGATCATTGCTTGCGCAGTACCAATTACATTAACGTTATCGTTGCCGACAAACAAAGCCACTTGCAGTACCTCACCATGGACGAGGCTATCAAACATTGCACTAAAGGTCTCGGCATTTGGGAATGGGCCAGCAATGACGGCGGTACCGAGCCCGACGTGGCGATCGTTGGTTGCGGGGATGTGGCCACGAAAGAAGCCCTGGCCGCTACTGCTATTCTGCGGGAGCATTTACCGGATATTAAGGTTCGCTTTATTAACGTGGTTGACTTGTTCCGACTGCAACCGGAGAGCGAACACCCCCACGGTTTGTCAGACCGCGACTTTGACAGTTTGTTTACCACGGACAAACCGATTATTTTCAACTTCCACGGCTATCCTTGGTTAATTCACAAGTTAGCCTACCGTCGGACCAACCATAAGAATCTCCACGTTCGCGGTTACAAGGAGAAGGGGAATATCAATACGCCTCTGGAGTTGGCGATGAACAATCAGATCGATCGCTTTAATTTAGCGATCGACGTTATCGATCGCGTTCCTAAATTGGGTTCCACCGCAGCTTATACTAAGGAGTGGTTGAAGAATCAAATAATCGATAATTTCAACTACGCTTACGAAAACGGTGTCGATAAGCCAGATATTGATAACTGGCAGTGGCCTCATTAGTTTCGAGCCGCAATTATCTCCGTTTCGCTCCCCTCTGGGAGAGAGGCGGAGAGGGAGTCAATTTACTAGATACAGCGATAACTTATAAGCTCGAACTGAATTATGTTAGAAAATTTATTTGCCACCAACCCCGAGACAGAACAGGCGATCGCTCCCATTAACCCGCGCAAAGGTGTCATTATCGGTGCCGGCCAAGTAGGGATGGCGATCGCCTACTCGCTGTTAATTCAAAACTGCTTCGACGAACTGGTACTGCAAGACCTAAATCAAGATAAAGCAGAAGGGGAAGTAATGGATCTCGTTCACGGCATTCCTTTAATTTCTCCCGCTAAAGTAACGGCCGGCAGCGTTGCCGATGCCGGAAAAGATGCCGATATCGTTATCGTAACCGCCGGGGCGAGTCAGAAGCCTGGAGAAACTAGATTAGATTTAGTAGGACGCAACGTCTCGATTTTTCAAAGTTTAATTGCGGATGTCGTCAAACACTGCCCCAACGCTATACTCCTAATAGTTACCAATCCAGTCGATATCATGACTTATGTAAGTCTGAAAATTTCTGGATGGTCGCGATCGCGCGTTTTAGGTTCCGGTACCGTCCTCGATACCGCTCGCTTTCGCGCCCTTTTAGCCGCTAGAATGGGCATAGATCCTCGCAGCGTTCACGCTTATATTGTCGGCGAACACGGCGACTCCGAAGTTGCCCTTTACAGTAAAGCCAACGTAGCGGGAATGAAAATTTGCGGCGACGACGGTTTGGTGGAAAGTTGCCCAGAGATCGAACAAGAGTTAGGCGAAGTATTCGAGAACGTTAAAAATGCAGCTTACGAAATCATCAAACGCAAAGGCTATACGTCTTACGCCATCGGTTTGGCAGTGACTGAGATAGTGAAAGCGATTTTGAGAAATCAAAACCGCATCCTCACAGTAAGCACTCAAGTTAACGGTTTGTACGGCATCGACGATACTTGTTTGAGCCTGCCGACACTCGTCAACCGCCAGGGAGTCAGTAAGATTATTCATCTGTCTTTAAGTCCGGGGGAAGAGAAGCAACTGCGAGAGTCCGCCAGAGTGCTGCGGTCCGTTTTGGAAAAATTAGAACTTTAAGTTGCATTGAGGGATGTTCGTACTATTCGAGTTTAAAAAAACCTAAAATTTAGGCTCTGGTCAGACAAAGTGACGCTCTAGTAGTAGCGGGTTTCAGCTAAAGTAGTAGGTGAATTTTAACGCAGTTGGCTCGCTTGTAGTAATCGCTTTAGCGATTCATAGATATCAATCGCTAAAGCGATTACTACGAACTTTTGCTTTACCCACCATTTTAGCTCTTAAGCGCCAGTAGGGTGCGTGCCGCGCACCTTCTACTTAAATGACCCCCGGAAAAAAAAGAGGGGCAGAATGGCAATGCTAGTCAGGTCAAGGGTTCTACGCTTCTAGCCCAATTATTAATTATTAATTATTAATTATTAATTGATATTAAACAGTGGTGCATCAACAAATTAATTATTCTCCCGCGCCATATTATGATAAGGTAAGCAAACAGTCTATCTGTAGAGTAGAAAAAAACTATGGCTTTTGAACGCGCCAGTGGCGTTTTATTGCATCCTACCAGTTTGCCCGGTCGCTTTGGCATAGGCGATTTGGGAGAACCAGCTTATAAATTTGTGGACTTTTTGGTCGCAAGCGGTCAAAAATTATGGCAAGTGTTACCTCTGGGCCCGACCGGCTACGAACACTCCCCCTATACCATGAACTATAGCGCTTTTGCCGGCAATCCTCTGTTAATCTCTTTAGAAGAATTAGCAGAAAAAGGATTGTTAGACGGATCCGGGCTAACTCCCTTAGAGTCATCCAGCAGCGATCCGGCAATAGACCGAGTGAACTTCGATGAAGTCAGCCCGCACAAAACCAAATACTTAAAAGAAGCCTACGATCGCTTCAAAAAATCCCTCAAAGAAAACCCCAACGAAGGATTTGAGGAATTTTGCCAGCAGCAAGCTTACTGGTTGGATGACTACGCCCTCTTCATGGCATTGCTAGATGCCAATAACGACAAACCTTGGAACCAGTGGGAACCGGCCCTCGCCCGTAGGGAACCGGGGGCGCTGAAAATTGCAGCGGGTCTATTGCGAGATAGCATTCAGTATCAGAAATTCTTGCAATATCAATTTTTCGACCAATGGTCGAAGTTACGCGCCTACGCTAACGAGAAAAACATCCAAATTATCGGCGACGTTTCCATCTATGTCTGCCACAACAGCGCGGAAGTCTGGGGCAACCCGGAAAACTTCGCCCTAGACCCGGAAACTTTAGAACCGGCCTGGATGGCAGGAGTGCCGCCGGACTATTTCAGCGCCACCGGGCAACTCTGGGGAAACCCGGTTTATAACTGGGAACATTTGCAGAGTACCGGTTTTTCCTGGTGGATAGAACGCTTTAAAGCAACTTTGCTTTACGTCGATCTAGTGCGGGTCGATCATTTCCGAGGTTTTGAAGCCTTCTGGCGGGTGCCGGCGGGAGAAACCATCGCTATTAATGGCGAGTGGGTCAAGGCGCCAGGGGTAGAATTTTTTGAGACTTTGGGCAAGACTTTGGGCAGTTTGCCTATTTTGGCGGAAGATTTGGGCATTATCACGCCGGAAGTGGAAGACTTGCGCGATCGCTTCGGGTTCCCGGGGATGCGCATTTTATTATTTGCCTTCGGCGGCGACTCGCAGAATGCTTATTTACCGCACAACTATATCCCAAACAGTTTGGTATATGCAGGCACCCACGACAACGACACCACTCTCGGTTGGTGGCAGCGGGCGACGGAAGAAGAAAAACAGCACGTTGCCGAGTATCTCGGTTATGACAACCATGCAGATATTAAGGAGATTCATTGGGAGTTGATGCGAGTGGCATCGGCCTCCGTTGCCAACCAGGCAATTCTCTCTTTGCAAGATTTGTTTGGTTTGGATAACAGGGGGCGGATGAACGATCCGAGTATTATTCCCGGGAATTGGCGCTGGCGCTATACCAGTTCCGATCTGCTGACGGAGGAATTGAGCGATCGCTTGTTGAAACTGACGAAACTTTATAGCAGGTAATAGACAAATGACATCCCCCCTTTTGTTAGGGGGAGATGTACTTCTGCTTACAACTCTATTTCAATTGCGCCGCCCCTCAACCCATGCCCCAATATCTCTACAATGGAGGTTTTATTCTCGATCGGGGGCGATGGGAGAACTCAGTAGAAAAGTTGAGTCGCAAGAAGCGATCGGCACAAATTACCTCCATTTTAAAAGCCAGCACCCTCCATTAAAAGGCACTGGCGCGATAAATTAACTGGCAATATCGGCGATAGTTCCTAATTAAAAAACATTAGGAATTATCCTCACCAAAGCGCGACAACAACTCCTCCCGAGATAAACTCGATAGTTGCATGAGTATCTGA
>JAXHVR010000001.1:47489-56029 GCA_034189005.1 Cyanobacteriota bacterium | reverse complement strand
GCGATAAATTAACTGGCAATATCGGCGATAGTTCCTAATTAAAAAACATTAGGAATTATCCTCACCAAAGCGCGACAACAACTCCTCCCGAGATAAACTCGATAGTTGCATGAGTATCTGAGTTAATTCCTCATAAGACAACAACAACATTGGCTCGACAATTGTCGATAATTCCTCATCCACAGAACCAAAACGAGCTCGAAAAAAGTTTTCTATCATAGTCAGGCGTTCCATCCGTTGACCTTGTTGTACTCCTTGTTCTATTCCTTGTTGTATTCCCAACTCTTCAGCATCTTGTAATTGTTTAGTCAAAAGTGGTGATAATCGCATAATTAATTCCCGGTCTTCTTCTTGTAATTGTTCTTGGCTTTGCGTTAAATTTGTCCGCAAATTTGACAGCAATAACATGGCATTAGACCGAAACTTATCTGTTTTTGGTAATGCCTCTATTTCGTCAATTGCTTGTTGCTGAACCCTGCCTTTTCCCAACAGTCGCAACCAGAGCGTCTGCTGGTTTTTTGGTAATTTATGAATTACGACTAAAGCAGTCCTGAAAAACTGCGGGCAAAAGTAGATTCCCGGCAACCAGTTTTTCAGATCTAGTTTAGCACCAAAACCATCTAATACGGTTTTCGATGCCGTGGGCGTTATTATCCACAGGCGCGGATAATCCTCTTCTTTAATCCGCTCGCCCTCCCGGTGGCCCCGACGCTGAAAGTCCGTCCGTAGTTCCAATAACTTCAGCACGCAAGTACATATTTCGTTGGGAGTGGCGGCGTTACGAAATGGCTCAAATAGAGAGGGGGTTGTTGCCAGTTTTCCTAATAACCCTAGCTCTTCTCGATTAATTTCTCCTTCCTGGGTCGGGGCAAACCAAACATCTACTTGTCGGGTTTCTCCTCGGATTTCTAAAGGCGCTTTTACGGACCCTAATGGCGATAGTAATTCCTCTAAAAAGTCTTTGGCAAATTGGTCGTAGGCAAACCTTGTCATTGTTGTGTTTTATCCTGTTTTTGCTTGCTTTTATTTTAGCATGATTGGGGTTTTAAATTATTAGTATTTATGGTGAAAATAGGGTTTTTTATTATTGGTAAAAAAGAGCGATCGCTTGTTATAAATAAATATTTGATGCCGCGTTCGTAGTAATCGCTTTAGCGATTCATATAGATAAATCGCTAAAGCGATTACTACAAGCTAGCCTGCGAAGTTTACCCACAATTTTAGCTGTGCAGTGCTACTACAATTTTTTACGCAAGTATTATACCATAATGTGTAGAAAACGTCAAGCAATCTAGGGAAAAAAAATTTGTTTCAAAAAACTGCATAACTCCCGTCATCCTTGCCCATTAAATAGTAAGGCGATCGCTGGTACATTAACCCGACCGCTCGATTGTAAAAGGAGGACTCGCGGTGGACGCTAAACCAAATTCATCTTCCGTTTCCACAACGGAAAGTCGGTTCGTACTGGATCGACTCCTGGAACAGTTGCTTTTGGAAGCCAGACAATATCCCCGTCAAAGTACAGAACGCCAGGCCGCCATGACTCGGTTATGGAATGCGATGATGCCGTCTAACTCCAAACGCCGATCGCTACTGCCGACGGATCTTGATGCTAAAAACCGCTTGGGGCGAACTAAATCTTCTCTGCGCAATAAATACGGCGAGGAGTTAAAAAACGCTTTTGAAGATTGCTGGTTCGATAATTTACAGGCCGCACAGTTGGAGTTGGTCCTGAAAATCGATATTTATAATCTAGGTGTCGATTATCTCCTTTTTAAACATTGGCAACATTTTTTCGATCGCGTTTCTAAGCGCGACCCCAGAAACAACGAGAAGTTACAGCAAGATTATCGACGCTTTAACCAAAAAGTCGAACAGTTTTCTCGGCGGTTTGTCAAAAGGCAACAAAAAAACCGTCGTCTCAGCGATGAGGGGGCCATCGCCATCGCTGGAATTTGTCAGCATTTCTCCCATCGCTGTTGCCAAGCTGTTAGTAACCCCCAGACCGATATACAACCTTTTTGGGACGATTTTTGCCGGGAACTTCAGCAATATTACACCCCTAAGTCCGTTTGGAATTGGTTTGAATATATCCTCAGAAACCGCTTTGAAAATAGCGTCAGGGAACGGAAAAAACGATGTTGTAAAGAAATCTCTGGAGATGCTCCCTTCGGCTACAATGTCGATAGCGGCGATCGCTTTCTCACCCTTTTTGAAACTTTGCCATCCCCGGATAGTCTGGAGGAAATCGAAACCAATCTTCCTAAACCAAAGGAACTTGTAGATTTGCTCGTAGAAAACCCTCATGGAATTTTCAGCAGCAAGCACCTTAAAGGATATCCAGACATTACTTTCCGAGAAATTGCTATTTCCAAAACTCAAGACCTTTCCTGGGATGCAATTGAGGCAAAATTTGGCAAGCGAGCCAGTGGAACCAGGACCATCAGCCCTTTTTATTCTCGCAATAAAAAGTATTTCGAGCCAATTATTAAAGACTATTTAGCCGGGAGTTTCTCTCTCCCGCCAGAGACTTTATCAAAGATAGAGAAAGATAGCGATCGCCGGTTTGCTAAAAGAAAAATGAAGCAACACCAAGAAGTCAATTTTCAAGATTTGGTAGGGAGAAAAGCCACAGGAGAAACCTGGGAGAAAGTAGCCGCCGATTTTGGAATAACTGACATTAAATCTTTGATAGTTTTTTATCTGGATGCTCTTAGCGCTTTTAAACTCGCCCCCCAGGAAAAGAAACAGAAAAGCAGCTAAATTTCCTACTTGTTCCAATTTATTCAGAAATTGGAACCCGTCCAATTGTTAATCTAAATGGTGGAAATCATCCCCAGAGAAGTCACTCCAAAAATTCATGAATCAAAAGAGGTAATTAACCATGAACGCAATAGAAAATCCGATGTTTGCAGTGCCCCTAACATCAGAAGCCTATCGGGTAGCGAAGCGATTTAAAAGCCAACATAAAAATCCTCGCAAAGCCCATCAGGTTTATCTCAATACTCTCGCCGTTTATGCAGTAGATTTTTACTGCCGGTGCATGGAAATTGAGACCGACATCCAAGCAAGCGATACTTTCGATTTAAACGAGCAAACTTTAATGGATGTGGCAGATTTACAGCTAACAAATTTAGGCAAAATCGAATGTCGCCCCGTGTTGCCAGATGCAGAATATTTCCACATTCCGGCAGAAACTTGGGAAGATCGCATCGGTTATTTGGTAGTGGAAATTGATGATGACTCTAGGGAAGCCACTTTACTCGGTTTCTATCCGCGAGTTAATTCTTTAGAGATGGTAGGAGAAAAGGTTTCTCTGGATGACATTTTGCCCTTGGTATCTTTTTTAGATTGTCTGAAGGGATTAAAAGACCGGACAGTCGGGGATATTATGGAACCGATTTCGAGGATGGTTAATTTGAGCGAGTGGATGGAAAATTTGGAAGATGGTTTTAAATATGAGTGGCAGTCTTTAGAATCTTTTTTGCAGGCAGGAAAAAAATTAGTTTTGCAGTCAGCCACTGGGATGCGCTTTCGCGGTCGTGAAGAGGAAAAAACGGTTATTAGTTTTGGTGGAGTAAAGGAATTTCAGCTAGGGGAAGAAGCTGTAGTTATGGCGATCGCGATCGAAGCAGTCTCCGAGGATACCAGGAATATACGGGTGCAATTATATCCCAGCGATGCCGATGCTTCTTTTCCGTCCGGTTTGCAGTTAATTGTAATTGATGATGATGGGGAGATTTTCCTAAAATCTCAGTATCAACCATCGGATAAATTGCTAGAAGCGGGGCCTTTTAGCGCAAAGCTAGGGGATAGTTTTAAGATAGAAGTTCTCTGGGGCGGCGGCAAAATTGCAGAAAAGTTTGTGGTTTGATTTAGCTTAAAGTAGTACGCTTCGACGCGCAAAAATTGGTGGGTAAACTTCGTAGGCTAGCTTGTAGTAATCGCTTTAGCGATTCTAAGATATCAATCGCTAAAGCGATTACTACGAACTTTTGCTTTACTCACCATTTTAGCTAAGACGCGCTAGTACGCTTCGACGCGCAAAAATTGGTGGCGAGTTTGGAGACTCGCCACCATAAAAATGAGAGTGCGAGTCGAATAGACTCGCACCCTACCAAATAAAAACCCCACCCGCAATAAAGGCGGGTGGGGTTTTCAAAAATTAGCCTACGGCCTCGGGGTAAGGATGGAACCTTAGTCGAGGTTAGGCATAGACAGCACTGGTTCTGACTCGCGATCGAGACCTTTCTCAAAACCAGCCTCAGCAGCACGAGCGCGACCTGCGTGCCACAAGTGACCGATTAAGAAGAAGAAACCGAGAATAAAGTGAGCGGCTGCCAACCAAGCGCGGGGGTTAACATAGTTAAACCCGTTGATGTCGGTAATAATGCCACCCACGGAGTTGATAGAACCGTTAGGAGCGTGAGTCATGTACTCAGCAGCGCGACGAACCTGCCAAGGCTGAACGTCGTTCTTGAGCTTGTTGAGATCCAAACCGTTGGAACCGCGTAGAGGCTCAAGCCAAGGACCGCGGAAGTCCCAGAAGCGCATGGTTTCACCACCGAAGATGATTTCACCGCTAGGAGAGCGCATCAGATACTTACCAAGACCGGTGGGGCCTTGGGCAGAACCGATGTTAGCACCTAATTTTTGGTCGCGTACCAAGAATACGAAGGATTGAGCTTGAGAAGATTCAGCGTTGGTAGGACCGTAAAATTCGCTGGGATAAGCAGTGTTGTTAAACCAGACGTAGCAAGCAGCAATCAAACCCATCATGGACAGAGCGCCCAAGCTGTAAGAAAGATAAGCTTCTCCAGACCAGATGAAGGCCCGACGCGCCCAACCAAAGGGACGAGTTAGAATGTGCCAGATACCGCCTGCGATGCAGATAAGACCGATCCAGATGTGACCGCCAATGATA
Source organism: Cyanobacteriota bacterium (assembly GCA_034189005.1). Lineage (GTDB taxonomy): Bacteria > Cyanobacteriota > Cyanobacteriia > Cyanobacteriales > Microcoleaceae > CALKCV01. The sequence continues at coordinate 51,105 of JAXHVR010000001.1, read as the reverse complement.
TCTTCCATGTTGTCAACGCCGATAATCCAACCTTCGCCACCAAAGGGAGCGTCGATGAGATAACCGAAGATGACGGTAGGATCCAGGGTAGGATTGCTAATCAGTCGGACGTCGCCGCCGCCTGGGGCCCAGCTATCATAGACACCGCCAAAGAACATGGCTTTGAATACCAGCAGCAGGGCACCGCAACCTAAAAGAATTAGGTGGTAGCCGATGATGTTGGTCATCTGGTTTTTGTCTTTCCAGTCATACCCGAAGAAGGAAGAGTATTCTTCTAGGCTTTCTGGACCGCGAACGGCGTGGTAGATACCACCTAAACCTAAAACTGCAGATGAGATTAAGTGCAGAACTCCTACCACAAAGTAGGGGAACGTGTCAACTACGTCTCCGCCTGGACCTACACCCCAACCCAAGGTGGCTAGGTGAGGAATCAGGATTAAGCCCTGTTCGTACATGGGCTTTTCTGGGACATAGTGGGCCACTTCAAAAATGGTCATGGCTCCAGCCCAGAAGACGATTAGGCCAGCATGGGCAACGTGAGCTCCGAGTAGTTTACCGGAGAGATCGATCAAACGGGCGTTACCTGCCCACCAGGCAAATCCGGTGGACTCTTGGTCGCGACCGCCCATCATATTTGTAGAGAGCGATACCACTGGGTAGAACCTCCTAAAATTAATACGAACTTTTTGGTGCAACATTTAACCGTTTTCATCGCTCGCAAACAATGAAATTCGGTATGGCATTGCCTCATGGCAAAGGCTGTTGCTGGCTTTGCGTCTCGTTGTTTTCACAAGACGCTCTAGGCAATAACCCTCTTACAGCCGGGGAGCGTTTTCCCCGGCAAAGGGCTATGCTGAAAACTTTAAGAAGTAGCAGCTAATTCTTTGGTAAATAATACCAAAAACACTACTTTTTGTTATACCGCTTTATTAGCTTGACAAGTAAATATGGGCCTTGTTATATCAGCCTCCGTATTAGGAGGCTTCAAGCTTTTTTTGCTTTTTTTAAACTGCCCGCTTTCTCATCAAGTTAACATAACTATAAATAAATTTAACAAAATTTGCAATTCTCCTTCCCCTAATTCTATTAAAATTGTTGGTTTTAGATTTTAGACAAAATCTAGTAAAATAAAAAATTAAAAACAGAAAACAATTACTAAAGAAGTCAAATGACCGCAAAAGTCAATTCCAGCAGCGATCGCCTAATGCGCCAAGAAATATTAGGCTCTCGACGTCCGAGTAACTATTTATGGGCCACAATAATCTCCGTCGGTGGCCTCGGTTTCCTATTAGCTGGACTGTCCAGTTATCTCAATGTCAATCTCTTACCATTTGAGGGAGCCAGAGAGCTTGTTTTCCTACCCCAAGGTATTGCCATGGGTTTCTATGGAGTAGCGGGCACCCTTTTGGGACTTTACCTCTGGGTGACTATTTTCTTAGATATCGGCGGCGGCTATAACGCATTCAACCTAGAAACGGACAAAATAACTATTTTTCGCTGGGGCTTCCCCGGCAAAAACCGTCGGGTAGAATTTACTTGTACTACCGAAGATGTCCAATCCGTGAAAGTCGATATCAAAGAAGGTCTCAATCCCCGGCGAGCGCTTTATTTACGCCTCAAAGACCGCCGACAGTTACCGCTAACCCGGGTAGGACAGCCGTTGCCTTTATCTACACTAGAAACGGAAGGAGCCAAATTGGCAAGATTCCTCAAGGTTCCCTTGGAAGGACTGTAGGTGTTTTAGATTTTAGAATTACTCCAAGATGCCGTTAAAGAGAATCTTTGAAGAGTAAAAGTATGACTTAGGCCTAACTCATACTAATCTGACGGAGGAAAAGGACTAAAAAAGTAAATCGCCATAGCGACCCCGAAATTCTCAATAAACTCAGTGGTAAAAATGCAAATAAAATTTCGTCAGTGGTGGCAGCCACTACTAATAATTAGTATCTTGATGTTAGCCGGATGCGCGAGCTTATCGGCCAACAATCTCAAAGATGTGTCTAGTACCGATGCCTCTAACGAGGTATCGGCGAACCAAACAATTATTGTGACCAATTCCCAAGAAAACAATTTAGCTAGATTAGAAGGAAAGGCAACTGTACTAATGGTTGTCAACGGTTCCTCCATAACTATTGAAGTAGATGGAACCAACGCGCCGATTACGGCGGGTAATTTCATAGATTTAGTCCAACGAGGAGTCTATGAGGGTCTGGCCTTTCACCGAGTAGTACGAGAACCCCAACCATTTGTGGTTCAAGGTGGAGACCCCCAAAGCAAGAATCCTAACTTCCCAGTGGCGAGGTTGGGCACTGGTGGTTTTATGGATCCGGAAACCTCTAACCAGCGTTACATTCCTTTGGAAATTACACCCAAAGGCGCAGAAGAACCAATATACAGTCAGACTTTCGATCGCTTAGGAGGGAACAAACAACCAGCTTTGAAGCACACTCGCGGTGCTTTGGCAATGGCCAGGTCTAACGTTCCCGATTCGGCTTCTTCGCAATTTTATTTTGCTTTGACAGATTTACCTTTCCTCGATGGTAACTATGCCGTGTTTGGATATGTGACGGAAGGGATGGATGTAGTAGATGGCATCCAACAGGGCGATCGCATCGAGTCAGTAAGGGTAGTTGAGGGATTGGACAACCTCAAAAATTCCCCTGGGAGTAACTAAAACTAAAAGTGTGGAAGTCGCTGTAACAGGAATAGGGCTAATTTCAGCTTTAGGAAATCTAAAGGAAAGCTGGCAGCGACTTTTACAAGGCTACTCTGCCATCGAACTTGCTCGACCTTATAAAGAACTGCAACCGCGACCTTTGGCTTTAATTAATTCGGTGCCGGCAGACCCGACCTGCTTCGCCCCACAGCTAATAGAGGAGGCTATTCAAACGGCGGGTTTGATGCCTCCACTGCCAGACTGTGGGGTCGTAATCGGTTCTAGTCGCGCTTATCAAGGAAGATTGGAGCGACTGGCCATGGAACGGGACCGAGGAAGGATAACGGATTTCCCTGACCTGCTCCCTCAGATGGTAGGAATAGAGGCGGCCCGTCAAATAGGTGCTAGGGGACCAGTGTTAGCACCGATGGCAGCTTGCGCTACGGGTATCTGGGCGATCGCTCTAGCTTGCGAGTTAATCGAAACTGGGCAATGCCAACAAGCGATGGCCGGAGCGGTAGAAGCACCGATTACGCCTTTAACTTTGGCAGGATTCGATAAAATGCGAGCTTTAGCTAAAACTGGGGCCTATCCTTTTGACCGACATCGGGAAGGTTTGGTGTTGGGAGAAGGAGGGGCGGTATTTATGCTGGAGTCGGCAGAATTTGCCCGGAAGCGGAAGGCTCCTATTTGGGGTCTAGTTCTCGGTTTTGGCTTGACAAACGATGCTTGTTATCCAAACGCACCGGCTTTAACTCCAAAAAGTGGCTTAATGGCGATCGAGCAATGCCTCCTGCGCAGTCAATTATCCCCCGGAGATATCGATTACATTCACGCCCACGGAACTAGCACTAAATTAAACGATCGATACGAAGCTAAACTAATAGAAAAAATGTTTCCCCAAGGGGTAGCTGTAAGTTCGACTAAAGGATCTACAGGTCACACCTTGGGAGCATCTGG
>JAXHVR010000001.1:0-47389 GCA_034189005.1 Cyanobacteriota bacterium | reverse complement strand
ACGGAACTAGCACTAAATTAAACGATCGATACGAAGCTAAACTAATAGAAAAAATGTTTCCCCAAGGGGTAGCTGTAAGTTCGACTAAAGGATCTACAGGTCACACCTTGGGAGCATCTGGCGCTTTAGGTTTTGCCTTCTGTTTGATGGCATTAAAACATCAGATCTTGCCCCCTTCTGTGGGATTAAGAGAACCGGAGTTCGATCTGGATTTGGTGAAAAATGCGCGCCAATCTCTGGTAAAAAATACTCTATGTTTTAGTTTTGGCTTTGGGGGGCAAAATGCTGTTATAGCATTAGGAAATGGTTAGTTGGTAGTTGTTAGTTGTTAGTTGTTAGTTGTTAGTTGTTAGTTGTTATAGCGGTTATGGAATCTCTGAGGTACTTATAACTCCGCAGCTACCTTTTTGAAGGGGGTAGTTGAAATTCCGCATGCACGACTACTTACTCTGCTTAGGGAAGCGATCGCGCCCCCACCCCCAAGGCGATCGCTAATCGCTATTCTGAATTTTTGTCGATCGGTTGTTGAAAAACCCTATAGTTGAAAGCTCCCCATTCCCCGTTCTCAATTCCCCATGAAATAAATTTAAACATTAAAAAGAAACCAGGGTAATATGGAAATCAAATATCATCGGTTCATCTCCTATTTCGAGGCATTAGAAGCAGAGCAACTCTGCGAAGTAGCCGTAGTCGAAAGTTTTCCTAAAGAAAAAGTAATCTTTCAAGAAGGAGAGATTCCTGATTCTTTGTATCTAGTTCTCGAAGGTCAAGTAGCTTTTAGCAAATGCACTGAAAACCAACAATATCAAACAGTTGCTCATGCAAACCCCAACGACTTTTTTGGAGAATTTGGAGTCTTAGACGGGCAGCCTCGTAGCGCTAGGGCATTAGCTTACAGCGGCACTATTTTAGCAAAAATTCCTAGGGATAAACTGATGGAAATTTTGGAGAATACTAAAGGCAGCGTTATCCTCAATTTATTTCGTTATATTATCAGCCATTTGCGCTTTACCACCGACCAATATGTCAAAGAATTAGTCCATAAAAATAAAATGGTTTTGGTGGGTGAAATGGTAAACAGTATCATCCACGATTTTAAAAGTCCTTTTACAGGGATTCAGTTATCGAGTGAAATGATAGAGGATCTGCACGAGGATGAAGAAACTCAGGAGTGGTGCGATTTAATTCAGGTACAAGTTCGCCGAATGTTAAATATGGCAGAAGAACTGCTTGAATTTGCAAAAGGTACTTCCGTTTTACACAAAAAACCAATCCATATTGAGGAAATTCTTAAGCAATTTAAAAAATTACATAATATCTACTTGCAGTCTAAAGATGTAGAATTTACGGTAGATTTAGCCGATGTAGTTATTAACGCAGATGAAAACAAAATTCAGCGAGTTTTTCAAAATTTAATAGGAAATGCCATAGAAGCATTTGACGAAAAAGGGGGGCGAATAGAAGTTACTGCCAAGGCTAAAGATAAATGGGTAGAAATCAAAATTTCAGATAACGGTCCGGGGATTCCTGAAGACATTCAAGAGCATTTATTCGATCCTTTTGTTACTAAGGGAAAACGAAGCGGTACGGGGTTGGGAACGGCGATCGCTAAATCTATCGTGGAAGCTCATGGGGGAGAAATTACTTTTAAATCAAACAAAAATGAAGGAACAACATTCTGGCTCTATTTACCCCAATTAAATGACGGTTAAAATTCAACCCCTACCCCCAGAAGTAATCAACTTAATCGCTGCAGGAGAGGTAATCGACTCTCCTGCAGCAGCAGTGCGGGAATTGGTGGAAAATTCCCTCGACGCAGGGGCAACTCGTATTGTTATTTCCATAGTGCCGGAAAAATGGCAGGTGCAAGTAGCAGATAACGGTAGGGGCATGAATTTGGCCAATCTCCAACAAGCTGCATTGGCCCACAGCACGAGCAAGATTTCCCATCTCAAAGACCTCTCCCAAATTACCAGTCTGGGATTTCGCGGGGAAGCACTCCACAGCATCGCTCATGTGTCGGAGTTGGAGATTTTCAGTCGGCCGAATACGGGGATGCCTCTGGCAGATAGCGAAGGATGGCGGGTAGTTTATAACCAAGAAGGGGAAGCAATAGAGGAGGAGACGGTGGCGATCGCCCCGGGTACGGTGGTCAAGGTCTCTAATCTCTTCGGCCGCTGGCCTCTACGCCGCCAAGGAATTCCCTCGGCCGCCCAACAATTGCGGAGGGTTCAACTCCTGGTTCAACAAGTTGCTCTTTGTCACCCTGAAGTTACTTGGCAAGTCCGCCAGGATAATAAACCTTGGTTGCAAATTAGTCGGAGTTCCACTGCGAAGAAAATCCTCCCCCAATTAGTGCGGGGGGTTCGCTTTAGCGACTTGGAGGAGGTAAGAATGGAAATTGGCGGGGAGTCGCCAACAAGTCCCAAAGGCAAACAATCTTTAGAATTAGTTCTAGGCCTGCCCGATCGCTGCCATCGTGGAAGGGCGGATTGGGTGAAGGTAGGGATAAATGGCCGCACTATCCGATCGCCTGAATTAGAACAAACTATTATTAGCGCTTTGGCGAGAACTTGTCCTCGCGATCGCTATCCTATTTGTTTTATCCACTTGCGAATCTCTCCCCATCAAATTGACTGGAACCGGCATCCAGCGAAAACGGAGATTTATTTGCACGATCTCTCTTACTGGCAAGAGCAAATTAAAGGGGCGATCGATAAGGCTTTAGAACTCGGCGCGGAGACGATGCCAGAATCTCCTCTGCCGGAAAGGGTGGAGAAGTTATTAAAGGCTTCGGAAAAAAAGGGGGTTTATAATACTCGCAAATCTGATGGGGGAGATGGGGGAAATTCAGGCGATCGAGACTTAGGATTAATTGAGTTAAAGGCGATCGCTCAACTCCACCAAACTTACATCGTCGCCGAACATCCTAACGGCATTTGGTTAATCGAACAACACATCGCCCACGAACGGATTTTGTACGAACAATTATGCGATGCTTGGCAGTTAGTTTCTCTGGAAACTCCTATTATTCTTAGTAATTTATCTCTCGCTCAATTGGAACAGTTAGAACGTTTGGAATTAGAGGTAGATAGCTTTGGCGAACAGCTTTGGGCTGCTCGCAACGCGCCCTTAATTTTAGCCAAGCGCGACGATTGTTCGGATGCGTTAATCGAACTTAGTAAGGGGGGAGATTTAGAAGCTGCTAAGGTCGCCACTGCTTGTCGCAGCGCTATTAGGAACGGTACGCCTTTGACTGTGCCAGAGATGCAGGATATATTAGAACAATGGCAGATAACTCGCCATCCCAGAACTTGTCCCCACGGCAGACCTATTTTTTTAAAGTTAGAAGAATCCTCGCTGGCGCGTTTTTTCCGCAGGCATTGGGTGATTGGAAAAAGTCACGGTATTTGAAGTAATTAATAATTAATAATTAATAATTAATAATTATAGCAATCCTAAATCTTATGCTATCTATTAGAAACCCGGTAACTTCTGCGAAACCGGGTTTTTTGCCTGCGACTCTTAACCAATGCACGGATTGCTATAGGGCTTTTGCAGGCGTTCCATTAGTCGCGCTCTTTGTAAAGCCAGACTTTTGATAGAGCTTCATCACATGTTCTGCTGACATTCCCAGGGCAGTACCTATTTTTAATACATCCAGAGTATCTTCCGGTGGCTTGCCATCTTGTAGCTTTTTGAGCGTACCCTTGGCTATCTTGGCCAATAGTAGCTCTTCTTCTCTAACTGTCACAAGCTCTGCCAAGGATTCATAGCGTTCTGGATCGGACTCTTGATAATACCCCTTTTCAATAACAACCTCCAATACCTTCTCTGCCAGCCAGTCGGACATAGCAATACCTTCCTTGACAGACATTATTTTAAAGGCTTCTTTAATTTCTTCTCTCAAATAGACAATTACCTGTGAGTGACCAGTTCTTGCCCTCGCCATAGATTACCTTTTGACTGTGAACTTCTACTCCATTCTAAAACAGTATGACAGTCCACTGCTTAATATCCCCAGCTATTAATCGATCGCAGATTAATAAAAATTTACATTATGGCTCTTGACATTTTGTCTTGTGGTACTGTACAAATGTGTTAAGAAAAAAAAACCCGCATCAAAGTTGCCAATCTCTGACAACAGCAAAGTTCCACGCAGACAGACTACCGGACTTGGGGCTAGAAAAATCTTAAGCTTCGTTTTCGTGCATTGTTAGTGTAAACTTGTTAAGATACCAGTTAGGTAGATTAACAAGTTTTCAATGGCCCATAAGTCGTGGCCAAAGCGAACTAGCAGAAAATAGAAAATAGAAAATAGAAAATAGAAAACATGAAAAATAAAAAATAAGAGCTACAGCTGTTCGTCCAGCTATAGCTCTTTCATAAAACTGATTCAATACGCTAACCTCGTCCTTTTACTTAAGAGAGTACGAAGTTAGCCACTACAACCTCAAAAAAATTAAGGAGTATTTGACCAGTGATTAATCTAATCATAGCAAAGAATTTTGAAAATCTCAACCCCCAAACAAAAAAGGCAGCAGAACAAGCAGTCCGGGGATTTAACGGATTTCTGAAAAATACCTTCCAAGAAATGCTCCACCAGGGCCGCACCTTAAACCAACTGCAAGGAAAAATGCAGCAGGAGTTGGGCAAAAGCGACGGTAAGATAACATTTTTGTGGTGGCTCAACTCAGAACAATGGCAGCACACCCAAACGCTGGCCAGAACCTTGATGAGCATCGCCAAAAAGTTCGAGAAATTGCCCGGCAGGCTCAAAAACGAACTGAGGGACAAGCTTAATGGTTGGAGTTTGAGCGCTATCAAAGAACTGCTATCGGCAGGGCGGGATGTAATTAATAAGCTCAAACATCGACCGACCTCGGCAGCACAGGTAAGAAAAGCCAAGGAGGAAGCGCTATTATTAGAAAGGCCGTTAACCGAAGAACTCTGGCAAGAGCTACAGGAAAGCTACGACCTGGGGGAGGGTTGGGAAACAATTAAGGAAGAAACAGACAAAATAGCCAGTCAAGAAAACAATTCTCCCAAGTACAAGCACGCTCTATTAGCATTAAGAGATTTGGGCATCGCTTCAACTAAAACTGCCAGGAAAACCAAATCTAAAACAGCTAACACTTCTTCGTCTTCAGAAATAATTCTGGAATTGGCTAATTTAGCGATACGCAATTCGGAACTAAAAGAAGCACTGGCATCGGCACCGGAAGAAATAGCGGATAGCATAATTTTGCAAATCAAATCTAATGAAAACCGAATTAAAGAGTTAAGAGTTAAATGCCCCGACAAACTTGAGTTATTAGATGGCGGTTCGGGGAAGGCGATCGCCGAACTAGAAGAGCAGTTAATAGCTTTACAAGAGCAAAACGAAAAATTGGAGAAACAAGTTCGAGAATTGACTGCTGCTAAAGCAGAGATTGTGCCAAGCTCTACGGAAGCCTTAGAAAAGACCGCAGCAGATTTGACTTTGTTACTAGCTCAATTAGAACAAAAAAACGACGACTTGAAGTGGAAGTTAGACGATTTAGAAGATACTTACAGAAATACTAGGGTCAGACTGGAGAAAAGAATAAAAGAAAAGGAAGAATTAGCTGAGGATAATAGGACGCTAGTTAGAAAAATTAGCGAGTTAAACCAAGCTCAATGGAGCAAAGATACTTTAATAGAAAAGTTATTGCAGTTAGATAGAATACAAACTTTAGAAAAGCCTGAAGTTGGAAACGAGGTTATTGTAATTAAAGGGAACGGTCTTGGAATGTCTGGGATGATTAAAGAGTATTCTGGCGAGGTGTATGGGATTGAAGTAACGTCAGGAAATCGCAGTAAAACTTTCTTCAAAAAAGCAGAAGACTTTATAATAAGAAATTGATATAGCAATCCGTGCAGGGGTTATGAAAAATTCTGATGCCAGAAACCCGGTTTCTTTAAGAAACCGGGTTTCTAAAATACCGCCAACGATCTACGGATTGCTACATCCAAACAAATCCCGATAAATAAGGAAAAAGATAATGAGCGATCGCCAAAAAGAAACCAATCAAAACCCCGAAGATGGCAACTTTTCCGAGAAAACCAATCGACTCTACGCTTGGGTGCAGATGATAAGAGCGATCGCTCCTTTTCTCTGGGGAATTATAATTTTAATCGTCATTCTTCCCCTATTAGGTCAATTTTTTATCGCTAAAGCCTTCGCCCCAAATACAGACACTAAAAATATTAATCCGCCCCAAGAAATTGTCGTACAGACCGTAGATTGGAGTGCGGTAGATAGGGCAATGGTCCTGGCATTAAACAATTCCCGCGACAGCGCGAAAGGATTGGCAGCAGAAGAACTGGATATCTGGATTAACGAATTAATGAATCGAGTTGATGAAAGTTTTTTAGACTGGTATTTTGGTTATTTCAATCAAAAACAAAGGGAACTAAAAAGCTTTTTCCTTCAAGTTTCCTCCGGTACGCTGCACTTATTAAAATCCGATAATCCTACTCCCAGCGAAAAAGTTGCCGAAGCGATTACCAGAGATTTCCAGGAAGAATTTGCCAAACGGGTTTTAAGACCGCAAATCGCTCAATTGAAACTAGAAAGATTGACGCAAAAAACGGTTAAGCGTTACCTTGAAGATTTGAGCGTTAATCTTAATAACGTTCCCCTTACTTACCAGATACCACAAGCAGATTGGAATAGATATCTTAACGGCATTGCGTTGAGTATTAACGATACGGAAGGCAATGTGTCGAGTTTGTCGATGAAGTTATTAGCCGGTGGAGGCGCTTATTTAACGCTCAAACCTTTAGCGGTTCCTTTAGCGTTAAAAGTAGGCAGTAAAGTAGTTACGAAAATGGCGGGTAAAGCGGGTGCGAAAATTGCTACCAAGACGGGGGCTAGTTTGGCGGGAAAAATTGGTGCCGAACTTTTGGATCCTATTGTGGGTGTCGGGATTATCCTTTGGGATCTGTGGGATTATAATCGGACGGTGGCGATCGACAGACCGATTTTGCGCGAGAATATTGCCGATTATTTACAAGAGATGAAGCTATCAATTTTGGAAAATCCAGAAAATGGAATTATGACCGCCGTAGATAAAATAGAAAACGAAATTATTGAATCCATAGAATTAAATGTTGTCTAAATAAAGCAAAATAGAGGATTAAGGACTGGGATTAACAATACCTTCGCCAAAAGAAAAAATACCATTAGTAGTAGAGCATCCAGATTAAAAATGTGGGTAAAGGAAAAGTTCGTAGTAATCGCTTTAGCGATTCATATTTATAAATCGCTAAAGCGATTACTACAAGCTAACGCGCTACCTACTAATGGTATTTTTGAATTCAGCGAAGGTATTGTTCAAAAAACCCGGTTTCTGGAGTAAGATAAATATTCCGTTACCCAAAAATGCAAGCAAAACTCGAACGCACGCCAACAATCAAATTATTAATTGTTAATTATTAATTATTAATTACAAAAAATGGAATTTACTCTAGCCAGACAATTATTTTATCGAGAAATATATCAAAGCGAGGAAGAAATAGACCTGGGAAAAGCTGCTCTTTATCTAGCAAAAGAAGAATACCCAGAACTAGATACAGAGGAATATTGCAATGCTCTGGATGTCATGGCAGAGGAAATAAAAGAACGGCTGCCTGAAGAAACTTATCCCTTGCGGATAATTAAAAGTATTAATAACTATCTTTATGAAGATTTAGGTTTTAGGGGAAATACTAAAGATTATTACGATCCTCGCAATAGTTTTCTTAACGAAGCGATCGACAGGCGAACTGGTATCCCCATTACCTTAGCTTTAGTTTATTTAGAAATTGCCAAACGGATAGATTTCCCCATGGTGGGTATTGGAATGCCGGGACATTTTTTAATTAGGCCGGATTTTGAAGATGCCGATATTTATGTGGACGCCTTCAACCGGGGGGAAATTCTGTTTCCGCAAGATTGCGCCGATAGGCTGGCCCAAGTTTACGGTCAGCCCGTGGCCATGCGTCCCGAATTTCTCGAACCAGTTAGTGCCAAGCAATTTCTGGCGCGGATGTTAAACAATCTCAAAGTTATCTATCTTAACCGGGGGGAAGAATCAAAAGCTTTAGGGGCCATTGAAAGAATCTTGTTATTATTTCCAGAGGCAGTGGTAGAAAGACGAGACCGAGGCGTATTATATTACCAGCTAGGACGTTGGACCGAGGCTCGACAAGATTTGGAGAGTTATTTGGTTAATGTTCCCGACGCTAGGGATGCCGAGCTAATTCGAGAGTTGCTCGGTAGGATGGACCGAGGTATATGACACTTGTAAAAGTGGTCGTAGCGGAAACTATTTAATCCGTCAAACAGACTTACAATTAGACGGCTTGTATTACTCGATAGACCAACTATTTTTATCAAAATTGTGAGGAAAAGAAAGATGAATAATTCTAGGAAATCGAACTGGTTTCAAGCAGTTGTAGAGCAGTTTTCCTTTTTGAATAAGGGTGTTTCAAAATTGTTATCTCTGTCTTTGGCAGTGTTATTAGCTATTACTGCCAGCGTAACAATTTTCAGCACTCACCCCGCCCACGCTATAGACGGAATTAGAATCAAATATGGAGCAATAAACTTACCTATTACCGTCGAGGAATTAGTAGATTTTGCTAATACTGGAAACCAATCGGACCAATTGCGTTCCTTGTTTTTAACTGCTAATGCTAGCGAAGAAGCAATACAACAAGTTCGCGATATTTTAAGCTATCAAGTAGAAGTAGATCCGGGTATGGTGGATGACGTACTAAGGTCTCGTTATGGCAGGTTGGTTCTTAATGAATTAGGTCGTTATTTTGGTAGTGAAGACGTGGATGCAATTGTCAACGAAGTGATTGCTTCAGTAGATCGGGTGATTGGAGACGGACAAATTAAAGTTATGGAAGTGATCAGAAGATTTGAGTGGGCCGATACTATTGTTATTGATGGCGATGGTATTGTCGATTTCTTTAAGGAAGGAGTAATGTTTGGACGCGAAGCCTTACAATTTGTGAAAAATCAGCCGGCAGTCCAACAGATAGTTTGCGATCGCTCAATGTAGTAAAAGCGCTTTTTTGCTCTTTTAACTAAGGCAAATTAATAGGGGAAAGACAAGATTTGCGATCGAAAGTTTCCCCATAATAAAACCATCAATTCTCTATTTAAACGTAGAGGATTTTTTTTTGCCGTAAATTCCTCAAGATCGGCGCAAATTTTGTCTTTCTGCCACCTGTTTTAACCGTCGCAGTTGCGCTTCCATATCGGCCTTTGTTAAAGAAGCGGCAAATGTATTAAAACCAAACTCAATTAAAGGATTGGGAATTTCAAACTCAAATCGATTCAGCAATAAAGTTCCTTCAGGTTGGGGCTGACATTCCCACCTGTCGCGCCCCGAAAAAAAACCTTCAAAGCCCCAGACAATTAAACCCGGCTCTCGTTCCACGACTACGCTATCCAAAGAGGGTTGTAAAAAAGGAACTTTAATGATAAAGCAACTGCGACTCCCCACAGTAGTGTCCCAGTCACCGACCGGCTCGCAACGCAACAGAGGATTTAGCCATCGATGCATTAAGTCCCGCTCGGTAAGACAACTCTCAACAGTGGTACTGGGGCTGTTAATAAAAATAGATTGCTCGAAAACTTGACTAAGTGGCATTTTCAGTAGAAGCTTGTGGCATATTACTAGCAGTTTCTTTCGCTAGTCAAAATTAAGGTTAACCTAAAAAACCATGAATGGAATTTGGCAACAAATGATACAAGATCGGGTTATGGGAACTTTCCCATCCGATTTGATGCTGCCGTCTCATATTCTGGCCCAGATTGAAGAGAGCTTCTCAAACTTCGACTTAAATTTGGTTCAGGCCAACTTATGGGATATAGGCAGAGCGGTAGCGATTTTAATCATAGGCACTATAGCTGCCTGGGCAATCTCTGCTTTCATCGGCGGATTGCTGAAAAAAACGGACATAGATAATAAGATCGCCGGCTGGGTAACGGGCTCTGGAGCAGGGCAAAAGTTACCTCCAGTGGAGAATTGGATTTCCACAGTAATTTTCTGGCTAATAATGATCTTCGTCCTGGTTGCGTTCTTTAACCAACTGGGTTTGACGGCGGTTTCCGAACCCCTCAATACTTTCCTCAATCAGATCGCTGGCTTCTTGCCCCAGCTAGCAGGTGCCCTGCTGTGGTTGGGTATTGCCTGGTTGGTGGCAACTGCGGTGAAGCTCGCAGTAAGTCGATTGCTCCGGGCCTTGCGTTTGGACGAACGCTTGAACCGACAAGCGGGCAATACCCCAGGTACCGGGCAAATCCAACTGACCGATACTCTGGCTAATGCTCTGTATTGGTTCATCTTTTTGCTGTTCTTGCCTCCAGTGCTGGAAGCTTTGGGATTAGAACAGGCGCTTCAACCAGTTCAGAATATGCTGGATGAAATTCTGGCGGCGCTGCCGAATATTCTTAAGGCGGTCATTATTGTGGCGGCTGGTTGGTTAATAGCCACGGTGGTACGCCGAATTGTGGCAAATCTTTTAGCTGCAACGGGTACCGATCGCCTCGGTCTGAGGTTTGGCATTAGTTCCTCGACTGGCGGTCAATCCCTCTCTAGTATTATTAGTACGGTTGTTTACGTTCTAGTCCTGATTCCTTTTGCTATCTCAGCTTTGGAGGCTTTGGAGATCGAATCTATTTCGGTCCCGGCAGTGGCTATGCTCCAGGAAGTTCTCCAAGCAATTCCCGATATTTTCACCGCTGGTTTGATTTTGGTGGTGGCTTACGTTATCGGACGGTTTGTTTCGGATTTGCTTACCAATATTCTGACGGGCATTGGTTTCAATAATATTTTCAATTGGTTGGGTTTGCCATCTACTCCGGGTCCGCGAGTTCCGGCCCCACCATCTCCCGATCCTAATGCTACGGTACTCCAAGACGAAGGTACGAACCGCCCGCCAAGCCCGGGGCGCACTCCTTCAGAAATTGTCGGGATTGTTGCTTTGGTCGGTATCATGCTGTTTGCGACGGTTACGGCTACCGATATCCTGGGACTGGAAGCTTTAACGCTGATCGTCAATCAGGTTTTATTAATAGCCGGTCAAGTGCTGCTGGGAGTGGTGGTATTTGCTATTGGTTTGTATTTTGCCAATCTGGCTTTCAGTTTGATTGACAGTCCGGGCAGTCGCCAAGCTCGATTTTTGGCTCAAACTGCCCGGGTTGGGATTATTATTCTGGTGTCGGCAATGGCCCTGCAACAAATGGGTATTGCTAGCGATATCGTGAATTTGGCTTTCGGTTTGTTGTTGGGAGCGATCGCTGTTGCTATTGCTTTGTCTTTTGGTTTGGGCGGTCGCGACATTGCTTCCGAACAAATTCGGGAATGGTTGAATAGCTTCAAGGCTAAGAAGTAATTTTTCTACCCGTAGAACAGGCAAGATGCCTGTTCTACGGTTAAACACAAGGATAAGGTGCGCTGCGGCGCACCTTAAATATTTTTAAGATAATCCCAATTTCTGCTTAACTTCTTCTAAAGGCACTCCCGGCATATTCCCTTCTTCTTGTTTCGCCGCTCTCAAATCCATTAAATCTTCTATATCTGCTAGCAATTCTTCTAAAGCTTCAAATTCTTCGTAAGTTAAAACAACAAATTCTTTTTTCCCGTTTTTGCTTAAAAATTCAGGATGTAATTTTATCATTATTATTTCCTCCTTTTGTTATTAGAGTAAGCATCTTTTCTGTGTTTCACGCGGTAAATGACCAACAGTTCGCCTACCACTTCAAACAACGGGTGCATCTCAATGCAAGAATAGAACCTAGAATTTGACGCTTTCTCGAACGTAGTCAGTAGTTAGTTGTTAGTCGCCCAACTAACTACTGACTACTAACAACTGACAAAAAGCATTGATTTTTTGGTATTTTTATAAATATGAGATGCTCCCTGTAAATCTTTAATTGCTCTAGGTTTAAACTCGACTCGATAAATCATTTTCCTACACTCAAATAACCAACTTGCCCTAGTAGTGGCGCTACTAGCTATAATTTCTAAATTTCTCTGGCAAGCGATCGCCTACTTTCCTCAAATCCAACTTTGCCAACAATTCTTCCTTAATTCGACTCATAATCGAGCCCTCGTCCAAAGATTCCAAAATATGACTGACTACGGCCTTCGGACCGTCTTCTCCCCAAGAGGCACCATTAGCTAGATAAGCTTTAGTCACTTGGCCGATGCCATAAGAAGACAACCCCGCCACCGCCGCTTGAGTGGCAGCTACCGATAAATAAGGCGCCAAAGACAGCCCGCCAGTAACGGGGGCGCTCAAGCCCAACAAGCCTTTAAGGGAGCTAAGTCCCACGTTAGCCATCATTTCGCTCGCAGTAATCCCACCCATGCTAATACCGATTTTTTGCAATAACTCCACGGCACCGGCTTGAGTCATCTCGATACCATAAAGCTTAGATAAAGTCAAGATAGTTGCCACATCAATTATCGCAGCGCTGATAATATCGGCCACCGTAATCGGGTTGAGAGCGATCGCCACTGCCTTAGTCATCACCGCATTCCAAATAATCCGATTAGCGCTTTGCTCCCTAATCTCCATCTTCCGGCGCACCAACCGTTCGTTGGCATCCCCCGCATAGAGCATAGTATTCAAAGCCACCAGAGACTTACCTTCTCGGTCCAAAATCTCCAAAATTTTCAGCTTCAAATCTTCCACCAGTGCGGACCCTCGGTTCATCCGAACTCCCATAGTGCCATCCTCCCGGCGGACAGCCTTAGCTACCAGAGGAGAAGCTGCCGCCATGACGATTTCATTTGGAGAGAGCAACTCGCGCAGGCGATCGTCGCGAATTTTATGATAAATCGCCATGCGATCGGCTTCTGGGTATTGGTCGATCTTGTTAAACACCAATAACATCGGCTTACCCGCATCCCGCAGTTGGGAAAGAGCATCGTATTCGACTTGAGTAATATCTCCTGCAACTACGAACAGCAGCAGATCTACTTGCCCGGCGACTTGTTTGGCAAGAGCTTCGCGAGTCTCCCCGTCCACTTCGTCAATGCCGGGAGTGTCGATCAGTTCGATTTGGGAGATGCGATAAGAGGTCAGAGTATTAGCAACTGATTCTTCTTCTGTCGGCGTATCTCGCTCTAGCTGCCACTCTTTGAGATGAGTATTTCGAGTAACGCCGTGAATGGGGCCTGTTTCAAAGACATTTTCTCCTAAAAGGGCGTTGAGGACCGAAGATTTGCCCCGCCCCACCATGCCAAATACTGCAATTTGGACGCAGGTACGTTCTAATTTCTCTAGCATTGCCTCCAGTCCGCCGATTTCTGATTCTAATCCCTCACGCTCTTCCGGGGTTAAATCTAGGTTATTTACCAAATCTGCTAGAGCGTCTTTGGCGTGTCGCAGGTTTAATTCTGCTTGAATGTCTGAAAAATTTAATATGGTTTTTTCTAATTCTCGATCTAGATCCATTTGCGCTCTTAAAAATTAATTGTCAGTTCCCATCTATAAAGCAATCTAATAGATAGGCGGGTTTGGCAATGACAGCCAAACCCGCCTATGTCAAATTGTAACTAAAATCTTCCGGCGATCGCCACCCGGAGTTATTTCTTCTTAATAAAAACCCTGCTTGCGTCTAGCTTCTTCTGGCTTTCTTTTACCCTATCGTGGGTAGTTAAAAAAAATGCCGTTTTTTCGCAGATGCTAAAGTGACCTGCACCCCTTTAAAATTTTCCACAAATCTCGCGCGAGGATTGCTATAGCAAGCCGTAGATCGTTCGCGATATTTTACAATACCTTCGCCACTTTCTTGTAGGTAGCGCGCACGCGATCGCGAAACCCAACATCTTTGTTGGGTTTTGCAACGATTTTGTTGGGTTGCGCTATCGCGGAGCCCGACCTACGAGATGCTAGATCGTTCGCGATCTTTTAGAAACCCGGTTTCGCAGAAGTTACCGGGTTTCTGACCCCAAAATTTTTCATAATCCATTTAGGATTGCTATATATCGAAGAAAATTAACGAATAAAAGAAAGGTCAACCTTTCCTAAATTGGTACTTAAAGCCAGATGCATATTTTCCAGAGCTTTTACTAACCATTGAACGGCTTCTCGATTCTTAGATTCGTAATGGTTAAACAAAATGGCAAATCGTTGTTCTAAATATGGTCTGATTTTACTGCATATCAAGACAATTTTCAGCAGCAAACCAATAGTTACAGTCGGTCCTAAATTACCCAGCAGGTCTAGAAACAGAAAATGCTCGGGTCGCTGGGTACTATCTACTACTAGAAAGTTGAGGGTGTTACTGCAAGTTCTCATCATTAGAGAATCGTTCAACTGCTTTTCATGGCTGTGTTCCAAAGTTCTTTGCAGTTGTTTGTACAATTTATTATTAAATTTGCGGGTAGCATTACGACAATCCAACTCCAAAGATGTGCTTAGGTATTCATAGAAGCTATCTTTAAAATTCCGGTACGACTGAGGCTGTTTCGTATGAACCAAAAAGCGCTCGGCTAAATCTTTATAACTACGACCGGTTTCAACTTTACCGACATATTGCCGGAGGGCAAAAAATAGTTCTGGGTCTTTCAATAAAGTAGGGTTTGTGACGATCGTAGAATTTTCTCTAGTCGCTGTTGGCCTACCCTGGCGAGCCAGTCTTATTTCTCTAATTCTATGAGTGACGTATTGAGATAAATTCACTTCATATTCTCGCTGCTTTTCTTGTTGAATTTGTTTGATGGCTTGCTGGTGGTCGTAACTGCTATCTGAACTCACCAAACAATGCTTGTACAAGTAAGGATAGCGAGGTATTAAAGTTCTTAATGGTTGAGCTAAAGCAGTGTCACTATTGCTGTTGGCACGAGGAGATTCGTCGATCACTTCTGCCAAACGTTTTAGAGTTAGATATTGCTCGCTCGTGGTAAAATCTTTTACTAATTCTGATACTCGTCTGCTGCCTCTGCAGCCATAAGCTCGGCTTCCCCTTCTATTTTCTACCTCTTCAAATAGCTTAATCAACTCTACGATGGCATCTTTTTTCCCACCGCAAGGTTGCCATCGATTGATTAAAATATGGCAGCAACGGTTGAGAATAAAGTTAAATTCTTTCTCGATTTCTTTCGTTCCAGCAATCTTTTCTAAGGCATTTACTACTTCACCATCCGGGTATCCGCTGCCTTGGATAAATAACATCCGAAATTTATCGATTACTTCGCTGGATGGGTCGTTTTCTACCAAATCTAGCAAGCGATCGTAAAGTTGCTGTTTTAGATTGTCTATGGTTTTTCGGTTATTAGGAACTTGCATAGTTTTCACTTTTGTTTACTCCCTGGCTGTGATGGTTTTTTGATTTCAACGCCATTACCAGTATTAGCATTAGTAAACGAAGCTCTTTAGGGGCAGCCCACTAGATAGAGCCAGTTTTTAGGGAGCATCTCATCTTTGCAAGCTCCGGAGGTCTTCCAACTAACACAAATCAAAAACTGATTAATAGCGTTTTACTTTTGATACTATTCATTCTTTAGATGCACCCGGTTTATAGCTTTTTTACAAACAACTTAAACTACCATAAGTTGAGCTTTTGCTTCTGGCAGATATTGTTTTTGTCTATTTACTGAAGATGTTAAGTAGGACATCCCCAAAATCGAAAGTTAACTTTTAAATTTCTCTAGAAGATACTACAAATTATTTTTTACCTTTAAAGCCTATTTTTTTCTTCCTAGTAACCTAAGTAAGTTAAAAAATAGAAAAGTTCAAAAGTAGAAAAGTTAAAAAATCAAAAGTTTGGCCCCGAGAGTTAGGTCGTATTTTGGATAAATAGAGGAGATTTCTAAGATAATTATGGCATATCTTTTTTGAACCGTAAAGTGCCGCTAATTATGAATTTTTGTATCACGACTGCCGAAGCGATCGAAATACTGAGTGCGAGGCCCCTTACTCAGTCAGACACCCGCAGCCTCAAACCAGCTACGGGCATTACCACAGACACCCGCAGCCTCAAACCAGGGGACTTATTTGTAGCGCTGGTAGGAGAAAACTTTGATGGCCATGAGTTTGTGGAAGAGGCGATCGCTAAAGGTGCAGTTGCAGCGATAGTCAGCAAACAACGGCCTCTTGACCCGGGACATCCAGAAGTTCCGTTGTTGCTGGTGGAAGATACTCTCAAGGCTTATCAGGCCATCGCTCGTTGGTGGCGCGATCGCTTTTCCATACCCATAATTGCCGTGACGGGTTCCGTAGGTAAAACTACTACCAAAGAATTAATCGCGGCAGTTTTAGCCACCCAAGGCCCCGTCCTCAAAACGGAGGCTAACTATAACAACGAAATCGGCGTCCCCAAAACTCTCTTACAACTCTCTGGAGAGCATCAATATGCTGTGGTGGAGATGGCCATGCGCGGCCCTGGAGAGATTGCCTTATTAACTCAAATTGCACGCCCCACTGTGGGAGTAATAACCAATGTCGGTACGGCTCATATTGGCCGTCTGGGCTCGGAGGAGGCGATCGCTAAAGCTAAATGCGAGTTACTGGCCGAGATGCCCGAGAGTAGCATTGCCATCCTCAATGGAGACAACCGTCGATTAATAGAAACAGCGGCCGGGGTACGATCGGGAGAAACCTTAACCTACGGTTTAGAGTCAGGCCAATTCCGAGGAGAATTAATCGATGCAGGCACTATTAAAGTAGAATCCGTAGAGTTACCCTTACCATTACCCGGGCGACATAATGCTATTAACTACTTAGCTGCTTTAGCAGTTTTTAAAGTTATAGCCGGCAAAAGTGTCCCTCTAAATTCTCTCTGGGAACCTGTAAAAAAAAGTTTATCAGTAAAACTACCAGAAGGAAGGGCGCGACGCTACGAGTTAGCTAAAGATATTACAATTTTGGATGAGACTTATAACGCCGGTTTAGAATCTACCGTTGCGGCTCTTCAACTATTAGCTGAAACTCCAGGCAAGCGTCATATTGCCGTGTTGGGAACCATGAAAGAATTGGGAGAAAAATCCCTAGAATTTCACGAACGAGTGGGAATTGTTGCCCGAGATTTGAAGCTGGATGCTTTATTTATTTTGGCAGATGTTGAAGAAGCTAAGGCAATGGCAAAGGGGGCTGATGGTTTCCCTGTTTTAGAAATAGAAAATATCGAAGAGAAAGATTGTCGGCAGAAATTGGCGAGGCGGTTAAAAGAGTTTGTGGAACCGGGCGATAGGCTTTTATTTAAGGCATCTCATTCCGTGCAATTAAACCGGGTTCTGGAGATGTTTCGAGTATCTTAAAAAGAATTTATAATCGATATAACCCTTGGCAAACAAGGGTTAAAATTACCTCCATAAATCAAAGATATAAATTATGTAAAGCAAATCCTTACCCAGTTATATCTGCAAAATTAACGGAAAAATCGCCCTGCAGGTTGTGTCGGTCGTTCCGCAAAATTTTTGCAACGGTAGGTTTGCTAGGGTATTTGTCATGCAAAAACCCTCGATATGCAGTCAAAGAACTAGCCGATAAATTAATGGAAGAAACGGGCGATCGCCTCTTACCCTTAACCTCCTAAAACCGACGTTCTGGCAGGATGGCGAGAGGATATTAAGCCCGCTGATTTAGCAGGATTACCGCAGGAATGGTTGGCTAAATTTCATCGAGCAATATTGGAGAAAGATTTGGGGCAAATGCAAGAGGCGATCGAGGCAATTTATTATCAAAACGAGTTTTTGGCAAATTCTATGTTAATTTATGTTAATAGCTATAATTTTGATAAGTTATTAAGTTTAGTCGATCCGTACAATTAACTAGCTCCTACGAATAATTCAAACTGACCTAATAGTGATGATTGAGAATAAATCTGTAGCTTATAAAGGCTCTCTTTTGGTTATTGACGATACTCCTGCTAATTTAAGCCTATTAACTCAGCTTTTATCGGAAAAAGGGTATAAAGTTCGCGCGGCACCAAGCGGTAAATTCGCTCTGAAATCCGTTGAAAAAAATCCTCCAGATTTGATTTTATTGGATATTATGATGCCAGAAATGAACGGTTATGAAGTTTGCCTAAAGTTAAAAGCAAATCCAGCAACTAAAGAGATACCTGTGATTTTTTTGAGCGCTTTAGATGAAGCTTTAGATAAGGTAAAAGCTTTTGATGTTGGTGGTGTCGATTATATTACCAAACCATTTCAGGCAGTGGAGGTTTTAGCCAGAGTAGAAAATCAATTGCGGGCGCGATCGCTCCAATTACAACTAATAGAAAAAAACCAAAGTTTAGAGAAAGTTATTAAAGAACTTAAATGGACTCAAGCTCAAGCAATCCAAAACGAAAAAATGCTAGCTTTAGGGCAAGTTGTAGCTGGTGTTGCCCACGAAATTAACAATCCAATTAACTTTATATTTGGCAATCTAACCCCGGCCCAAGAATACATTCAAGATTTATTGAAGTTAATTAAAGCATATCAGGAGCAATACTCAGAAACTAACCCTTGTATTGAAACAATTCTTGAAGAAGTAGAGTTAGATTTTATTGCCGAAGATTTACCTCAACTATTGAATTCCATGCAACGAGGTGCAGAAAGAATTGCTACTATTGTTGGGGGATTGCGTACCTTTTCTCGTCACGATGAATCTGCAACGAAAGCTGTAGATATCCATACGGGAATTGACAGTACGTTAATGATTTTAGAACACCAACTGCGGCTAAAAACAACTAGACCGGCTATTACTGTTATTAAAGACTATGGCAAACTTCCGAAAATTAGTTGTTACGCCAGCGCCGTCAACCAGGTATTTATGAATATCATTAAGAATGCGATCGATGCTTTGGAAGAAAAGGTGAAAAATCGAGAAGCTGTCGATCCCGATCTAACTATTCGCATTCAGACTCTAACAACTACTGATGCCACTGTGAAAATTATTATTGCTGATAATGGAATTGGCATAGATAGAGACATAATATCGCAAATTTTCGATCCTTTTTTTACTACTAAAAAGGTTGGAGAAGGCACTGGTTTAGGATTATTCAGTAGTTATCGGATTATTGTGGAAAAACACCAAGGTAAACTTACTTGCAATTCCAAACTGGGAGAGGGAACGGAATTTGTTATTGAAATTCCCGTCCAGTTGCCCCTTAGTAGCGGTACTAACGAACACGATTAAATAAAGGCTTGCCAAATAATAGATCCTGCTTTATACTAAATTAAGAATCTACTACTTCCTATTTTCCACATTCGTTAATTCCTTAAATATTTATGAATCAGGAGCAATCTACTACTGCAAGAGGAGACATTTTAGTTGTTGATGATAGCCCGGCAAATTTAAGTCTGTTAACTCAAATGTTATCAACTCAAGGATATAAAGTTAGAGTAGCACCTAACGGAGAATTGGCACTAAAATCAGTTCAATACTATCCTCCAAATATTATTTTGTTAGACATTATGATGCCATTAATTGATGGTTATGAAGTATGCAAGCGATTAAAAGCGGAGCAACAAACTAAAGATATTCCAGTAATATTTCTCAGCGCTTTAGATGAAGTTTTAGATAAAGTAAAAGCTTTCCATTTGGGGGCGGTAGATTATATTTCTAAGCCTTTTGAAAATGTAGAAGTTTTAGCGAGGATTGAAAATCAATTAACTATCCAAAGGCAAAAAAAACGCTTGGAAGAAGAAATCTATATCCGCAAAAAAATTGAAGAAAATCTTCAAGAATCTCGCGGGTTATTAGAAAGCGTTTTAAATAGTTCTTTGGATGGTATTATGGCATTTAATTCTGTGAGAGATAAGAACGATAATGTGGTTGATTTCGAGTGTTTGTTGGTTAATCCAGTAGCAGCAGAAACTATCGGTAAAGCAAAAAAAAACTTGATGAGGAAACATTTTTTAAAAGAATTACCGAGTCTAAAAAAAACAAATTTATTGGAGTATTACACGTCTATAGTAACCACGGGCATTATTATTAATAAAGAGTTTTATTACGAACACGAATATGTTAAGGGTTGGTTTCAGATAGTGGCGGTTAAAATTGGCGATGGAGTGGCTGTTACTTTCCGCGACATCACCGATCGCAAACGAATGGAATTGACGCTACAACAAGCTAATTTAATTTTAGAAAAAAAAGCTAATATAGACAGTTTAACTCATCTGGCAAACCGTCGCCGCTTCGACGAATATCTCAACCAAGAATGGAGACGAATGATGGAGGAAAAACAGCCCTTATCTTTGATAATATGCGATGTAGATTATTTTAAACTCTACAACGATTCTTACGGACATCAAACAGGTGATGAATGTTTGCGGCAAGTAGCAGGGGCGATCGCTCGTTCTGTAAGATATCCAGAAGATTTAGCGGCCCGTTACGGCGGCGAAGAATTTG
This sequence comes from Cyanobacteriota bacterium, assembly GCA_034189005.1. Classification (GTDB taxonomy): domain Bacteria; phylum Cyanobacteriota; class Cyanobacteriia; order Cyanobacteriales; family Microcoleaceae; genus CALKCV01. The sequence goes on along the minus strand of JAXHVR010000001.1, from coordinate 27,016 downwards.
CGATAATTTTGCCCAATACAAGGGCTAAAAACGCCGTGAAGGTGGCCCAAAAAATTCGCTATGAGTTACAAAAGTTAAAAATCCCTCATAGGTCATCAACAGCAAGTCAATATGTAACCCTAAGTCTGGGAGTTTCTAGCATGATTCCTACAGAGGAATTATCGCCGGCAGATTCGATCGCTGCTGCCGATGAAGTCCTCTACGAAGCTAAAAAACAAGGACGCGATCGCGTAGTTCTCAAACAATAAACGCGATCGCCCTTATTTGCTAAATTCCAATTAATTTGGCACGGAGAATTAATTATTAGACTTCTTGCAGAAGTAGGCAACAGGCAACAGGCAACAGGCAACAGGGTAAGAGATTTTAAGGAAAAAAGAGCTAAAAAAGATTTTACAAGCGACTTTTGCAAGAGGTCTATTAATTATTAATTAGGGGCGGCACGAAAAAGGCAGAGGGTGGTCCGTGTGGTCCGTGTGGTCCGTGTGGTCCGTGTGGGATTCCCAAAAAGTTTGTTGAACCCGTAAGTTTTACTGTACGAATCTTTCCCCCCACACCTCCCACACCTCCCACCCTCCCCACCCTCGAAGACTTTTTCGATTCCCGACAGCAGACCCTAATTAGTAATCGCCTCCCGACCCATATTTCCATTGTTCCAACCAGCGCCGATAATAATACTGCGACACCGATGGCAAATTCTTAATCCAAGGTTCCGTCGCCCGCCCCAGAGGAAACAAAGCGCTATAAACCCCTAAATTAAAATAATGTACCATCCAATCCAATAAATTAACAACTCCCACTTGAGGGATAACCTTAACAACCAACCCCGGACGGGCGATCCAAGTTTTAAGCAAAGTCTGAGTCAAGGCAGGAAACTGCACCACGTCCTGGAGAAAAGGCTTAAGCACTGGTTCGCCCAAATCTTCCATTACCTCAAACACCCCTGCCAGCAGTTGATTGATGCGATCGCCATCCAGATTTTTCCCCACTCCCACGCTCATCGAACGCTGAAACAACCAAGTAACCGATATATTAGGCTGATACGGCTGCAACAATTGAAGGGCCGAAGTGCTGAGAGTATCCGTTGCCAAAGCATCGTTAATACCTCCAGTCAGGCGCCCCAGGTGGCGCAACATCGCCCCAAAACCCCCAAAACTCAAAGGAGACTGACTGCCGCTACTATCCCCCACTGGCAAAATGCGCTCCCAAGGAGTTTTTAAAGGGCTGTCGCGATAGCAGGGGAAAAAGCCAAATAGGGCCCGTTTGAACTGCAATTGCCGCAGTTCCACCTGTTGATATTCCGGCAATAAGCGCAGATATTCCCCAAACAATGTTTCTAAACTCATTCTCTCTGGGTCCGCGTCTAGATAAGTAAATAGATAAGTAGTCCGTCCGTCGCGGGCGGGGAATGCTTCCCAGAAATATTGACAGTAGTTCTGGATGTCCGTGAAGGAAGCGAAAATGTCGCCGGTGTCGTTTTTGGGGAAGCCAGTGGCGCAGGTACCGACTACCAAACAGACGGCATCCGGTTTTTTGCCCCCTCGCGCTTGTTTGACTATGGGAGAAAAGTGCCCCATTGCATCGATGAGGAGGCGGGCACTTAGCGATCGCTCTTCTTCTCCAGTCGCGCCCCCGTTACTAACTCGGACCTCGACGCCGTTGGGGCGGACGATCGCTTTTTGATAAGCTGTATTTTCTAAGAGTTCGCCCCCGGCATCGAGAAACCGTTGTTTGAGAATTTCTAACAAATAAACTGGATCGACTCCGACATTAAGTACGTCGCGGACCCAGATATCTTCGCTGTCTGGGAAGCTGATGCGGGCGGGGTTGTATTCAGTGGCGATCGCTTTTTCTAATTCTGCTGCCGAGAGCAAGTTTAATTCCCGCAAAACTTCTAATTCGTGGCGGGAGATATTCCATTCCTGGTCCCTCCCTCGCAAGATCCCCCGTTCGACGATGGCAACCCGCCAACCCTGCATGGCTAAAGTCGCCCCTACCAGAATGCCCAGGGTACCGCCGCAGATGACCGCATCCCATTCCGTAGTTTCTAGAGGTTGCGAGTTTTCCTCCACTGCGGTTATAATGGGAGCGGTGCCTTGTTTGAGGTTTTCCCAGAGGCGATCGGCTTTTCGCAAACCTTCCTTGGGGTTTCCTGGAATTTGAGCTAGAATTTCTTCGGTTACAGACATGGAATTGGTAAAAGGTAATTGTTCGACAATTAACAATTAACAATTAACATTTTCCCAATTACCTTTTATTGTAAAAAAGCGTTTCAATCACAGGCTTTCAACCTTAATTGCTCGGAACGTTAATTATTAATTATTAATTATTAATTATTAATTATATGGAGAATTCATCTGAGATTCAAAAATTCGCCCAGTTAGCTTTGGAGTGCATCCGTCGCGAATATCCCAACTGCAACCAATACTTTTGCGAGGGAGAGTTTGAAGTCAAACCGCCCCACCAGTTAACCCCCGCATTTTATGGCTGTTTGGATTGGCATTCCGCAGTACACAATCATTGGTTGTTGATTCGTTTGATGCGGTGGTATCCAGATGCGGAGTTTTGTTCGGCAGCAAAAGAGGCGATCGCTTACAATCTTACCCCAGAGAAGATTTCTGGGGAAACTGCCTATCTACAGCGCAAGCCTAATTTCGAGCGTCCCTACGGGTTGGCATGGTTGCTGCAACTTACCGCAGAATTGAGAGAATGGCAAAATGCTTATTCTAAAGAATGGTTGGCTATTCTCCAGCCTTTAGAAGAAGCAGTAAAAACTAATTTATATAACTGGCTTTCTGGGCTTTCCATACCCGCCCGCATCGGCACTCACCGCCAGACGGCTTTTGCTCTCGGTTTAGTCTGGGATTGGGCAAAAACTACGGATAATTCCGAGTTTGCTTTCTTGCTGGAGAAGAAAGGGCGAGAGTTTTATGATAGCGATCGCCACTATCCCTGGGCGATCGAACCTCTCGGCTATGACTTTCTCTCCCCCAGTTTGGCATCCGCAGATTTGATGCGACGTCTGCTGCCACCAGTCGAGTTTGCCCAGTGGTTGAGTGATTTTTTGCCGGATTTATCAAAAAACCAAAATATATTCCAACCCGCCAGAGTTGACGATCCGGCAGATTACCAACAGTCTCACTTAGACGGCTTAAATTTGAGTCGGGCTTGGATGCTCGAAGGTATTATTTCCGGACTGCCAGAGGAGGATGGCCGTCGAGAGTTTCTCCAAGCAAGGGCCCGCCTTCATCGTCAAGTGGGACTTGCTGCAGTCAGCGATCGACATTACGCAGGCAGTCATTGGTTAGGTAGTTTTGCCGTTTATCTAGTAACTCGTCGCGGCTTTTCATAAATTACAGGGAATTGGGAATTGTCCATCCTACAAGAGAAGAGGGCAACTAACAATTAGCAATTAGCAATTAGCAATTAGCCATTCTCCCATTTCCCATCTTCCATCTCTTCTTCTTCTTCTTCTTTATTATTAATTTCCTCCTCCGACTCCGACGTTACTTGCTTCAAATGTATGTGCTTATCTCCCAAGCGAATCGAAAATTCATCTCCCGGGTTTAATCCCATTTCCTCGGTATAGTTAGAGCCTATTACCAGTTGTCCGTTTTTATGAACGCAAGCCCGATAAGTAGCCGATCGCCCCCGACCATCTTTTGAGTCATCCTCGTCTAGGGAAATCCCTTTTGCCTGAAGGACTGCATCATAGAACTTCGTTAAATAAACCCGTATCTTGTTGTCTTTTGTTGTCGTGTAATACCCACAAGCAATAGCAGTGTCCTTGCGCGATAAGTGGGGAAGTTCTTTTACCTTTTGCAACAGCGCTTTGCCAGTCATTGGAGTCTTCGATCTTTCCGTTTCTGTTTTAGCCATCTTTTCATTCTACTTAACAACTTTATCCATCGAGTCTAACACTTAGATTCGCTAACAGCAACTACTGTTTTTTCAATAATTAGCTACTAGCCTTAGTTTCAGATTAGCCTCAAACTTTCACCATCGAATACTTTTGACTAGATTATTGGCTTATTAAGCCTATCTTCCGGGTTGCATCCCTCCCCTGGTATCAAAAATCAATTTAGTTTCATACTTTTATTCAAACTAAGACTCATACTATTTTTCTTTTGTAGGTAACAATACCTCTGAGTTAATTAAAATTAAACCGCGCCGCCAGAGAAAAACCAAAATCACAAATCAAAAAAAGTTTACCAATATTTTTTATGTTTCCCTTAATTGCTTGATAGTTTTACCAGTATCTTGCTGTTGGTTGAGATTGATGCGATCGCCCGCTTTATATCCAGAGAAATAACCCTGTTCGCAACTAACTTGTTCTGCCCTTTGAGTTTTAACCTTAAAACCTTCGTTAATTAAGTATTCCTCGATAGCAAGATCGTTTTTTTCAAACATAGAACGTACCACAATAGCAGGTGTCGGATTGCTTTCGCTATTACCAGCTATCCCTTCTTCCTCCATATCTTTCCTGCGTTTTTCTAATCTATGTCGGAGTCGCGTCGCACATCCCACCCGAAAAGCATGGAGAAATGCCCGACCTTTTCCTTTATGTCGTTTGGCTAGTCTTTCTACTGCTTTAGTTAGATATTCGTAAAGACGTTGAGAAACAGTAATATTTGTTGGCATTCCAATAATAGTCATATTTCCATTATTTTTAGAACGCATTGCCCTACAGCCGTTGGCCGTAGCAATTCCAGCTAAAATAAGCATTTTCCAAGCCACATAACGACTGGTTGTTTCCACAGTTCCCGTCGTCACATCTTCTTCTTCACCCGGCCCTAAATCCGCTATAGTTAAATTGTATTTAGTTAATAACTCTGTAGCCTTTTCTGCTGCTAATGCCGCCTCATTTTCGTTAGGAGAATTGGCAAGTGCCAAGAGTTTATTGATTTTTTCTAGAAGACTGTTATTGACCATATTTTCTGCTAGTTTCGATTGCTGCTAACCTTCAATATATCACGGCGATCGCCTTTTCGACCGCTCGATTTTTCAGTAGATATCCAGAACGATGGTAATACCAGCAACTTTTTTAAACAGGAAGTTTTGCCAGATGGAGCCAACGCAGTAACTCTCAAGAATACTAAAAGTCGGTGCATCGGGGGAATTAAGAAAAGCAATAACTTAAGTAATTAATAATTAATAATTAATAATTAATAATTGTTGGACATTCAAGAAAACCAATAACTTACTGCTGGTATGGAAGGTTTCTTCTTGGTGGAACGTTGGCAGTGAAAGTCTAGTCGATGAGTCTTTTTGCCCCCTTCCGCTGAAGAAAGCTGCCCCCTGGAAGACTGGTTTTTAGGCGTAATATCAATTAATAATTAATAATTAATATAGCAATCCGTTGGTATAAAGCGGTATTTTAGAAACCCGGTTTCTTCAAGAAACCGGGTTTCTTGCCTCGAAGTAAGATCGATTAACAATTAATAATTAATAATTAATAATTGAGGGAAAAGTCCGGGTTCTTTGTTCTGCCTTGCATTCCCCTTTTTCCTCTCTTTATTTTCTTATGGTTATTTATTGCGACTTGATATAATAGCATTTTTTTTACAAGGGGACGAAGCTATTAAAAATCCACGAAAAACCGAGGCAAAAAAAAACCGATGACTCATTCATCGGCTTTTTTTTATCTCTATAGCAATCCGTGCAGGGCTTATGAAAAATTCGGAGGCCAGAAACCCGGTTTCTTCAACAATACCTTCGCCATTTTCTTGTAGGTCGGGCTCCGCGATAGCGCAACCCAACATCAACGGGAGCAAAATCCAACGATTTTGTTGGGTTTCGCTTCGCTGCACCCAACCTACAAATGGTATTTTTTCTTGAGGGCGTTGGTATTGTTCAAGAAACCGGGTTTCTAAAATATCGCAACCAATTTAGGATTGCTATATACGTTTATTTATTTACTCAGCATTTTCTCGATACCAATCAATCGTCTTCTTCAAGCCTTCCTTAAAATCCATCTGTGCAACAAAACCAAACTTCTCCTTAGCCCTTTGAGTATCCAAACAGCGACGGGGTTGGCCGTTAGGCTTGTCAGTTTGCCAAACAAGTTCTCCATCAAAACCCATCAACTCGCAAATTAACTCCACCAAATCGCGGATAGTAATCTCATAGTTAGTACCCAAATTAACAGGCTCCGATTCGTTATAAGCTTGAGTCGCCATAACAATACCCCTAGCCGCATCAGTAGAATAGAGAAACTCGCGACTGGGACTACCATCGCCCCAAACAGGCAGAGTCTTATCTCCCCTTTCTTGTGCCTCATGTACCTTACGAATTAAAGCAGGAATCACATGAGAACTGCTGGGGTCAAAATTATCCTCGGGCCCGTATAAATTAACCGGCAGCAAATAGATACCATTAAAACCGTACTGGAGGCGATAAGCTTCCAATTGGACCAAAAGAGCCTTCTTCGCAACGCCATAAGGAGCATTAGTTTCCTCTGGATAGCCATTCCAGAGGTCTTCCTCCTTAAAAGGCACCGGCGTAAACTTGGGGTAGGCACAGATAGTACCAACACATACAAACTTTTTTACTCCTGCCTTGTGGGCGCAGTCGATCAATTGAGCGCCCATCATCAAATTGTCGTAAAACAGTTCCGCAGGCTTTTCTCGGTTCAAACCGATACCGCCGACATGGGCAGCCAAGTGAATAACGATATCCCGGTCTTGGACCACCTTTTGGCAAGCATCCAGAGTGCAGAGGTCATAATCGCGCGATCGCGGCACAGTAATATTCTCCGCAGTAGCGCCGGCCTTGTGAAGTTGGTCCAAAACCTGACGACCCAGAAAACCCGACCCGCCCGTCACTACAATTTTTTTTTCTTTTAAATCTAGCGTAGTCATTTATTTATTTTTGGTGTAGCAAAGATTAATCGGCTTAGTTCAATTTTCAATTCGAGCAAACCGGATAGCAATTCTCAAGATTTATTTTTCTCTCGATCGCGCCCCGGTTTTGCCCAACTGCGAGATTCCCCTGAAATCCACTAATTAGTCAAACCCGACACCAAGCTCTTTAGCCTTCTTCAAAGCTTCAATATCGGCATCCACCATCAAATGTACCAACTGCTCGAAAGTCACCGAAGGTTCCCAACCCAACTTTTCTCGTGCCTTAGTAGAATCGCCAATCAACAACTCCACCTCAGCCGGGCGCAGATAGCGGGCATCGAACTCCACAAAATCATGCCAATCTAAATTCACACGATTGAATGCTATCTCCAGAAACTCGCGAATAGAATGAGTTTCGTTAGTAGCAATCACATAATCATCCGGTTCCTCCTTCTGGAGCATCATCCACATAGCCCGGACATAATCCTTGGCAAAACCCCAATCTCGTTTAGAATCCAAGTTGCCCAAAAACAGTTTTTTCTGCTTGCGCTCAACAATGCGGGCCACCGCGCGAGTAATTTTGCGAGTGACAAAAGTCTCACCCCTACGGGGACTTTCGTGGTTGAACAAGATCCCGTTACAAGCAAAAAGTCCGTAAGATTCTCGATAATTAACCGTCTGCCAGTGGCCATAGACCTTAGCACAGGCATAAGGACTGCGGGGATAAAAAGGCGTAGTCTCCTTTTGTGGGACTTCTTGGACCTTACCAAACATTTCAGAAGAACCAGCTTGATAGAAGCGCACCTCAATACCAGTACGCTTTTGGTAATCTCGAATTGCTTCTAACAGGCGCAGCACCCCCATGCCCACCGCATCGACGGTATATTCTGGAGAGTCAAAACTTACTCGAACGTGGGATTGGGCGCCTAGATTATAGATTTCTACCGGCTGGACTTCCTCTAAGATTCGACGTAGGGTCGTACCATCGGTCAAATCTCCGTAGTGGAGGAATAAACGGGCATCTGGATTATGAGGATCGACATAGATATGGTCTATGCGATCGGTATTGAAGCTAGAACTTCGCCGGATAATACCGTGAACCTCATAGTCTTTTTCCAGCAAAAGCTCGGTTAAATAAGAACCATCTTGACCTGTAATCCCAGTAATTAGGGCTCGTTTGCGTTCCGTCATCTTGATTATTTTTTGAATTTAACTGAAATAGTAGACGTCTGAAGTTAAGAAAAAGTTTTTTCCTCTGCCGTTTTAGATCGAATCGCATTAAATGCAGCATGCGGAAAAAAATAGGGGCAGAATGGCAATGCAAGTCAGGTTAAGGCCTCTACGCTTCTAACCAAATTATTAATTATTAATTATTAATTATTAATTAAAAGGTTTACGGGCTATTAGGAATAGAAACGATCGCCTTTCTTAACCCAGAATAATTAAAGATAATAGATGCTATACATTCTGATGGAAAATAGGGGGATGGTTGTCTTTCCCCCAGAGATACCCTGGCTGCATATCATCGCCAGCAAGTCAAGCCCGCTCGACCCACTAACAACTCACAGTCCGCCAAAAAGCAACAACCGATGCATCTAATATGCAGCAAAAAGACTAATTTTTGCTAAATTGACATGCATCCGATTGCTATAGCTTAGTAAGCACCATTATTTTTAGGAAAAATAACAACGCCAATAGTTTTAAAAATTATCCACAAATCCACCCAGAAATTGCTGAAATTGGCATAATAAAGGTCCATCTTTACCCTTATAGGATAAGGAATGTCATTTCTACCAGAAACTTGCCATAAACCAGTAATACCAGGTCTTATTGTCAAAATTCTATCCATGTAACGACCGTATTTAGGCAGTTCTTCAGCCACCAAAGGTCGAGGCCCTACCACGCTCATATCACCTTTTAAGACATTCCAAAATTGAGGAAATTCATCTAAACTCGTAACTCGTAGAAATCGACCTATCCATGTAATTCGAGGATCTTTTTTCAACTTAAAGTTTTCCTCAAATTCTTGGCGAAGATGAGGGGATTTTTCCATCATTTCTACCAACATTTCATCGGCATTTTCCACCATAGTTCTGAATTTTAAACAGCCGAACGACTTTCGGTTTTTACCTACTCGTTCCTGCACATAAAAAACAGACCCAGGAGAGCTTATAAGAATTAGGAAAGCTATAAGCAGGTAAACAGGGGCAAAAACGATGAGAACTGATAGGGAAAAGGCGATATCAAATAATCGCTTGGGTTGCCCAAGCTCTATAGCCTCTAATAAATTACTATTCGGTCTGTCTCGAAGGATTCGAGACGCAAAAGCACGTTCCGGAAACGCACGAATTATCTTGCCGGAGATGAGTTGGCTGTCGGCAGTCATCTTACTCCTTCACTTCACACCACACACAGTCGAGATCGTAAAGCATCAAGACGCTTTTTGGGAAAAATTAGACGATGAAAGATAAAACTTTTTTTGGACAAAGCACGATAATTTCTCTACTGACTTACCTCCTCAATGACATTATTTAAAGATGTGAAACATCTTTAAAATCCTGCTAATGCTAGGTTTATGCCAGTTATCTACTCGAACGCCCTACTTAAAATCTGGGGCTAAAGCTAGTAAGCTTTAGCCCCAAAGGACGTTTTTAGATATTAGATTTTAATGGGTATAATTAACGTCAACGACTAATTCTACCCACCGAAAAGAAGGCCATCAAACCAAAGTCTCAAAAGATAGGAGTACAGATGGCCCCGCCTCAAACGATCGCATTAGGATTAGCCGTTTCGACAACGATCTTCTCGATCTCAGATACAGACAAATTAGGATTAGCCTGCTTTATCAAAGCCACCACGCCAGATACATGGGGAGTTGACATAGAAGTACCAGCAAAGAAATCATAAGGAGTACCGGATACAAATAAAGGCACAGTCGAATAAATATCCCCTCGGTCTTCTACTCCACCATCCCCACCAGGGGCCACCACGAAATCTAAAGCTTGCGGACCTGCCTGGTTAGAGAAGTTAGAAAACCGATTAGCCCCATCCACCGACCCTACAGCAATACCCACGCGATCGGCATTGGCGGCAGGAAAATCGGGGGTAGTCAAACTGTCATTTCCCGCCGCCGAGACAAACACGACTCCTCTCGACTCGGCGTAACGAATGGCATCTAATTCTGCACTAACAAATCTCCTGCCCCCCGAACTGAAGTTAATGACATCTGCCCCATTATCGGCCGCATAGCGAATAGCTTCTATTCCATCGCTGACTCTGCCCACCCCACTATCGTCTAGTACCCTCAAGATCATAATGTCGGCCTCGGGAGCAATTCCTACGGTACCGCCACGATTAATTGACGCTGCAACTGTGCCGGCTATATGAGTTCCATGACTCTCTAAGTCTTGAGGATCGTTATTGTCGCTGACAAAATCCCAACCTCGAACGTCATCCACATAGCCATTGCCGTCATCGTCAATGCCGTTGTCTGGAATTTCATCGTTGTTGATCCAGATATTGTTTTCCAATTCTGGGTGATTGTAGTCCACACCACTGTCGATTACTGCTACCACAGTACCTTGGCCTTGATACCCCCGAGCCCAGGCTTCCGGTGCTTTGACTAAATCTACTCCCCACTGTTGGCCGCCTATATCGGGAACGTCGGGAAATGGAGCTTCGCCCAAGGCCCGGGCCACTGCTGCTGAGGCATCCACCAAACCATAGCCAAAGCGATCGTTAAAGCTAGTCGTTCTGGAAATTGTAGTTTGTGTATTTGTTACTGCTTCTGGTTCTTGAAGGGTTTGGCCGGCTAGAAGGCTGTTGGTAGAGACGAATTTACCTCTTAGCTCGTTGGCAAATACTCCTCGCACTCTTGCCAATACAGGGCCGTTAACTCCTTGCAGAATCAGAGTATCTGGAGTTTGTCCGCCACTGGCGGAGTCTTCTCTTAATAATAAATCTGCTTCTGTTAGGTTGTCTGGCAGTCCTATTCGGTCGGATAAAATCTCAAAGTCGTCGATCAGATCCGTTGTGGCATTGTCTGCGCCTTCTGTCTGACGCAGGGCAAATACATCGCGGCCTTCTCCCCCAATTAAGGTATCGCTGCCTAAGTCCCCCAGGAGGATATCGTTGCCCTCTTGGCCGAGGAGTATGTCATTTTCTTTACCGCCGTACATGGTGTCGTTGCCGCTATCTCCTTCGAGGCGATCGCTACCCAAGTCCCCAAAAAGCAGGTCTCCTCCCAAATTACCGTTGAGAAGATCGTCGTCTTTTCCACCCCGCAGGCTATCGGCATTACCCCCACCAAAGAGGCTATCGTTACCCTGGTTGCCATTAATTAATTCCCCTGCGGAAGAGCCTATTACTCTATCGTTGCCAGCTAGGGCTTGGAGGCCCTGGGGATAGCTCCCTAATAAGCCTGGTGTTAGAGTGAAATTATCGGATGCCTCGGATAATATGTAAGAAAGACCGTCGGCGCTAGAACCTGCCATAATAATATTCTCCTAATTCTTTTGAGGATTTTTTTCGCCCCAAGTCTATATTTGATTTTTTTCTTCGCATATGCAGTAATCTCGATCGCTTGTTATTTGCATTTAGGAACGAAGGCATAAATATAATACCAGTTCAAAAAAAATGTAAATATGACATTCGCTACATTCCACTAAGGTTGCATCTGGTATTTTCCGCTGGGGATATTCACTGAAATACAAGAAACCCGGTTTTTGCAAAAAACCGGGTTTCTTCATTTATTCTTGAGATGCACTCAAGAATAAAGGAGAATAATCTTAGACGATCGACGTTTTTTTTATTGAAAATAAATCGCGAACGGATTGCTCTAGCCATTCTTAAATCTTTTTCTTCTGGTACTTTTTTCTACGGACTAGCATTTGACTCTTAAAAGTTCCTGGTTTCTTTAAACTAGGAATAATTGGGAAAATCCCCTCCGAGCCAAAACACTTTGGGAGCACGTCAATGCATGAAGCGAACCAAAAACTTGCTGCTTTTTGTTAGTGGTTAGTTGTCAGTTGTTAGTTGGCAGAAAAAATTTATTTACAAAACTGACGTGCTCCCAAACACTTTTTCTATGATTCGACCCCTCTGCATAATGTAATTCTAGCAATTCGTGCGAGGGTTATACACGATTGCTTCTGACTAACGAATTGCTATATAAAAGGCAAATAATGTTTGCTCCCAATATATATCTTCATTATTTCTCCTAGATTGCCTCAGACCAAAAATGCTCCCTTCGATTCTGCAACGCTCAAACATACTACGGAACAATATTTTTCAGTTTCTATTTATTAAGACTTAAAATTAGCCCTAAATATTTAAGGTTTAAAAATAACTTATTTATTAATAATAACTAGCTCTATTTTAAGATTTTTTTAAATTATTTTAAACGATAAAAAATCGCGAACATATCGTTAAAATTGGTTAAAAATATCTTGACAAGCAAATTGACATCCCCTATCGAGCCATGGTGGGGATATTCACTTAAAAATCGGCCAAGATTTTAATTAGATTGGCAAAAAATCTTTCGGCCAACCAAATTACAGGCTAGGCACCAGTTGAATCCTGCCTGCATCCATTTCGTCCATGAGTAGCTCTAAGGCTTCGTAATCAACATCAGAAATGTAACCTAACTTGGTTAATTCGCTGTTAATTTGATTCTCAATATCTGGCGTCAATTTTTTTATATAGAGAGCCTTGGCTACGAGTTTCCGAATCACGCGCTCAGATTTCATAATAAATAAAAGAACTCTGCATAATTCAATTGTCCGATAAAAAGCTAATAAAAGTCAGCGATCTAACCCCACAAATTGAAGCGATCTCGATCGCATGGCCCCAGAATCAAAAGCTCCTGCAGGAAGCGGGGCTATGGAAAATAAGGCCTGCGCCTCAAAAATTAGCTCTGGTAAACCTAAAGCTGCCAGTCTATTTTTGATTAATTCCCGATCGGTTCTCAAATAGGATGTTATACAGAACTTAAGCTTAATTATCTTAAAATCATAGCAGATGCAGTAGGGGGCGAAGCATTTAAAGCATAAATTACAATTTGTATTGATGGAGTCCTCAATCTTTATAATAAAAAGGGAAGCAAAAATGGACGGGGACATCTTCCTCCAAGCCACTAACCTTCCCAAAACAAGCTAGGTAGAACATGAGCATTGCAATCGCATCAGAAATACAGCAACCGGCCCGCTATCTGGGTAACGAATTAGGAGCCAAACACAAACCGTGGGACCAGGGATTAACCCGTTGGGTCTTAACCTTTCCAGAAGTTTACGAAGTAGGGGCTTCAAATTTGGGCCATGTAATCCTCTATAACATTATCAACGCCCAACCGAGACAACTGTGCGATCGCGCCTACTTACCCGCCCCCGATCTAGCCCAAAAATTGAGGGCCGGTGGTTCCCCATTATTTGCAGTAGAATCAAAACGCCCCCTCACAGATTTCGACATCTTGGGCTTCAGCCTCAGCTACGAACTAGGAGCCACTAACATCCTAGAAATGCTAGATTTAGCAGGCATACCCTTAACCTGGCAAGAAAGAGAAAGACAAGCCAAAGAAGCCAACAATCAAAAATTACCCTTGATTTTTGCCGGGGGGCAAACGGCCACTTCCAACCCCGAACCATACTCAGATTTCTTCGACTTCATCGTCCTCGGAGACGGCGAAGAACTCTTACCAGAAATAGGCTTAGTAATAGAAGAAGGCAAAGCCAACGGCTTAACCAGAGAAGAACTACTCCTAGATTTGGCACAGGTGCCGGGGGTATATGTACCTCAATTTTATGAAAGGAAACCTAATGGGGCAGTAATGCCAATACGTCCAGAGGTACCGGAGCGAATACTCAGACGAGTGGCAACCCCAATGCCGGCCTACTCCATCGGTCTAGTTCCCAACATCCAAACAGTCCACGATCGCCTAGTAATAGAAATACGAAGGGGCTGCACCCGAGGCTGTCGCTTCTGCCAACCTGGTATGCTCACTCGCCCCGCAAGAGATGTGGAACCGGAATCAGTAGTGGATGCTGTAGAGAAAGGACTCAGAGAAACCGGCTATAACGAATTTTCCCTCCTATCCCTAAGCTGTTCGGATTATCTAGCCCTGCCTGCGGTAGGCATGGAAATTAAAAATCGCCTCAAAGATGAAAATATTTCTCTATCCCTACCCAGCCAACGGGTAGATAGGTTCGATGAAAATATTGCCAATATTATCGGTGGAAATCGCCAACCAAATCTGACCTTTGCTCCAGAAGCAGGCACCCAGAGAATGCGAGATGTGATTAATAAGGGCCTGACTAACGAAGACTTGCTCCGAGGAGTGAAAATCGCTCGCGAACAAGGTTGGGATAAAGTCAAGCTCTATTTCATGATCGGGCTGCCAGGGGAGAGTGATGAGGATGTCCTGGGCATTGCCGAGACCGTACGTTGGTTGCAGCAAGAGTGCTGGGTCAAAGGCAGGCGAAGGCTACAGGTGAATTTGACGATTTCTAACTTTACTCCCAAACCTCATACCCCTTTTCAATGGTTTGTCGTCTCCAAGGGAGAGTTGGAAAGGAAACAAGCTTTGCTGAAAAAGGCTTTTCGCCCCATGAAGGGGATTAAAGTCAACTATACCGATGTCCGATTGTCCGTGATGGAGGACTTTTTGGGCAGGGGCGATCGCCGTCTGGGGACTGTCATTCGCAAGGCCTGGGAATTGGGCGCCGGTATGGATGCTTGGTGGGAAAGTTTAGACCGGGCCTTCGGTGCTTGGTGTCAAGCTATTGCCTCAGCAGAGGAGCTCTTTGAGGATAAAAATATTCCTGAATTTGCCACTACGGATTTTTCAAGCGTTACCCCAATGGAAAGTTGGGATCTGATTCTTTCCTGCTTGAGAAAAGAGATGCCAGAAGATTTAGACTTGCCTTTGCCTTGGGATTGCATCAATACTGGTATTGATAAGAATTGGTTAAAAGAAGATTGGCAGCGGGCCATGGAGGCTGCCACGGTCCCCGATTGTTCTTTTGAGGGATGCTCTCATTGTGGGGTTTGCGGTCCCGATTTGGGGCATAATGTGGTAATCGAAGCCCCTTCAATTCCACAGTTTGCCGGTCATTTCGAGCCGAAAACAACTAAGCTGTTGCGGCTGCGGGCTAGGTTTGGAAAATTGGGAGACATGGCTTTTATCGGCCATTTGGATTTAGCAAAATTGCTCGAACGGGCGGTGCGGCGGGCCGCAATACCAATTTCTTTTAGCGGTGGTTTTCATCCGAACCCTCGAATTATGATTGCTTCTGCTTTGCCTCTGGGGACAACTAGCACGGGGGAAATTGTGGATTTTGAGTTGAGCGAGGCCATGGATGCCCTAGAGTTTAAAGAGAGGTTGAGCGATCGCTTGCCCCCAGAGATTCCGATTTATAGCGTCGAGCCCGTGGATTTGGCAAGTCCCGTGGCCACAAGGCTAGTGGAGCGGGCCGAGTATTTCCTAAAAGTGGCTGTAGTTGAAGCGGAGGAAGGGTTCGAGCCTTTGTGGAGCCGCTGGGTTGGGGAGGTTATGGATGGGAACTCCTGTTTGTGGGAAAAGAAAACTAAGTCTGGTAAGGTAAAGGTGGTTAATTTGCGCGATCGCCTTGGGGAGCTAGAGTTGCTGGACTTTCCCTCTTCTGGCAGTACCGATTTACCCAAAAACTTTTCCGATTTTGGCAATACAGACCGTGGATTTTTACTCCAAAATGCATCCTCGAATAATTTAAGTCCGTGCGAAGATTTTAAGTTGGAGGCTTTATTACGGTATATTGGTAGCTATTGCAATGACGGGACCGTACTGCAACCGCAGCATGTTGTCTATATGCTGGAGCAAGTTAGCGGCGTTAAAGTGGAGCTATTGCAAGTTCATCGTTCGGGATTATTTCTGAGGGACGTTGCTTCTATTTAGGCCAAAGGCCTCATGTCATTAATCTAAAACACGGGATGAATTCGAGGGGTGCATCTCAAGAATTTAATTGAGAACGGGCTTACGTCACTTTTGAAGCGAACCAATCGGGTGCATCTCAATTTTGAAGAAAACCAAAAAGTTGACCCTTTTTGTTAGTCGTCAGTGGTTAGTTGTTAGTTGGGCAACGTTCTAACGTCTCCTAGTTCCAACGTTCCAACGATCGTTGAAATATTGGTTTTTTTACAAATATGAGATGCTCCCAAGCAATATCGCTTTTTGTTAGTTGTTAGTTGTCAGCGGTTAGCTGGCAGAAAAAATTAATTTACACTCGCTGACGGGCTCCTGTAACAAGTAATTAAATTCTTGAAATGCATCCTTTTTAGATGACCAAAATAGAAACAGAGAATTACAACTAATTAGCCGATTTGTAGTATTTATGTGGAAAATAAAACTACTACATTTTTGTAGTAGTTGGTGCGAAATTTTCAAGATAAATTTTGTGTGGGTTAAGGAGTAAAAAGCAGCCCTTATCGGCGGCGAGCCGAAGAAGAAGCGATCGGGCATAGACTAAGAGTTATAGTAGTAATGCCCGCCAACCATAACCATCTTTTGTTAAAAATAACAAGGGAGATTTAGGCGACTTTTCGCGATCGAGGCCAAGGATAGATAGACCTTTTACCTTGAAAGAAGAAGGTTGACAAAAGATTAATGGGAGCATCTCATCTTTGCAAAAATAAAATATTTTTATTACCCATTACCTATTAGCCATTACCAAAAATCGTTCAGTTTTTGGGTTTCTACATTCTTGAGATGCTCCCAGATTAATTCAGCCTTCACAGAGAACTCAAATATCTTTAAAGCAGTTAACGCATCTGTTAAATTCGCAACAACGAATAGATCGTTTAACTAAAAGCAATAGTTTTTGCATGACTGCCAGCAAAAAGCCTTCAAAAAATAGATTTTCCTAACAGATATGCACTCTCGATCGTATTGGGAAAATCGGTAACAAAAAAGAAATAGCAACAGAAAAATAGTTGAGGAAGTAGAATGCCGAAGCAAATTATTATTGCGGAGCAGCATCGGATTGCGGCCGTATTTTCTGAGGACCAAATTCAAGAACTGGTAGTAGCTACCGGCAACCATCAGGTAAGCGATATTTACCTGGGAATAGTGGAAAATGTCTTATCCGGTATAGATGCGGCCTTTGTTAATATTGGCGACCCAGAACGAAATGGGTTTATCCACGTTAGCGATTTGGGACCGGTACGCCTCAAGCGAAATTCAGGCGCGATTACGGAGTTGTTGACACCCCAACAAAAAGTCCTAGTCCAAATAATGAAGGAACCAACGGGGAATAAAGGGCCGAGATTGACCGGCAACATTAGTTTACCCGGTCGCTATTTGGTACTGATGCCCTACGGAAAAGGGGTTAACTTATCGAGACGACTAACCTCGGAAAGCGAGCGCAACCGCTTGCGGGCTCTGGCGATTTTGATTAAGCCTGCGGGAATGGGCCTATTGGTACGCACGGAAGCGCAGGGCATGGAGATCTCGGCGATCGTGGAAGATTTGGAAACCCTCCAGGCCCAGTGGGAGTTAATCCAACAGGAAGCTAGCTCGAATCGGCCCCCGGCTTTGTTGAATCGGGATAACGATTTTATCCAGCGAGTCTTGCGGGATATGTACAATGCCGATGTCAATCGCATTGTTGTCGATTCTAGCGATGGTGTCAGGCGGGTTAAGCAACATTTGGTCAGTTGGAGCGGAAGTAAGACACCCCAAGTTTCCATCGATCACCACCGGGAAGCCGGACCGATTTTGGAGTATTTCCGGGTCAACGCGGCGATTCGCGAAGCTCTCAGGCCAAGGGTGGACCTGCCTTCGGGGGGTTACATTATTATTCAGCCGACTGAGGCTTTGACGGTAATAGATGTCAACTCTGGTTCTTTTACGCGATCGGCTACGGCGCGGGAAACTGTATTGTGGACTAACTGCGAGGCCGCTACAGAAATCGCTCGCCAGTTGCGACTGCGTAATGTCGCCGGGGTGATTATTGTCGATTTTATTGACATGGATTCCCGCCGAGACCAATTACAGGTTTTGGAGCATTTTAATAAGGTATTGAGGGCTGACAAGGCTAGGCCTCAGATTTCCCAGCTATCGGAGTTGGGTTTGGTGGAGTTGACTCGCAAGCGGCAAGGTCAGAATATTTACGAGCTATTTGGCAGCCCCTGCCCGACTTGTAATGGATTGGGGCATTTGGTTAGCTTGCCTGGTGAGGGCACAACTCAAAGCGAATCTCCTAAGAGTGGGGTTGTTTCAGTGCCTCCGGTGGAGGCCGTCGAGCCTCCGTCTCCAGCCTGGAGTAAGACTCCTCAGCTGGCTTCGAGTGGGAACGATGCGACGCGACCTTCTTGGGAAAGCTCCTCTGATTGGGAGTCGGAAGCCAAAGGAAATGTGCCGGAGGTGGAGTTGTTGAACCATCCAAGCTATCAAGAATCGACGCGCGGCCGCCACCGCCGCCACCGTCACCGAGTAGAGGAGAATGTGGGTCCGATCGCAGAAGACGAATCGATGGGATTGGCGGTTGGTGGGGCCGCAGGCAACAATTTCCCCCGGGTTTCTGATACTTACCAGATCGCAAGTCGCCAAGAAGTCACCCGTTCCGGTCGTTCCCCCCGGGAAATTGTCAAGCCTGTTGCTGAACCCCCAGAGATAGTTAATGTGGAAATGACTAGGGAGGAACGGGATGTTTATGCTTTGATGGGCATTTCTCCTTTGATTATGGTTGAAGATGATTCGTTGAAGAATCGTCAAGGAGTTGTGGTAGAAGTTGTGGAGCCTGGAGAGGGAGGCACTGCTGGCAATGTTGGGACAGATAAAGCTGAGGCCCTGGATGCGGAAGACTCGCCCGATTCCCAAGAGCCTGAGTCGAATGATTCTCCTACCTTGTTGTCTGACGAGGCGGCGGATGAGCCAGAAGCTCCCGAGGATGACGATTCTGAAAATGAAGAGGAGTATGAGGAAGAGGATGAAGATGAGGAGGAGGACGAGGAGATAGAGGGTGAATCTGAGGGGACAGCCGAGCAACCGAAGGTTGTACGTCGCCGTCGCCGCCGCTCTTCTGCTTCTATTGATGAATAGTTCTGGT
Organism: Cyanobacteriota bacterium; assembly: GCA_034189005.1. Lineage (GTDB taxonomy): Bacteria > Cyanobacteriota > Cyanobacteriia > Cyanobacteriales > Microcoleaceae > CALKCV01. Next base: position 8,100 of record JAXHVR010000001.1, on the reverse strand, counting down.
TCGTCGATTTAAGGGACTTGGTGTTTAATGACTTTTGCTGGTGTTGACGAGGTAGGACGCGGGGCTTTGTTCGGGCCTGTGGTTGCTGCGGCTGCCATTTTGCCGGATGAAGTTCTCTCGGAGTTGGTCGCTTGTGGCGTTAAGGATAGCAAGCGGCTAACTGCAAAACGTCGCTTGGTTTTGGCGGTTAAAATTCGAGAAGTGGCCGTTGATTGTAAAATTGGGGTCGCATCGGTTCGGGAGATCGATCGCCTCAATATTTTGCAGGCTTCTCTGCTGGCAATGAAGCGAGCAATTTTAAGACTGGAACCGGAGCCTGAGTTGGTGAAGGTCGATGGCAATCGCCCAGTTCCCAATTTGCATATCCCCCAAGTGACGATCGTTAAGGGGGATAGTCTTTCTATACAGATCGCTGCTGCTAGTATTGTGGCTAAGGTTTGGCGGGACGAGCTTATCTCGCGCTTGGCTGTTAAATATCCCGAATATGATTTGACTAAAAATAAGGGATATGGTAGTAAAAAACATTTACAAGCTTTGTCGGATTGGGGCCCTTCCAGGCAGCACCGCCTTTCTTTTAGTCCTTGCAAAAATGAGGGGCAGCAATTAAAGCTGCCCCTCCCTTTTGATAAGTAGCGATCGCTACTCAAAACAATATTTTATAGATTGTGCGGCTGACCCTTAAGCAGCAACTAAATCCAAAGATTTCTCTTGGGCCCACTGACGATAATTTAACAATAAATCTCTCATCAAGCTTTTTTTCATTTTCAGCAAGATGCTTCCCAAAAGATTGTTGCCCGTAGATTCCAACATGGACTTGGGCATCATGGTGAAAGGTGGGGGTAAAAAGATCTTCAACCCTAATTCTGCTCCTCCTTTGAGATAAGTCTTTCCTCCAACTTGATAAGGTTGCATTGTGCCGCTTAGTTCGAGTTGGAAATGTTCGTTAATTGTTTCTATACCTCGTAACTCGCAATTGGTGGACTCTAATTGCACGGTACCATCGGCAGTTGTCCAAATTTTCATTTCAACTGTGGGTTCGATTTTTAACATAAAGAATTTTAAGGGACGCATTCTCAGTTGATAAGTATCCTTGCTTAATCGACCGATGCAACTGGGGTCTCCCAAGGCTTTAACTATTTGTTCGGGATTTTTCAGGTAGCGATCGATGGGTACGGGGGCTTCTGGGACTAGCAATTCTACCGACTGAGAAGCAAAGAAGTTGTTATACATTCCGATTTTATAAGGGTTTTTGACTAGGTGAAGATTTCATTTACTTTACATTACTTTAAGTTTTGTAGCAATATTTTTTTGCGCTTTTATTTTTTTTAAGTTTTGTAACAAAAAAATGGCCTAAAAAATAATGGCCTTAATAAGTAGTAGTGCCAAATAATTTCAACAAAAATTTGGTCGCGGACCGGTCGGGTATTAACGGTAATTCGGCATTCAGAGGATGAATGTCCAACAATTATTAATTATTAATTATTAATTATTAATTACTGCAAATGGCCTTTTGGAGGCAAAGGGCGGGACAAAAAAGATCGGGAGCGATAAGCCGTCCGGCACGCGGATGCAACATCGCTCCCGATGTCGATGAGTAAATTAACCGTTTGTAGAAAAAACCGGGCCTTCTTGTTTCTCGACAAGGCCTTCAGATTCATCGCTGGCCCATTGAAGATAATCCTCCAAAAGGTGATGGGTCAATCTCTGCTTAATAGTAAGCAATACGCTCTTAAGCACGCCATTACCAGTGCTTTCAATAATTGGTTTTGGTGTCAGTTGCAAGGGGGGGGGCAATTCTACTTCAACCTGTAGATCGGCATGGCCTTTGAGATAAGTCTCTCCGTTAATCTGGCGGCATTCTAAAATACCGGCAAGGTTTAGGGAAAAACGGCGATCGATGTACTCTATGCCACGAATTTCACAACCAAGCGATCGCAAATAAATAGTTCCCCGAGAACTGGCCCGCACCCTCATATCTACCGTTGGTTGAATGCTCAAGCTCAAAAATTTTAGGGTACGCATTTTGAGACGAAAACAATCTTCGCTTAATTGTTCTAATCTACTCGGCTCCACCAGAGCATTTACCAACCTTCTCGGCTGACGCAGATAGTGTTCGATAGGTACTTTTTGCTCTGGAATGGGAATTTCTACGGATTGGGAGGCAGTAAATCGTACTAGCATGATCTTTTCCAAAGCTCCATCTTTCTTTAACTACCTTAATAAAACTTCATATTTTTGGCGGCGATCGAATTAGCGATCCAGCGTGCTTCTCGGCTGTAATTCTTTATCCAAGAGCTTTTGATAAAGTGAAGCCATTGAATTCTACAGCGGCAACCATGAGAATTAAGCAAAAAAATGTTAACTGTTATTAAAAAATATCACAGCGATCGCCAACAAGACCTCTCTCGCCAGATTGAAGATAAGATCTAAAACAGAAAATAGAGAAAAAAAAGACCATAAGCCTCGTGTTTTAGGCTTGAGGCCAAAAGGTAAACTTTGAATTTGTTAGTGGTGGCCCAATGACTATCTCCATTGCCCATTTAGGTCCCCCCGGCACTTACGCCGAAGCAGCGGCCATAGCTTATGCGAACAAACTTACTCGCGTAGGCCAAAAATCCATATTGTGTCCCTATCCGAGTATTGCCCAAACCTTGCGGGCAGCGGCCGGAGGCGAGACTAATTTAGCGGTGGTCCCAATAGAAAATTCCATCGAAGGTAGCGTCACGATTACACTAGATACGCTCTGGCAGCTTGACAATCTGAGAGTTCAACAAGCATTAGTATTGCCCATTTCTCACGCTTTAATATCTTTAGCGACGGAAGTAGAAGAAATTAAAACAGTGTATTCTCACCCACAAGCATTATCTCAATGTCAGAATTGGTTAGAAAGATATTTGCCCAAAGTGCAATTAATTCCCACCAATTCGACAACAGAGGCATTGCAACATTTAGAGAAAGAAAAAAGCGCGGGTGCGATCTCGTCTCAAAGGGCGGCGGCACTTTATAAATTGCCGATTTTAGAGTTCCCTATTAACGATAATCCCGATAATTGTACTTGTTTTTGGATTTTAAAAGACGAGTCGAAGGAGCAGATTAACGAGTTAACGGATGAGGAAAAAGAGTTTTTAGAAAATTCGAGGGTGGTTATGGATGTGGAGGGCGATCGCTCTTATACTTCTTTAGCTTTTAGCGTTCCTGCGAACCTTCCAGGGGCTTTGGTTAACCCGCTTAAAGTATTTGCAGATAGGGGTATTAATATGACGAAAATAGAGTCGCGCCCCACTAAGAAATCTTTGGGAGATTATTTATTTTTCATCGATTTAGAAGCGGATGCCAGTTTGGATGTTGTGAAAGAAGCTTTAGAGGAAGTAACGGCTTATACGGAAACTTTAAAATTATTTGGAAGTTATAAAATTTTAGCGATGGATTAATTGATGTAATAGAAACCCCAGCAACGCCAGAAACCCGGTTTTTTTCAAAAAACCGGGTTTCTTAATTTCAATCTCAAGGGATAAGAAAAACCGATCGCTACTCCTTGCCTTCGGACAAGATCTGGAGGCGAATGACGCGATCGCCGATTTCGCTGAGATCCACCTCGATCGTATTACCCGAGATTTTATCCAGACATCCGAGCAAAAGTCGTAAATTCGGGGTACTGGCGCCAGTATCCACGAAGAGTCGCTCCGCCAAACTCCCCACTCGCTTCCAAGTGGTATAAACTTTAGCCGCCGTCGTCTCCAAGAGGGCGGCCTGCTTGACTAGATCCGCCACCACGTTAACGCATTCCAAGCGCAAAGCCTCCTCCAAGGCCATCTCCATATCCAAAGCCGACTCGTTCAAAGCTTGGACTTTAGCCGCCGCGTCCAAATATTTAGCCAAATTGCGGGCGTCGGAGGTCATTTGTTTGACCGTATCTACGTCGGGGCTGTCGGCTATTTCTTTTTTAATAGCTGTTTGGTGGATGTCTGGTAACTTCTCCATTTCCTTTACCAGAGGCGCCAAATACTTAGGTGGCATAGCTCCCGTTGCGGCTTTTTCTCTTACTTCGCTAGGGAGCAAGTCCGAGCTCATGGCAGTCCACTCGTCGGCAAGTTGTTTGACTTCGCGGCGGGTGATGCGATCGCCCTTTTTGGCGGCATCCGTGACCATCTGCTGTATTTCTGGGGCTGATTTAGCAGTTTCCACGAAGGCCCGCTTGCTGAAATTGTTAATACTGTCTAGGTCTAATAGTCCTTCACCGATTAAGGTGTCGGCGCTGTTGGCCAGTTCTATGAGAGAGTAGGCTTGACTTTTGCCAATTTCCCGCTCTTTGAGCCAGTTTAAGAAACCGCTGCCCCTTCCTTCGCCGCCTATTTTCTCGCGATCGCGGATAATTCTCAGTATGCGGCCCCGCCAGATGTCTGTTTGGAGGTCGTAGCGATCGCAAACTTTCCAGGCCACATCCACTGCCTGCTCGAAGTCCACGTCGGTTATTTCTTCATCTTCTGGGTCTGGTAGCTCGAAGGTTATGTCTTGAAGGCCGTTTAGGGCCTCCACCAGTTCTTCTGAAGATTGGGGGATTTCAGCCATGAGTTGGGAATTCTCTCGCATCGATTGAGAATTCATTATATAAAAAGTTTGGCTTTATGGAAACTTTTGGATTTCTGGCCTTTTTCCCCTTGGGAGTAGGACTTGGCCTTCGCTACTATTTTCTTAATTCCGTAATCTGTTAAATTTGCAATTTTTTAATCGTATAAACCCATTGCTTCTGCTTCAGCGACCATTTCATCCAGTGCTTTTTGAGCTTCTTCGTAAGTTCGCTGTTTGTATTCCATGACATCTTCATAATGCATTTGGCGACAATTGTCAACTATTTGGTAAGGAATTTTTCCCGAGTTCATTAATTCCCATACATAATGAGGGGAAACTCCTAAAATATCCGCTACTTGATAGTCTGCTAGTTCTTTGGTAATCGGAGTTAATTTAACTGTATTGCCCTGGCTTAAATGCGATAAAATTCCTACTAATAATGGTAAGGCTGCGGCTGGAATAGCGATCGCGTTTCCCTCTGTTTCATCTATTATCAATTTTAGAGTTTCGGGAGAGGGGTTATTTTCTAAATACGATGCCAAAATATCCGTACTAATTTTGGCTTCTTTCGCTTCTTCTGGGGTTGGTAAAATTGATTCTAAGTTGGGATATCCTGTTAGGGTCATCTTAATTTTTTCCTGTGGTTTGAGACTGCTTTAGTAATCCTAAACGATTTCTCAAATAGCATCGGGTCAATTTCGCTGCCATTGCCCCTATACTATTTTACAACTTGAGAAAGCGGATTGCTATAACTGACTAATTTTGATAACATAATTGCCGCATTAAAGCAGCAGATTGGATAAGTCCTTGTTGTTCTAAAGTTGCCAAATATTCATCAATTGTTTTTGGGGGGTTTTTTAGTCTTCGGCGCTGTTTTTCTGCTGCTTGACAAACTGTTTTACGGTCAATTGTAAGCAAATCTAGCACAAAATCATCTGGGTGTTGTGCTTTGAGGTCATAGGGTGCAAGTACCTCTGAAGGAAAATCTCTGAGGTTAAAAGTTATAATTAGACTCGCATCGCAACGAATTGCTGCTGCTAGAACGTGCCGATCGCCTGCATCTGGAAGTTCCAACTCTGGGATTATTTCTTCATAACCAGTTACCAGAGAATTTGTTACATAAAAATCCATCAAGTTTTTGGTTCTGGTGAGGCGATCGCGCGTAATGTCTGGACGATTTTTTAGAACATTTCTCATCCACTCCGAGTGAATTTCCTCCGTCCATCTAGCTTCAACTGCTTCGGTTAGTGCCAGTTCTACAAAGAAATCGCGAAGCACTGCCGAATACAAGACATTTGCATCATAAACAACTGTAAAATTTGCCATTTTTTAATCGTATAAACCCATTGCTTCTGCTTCAGCGACCATTTCATCTAGTGCCTTTTGAGCTTCTTCGTAAGTTCGCTGTTTGTATTCCATGACATCTTCATATAGCATACGGCGGATATTTCTTACTATCTTGTAAGGAATTTTTCCCGAGTTCATTAATTCCCAGACATAGTGACGGGAAACTCCTAAAATATCCGCTACTTGATAGTCTGCCAGTTCTTTGGTAATCGGAGTTAATTTAACTGTATTCCCCTGGCTTAAATGCGATAAAATTCCTACTAATAATGGTAAGGCTGCGGCTGGAATAGCGATCGCTTTTCCTTCTGTTTCATCTATTATCAATTTTAAAGTTTCGGGAGAGGGGTTATTTTCTAAATACGATGCCAAAATCTTCGCGCTAATTTTGGCTTCTTTCGCTTCTTCTGGGGTTGGTAAAATTGATTCTAAGTTGGGATATCCTGTTAGGGTCATCTTAATTTTTCCTGTGGTTTGAGATGGCTTGGATCCTCCTACCTATTGTAGTCAAATTTTCTCCGTCCCAGTAAGGCTGCGGGAGCGACGGCTAAATTTGCGGTTGACAAAAAAATAATTATATGTTAATAGTTCGCGAACCGTTCCTGGGAGAAAAGCGGAGGGAAACGCCTCTTAAGAAAATAGATTTCGGGGCGATCGCTTGTTTCTGGGAAAAAACCAAATTGAGATATCCTGGTGCATCCCGAACAAAGAGCGGTATAACTGCCAAGAGGAAGTGTAGTAGGAAGAGCGATCGCCGTTACAATAAAACGGATGAAAATCAATCCCCCAAAAGCAGATCGAACTACTTATGGAAATAGATCGCATTCATTTCTACGTCCTTGATGCCGCCGCCTGGCGCGACTGGTTCGTTAACCGAATGGGTTTTCGACCGGCAAAGGCTCACGCTACCGACGACACCCGTACGGAAATTATTAACAAAGGTGGCATTTGCTTTATGCTTTGCGAGTCTCTCAATGGGGGGAGTCCGGTTGCCGAATATCTCAAATTCCATCCACCGGGAGTCGCCGACGTTGGTTTTCGGGTACGGGATCTAGACTCGGTATTAAAAAAAGTCACCGATGCTGGCGCGAAAGTATTAGAACCAGTTCGACAACAGCAAACGGCGACGGGATATTTGAAGCGGGCAAAAATTGCTGGTTGGGGTTCTTTAACTCATACTTTAACAGAGGCAGAAAATCAAAGAGAAAAAAAGCGGAAAAATAACTCTAATTTCCTAGATTTTGCTGCCATAGATCATGCAGTATTAAACGTAGCTGCTGGAGATTTAGAACGGGCGTTAAGTTTCTACGAACAAACCCTTGGTTTTAGGAGACAGCAAAAATTTAACATTCAAACCGGGCGATCGGGATTGTATTCTCAAGTATTAATTCATCCCGACGGCAAAGCACAATTGCCAGTTAACGAACCAACTTCTGCTAATTCCCAAATCCAAGAATTTTTAGACGCAAATCGCGGGGCCGGCATCCAACATTTAGCTATAAAAACAAATAATATTACCCAAATAGTCCGTCGCCTGCGCCAGAATGGGGTTTCATTTTTATCAGTTCCTTCTAGTTATTACGATTCCTTATTGCAGCGAAGAAAAGATGAATTTAGTTCGATATTATCTCCTGAAGAATGGCGAGAGATTATCGATTTGCAAATATTAGTTGATTGGCAAGAGGATAAATTTGATGCTTTGCTACTACAAATATTTACTCGACCTCTTTTCGGGGAACCGACGTTTTTTTTCGAGATAATCGATCGCAGAGAACAAGCGCGAGGTTTTGGGGAAGGTAACTTTACCGCATTATTTGAAGCGGTGGAACGAGAACAGATGAAACGGCAAAAACTACCGAGAATTAGTAACGAGTAAGCGTTTTCGTTAAATCCTATTTTCAGAAACTTTTTGCCGTCTCACAATACCTTCGCCAAAAATTAAATATTTGATCGGCATGGGGATTTAAGAAACCGGGTTTCTCAAAGAAACCCGGTTTCTGGCGGGCGAATTATCATTGTTCCGCAAACATGGCGAAGGTATTGCTCTGAGAAACCAGGTTTTTCCAAAAAACCCGGTTTCTAGACCTGCTCTCTAGGAACTGAAAATCAACCGAAGAGGGCGTACAAACTTTTAATTGCCAAACCGACGATTAAGACGCCGACAACAGCAATACCGATAACCAAAAA